>NZ_JAXOJN010000003.1:0-583874 GCF_036663715.1 Sphingomonas arabinosi
GGACTGTGGTTCCGGCGGGGTCGCTTGCTCATCTTGCTTCCTCTTCGCGGCCAGCATGGCCGCTGTCAGATCGGCAATCCACTTATCCCCGCTGTTCAGATTCCTAGAACCACCTCTGTTCGCCCAGATACGACGAGAAGATCTGGTTGGCGGTCGACCCGAATGCCTGGGTCTGCGCCTGGCTGCCTGCTCCCTGGAACGGCGCGTTGAAGGCAACCTGCTGATAGTTGGTGTCGAGCAGGTTCTGCGCCCAAACTTCCAGCGCCCATTTCTGCTGCGGTCCACGGATGCCGACGCGAGCGTTCACCAGGAAGAAGCCGTCCTGTGCCTTCTCGGGGAACAGATCGGAACCGGTGTTGTAGTCGCTGGTCATGCGGCCATCGACGTAGAACAGCGCGGTGAGGCCCGACGAGCCGATATCAGGCGTCCACGCGGTTGACGCGGTCACAGTATGCTTCGGCGCGTTCGACAGGTTGCTGCCGGACAACAGGAACAGTGCGGGATCAAGCGGCTGACCATCCTCGCTGCCGACCAGATTGGTCCGGAAACGCGTATTCGTGTAGGTATAGCCCAGGTTTACCGAATAGTTCGGAGCCGGGAACAGACCGGCCTCCAACTCGAAACCCTGCGATACGACGCCGTACTTTACGTCGCCCGTACACGCACCGGTCGTCGCGCTAGCGTCCTGATCTGCGCCATTCAGGTCGTCGCCGCACGTACTGATGTTCTGAACGATGAAGTTCGTGCCGTTGAAGGTGTTAAGCTGGAAGTTCTTGAACTCCTGACGGAAACCCGCAACGTTAAACGTAAAGTCCTTCGAGGTGAACTTCAGGCCGACTTCGTACGAGTTAACGGTTTCGGGATCGAAGCGGAGATTGGCTACGCTTGCGTTGGTCGGCGACGCGAACACGTTCGCGGTCAGATCAGATCGATCGAGATTGTAACCGCCTGCCTTGTAGCCACGCGAGTAGCTCGCATACAGTAGAGTATCGGTACGTGGCTTGTACGAGATGACGCCTGTGCCGGTGAACTCGCCTTCCTTGAAGCCGTTGTTCAGGTCGAGGCCGTTGAGCGCAGATGTCGAGTTACCCGTGCAGGTAAGCGTGACGATACCACCGACGAGGGTCTTGAGCGCGGCGGGAACCACTGGGCTGGCGAGAAGCGGGCTGAGGTTGGCCTGCTGAACCGGGCAGACCGTATTGTTGTTATTGAAATCGGCGTGAAAATCCTTCGCCTCGTGCGTGTAGCGCAGACCGCCGGTGATCGAGAGCTTGTCGGTCAGCTTGAAGATATTGTGCGTGAAGAACGCGTAGTTTTCGCTGTCCTGGTAATAGGTCGAGCGTTGATCGCCCAGGTTGTTGAGCGTGCTGAGGCGATCGAGACCGGCGAGGATCGTTGGTCCAAGAGCGCCGAACCCTGCACCAAGCGCCTGTCGTCCGTTAGCGCCGCCTAGCGCAGCCTGCGGAGTCGTGCTCAGGCAGCCCGGGTTGTTCGGGTTGCGCAATGCCGCCAGCGGATTAGCCGTCGCGACGATGCGGCAGGCGGCGAATGCACCATATTGCGTGCCGAACTTGAGGTTGTCGGCAACGACCAGGTCTTCCTTCGAGTAATAGCCGCCGACCAGCCAGTTCAACCGGTCGTCGAACAGCGAACCGTTCAGGCGGACTTCCTGGCTGAATGTGTGAAACTGACGGTAGCTGTTCCCGTCGTCCGCACGGTAACCGATGTCAAGGTTGCCGTAGTCGATGTCGGCGGCACCACCAGATTTGTATTCCCGGTATGCCGTAATCGAAGTGAGCGACGCCCCTCCGAGATTGACGTCGATCTGGCCCGAGCCACCGTAATCCGTCGTCACGTTCGAGTACGCGCGGCCGAGTGTATTCGCGATGCGGCGGTTATACGGATCACCCGCGCTCGGGAACACGGCGCCCATGCTCTGCATGACCTGGACGATGCGGTTGCCGGCAGGGTTGATCGCGAAATCGCCAGCAACGCCGGGGGTCGGATCGGTCTTTTCCTGCGTGTTGATGTAGACCGCGCCGCAGCACTTCTCGTCACGGTGGGTGTAGTCGCCGATCAGACGGACGGAGACGTCCGACGATGGCTCGAACAGCAGTTGGCCCCGGACGAAATAACGGTTGCGGTCGTTGTAATCGGTCTGATTGATGACATCGTAATAGAAGCCGTCGCGCTTGCCGAACACGCCGTCGAGGCGGAACGCCAACTTATCCTTGATGATCGGGCCGGTAAGCCCACCTGCAATGCGAACATTGTTATAGTTGCCGTACGTTGCCTCGGCATAGCCGCCAAAGTTGTAGGAAGGCAGCTTTGTCAGGATGTTGATCGAGCCCGCGGTCGCGTTACGGCCCGACAGCGTCCCCTGTGGGCCACGCAACACTTCGATGCGGTCGACTTCGCCGAGATCATTCAGGCCCGAACCGGTGCGGCTGCGATAGACCCCGTCGATGAACACCGCGACCGAGCTTTCAAGGCCGGGATTGTCGCCGACGGTGCCAATGCCGCGGACGCGGGCGGACGCGTTGGCCTCGCTCCCGGTAGAGGAAATCAATAGCGAGGGAACGAGCTGCGTCGCCTGGCGGATGTCGTTGGCCCCGGTATTTTCCAGCGCGGCAGAACCGACCGCAGATACAGCGATCGGCACGTTGGAGAGACGCTCGGAACGGCGCGTGGCCGTGATGACGATGTCGCTGGCATTGCCCGAATAAACTTGCGGCGTTGCAACCGGCGCCTGACCCGCGTCAACAGAGCCTGCGGCCGTGCCCGACGTGGTCGTGGCGGTTTGAGCTTCGGGCTGCGTAGTCGGCACGTCCTGCGCAAATGCCGGCGTTACCAGCGCCGTGGTCGCTGCAGCGGACAACAGATATGCGATCATACGCATCGGCATTCCCTCCCTGAGTGTTCGAATGTTTTCGAACTTATGGTTTGGACGTTAGGTAAAGCCGGACAGGCCTCCGCGTCTAGCAATTTCCGCATACGGAAACGTATTTTTGAATAACGTGTCTCCAAATCGCCACATAGCGGCCCGCAGCAAACCCTACTTTCAAAATGCAACGGTCTTGAGTTGAAGTTCGATAAGGCAGTGCGGCGTCGATGGAAGGCGGGACTTGGTATGCACTTGAGCCGCTGAGGCTCCCCGTATGTGCTCACTCGAAGTTCTGGCCTGTTCCTGAAGACTGAGTCGGGGGCGGGTCGGCCTCCACATGTTCAGACGCGGGAACAAGACGGGCTGGCCTACCCCCGGGCCCCTTCGGAGTTGGGCAAAGTGTAAGCGCGCCCGTTCTTGCGTCGAGTTCCACCATCTGCAACCCGAGCCCGCGACTGCCAGACGCGAAAAAGGCCGGCCAGCCCCTTGGGACCAACCAGCCTTCACTATCTAACAATAACGACCGAAGTCGCTACGCCCTTACTTCGGTGCGAGCACCATCAGCATCTGGCGACCTTCCATGCGCGGATACGCCTCGATCTTGGCGATCTCCGCGACGTCGTCCTGAACGCGTTTCAACAGGTTCATGCCGAGCTGGCCATGGCTAAGTTCGCGACCGCGGAAACGCAGCGTGATCTTGACCTTGTCGCCCTCGCCGATGAAGTCGTTCACCTTCTTCATCTTCGTATCGTAGTCATGGTCGTCGATGTTCGGACGCATCTTGATCTCCTTGATCTCCTGCGTCTTCTGCGACTTGCGTGCGAGGTTGGCCTTCTTCTGCGCCTCGTACTTGAACTTGCCGACGTCGAGGAACTTGGCGACGGGCGGATCGGCGTTAGGCGACACCTCGACCAGGTCCAGGCCATGTTCGGCGGCCTGCTCGATCGCTTCGCGCGTGAACATCACGCCCAGATTCTCGCCCTCGTGATCGATCACGCGGACCTTCTGGCTCTGGATGAATTCGTTGAATCGCGGACCGTTCATCGCGGGCGTCTGCATCGGCCGGCGTATCGTGGGAGGACGTATGGGGGTTGCTCCTGAAGTTTCTGACAATATTTGGGCCGGCCTATAGCGCAGAAACACGCGCTAGAACAGCCGGCCCCTTGACTTACATATCGGGTGCGCGCGCCTCGATCGCAACCCGTGCGGTCGCATCGCCGAGCGCCATCATCTCCTGGCCTTGGCTGCCGAGACGCCGGATCGCGACGGTGCCCTCGTCCGCCTCGCGCTTGCCGACCACGAACAGCAGCGGCACCTTCGCCAGTGAATGCTCGCGCACCTTGTAGTTGATCTTCTCGTTGCGCAGATCGGTCTCGACGCGGAGCCCGGCCTTGCGCAGGTCGGCGGCGACCTGATGGGCATAGTCATCGGCATCCGACACGATCGTCGCGACCACCACCTGCACCGGCGCCAACCAGAGCGGGAAGCGCCCGGCATGATGCTCGATCAGGATGCCGATGAAACGCTCGAACGTGCCGAGGATCGCACGGTGGAGCATCACCGGACGGTGCCGTTCGCCGTCCGCGCCGACGTACGACGCGTCGAGTCGCTCGGGCAACACGCGGTCCGACTGGATCGTGCCGACCTGCCACGTCCGGCCGATCGCGTCGGTCAGGTGAAATTCGAGCTTCGGCGCATAGAAGGCGCCCTCACCCGGCAGTTCCTCGAAGTTCGCCTTGATCGTGTCGCTCAGGCCCGACTGCATCACCGCCTCGCGCAGTTCCGCCTCGGCCTTGTCCCACATCGCGTCGCCGCCGAACCGCTTCTCGGGGCGCAGCGCCAGCTTCACTGCGTAATCCTCGAAGCCGAGGTCCTTGTAGACGCTGTCGAGCAGCTCGCAGAACTTGCGCACCTCCTCGACCAGCTGGTCCTCGCGGACGAAGATATGCGCGTCGTCCTGCGTGAACTGGCGGACGCGCATGATGCCATGCAGCGCGCCGTGCGGCTCGTTGCGGTGGCAGCAGCCGAACTCGGCCATCCGGATCGGCAGGTCGCGGTACGACTTGATCCCCTGCTTGAAGATCAGGACGTGCGCCGGGCAGTTCATGGGTTTCAGCGCCATCAGGTCGCCCTCACCCGACAGGATCGCGCCCTCGTCTTCCGCATTGGGGATCTCGTCGGGGACGACGAACATGTTCTCGCGGTACTTGCCCCAGTGACCCGACTGCTCCCACTGCTTGGCGTCCATCAACTGCGGGGTCTTCACCTCGGCATAGTCGGCGGCATCGAGCCGGCGGCGCATATACGCCTCCATCTGGCGCCACAGCACGAAGCCCTTGGGATGCCAGAACACCGACCCCTGCGCCTCGGATTGGAGGTGGAACAGGTCCATCTCCGCGCCGATTTTCCGATGATCGCGCTTGGCGGCTTCCTCAAGACGGAAGAGATGCTGGTCGAGCTGCTTCTTGTTGAGCCAGCCGGTGCCGTAGATGCGTGACAGCATCGCGTTCTTCTGGTCGCCGCGCCAATACGCGCCCGATACGCGCGTGAGCTTGAAGGCGCCGGGGTCGAGCTTGCCGGTCGACGCCATGTGCGGCCCCCGGCACATGTCGAGCCACTCGCCCTGACGGTAGATCGTCAGTTCCTCGCCCTCGGGCAGTTCGGCGGCCCATTCGGCCTTGAAGGTCTCTCCCTGCTGCGTCCAGCGATCGATCAGCTGCTGGCGCGACCAGACCTCGCGCTGGAACGGCTCGTTCCGGGCGATGATCGCGCGCATCTCGGCTTCGATCACGGGCAGATCCTCGTCAGTGAACGGACGGTCCTTTGGCGCGAAGTCGTAGTAGAAACCGTCATCGGTCGCAGGACCGAAGGTGATCTGCGTGCCGGGGAAGAGATGCTGGACCGCTTCCGCCATGACGTGCGCGAGATCGTGGCGGACGAGTTCGAGCACATCGGCCTCGTCGCGCGCGGTCACGAGGGCAAGCTGCGTATCCCCTTCGAACGGCCGGTTGAGATCCCGCACCTGACCATCGATGCGCGCGGCAAGCGCGGCCTTGGCGAGGCCGGGTCCGATCGCGGCGGCGACATCCGCGGGGGTAGTCCCGGGCGCAACCTCGCGGACGGAACCGTCGGGCAGCGTGATTCGGAACATTGCGGACATGGAAGACTTTCTCTCGGGATGACGCGCGCGGACCGATCCGCGCACGACGTCTATATAAGACGATACGCGCACAGGGCTACTCCAGACGGATATGCGCCGGATTGGGGGCGTATGGGCGGTTTGGGAGAGTGCGATGCTGGGTCTGGTGATGATGCTGTCCGCCGCTGCGGGTCCTGTTGAGGCCCCCGCAGCAAGATGTGCGCCGACGCGGTTGGCGGCGTGCCGCGATACGAACCAGTTGATCGTGACGCCAGCGTTCACCGCGGCGGTCCGGCGGTTCATCGGCAAGCGCAAGGCGTCATATCTGTATGCGAACGGCGACGTCGCGGATCAGCAGATCGAGGTGCTGCACGGGCCACCCGACGAACCGACGCGGATCGGGAGTCTGTATCGCTTTACCGCGTGTCGCCCGCATAGCTGCCCGGAGAAGGGCGCGGCGGTACTCGATCCGGCCGGGACAATCGTGGCGCTGGCGATCCTCTATTCGCCGTGCGCGACGGCGGATACGCGCGACTGCAACCGGCGCGAAGACCTGATCGTGTTCATGCGCGAGCGGGATCGGTTGCAGCGCGTCGAGGTGGTGGCGAATCTGCGCGCCTGGGCGGTCGATCAGGTGGCGGGGAGCTATACGGTGCCGGGGCAGCCGAAGGTGCGGTTCGGGGGGATGCAAGTGATCGATCCGACTGCAAAGTAAGGCCCAAGTCGAGAAGAACATACCTCCCGGCGGAGGCCGGGGCCCAGTTGGGGAACGTCGCTAACAGAAGCTCGCGCTCCGTTACTCCCACCTTGCCAACTGGGCCCCGGCCTTCGCCGGGGTGGAGCTGGCGATTTTGACACGTAAAACTCCGCTCAAACCACCCCGAACGGTACCACGCGGTTCGCTTGCGTATGCCCGATCTCCGCGCGGCCGAGATACGGCACGCCCATGTCGCGGCTCCAGCGCACCATCATGTAGTCGAGCGTTTCGCCCCAGGGCGGGTCGTTCTCCTGGACCGCGGTCACCGCGCCGAGACGTAGCCCCGCAATCCCCTTAAGCTGCGTGGCGTTGGCGACTTTGAAGAGCATGCGGTCGATCGCATACATTGCCTCCGACACCTCCTCTACGATCAGCACGTGATCGGTGAGGTCGGGCAGCCACGGCGTTCCGATCAGTGATGTTAGGATGCTGAGATTGAACGCCGCCGACGGCTTCCCGTCCAGGCCCGGCTCCAGCCCTGCCCGGTCGCCGCGTACCATCCAGCCGAGCGACCGTGCGACCGTCGCGTCGCCGTCGTGGCGGTTGATGTCGCTGACCATCGGCCCGTGCACCGGTCGGCCGATCCGCCGGGCGTAGAGCGCACCGAGCAGGAAGCCGACGTCGGAATAGCCGAGATACGTCTTGTGGCGTGCTGCGCGGCCGAGTTCGGGCATGACCATCGCGAGGATGCGGTTCGAACCGTAGCCGCCGCGCAGGAACCAGATCGCGTCGACCGCAGGATCGTTGGCGTATTCGAGAAACGCTGCCGCTCGTCGAAAGTCCGAGCCGGCGAAATGGCCGTCGGTCTCCAGGCATTGCGGGTGGAAGACGAGCTCGACCTCCGGGAACGCGGTCGCCGCGTAGGCGGTGATCTTGGCGATCGCCGCGGGATTGGTCCGGCTTGACGCGGCGAGGACACCGATGCGCATTGTTCGTGTTCCCGACCTTGCCCCGTTACCAAACCGCCCATATCGCGGGCCGATGGATATCAGCAAACCCTGTTTCTTCGTCGGCATCGGTGGATCCGGCATGATGCCGCTCGCGATGATCCTCGCGGGGCGGGGCGCGAGCGTCGCCGGATCGGACCGCAACCTCGACCAGGGCCGGGTGCCCGCCAAGTTCGACGACCTTACCGCAAAGGGCGTCGCGCTGTTCCCGCAGGACGGCAGCGGGATCGTCTCGGCGGACCAGTTGGTGATCGCCTCAGCGGCGATCGAGGCGAGCGTGCCGGACATGATCGCGGCGGAGGCGCTTGGCTGTACCCGCTCGACCCGCGCGGCGATGCTGGCGTCGCTGTTCAACGACAGCCGGTTGCCGATCGGGGTCGCGGGGACGAGCGGCAAGTCGACCGTTACGGGCATGATCGGCTGGATCCTGCATGCGGTCGGGCGCGACCCCACGGTAATGAACGGGGCGGTTATGAAGAACTTCGCGACCCTCGATGCGCCGTTCGCGAGCGCTTTGGTCGGAGGGGGAGAGGCGTTCGTCAGCGAGGTCGACGAAAGCGACGGCTCGATCGCGGGCTATGCGCCGAAGATCGCGGTGCTCAACAATGTCAGCCTCGATCACAAATCGCTGGAGGAACTGCGCGTGCTGTTCGGGGACTTCATCGCGAAAGCCGAGACGGCGGTGGTGAACGCCAACGACCCCGATGCCGCAGCGCTCGCTGCGCGGTTGCCGCGCGGTCAGGTGACGACGTTCGCGATCGACGCCTCGGCCGACCTGCGCGCCGAGAATTTGAAGCCGGAGCCGTTCGCCATCCGCTTCGACATCGTCTCCCGCGGTGTGCGGACATCTGTGAAGCTCGCCGTCCCGGGGCGGCATAACGTGTCGAACGCGCTTGCCGCGATCGGGGCGGCGATGGCGGCGGATGTGTCGCTCGGCGATGCGGTCAAGGCGATCGCGGGGTTCACGGGTCTGCGCCGGCGTTTCGACCTGGTCGGAGAGGCGGGCGGGGTCTCGGTGATCGACGATTTCGGGCACAACCCAGACAAGATCGCGGCAACGCTCGACACGCTCCATGCCTTTCCTGGACGGCTGCTCCTGTTCTTCCAACCGCATGGCTATGGCCCGTTGAAGGTCATGGGCCGCGAGCTGATCGCGACGTTCGTCGAGCGGATGGCGGAGGACGATGTGCTCGTCCTGCCCGACCCGGCCTATTACGGCGGGACCGTCACGCGGGAGGTCACTAGTGCCGATATCGTCGCGCAGATCATCGAGGGCGGGCGAGACGCGCGGCATATAGCCGACCGTGCGGACGCCGCAGCCGCGCTGATCGCGGAAGCTCGGCCGGGCGACCGTATCGTGGTGATGGGCGCTCGTGATGACACCCTGAGCCTGCTGGCCGCGGGGATGGTCGACGCCTTGGCCGCGCGCTGATATAGAACGAAGCAGGAGACTGCCGATGTTTCGCCGCCTGTTCCTCGACCATCCCGCCACCGTCGGCGAAAGCTATGCCGAGCATTTCGGGGTCGCCGGACGCTTCGGCCTGACGATGATCAAGGGCGGGCTCGGCGCGTTGGTCCATGCCTTCGTGCCCGCGCTGTGCAAGACGCGGGGGAGCGAGACGGTGGCCGAACTGCACCGCCAGATGGTCGAGAAGCGCGGCGCGGTCGCGGCCGATCAGACGCAGATGAAGACGGTCGAATTCATCATCTAATCCGCATCTTACGGCGCACGAAAGCGCCCGGTCCAAAAAGAAGGTTAGGCAGGGTTAGGCCAAGAACGGGTTCGCTCGGGCTGCGGCGTCGCATGTCTTATCGACGTGCACGCTTGGCCTTCTGTAAAGCTTAGTTGACACGGCGGCTTGATGCCATGTAAAGCACGCTTGTCCTTAACCAGGGAGACCCTCCGTGCTCACCATGCGACAAGCCAACCGCCGCTATCTCAATCGCTTCATCCCCAGCATGACCTGCTACGCGGTGTTCCTGCTGGGATCGAACATGGTCGAGGCGGCCTACGCGCCGACCGGGGCCCCGCTCATTGCGCTCGCGATTCTGCCGGCGCTGCCGATCATCGCGGTCATCTGGGCGATGGGGATGGCGATCGTCGAACAGCCGGACGAGTATGTGCGGGCCAAACTGATCCATGCCATGCTCATCGCGACCGCCTTGATGCTGTCGGTCATGACGGTGTGGAGCTTCCTTGAGGATACCGGCGCGGTGCCGCACAAGCCCGTCCACCTCGCCTTTCCCCTGTGGTGCGCCGGCTTGTTGGTCGGTCAGGTCTGGCTGTGGGCGCGCGACCGGATCGCGGGTCGCGAGGCATGAAGAACCGCCTCAAAGTGCTACGTGCCGAGCGCGACTGGAGCCAGGGCGACTTGGCCGAGCGGCTCCAAGTGTCGCGGCAGAGCGTCAATGCGATCGAGACGGGGCGCTACGATCCATCGCTGCCGCTGGCGTTCAAGATCGCCGAACTGTTCGAGCTGGCTATAGAAGACATCTTCACCAGCCCGTCGAAGACGGTCTAAAGCTGGCGGCATGACCGATATCGCTCCCGCCGCCGCCCCGTCGCCCAACAACACGCCTCCCGTCAAGGAGCGCCCTCGCCTCGCCTATCACCACACGCCCGGTACCGGCCCGACGATCGTGTTCCTGTCGGGGTACGCGTCGGACATGACGGGGACCAAGGCGGTGACGCTGGAGGCGTGGGCGAAGTCCGAGGGACAGGCGTTCCTGCGGTTCGATTATGGCGGGTGCGGACAGAGCGAGGGGGCGTTCGAGGACCAGACCCTGGTCGACTGGCGCGACGACGTACTGGCGATGATCGACGCGCTTGTCGAAGACTCCGCAATCCTCGTCGGGTCGTCGCTGGGCGGCTGGCTGATGCTGCTGGCGGCGAAGATGCGGCCCGATCTGGTCAAGGGGCTGGTCGGGGTCGCGCCGGCGCCGGACTTTACCGACTGGGGCTTTACCACCGACGAGAAGATGGCGCTGCTGAGCAACGGGCGGATCGAGCGCAAGAATCCCTACGGGCCCGAGCCGACGGTCTATACCCGCGCGTTCTGGTCGTCGGGCGAGGCGAACCGGTTGATGTTCGGCGAGATCGCATTCGACGGCCCGGTACGGCTGGTCCAGGGCCAGCGCGATCCGGACGTGCCGTGGCAGCGGACCGCGCGGCTCGCCGAGTTGTTGCGTTCAGCCGATGTGCAGACATGGCTGGTCAAGGACGGCGACCACCGCCTGTCGCGCGACAGCGACATTTCCCTCATCATCCGGGCGGTGGAGGATGTGATCGCCGCCTTATGATCCTGACACTGTTGCTTGCCGCGTCGCAGGCCCCCGCCGCCGGTCCTGCCGCCGGTCCCGTCGATGCGCAGGGCGATCGGTTCTCCCGGTGCGTTGCCCTGACGCAGAGCGATCCCGCGGCGGCACGCGCCGACGCGGGTCGCTGGCGGATCAGCGGGGGACGGTATTTCGCGCGGCAATGCGCTGGACTTGCGTTCGCCGCCGAGAAGAATTGGCCATCGGCGGCCTTGGAGTTCGAGGAGGCCGCGCGGGAGGCGCAGGTCGCGAGGGATACGCGCGCTGCGAACTATTGGGCGCAGGCCGGCAATGCCTGGCTCGCCTCCGGACAGCCTGCGAAGGCGCGGGTTGCGCTCGATTCGGCGCTCGCCGCGGGATCGCTGACCGGACTGCCGCTGGGCGAGGCGCAACTCGACCATGCGCGCGCGCTGGTCGTAGCCGGCGAACTGGGTGCGGCACGGAGCGATCTAGATCTTGCGCTGACGACGGCGGGCGACGATCCGTTGGCCTGGTTGTTGTCCGCGACACTCGCGCGGCGGATGGGCGATTTGACCCGCGCAAAGTCGGATATCGCCCAGGCGCTGAAGCGATCGGCCGACGATGCATCGGTTCAATTGGAGGCGGGGAACATCGCGGCGGCGGCTGGCGACGAGGCGGCCGCGCGGGAAGCGTGGAGCACTGCCGCCCGACTGGCCCCGACGAGCGATGTCGGTCGGAACGCGGCTACGGCACTCAAGCAGTTCGACGCGGCAAAATAACGCAGAGTGACGGGCCGGTCGTTCGCGATCAGCCCGCCATCCCGTCAGTGGCCCTGTCAGCGGCGAACCATCGTGCTTCGCGCGATCTTGCTGACGAGGCCCGGCAAACCCGGATAGCTTGCCTTGTGATACGGCGAGAGCGCATCGAGTTCGGCGGTAATGCGGCGATGCGCCTCGCCGAGTGCATGATAGGGCAGCCCCGGCAGCAGGTGATGCAGCGCGTGGTAGCGCAGACCGACCGGCGCCCAGAGCGCGGGCAACAGGGCTGGCGGCGGCACGTTGACCGTGTCGAGATACTGTGCGGTTACCGTCATCGGCTCGCCGTCATTCTCCCACAGGTGCGCGACCAGCGTGCGGACCTGGTTGAGCACCGCGAACGCAGATGCGACGGCGAAGATCGTCACGAACGCGCGTAGCGGCAGCACGCCGGTGACCGTGATCGCGATCAGCGTGATCGCCCACAGGCTTGCCGCGATTTCCAGGCGATCCCAATAGGCCTTCGCTTCGCCTTCGGGGGCGCGGCGACGGAACTGGGGGTTGATCGCCAAGGCGGAGTAGCGCTCGACGATCATCGTCCGCAGCTTCGGGGACAGTAGCGAGATCGGCGACAGGATCGCGAACCGGATCAGCAGCGCGATCGGCGCGAGGGCGGATACCACGATGAACAGCGGAAGCGTCCATGGCTTCATCAGTGCGAGCGGCAGGTATTCGGGATCCTCGACGGTGCCGTACCGTGTCTTGGCGTGATGGAGGTTGTGGACGCCCTCGTACATGAACGAGGGGGTCAGCAGGGGCACACCGACGAACACGTTCCACCCGAGGCGGAAGTTCGGGACGGAGGCGTGCTTCATGTGGCTGACTTCGTGGATGAAGCTCAGGCCGCGATACAGGCCCAGCATTGCCACCACGCCCGCGAGGATCGCCACCGGAGTCGAGGTCGATGCGGCCGCAACGGCGAGCGCGCCGTAGCCGACGACCATCGATGCGATCAGGTCGGCCCAGTAGATTGCCGGACGCGGCTTCACCAGATCGCGCGTCAGATCGGCGGCCGCGCGCAGCATCGCCTTGTCATCGGCAACGCGCTCCATACCGCCGCCGGTGCGCGGAGCGCTCACGGGGGTAGATGCTGGAGCGGCCGTGCCGCGAGCGAGGCTGAGCGAGGTATCCATGGGCATGTCCATTGCCCGAAGATAGTGGCGATAGCGTGGCATTTACAGGTTGCGGCGCCCTGTCGGCCGTCGAGTAAACGCGATCACCGTAAGCGGTCGAAGCGATGACGAACGTGTCACTCGCCTTTGCCGTCGGTGCTGGCTAGATACGCGCGAATATTCTGGGGACACGACATGGCCAAGCTCATCATTCGACCGGTCGAGACCAAGAAAGACCGCAAGATCTTCATCAATCTGCCGTTCCGTCTCTATGCCGACGATCCCCATTGGGTGCCGCCGCTGAAGTCGGAGGCGCTCGGGCTGATCACGCCGGAGAAGAACGGCTGGTTCAGCCATGCCAAGGCGCAGTTGTTCCTGGCCGAGGAAGATGGCCGCGTGGTCGGACGCATCTCGGCGCATATCGATACGCTGGCGCTGACGATGCCGCCCGAGCAGGGGTTCGGGCCCGGCGTCGGCCAATGGGGGCTGATGGAGGCGGAGCGGCAGGACGTATTCCAGGCGCTGCTGGCGCGGGCGGAGGAATGGCTGCGTGAACAGGGTATGACCCGCGCGCTGGGCCCGATCAGCATGTCGATCTGGGAAGAGCCGGGCCTGTTGATCGACGGCTATGATCATCCGCCGACGATCATGATGGGCCACGCCAAGCGCGAATATCGCGGCTGGATCGAATGGGCGCAGTATCGTCCGATCAAGCAGCTGATGACCTATGAGGTCGATGTTACCAAGCAGTTCCCGCCGATCGTCCAGCGGATCATCAAGTCGGGTGAGAAAAACCCGCGCATCACCGTCCGCAACGTCGACAAGACCAAGTTCGAGGAGGAGGCGGCGATCATCCTGTCGATCCTGAACGACGCGTGGCGCGACAATTGGGGATTCGTGCCGCTGACCCCGCCGGAGATCAAGGACGTCGGCGTCAAACTTAAGCCGATCGTGTTCAACGACCTGATCCGCATCGCCGAACTGGACGGCAAGCCCGTCGCGTTCATGATCACCCTCCCCGACCTGAACGAGGCGATCAAGCCGCTCAACGGGAACCTGTTCCCGTTCGGCTGGGCCAAGCTGTTGTGGTGGCTGCGCAAACCCAAGGTGCGGACGGTGCGCGTGCCGCTGATGGGGGTGGTCAAGGAACTCCAGGCGTCGCGGATGGCAAGCCAGTTGGCCTTCATGATGATCGAATACATTCGCCGCGCCTCGGTCGAGCATTATGATGCGAAGCGTGCGGAGATCGGCTGGATCCTCGACGACAACCAGGGGATGCGGTCGATCGCCGAGACGATCGAGAGCCGGGTGAACAAGGTTTATCAGGTGTACGAACGAGTGCTTTAGAAGGGGGCGTCTTATTCGTCATCCTGACGAAGGGGGTGCGGCCTACTCCCGCTTGCCCTTGCCGAACGGTATCTTGAGCGTCACCGCCACCCCCTGCCCGATCGCGCCCGGAAGCTCCGTGCGGATCGCGTGGACGTTGCCCGTGCCGCCGCCGGGCAAGCGAAACGTCATTGGGTCTCCGGGCGGCGGGGCAATCGGCTCGGGCAGCTTTGCGAGGCGCTGATCTGTCGGACGCGCGCAGACGACGATCTCGCCGTCGGGATCGGGCTGGACCGGGCACGGCATCGTAGATCTTGGCGCGCGTTTGCGCAGTTCCGGCGGAAGTGGCGGGCCTGCCGCCGCCTGGAGCAGGAATAGACCGACCAGCATCTAGAACCTCCGCGAGACCCCTGCGTATAGCCGCGCATCGGGCGTGTGATGGTTCAAACCCGCGGCACCGAACACGTCGAACTGAAGATCGTCGTTCGCCGACCACGCCAGCGAGAGCGCGGCCAGTGCCTGTGTCGCATGCTCTTCGGGATCATCGTCGCGCAGCGCCTGGAACTCGCCGGTCAGCGTGAATGCCTTGTCGAGCTTCACCGATAGCCCCGCTGCCGTGCTGTATGCCAGATGGCGGCCGTTACCATCCTCGTCGACCGCCGCGTCGATCTCCGGTGTCAGATCCAGCGAGAGGGTGTCGGAGAGTTCATAGGTAACGGGCACCAGCAAGCCGGTGCCCCAGTCGCCAGCGCCGATCCCCGATCGCCCGACCGGCAGCGTGACATAGGGAAGCACGGCGATCGACAGGCCGGACCCATCGGGGTCGCGCAAATTCGCTTTCATGCCGAGCGACACGTCGCCGACCCCGTTCACCGTGTCGATGCCGGTCTGGTCGCGCATCCGGTCGTGTCCGAACGGCGTCCAGCCGACCCGCGCCTCGACCGTGTCGCTGACGCCGACGCGGACAAGCGTGTCGCCGAACAGGATATTATCGTCGCGCGAGCCAGGCTGGTCATCGCGCGTCCAGTCGGCGATCGACGTCTCGACCGATACGCGCCCCTTCGCCATCGTGCAGGCCGGCGTGTCGATACCGGGTCGCTCGGGGCAATATTCACGCTCCTGCGCGTTCGCACCTGCCGTGTGAAGCGCCGCCAGCGATACCAGCGCGATCGCAACGGCTTTCACCGTAGCCGCACCCAGGTCGGCGCGTGATCGCTCGCCTTCTCGCGGCCGCGATACGCCTTGTCGACGCCGGCATCGATCATCCGATCGGCAGCCTGCGGGCTTAGCAACAGGTGGTCAATGCGGAACCCGGCGTCGCGCTGCCATGCGCCGGCCTGGTAATCCCAGAACGTCCAGACGCCACCTTTCGGGAATTGCGTGCGCAGCGCGTCGGTCCAGCCCTGTGCGACGAGCGCGCGGTAATGCTCGCGGCTTTCGGGTTGCATCAAGGCGTCGTCCTGCATCGCGCGGACCGAGAAGGTGTCGTCGTCGTTGGCGATCACGTTGTAGTCGCCTGCGAGGATGACCGGCTTTTCCTCCGCCAGCAGGACGCGTGCACGGGCGGCGAGGCGGTCCATCCAGCGCAGTTTATAGTCGAATTTCGGGCCGGGCTGAGGGTTGCCATTGGGGAGATAGAGTGCGGCGACGATCAGGCCGTCGATTTCCGCCTCGATGTAGCGGCTGTGCTCGTCCTCGGGCTCGCCATCGAGACCGCGCTGGCGCACGACGGGCGTGCCGCTTTTCGCGAGGATCGCGACGCCGTTCCAGGCCTTCTGGCCGTGCCAGACTGCGCCATAGCCCGCGGCCTCGATGTCGGCGATCGGGAAGGTATCGTCGCTCGACTTCAGTTCCTGGAGGCAGACGATGTCGGGCTGGTCTTCGGTGAGATACTCGATCAACCGCGGCAACCGCGCCTTGATGCCGTTGACGTTGTACGTGACGATTTTCATGGGGCGATCAGACCGAGAAGCTGGAGCCGCAGCCGCAACCCGATGCGGCGTTGGGGTTCTCGACCTTGAACGCGGCGCCTGCGAGCGATTCGACGTAATCGACCGCGCACCCGCGGACGAGGTCGATACTGACGCTGTCGACGACGAGTTTCACGCCGTCATGTTCGGCAATCACGTCGTCGGGCTCGACCGAATCGGCAAACCCGAATTTATACTGAAACCCGGAACATCCGCCGCCATCGACCGAGAGACGCAGGATCGCCGGCTTTCCCTGCTTGACGGCGATCGCCGCGACGCGCGCCGCGGCGGAGGGGGTGAGGATGATGTCTTGAACCAGCGTTGCCATGGCTTGGAGATAGGGGGTTGGGGTAGCGGCGGCAACCTTGGGGTTTAGAGGGGGGTAGGTCGCACAACCGCGACTATTTTCACTTCGTCTCCCCTCCCTGGAAGGGAGGGGTCGGGGGTGGGTCGGCTTCCGCATATATGAGCGTGGTGGCGCAAACTGGCCTACCCACCCCCAGCCCCTCCCTTTCAGGGAGGGGAGCCCGAAAGCGTCAGTCCTGGGCGGCGGGGCCGCCGGTGGAGACCGGGATCGATTTTACCGAGCGGTCCTGAGCGGCGAGGAGGTAATCGGCGGTCGTCAGGAACGGGACCGGGTTGACGGCGTGGCCGTCGATGCGGACTTCGTAATGGAGATGCGAGCCGGTCGAGCGGCCGGTCGAGCCCATCAGCGCGATCAACTGGCCGCGAACGACGCGGGCGTTGTCGCCGACGAGGATCTTCGACAGATGGCCATACCGGGTCGCGATACCCTTGCCGTGGCTGATCTCGACCATGTTGCCGTAGCCGCCCTGGCGGCCGGCATGAGCGATGATTCCGTCGGCGGTGGCATAGATCGGCGTACCGAGCGGGCCGGGAATGTCGACGCCGGCATGCATCGCCGCAGTGCCGCGGAACGGATCCGAGCGGATCCCGAAATTGCTGGTGAACGAGAGCGAGTGGACCGGCTGTACCGACGGGATCGCGATCACGCCCTGCTGAGTCGCATCGAGCTTTTTCCAGGTCTGGAACAGCGTGCGGAACTGCGCATCGGCGCGAAGATCGGCAGTAGCCTCCTCGGCGTTCGCAGCGATCATCGGGCCACCGGAAGCAGCGACGTGATGCACCAGCTTTGCGTTGGTGGCCGAAGGAGCAACCTGCGCCTCGGCGATGGCGCCGGAAGCGGTCATGCCTATAACAGAAGCGGCAATCGCGAGACGGCGAAACGTGAACGACGTATATACCACGGACATGGCCTTGAGGCGCGTCACGATGGCTGCTGCGGTAAAATCGACCATTGGTCCCCGACACAAAAATGCGGGGCCGCACGCTTCAAGGCGGACGGCTCCGAAACTTGTCCTGACTCGCAGCCCCTCCGCGCTTCAGACAAGTGGGGTTAGGCCGGATACCGCCGTCCCGAGCAAGAGCGCGGCATCATCCGCGCGGCGGAGCGGCAGGTTGATGCGGCGAGTTGATGCAAATCGAGGCGATCGTCATGGAACACGAAGCGAACGACGACATCGGGCGCAAAATATGGACGAATCTCCGGCCCTTACCGAAGGCCGTTCAGAGGGCCTTTGCGGCGGCCAGGACCGCCTCGGCATGCCCGGCAACGCGGACCTTGCGCCAAGCCTTCGCGAGCGTCACGTCGGCGTCGAACAGAAACGTCGCGCGCTCGATCCCCATATACTTGCGGCCGTACATCGCCTTCTCAACCCACACACCGAAAGCCTCGCAGGCAACACCTTCGACATCGCTCGCAAGCCGGACCGCAAGTCCGTGTTTCGCAGTGAACTTCGCGTGCGACGCAGCGCTGTCTTTCGACACGCCGACCACAGTTACGCCCGCCGCTTCGAACGCGTCGGAAAGCGCGGAAAAGTCCTTCGCTTCGGTGGTGCAGCCGGCCGTGTCGTCCTTCGGGTAGAAATATACCACCAGCGGCGCGCCGAGACTCGCCAGTGAAACCACCGCGTCGTCGATCGTCACCGATAGTTCGGGAATCTTCGAACCTTCATCCATCCTGCTCTCCCGTCACCTGCGCCCAGAACTGGCGAACCTCCTGCCGGGTCGATTCGAGCGTGGCAACCACCGCCGCCCAGTCCGTCACGCCGATCGCGCGGGCGATGAGGTCCTCGGTCGCGTGTCCCGGTGGCGCGGCATCGGGCGCGACGAGCCGCAGCGTTACCAGCAGGCGCGTGAGGACATCATGCGCAGGGCGGAGCGTCGGCGGGACGAGGCCTTCGCGGATCAACGCATCGATCGCACCGCCGAGATTTGGGTCGAACCCGGTCCTATTCACGAGCTGAACGACATGCGTTGCGAATTCGAGATCGACAAGGCCACCGGGGAGCAGTTTGGCATCGAGCGCGCCCTTGGGCGGCTTGTGCGCGGCCATGTCGCTACGCATCGTGCGGGCGTCGGCGATCACGTCGCGCGCTGGTCGGTCGCCTTCGAGCACGTCGCGGACAATCGACGCAACGGCATCCCGAGCGTCTACAGATCCGAACACCGGGCGGGCACGCGTGAGCGCCATGTGTTCCCAGGTCCAGGCATCCTCGCGCTGGTAGCGGGCGAAGCTGTCGAGCGTGACGACCAATGGCCCCTGCCCGCCCGACGGCCGCAACCGGGTGTCGATCTGGTACAGTGGCCCTGCCGCCGTCGCGACCGACAGCGCGCCGGTCAGTCGCTGTGCGAGACGATTATAGTAGAGCGTTGCGCCGAGCGGTTTCGGCCCGTCGGACTCGGCGGCGAAATCGCCCGTAAACAGATAGATGAGATCGAGATCGGACGCGTGCGTGAGCATTGCGCCGCCCATTCGGCCAAGCGCGAGCACGACGAGTTCGCTGTCCGGTACGCGGCCGTGGACCTTCGCGAATTCGTCGATCGTCGCACTTGCGAGGACGCCGATCGCTGCCTCGGCGACCCGCGCATACCCTGCCGCGACGTCGAGCGGATCGGATGCGCCGGCGACGATCTGTGCCCCGAGCGCGAAACGCAGTTCGCCGACGACCCGGCGGACATGATCGAGCCGGGACTGATAATCGCCGCCCGCCTCACCCGCGCGCATGATGACTTCGAGTGCGGCAATGTCGCCGACCGGTTCGAACGCAGTCGCGTCGATCAGGCCGTCGAGCAGATCGGGACGGCGTCCCAGATCGTCGGCGAGCGTCGGCGCGTGGCTGAGGATGGCGGCAAGCAACGTGGCCAAGCCCGGCCGGGCCTCCAACAAGCGGAAGATATTGATCGCGCTCGGCAGGCGTTCGAGCAACGCGTCCAGGCGGAGCAGCGCCGCCTGGGGGACCGGCGCGGCCGCGAACGCCGGGACGAGTGTCGGTAATACCGCTTCCAGCGCCTCACGCGCGGCCGGACTGCGGAGCGCGGGATAGGCGCCGCCCCGCCACGCCTCGATCCGTCGCCGTGCCGATTCGGGATCGTCGAAGCCCGCCTCGACGAGATCCGCTTCCAGCGTCACGGCGTCATGCGAGAATGCGGGACGTACCGTATCGTCGAGCGCGTCGTAGATCCGACCCGTCGCCGTGACACGCGGTTCGAGCAGCGCCAGCAGCGCGCCCGCATCGTCGAGCCCGTGCAGTTTCGCTACGCGGTCGAGCGCATCGCCGGTCGGCAATGCGTGCGTCTGGCGATCGTCGATCATCTGCACGCGGTGCTCGATCGTCCGGAGCAACGTGTAGCCAGCGATCAGCGCCTGCGATTCGTCGCTGCGGATCCACCCCGCGTCGGCCAGTCGAGCGAGCGCATCGCGCGTTGCGGGTACCCGCACCGATCGATCACGCCCACCGTGAATCAACTGGTGGATCTGCGCGAAGAACTCCGCCTCCCTGATGCCACCGCGCCCTCGCTTCAAGTCGTAGCCGGGGCCGAACGCCTGGCCTTGCGAATGGTGATCGCGGATTCGGGCGGAGATACCGCGGATTTCGCCAATGGCGCCGAAATCGAGCGCGCGGCGCCACACGAACGGCCTGATCGCTTCGAGAAACCGCTGGCCCAGCGCGATGTCCCCTGCCGCCGCGCGCGCACGAATGAAGGCAGCGCGTTCCCATGGCAGCGCCTGTGCTTCGTAATAGCCGATCGCGGCATCGACCGGCAGAGCGATCGGTGTGATCTCGGGCGAGGGCCGCAGTCGCAAGTCGACGCGTAGCACGTATCCGTCGCCGTCGCGGGCCTGGAGCAATTCGACCACGCGCTTGCCGATCCTGACCGCCGCCTGCTCAGGCTCTTCGCGTGGGCGACGGGGCAGCGTCTCGGGATCGAACAGCAGGATAGGATCGATATCCGAGGAATAATTGAGTTCGCCGCTTCCCTGCTTGCCGAGCGCGATCGCGGTGAAGCCGACGGGTTCGGCACCGGGCGTACGCTCTTCGATCGCGGTACGGATCGCGGTGTCGAGCGCGCAGTCGGCGAAATTGCTTAGCGCGCCGGTTACGGCGGTAAGGTCCAATATGCCCGCCAGATCGCCGATCGCGACGTTGAGCGCCATCGCACGCCGTTCGATGCGCAACCGCTTGGCGACCGGCATACCGGGCTCGACGCTCGACCACGACAGGTCGAGCCGGCCCGTTGCAAGCGACTTCGCCAGAACAGGTTCGCGGTCGAGTATCAGCGAAAGAAACGGCGACCAAAGTCGCGCGCGCGCGATGGCGTCGTTTATCGCCAGTTCATGGGAGACTAAAGACATCAGTCGTCGCTATATCGACTGTTGCACAGTGTCACGACAAAGCAACGAAATCGAAAGTTGCCCGTTGTAGCGGGCATGACTTACGCATCTTGCATCGCAGGCCGAGACGATAATGGCCATCACGTCGTACGATCACCGCGTGCTACTGACGCTATCGGTCAGTCACTACGGAATGCGTTCGACAATGCATGCTTGGTACCAGAGGACATGGCATCGATGCTGCGGCGTCTCGACCGCACACCGTACTGCATCAACTGAACCAGTGCAGAAATCAGCGTCCTCGGCTGAGCTCTTCGACGTCGCCCATGATCGAATCCAGCGCCGTCTTGGACGTATCGGTCTCATGATCGCGACGCGACGGAAGCGAACCGTCCGTTAAGATCGTCTCCAGCGCAACACGTCCGCGAGCTACCCGGCTCTTGATGGTCCCGACAGCGACGCTGCAGATTTCTGCGGCTTCCTCATAGGCAAAGCCACCCGCGCCCACCAGGATAAGGGCTTCACGCTGCGGCTGCGGCAGATGCATCAACGCGCGTTGCATGTCGCCAAGCTCGACGTGGCGATCCTGACTTGCGGGTGCAGCGAGGATACGGTCCGCGACAAGATCGTCCCACTCGCCTTTGAAGCGGGCGCGTCGCATCTGCGAGAGATATAGGTTGCGCAGGATGATGAAGGTCCACGCCCGCATGTTCGTACCCGCCTGGAAGCGGAGACGCGCGGCCCAGGCTTTCAGCAAAGTCTCCTGGACCAGGTCGTCCGCGAGATCGCGGCTTCCCGACAAGGAGCGACCGAACGCACGCAGATGCGGGATTACCTGCGCAAGTTGAACCTTGAACTCGGCATCCGACAGGGAGACATGCTCGACCGGCGCGACAACGTCATCGTTTTCGTCATCCACGGGCAAAGCAGGCTGGGTCATGGTAATCCGATCAATCCCGATAAAACACTGCCGTGCGAACGCGGCAGACATAGGCGTACGCCGCAGGAAATACCAGCGACGCGCACGCAATCCTGCTTAGCGAAGAATTATAAAGCCAAATATAACAATGACCAACACTAGCGAGATCGCCAGGATGTACCGGGTCATATGTGGCGTGGCACCTGCCCGTGCATCTTCGGTATCGATGTGAATTGGTTCGTTTGGATCAGCCATCACCAACAAACTCGCGAAAGACGTTTTGGGTCCGTAACTGTCTTACAGTCACGGACCCGGATAAGTGCCGTCGACCTTAAGCGGTCGGGACGGTCGCCTGATCGAAGAACAGCGCCTGGCTGATCGCGGCCTTCACGGTCGAACGCTGGAACGGCTTGGTGATCAGGAACGTCGGCTCGGGACGTTCGCCGGTCAGCAACCGCTCCGGGAACGCGGTGATGAAAATCACCGGGACTTCGAACTCGGCGAGGATGTCCTTGACCGCGTCGATGCCCGAGCTGTCGTCGGCCAGCTGGATATCCGCGAGCACGAGGCCGGGACGGGTTTCCATCGCCAGCGCGACCGCCTCGTCACGCGTCACGGCGACGCCGGTGACATCGTGACCGAGATCACGCACGATCGTCTCGATATCCATCGCGATGATCGGCTCGTCCTCGATGATGAGGACCTTCGCACGGGTCTGGTTCTCGATTTCGGACAGCGCATCGGCGACCAGATCGTCGACCTCGCTGGTGTCGACCTCGATCAGATACGCTGCGTCCTCTGGCGTGAAGCCTTCCATCGCTGTCAGCAGAAGCGCCTGACGCGAAAGCGGCGTCATCCGGGCGAGACGCGCGCGGGCAACGGCTTCGTGACCTTCGGCCTCGCTCGCACCCTCATCGCCGACCTCGTCGAAGTTCGCCGAATTCCAGATCGCCTGGAACATTCGATACAGGCCGAGACGGGGATCCACGTCGCGCGGAAATTCCTCGGGTGCGGCGACGATCGCCTCGAGCGTGGCGCGCACATATTTGTCGCCGTGCATCTGGCTGCCGGTCAGGGCCCGGCCGTAGCGCCGCAAAAAGGGAAGGTGCGGTGCAAGTTGCTGTCCAAGAGACATGGGTAACGAATACTCCCTGATCCTACGCGGCCCCTCATGTGTCGGGTGGCTCGCGTCATTGCAATGGTGTCGGTCGAAAATGCCCCGTGTCCGCCCCATCGTCGCCAGTTATCGGGCACGACCGAGCGGAGATGCGTATTTTTCGCTCGGTCATGGAACCATCCAGATGCTATTTGGTTTCACGAACATCTTTCGCGAGTGTGTAGTCCGGTGCCTGTGGGTACAGTTGTGCTCGCCATCACATGATTGGTTTGCGTCGTGCAGGGGGAAGTTTTGAGTTTGGGCCACGACACGGAGAAGACAGTGCCTGCCACGAAGCCCGCCAAGGTCCTTGATAAAGACCAACAAATGGGTTCGGCACTGCGCTCGGTCTATCAGAAGACCGTTGATGAAACGATCCCGGACGATTTGCTCGACCTGCTCGGCAAATTGGACTGATGGTGGGCCCCGCGCCCACGCCCCTTACCCCCGCCTCTACTGCCGACATTAAATCTTCGGAGCCTGGACCCACGAGCCAGGGCCGCGTGTCGGCGGCAATCGGACGGTGGCCGACCGGGGCAAAGCTTTTCCTGATCATCAGCGCCGCGCTCCTGCCGCTCGCGTTGATCGCCGTTTTCGCGACATTGCAGACCACGCGGCTGGCCGATGCCGAGGCACGTGCACGGTTGCGCGTCACCGCCGACGAGAGCGCACGGGCGATCGCCATCGAGCTGGTCGGCGATATGACCGCATTGCGTGTCGCGGTGAACGCGCTGGGCACGGACCCCGCCGATTCGCCGAGTTGCGCACGAGCACAGGGTGTGTTCGCGCAACAATCGTCCGCCGGCACCCGGTTCATCATCACCGATCGCGCCAGCCGCGTTTTGTGCGGCGTCCCCCTGCCGAACCCCGTCACTATCCGCCGCGAGGACATGCCTGTCGCGGCAGCGATCGTTCCCGACAACGGGCTGATCCTGGCGATATCCGGTCCCGGCGGCGACACGTCCGCCCGCGCCTATTTCCCGCGTGCGTTCCTCGAAAAGATCGGGCGGCCTTCGACGCGCGCGTCGGCCTTCAGCAGCGCCATCGTGCTCGATGAGGATGCGCTGCACCTGGAGACGATTCCCGACGAGCGGCCGCTCGACCGCATGGAAACGATGCGGACCGAACTCGGCGTCGCGGGGCTGGCCTTGCGGACGAGCATTCGCAGCGCACCGGTGACGTCTTCGCTGATCGTCGCGATGCTCCTTCCCCTGCTGATGTGGATCGCCGCCGCGAGCATCGCATGGTTCGTCGTCGATCGGCTGCTCATTCGTCCGCTGCGCCGTCTTCGTGCCGCCGTGGCCGCCTTCACGCCTGGCGAGGAACTCGACTTCGGCACCGTCCATACCTTGCCGGCACAGGAAATCCGTGAGCTCGGCGAGACGTTCCAGTCGATCAGCCGCACGGTCGCGCTGCACGAAGCGGGCCTCGCGGAGGGGCTGGTCCGACAGACCAAGCTGACCCGTGAGGTGCATCACCGGGTGAAAAACAACCTGCAGGTCATCTCGAGCCTGATCAACTTCCACGCGCGCAGTGCGCCGAGCGCCGACGCGACGGCGGCCTATGCATCGATCCAGCGGCGCGTGGATGCGCTGGCCGTGGTCCATCGCAACCATTTCGCCGAGCTGGAGGAAAATCGCGGGCTGAACCTGCGGACCATGATCGGCGAACTCTCGGCCAATATTCGCGCCACGGCGTCCGACCGATCGCACGGGCTGGGTATCACGCTCGATGTCGACCCTTATCTGGTGAACCAGGATGTTGCGGTCGCGCTGGCGTTCCTGGCGACCGAGACGATCGAGTTGGCGATCAGTTGCGATCCCGCCGCGCAGATCCGGATCGTCGTGAAGCCTGCCGACAAGGTTGCCGACAAACCAGACCGCGCGGTGCTCCGCGTCGTTTCGCGTGCGCTGGTCGAAAGCGATGCGTTCAGAGAAGCGCTGTCCCGGTACGGTCGCGTCATGGAAGGTCTGTCGCGCCAGTTGCGGTCGCCACTGCACCACGACCCGTTGGTAGGGGCGTATGAAATCGCTTTTGCGATCACCGGGCGAGACTGAAGCGCTGAATAGTCGAGCAATTGGGCCGAATGCCGAGAACCGACGCTTTTAATTCGCTATAGATAAAAAAAGCGGGAACCGACTATCGCCGTTGCCGTTCTACACTTCGGATAGCGACTTTATGCCCCCCCGCTCTCGCTATCCAGAACACAGGCCCGGTAGCTTCACCCTCCCCCCCTTGGTGAAGTTGCCGGGCCTCCATTTATTAAATCGAGATCGCTGCGTGACTTGGTTCCGCAGACGGAACGAATGCGGTTCCCGAACATTCCTCCACGGTGGCATTCAAGCCCTTCTAGGAGGAAGTATCATGCGTAAGTTGGTCGGATTGGCAGTCGTCGCAGGCGCGCTCATGGTTTCGGCATGCAACACGATCGAAGGCGCGGGCAAGGACGTGAGCTCGGCGGGCAAGACCGTCGCAAAGACCGCGGACGGCGCCAAGTAAGCCTTTTGCGCTTATGGTAAAGAAACGGGGCCCGGTGCAGATGCACCGGGCCCCGTTTTCGTATCGGCCATCCGTGTTCGTATCGGCCTTCGTCCTGCTCAGCTCTCGACAATGTCGGTTGCGTCGCCTTCGAGCGCCTTGGCTTTCGCCCGGCTGCGCTCGGTGAACCAGATGCCGATCAGCGCGAGTTCGTACAGGATGACCAGCGGGATCGCGAGCAACAGCTGCGAGCCGATATCCGGCGGGGTCAGCACCGCGGCGATCGCGAACGCCGCGACGATCGCGTAGCGCCGCGCACTGATGAGTTGCTTGCGCGTCACGATCCCGGCACGCTCCAGCAGCATGAGCAGGACCGGCAGCAGGAACGAGATCCCGAAGCCGAACAAGAACTGCATCGTGAACGACAAATAATTGCCGATCGCCGGCAGCGCCTCGCGGTGGATGCCGCCGACCATTCCGTCGAAGCCCAGAAGGAAGTGCAACGCCATCGGGATCGCGATGTAATAGGCCATCGCCGCGCCGGTCAGGAACAGGACCGGCGTCGCGAGGATGAAGGGCAGCAGCGCGCCGCGTTCCTTCTTGTACAGGCCAGGCGCGACGAACTGCCACACCTGGTTTGCGATCACCGGAAACGACAACATCATCGCCGCGAAGAACGCCACCTTGATCTGGACGAAAAACGCCTCGAAAATCTCGGTATAGATGACCTTGTTCTGACCGGCCGCGAGCAGCGGGTGAACGAGGAAGCCGAAAATATCCTCGGCGAAATACATGGCGACGGCGAACGTCACGATCAGCGCGGCGATACAGTAGAGCAACCGCCGCCGCAGCTCGATCAAATGGTCGAGCAACGGCGCCCGGCTTTCGTCGATCTCGCTCATGTCTGGCTTTCGGCTTTGGAGGCGATCACGGCCGTTGCGTTCATGCCCGGCTTGTTCATGATGGCGCTACGTCGGACTTACCGGTCTTGTCGTCGGAATGGGTCGGGATCGGGGTCGGGGTCGGGGCCTCCAGCGGACCATCGAACAGATCCGGACCACGATCCGCTATCGGTTTGTGATCCTGTTCGGGCAACGCCGGAGAAGCGTGAACCGGAGCGGCCGCCACGACCGGCTTCTCGACCATCACCGGCTCGCTCGTATGATCGTCCGCCTGGTCGGTGGACCGATAATCACGCCGATACTCCTCGGTCTCGGGCGAATGTACCACCTGCGCGGTATCGGCCGTCGCGTCCGTCCCCGTCTGCGGATGCTCGCGCATGATGCGTTCGTTCTCCGACGCCCAGCGCTTTTCCATCTCTTCGAGTTCGGCCTCGCGGACCATCGAATCGAAACCGGAGCGGAACTGCCGGGCGACGCCGCGTGCCTTGCCGACCCAATAGCCGACCACGCGCATCGCCTTGGGTAGGTCCTTGGGACCGATCACGACGAGCGCGACGAAAGCCACGAGCAAGAACTCGGAGGGCGCGATATCGAACATTCAGCCGCGCCTATCTAGGGTCGTCAAGTCTACCAGCTTCAAGCACAACGGCTTCAAGCAGGACGGTCGTCGCGGACGCGGTTGCCGTCGCGATCGAACGCGGGATCGGCGGTCTTCTGCGCTTCGATACGGGCCGATGGCTTGGCGGGCGTCTCGTCGTCGTTCTCCGACATGCCCTTCTTGAAGTTCTTCACGCCCTTGGCGACGTCGCCCATCAGGCTGGAGAATCGGCCGCCGCCGAGAAGGAGGATCGCGACGACCGCGAGAACGAGCAAGTGAATCGGGCTAAAACCGCCCATGGCAATTCTCCTGGAAACTTGACCCTATCTAAGCGTCATCTCGGCTCTTTGCCAGCCATCTCGCCATCGTCCCCGCCATCGTCGAGGCGATCGAAGGCGAGATCGACCGGATCGAGCAACCCGGCAGCGCGCAGATCGTCGATACCGGGCAGGTCGCGGCGGCTCTGGAGCCCGAAATGGACGAGGAATGCAGGGGTCGTCGCGAACATCAGCGGCCGCCCCGGCACCTCGCGCCGTCCGGCCGGCTTCACCCAGCCGGCCTCCATCAACACATCAAGCGTCCCCTTCGAGATCTGTACGCCGCGAATCGCCTCGATTTCCGCGCGGGTGACGGGCTCATGGTACGCGATGATCGCCAGCGTCTCGATTCCAGCGCGGCTGAGACGGCGCGGTTCTTCTCGGTCGCGGCGGAGCATGTGCGCCATGTCCGGTGCGGTCTGGAACTGCCAGCGGTCGCCGCGCCTAACGATGTGGATACCGCGGCCGGCATAGTCGGCGGTCAGTCGGTCGAGCGCGGCGCGGACGTCGCCCGTACCGACATGCGCGCGAATCACGTCGATGGTGAGCGGCGCCTCGGCGGCGAAGAGCACAGCCTCGACCGCGCGGGTGAAATCGTCGGGCGGGGTCACCCGCGAGCCCTGAGATAGAGCGGTGCGAACGGCGAGGCCTGGCGCAGTTCGATCTTGCCCTGTCGCGCGAGTTCGAGTGCGGCGACAAAGCTCGACGCGAGCGCGGATCGTCTTAGACGCTCTCCTGCCTCGGGGAGGAAGCTTTCGATCACGCTCCAGTCGATCCGCTCGCCGACCAGCATCGACACGCGTTCCAGTGCCGCCTCCAGCGTCATCACCTCGCGGTCGACGACGACGTGCATCACCGGTCGGGTCCGTGCGGAAATGCGGCCATAGGCGGCGATCAGGTCGAAGATTTCCGCCTGCCATGCGGCCTTGCGCACCGTCCGCAGCCCCTCGGGCGCGCCGCGCAGGAACACGTCGCGCCCGGTCCGATCGCGCGCCATCAGCCGGGCGCCGGCCTCGCGCATCGCACTTAAGCGTTCGAGCCGGAGTTGCAGCCGGAGCGCGAGTTCTTCGGGGTCCGGCTCGGCAAGCGGATCACGCGGCAACAGCAGTGCGGACTTCAGATAGGCGAGCCACGCCGCCATCACGAGATAGTCCGCGGCCAGTTCAAGTTTCAGTGCGCGCGCGGAGTCGACATAGGCGAGATACTGCTCGACCAGCGCGAGGATCGATATCTTCCGCAGATCGACCTTCTGCCCGCGGGCGAGCGACAGCAGCAGATCGAGCGGCCCCTCCCATCCGTCGAGATCCAGGGTCAGTTGCGCGTCGTCCATAAGGGTGAGGTACAGGATCGCCCGCGGTTCGGCATCCGCGAAAGCAAGGGTGAGCGAGAGGTCCCCGCCGGTTGCTTATGCCCCGCGAACATCCGGTATACCGCGAACTATTGCGCATCGGATTTCTGCATAGCCGTGCGGCCCGTTTTTCCGCCGTTTTCGGATCGATGCAAAACTTGTGAGTTTTGCATCATAAACATTCGGTCGGGTGACAAACCGAAAGCATCATAGCGTGGGCTAACATAAGCCCGCATAGAGACTCCTCATGCTGCTAGGTAGCAATCTACGGCACTGCCTCGTACACCTGTGGATGCAGCTTCAAGCGGCCTAGTGTGTCCTTGCTCCAACGCATAATTCGCTAAGACAAAATCGCAGCTCTCGGGATCATAAGCAACTAGAGTTCCTTGCTTGTCGTCAACTACAATTAATACGTTCAAAGTGACGAGATCACCAGTTTTATCATCAACGTCATGCATGCGAACCGGAACAGGGAAAACCACTGCGGCTCGCATCTCATCTAAGCGGTCTGAAAACCATGAACGAGGCATCGCTGAGCCTATCGCACCAGGATGATGTTCGGGGACGACATAGGAGTCAATTTGCTCCTTAACCGTCTCTTGAAGATGCGCATGCGTGATTTCCATCGCATGACTGTAGACGACGATTGATCTGATGACGACCGCTTGCCGAGACGATCGCGTTCAGAGGACGACGGAGCGCTTCTGACCGGTCGCTCGTCCGGCCGTTTGATGCAAAACTTTTGAGTTTTGCATCAAACGGGCGCATGCTTTTCTGTCAGGCGCGCTCCAGCAGAGCATCCCGCGTGGCGATCAGGTCGGCGACGTCACCTTTGGCTGGTCCGACAGACGCCATTGCGCGGTCAAGGCGGTCTCGGGAGGCGTCGGAGATTTCGCTCAACCGACCCGCTATCTCGACCATCTCGTCCATGCGGGCCCAGCAGTCGAGTACGAGGTCGCACCCTGCCGCAATCGCGCCGGCCGCCTTGTCGCCGGCGGTGCCGGATAGGGCCTTCATGTCGATGTCGTCGGTCATCAACAGGCCGTCGAAGCCGATGCGCTCGCGGATGATCTGGTCGATTACGATCGGCGAGAGCGTCGCGGGGCGGTCGGTGTCCCAGGCTTCGAAGACGATGTGCGAGGTCATGCCCATCGGCGCCTGGTTGAGCGTGCGGAAGGGTTCGAGGTCGATCTCGAGTTCGGCGTCGGTCGCGGTGACGGTTGGGAGGTGATGGTGGGTGTCCACGCGCGCTCGGCCGTGGCCCGGCATGTGCTTCACCACGCCGACCACGCCGCCTTCGGCCAGCCCCTCCAGCGTCGCCCGGCCGAGCGCCGCGACGCGCATCGGGTCGGAGCCAAACGTGCGGGACGCCACCGCTTCCGTGGTGTCGGGCTGCGACACGTCGAGCAGCGGGAGGCAGTCGACGGTGATACCGACCTCGCTGAGCATTACGCCGAGCGCCTGCGCGTTGGCGCGCGCGGCCTGGATCGCGGTCATCGGTGCGCGTTCATAGGCTGCATCGAATACCGGACCCGCCGGGAATGCGGGCCATTCCGGTGGGCCCATCCGGGCGACGCGACCGCCTTCCTGGTCGATCAGGATCGCGAGGTTATCGCGTCCGGCGAGTTCGCGGAGCGAGTCCGTCAGGGCTCGGACCTGAGCGCGATCGACGATGTTGCGCTTGAACAGGATGTAGCCGGCGGGCTCGCACTCGGCGAAGAACGCGCGTTCGGCGGGGGTGAGGACGGGGCCGGAAAGGCCGAAGATGACGGGCTTCATGCGTTCTTCCTAGCGAAACCGGCGTGCGCGATCACCCGTCAATAATCCTTCGAGACGCGGACGTTGGCGCTCTGGCGGCCGAGCGTCGAGATGCTCGACAGCAGCGACAGCCAGCGGGTGACCTGGAACTCGACCTGCGTGGCGGAATAGCCCTGACCGTCGGTCACGATCTCCGCATACAGGCGCCGCGTGACGTATTTGCCCGCCGCGATCGAGGTCCCCTGCCCGGTCTGCGGATCGGCGGGGAGGATGCGGAGACGGTCGAGCCCGGCGGCGCGACGCACCGCGTTGATCGGGTTGAGCCCGCTGCCGCCGCCCTGTAGCGCCGCCACCGCCGCCGCCAGTTGGAGGGCTTCGGGCGCGGACAGATTGGTGATCGAGGTGCCGAACAGCAGCCGCGAGAGGAGTTCGTCCTCGGGCAGCGCGGGCGTGCTGGTGAAGCCGATCTCGGGTTTCAGCGCGTAGCCGGTGACGCGGATCGACGCGCTAAGCCCGGTCGAATCGGCGTTCGCCTCGATATCGAGCGCGGGGTTAGCCGGAACCTGACCATCGAAGCGAATCACGCCGCGTGCCAGTTCGAACTGGCGGCCGGCGAACTCGTAGTCGCCGCGGATCAGCGTGGCGCGGCCGGTAATCGCCGGGTTTGCGGGCTGGCCGGCGATCTGGAGGTTGGCGGACCATTCGCTGGTCAGGCCGAGGCCGCTGACCATGACCTGGTTCGGCGCGCGGGCCTTGATCGCGAGCGTCCAGGGCTTGGTCGGCGTCGCGACTTCCTCACCGCCATCGGGCAGGTTGATCTCGCGGATGTTGAGCTGCGGCACCGCGCTGGCGGCGGTCGCCTGGCCGAGACGATAGCGGCTCTTGTCCAGAACCACGTCGCCGGCGATCGTCCCGCCCGAGCCGTTCGACTTGAACGTGAGCGGGCCGGTAACGGTGGCGCCGATGTCGTCGCGGGCGATCATCACCGCCTTGTCGGCCCGCAGATTGAGGTCGAGGCCAATCCCCGCGGCGGCGGCGAATTCGAACTGGCCGGTGCCGGTGACGCGCCCGCCCTTGCCCGCGTCCGCGCCGAACCGGTCGATCACGAGCCGCGAGCCGCCGAAGCGGCCGGTCGCCTGGACGTTGGTGAGGACGGTGCCGGTGGTCGCGCTTTCGATCCGCGCACCGTTCGCCCGGACGACGCCGCGCAAGGTCGGGTTGGCGAGTGTGCCGACGACGTCCGCGCCGATCGCGACGGGGCCGGACAGGTCGAACAGCTCGACGCCGGTAAGGCGCCAGAGCGTGTCCGCCGGGCCGCTGTACCGGAGTTGCCCGAACAGGCGGGCGTTGCTGATGCGGGACGCCAAGTCCCCCTGCCCCAGCGGCGCGAGTTGTGCCTGGGCGCGCCCGATCGTCCTGCCGGCCGACGCGATGACCGCGCGCAGGCCGAGCTTGTCGGGGGACAGCACCGCCGCCACGCCGACGTCGATCGGGCGTGACGAGAGGACGAGGCCGGCGCGACTGAGGCCGCGGATGGTGACGTTCGCCTTCCCGGTCGGTGCGGCACCGTTCGCGGTCGCGATCGTGAAGCTGCCCGACGCGCTGCCGCTGAGGCCAAGGCCGGGATAGGCGATGTCGAGTAGGGCGAGCGGCATGCGTGTCAGGCTCGCATCGATCGCCGTGCTGGCGGCAGTGAAGCGGCCGCCGACCTGCGCCTCACCACCGCCGAAACTGAGCTTGGTCGGCGCGAGGTGCCAGCCGTCTTCGGCCTGGGTCAGGACCGCGGGCGTGAGAAGTTTCAGCGGTCGCCTGTCGAGCGTGCCTTGGGCGGAGATGGCGTAGCTGTCGGCGGTGACCTGGGTGACGGTCTGAATGTCGAAGGCGCGCCCGCGAGAGCCCGCGATCGACGCCTTGATCGTGCCAACGCCGCCGCGAAGCGACGCGGAACCGTTGAACCGGGCGAGGCTGAGTGCGCCGCGACGCAGACCGAGGCCGGTTGCGGTCGCCTCGATCGAGGTGCCGACGGGATCGAGCAACGTGACGAAATCAAGCTTGCCCTGACGCAGCGCCACGGTGTCGAGCGTCGCGGCCCTGGCGGCAAGATGCCCTTCGATCCGCTGGATCTGGCCGACCGGGCGGAACAGGAGTTCGCCCGAGATACCGCCGCCCGCGACTGCGAGCGCGCCGTTAAAACCGCCATCCACGACCGCGATGTTGCCGGTCGCCTTTGTGCCTGCGACGTTCAGCGCGGCGATGGCGAGCGTCGCATCCCTGCCCGGCGGCAACAGGATCGCGCCGTTGCTGGTGAACGGCCCCAGCCGCGATCCACCCGCCGCGGTGAACGCGAACCCTTGCTGCGTGGGATCGAGATGCGCGCGGACGTTCGACAGGCCAAGCGCTGCGTTGGGGCTTGCGAATACGAGGTCGAGCGTCGGCTTCTCGATCTGACCGTCGAGATTCAGCGTGACCGGACCATAGGTCTGCTGGCGCCCGCCGCCCTCGAAGTGGAAGGTGCCGTCGCGCCGGCGATAGCCGTTCCCGGTAAGCCGGATCTGCGGCGCGGTCAGCACGAGGTTGGTGAAGTGCAGCACGCCGTCGGTAGTGCGTTCGAGGTTGGTGGTGATGCGCGGCAACCCGCCCGCGAGGCTGCGGAAGAAGGCGTTGTCGAGCCGCACCATCTGCGCGCTGCCCTGGCCGATCACGCGCGTGCCGCGGCGGTTCGGGCCGGGGACCACTCGCAGCGTGGACTTCACGTCGACGATGCCGAGGCCGGGGATGAGGTAACGGCCGAGGCCGCCGTTGATGCCGACCTCGAACTGGCCGTTGCGGAGGTCGACCGCCAGATTGATGCTGCCGGCGAGCTTGTCCGAGCGGAGCTTGAGCGCGTCGCCGGTAAGCAGCGTCGGGGTGACACGGAGCAGGCCATCGACCGACAGGTTGCGCAGAATGCCGCCCGCGACAGTGCCAACGCCGGTGACGCGCGCGGCGGTGAAGCGGATCGGCACGGTAACGGGCGCAGCGGACAGGCGGCCCTTGCCGGACGCATGGGCGTTCTCGAACCCGGTCTGGTCGAACGCGAAGCGGCTGGCGTCTAGGCGGTAGTCGAACGCCGCGGTCGCGAACGGGCCATCGAGGATCGCGCGAAGCTCGACCATGTTGCCGGTCATGTTGTCGAACAAAGCTGGCGGCCGCAGCAGTCGCGCCTTGATGTGCACGTCGCGGTAGGCATTGGCGGCGAGATCGATGATGCCGGTCGTGTCGACCGCCAGCGCGGGCGTGCGCAGCGAGAGTTGCCCCTCCAACCGACGGTTGGCGAACCCGGCGCTGCCGTTGACGAGGATGCGCGGCGCGGTCAGCTTTTGCAGGCGGCCCTTCAGCAGCGACGACGGCGCGAGCGTGCCCGACAGGGTGTAGCGGCCGGCGACCTGCGCAAGTGCCAGATCGACGACGCGCGTCGTGCCGATCATGCCGTTCGCGCGGCCGGTCCACTTCGCCCAACTGCCGTCGCCGGTGACAGCGAGCGCGACCGGGCCCTTCGCCTTCACCATCCGCGCGAGTACGCCGCCCGCGGCCCCCTTCGCGGCGACGTCGATGTCGAAGCGGTCGCGCGCGGGCTCGGCGTCGATCCGGAGCTTCAGATCGTCGCTGCCGGCAACGCGGGCCTTCAGGTCGACCAGCGCCCTGCCCGACCGGATATCGGCGCGCCCTTCGAGGGTCCCGATGCGCTGGGTCCCAAGTACGCGCTTCGCCAATGTCAGCCGACCGACCGACAGCTTGCCGATGTGGATGTCGAAGTCGGGCAGGATCGAGCCGCGTGTCTTCGAGGGCCGGGTGCGCGGGGTGTGCGTCAGGATCGCGCGATCGACGATCAGCCGGCGGATCTCGAGCCGGTTCGAGAACCAGTCGAACGGCGACCAGTCGAGCGTGACGTTGGGCGCCTGGAAGACCAGCCCTTCGAGGTCGTACACGCGCAAATCGGTGATGCGGGTGTCGCCGTATAGCGAGCCGTCGATCCGACCGACCGTGAAGCGCAAGCCGTTGGCGGTCTTGATCGCGGCGATCCGGTCCGCGACGAAACGGTGGCCGATATCGGTGTCGACGATCAGCAGCGCCGCGCCGAGGATCGCAATCAGGCCGGCAAGCGCGCCGATGATCCAGCGCCACCAGCGGATGCTACGCTTCGGAGCGGGCGTATCTTCGCTCAAAACGCCTGCCCCAGCGAGACGTACACGGCGATGCGGCTGTCGCCGGGCTGCGGGTTGATCGGCGTACCGACGTCTAGGCGGATCGGACCGAAGTTCGAATAATAGCGCACGCCGATTCCGGTGCCGTATTGCAGCCCGGTGAACTTCGGCAGCGGCGACGTGTAGATGTTGCCTGCATCGAGGAACGGCACGATCCCGAAATTGCCGAAGGCGCGCACGCGGGCCTCGATCGAGAATTCGGTGAGGCTGCGCCCGCCGATCGGGTCGTTGTTGGGATCGCGCGGGCCGATCGACTGGTAGCCATAGCCGCGCACCGATGCGCCGCCGCCTGCGTAGAAGCGTCGTGACGGCGCGACCTGATCGCGCGGTGCGCCGGCGATCGTGCCGAGCCGGGTGCGTGCGGCGAGAACCACCCGATCTCCGAACGGTTGGTAGACGCTGCCGTCGAACTGGGTGCGCGCATAGCCGAACACCGAGCCCTGCAACGAGACTTCGGGGCTGAGCCGTCCGCCGAGGCGGAAGCCCTTGGTCGGGTTGAGCAGGTCGTCCGAGCCATCGTAATTGAGGCTGGTCGGGATGGCGCCGATGAAGAAGGTGCGACGGCGCGGATCGCCGGTCGAGAGGATCACGTCGCGCTCATCCGACGCGGCGAGCTCGGCGCCGAGCGACCACGTCCAGGTCTTCGGGAAGAAGATGTTGGTCTGGCGCTCCAGCGTGCCGGCGAGCGAGTAGGTCTTCGCGTCATAGGCGTTGCGGTTGGTATGCGCGGCGGACGCCTGGAGCGTCAGTACCCGGTCGCGCGCCTTGAAATTGTTGCGGCGGAAGACGACCGAGCCGAGCTGTTCCTGCGTACCGAGCACGCCGCGCAACGTCAGCGCGCCTTCCGGCGGGAACAGGTTGCGGTGCGTCCAGCTGAGTTCCGAGCGGGCGCCCTCGCCGGTGCCGTAACCGAGTTCGCCGGCAATCGTGTGCGGCGGCGCGCGGTCGAGCTTCACAGCGATGTCGACGGTATCGGGCGCGGCGCCCTGCACGGGCTTTAGGTCGACGGAGGATACGAGGCTGGTCTGGATCAGTGCGCGGCGGAGATCGTCGAGCTTTGCCGCGTCGTAGACGTCCCCGGGAGAGAAGCGCGCGATCTCCGCGACGTGGTCCGCGCCGAACACGCGGTTGCCGGGAAGTGCGACGACCTGGCCGAACTTGCGCGCGCCGCCGGGTTGGACGGACAGGTCGAGCGTCGCGGTGCGGGTGGCGTGGTCGACGACGATCGCCGGGTCGCCCACCACGGCGAACGGAAAGCCCTCGCGGCCGATCCTGGTCGTGAGGTTCGCCTGGCCCGCGACGATCGCATCCGAGTTCACCGGGTCTTCTGGCTTCACGCCGAACGCAGTCGTCAGCTCCGGCGCCTTGTCCCCCGCCGCGGCGATGCCGTCGATCGTCACGCCCTTGAATGTATAAAGCGTGCCGGGAGTCGCCGAGAGCACGACCATCGGTTTCGCGCCGGGCTCCACGCGGGTGACGACGTTGGCGTCGTAATAGCCTTGCGCGCGGAGGAGGCTGTTGAGCAGGTCGGCGTCTTCGCGGGCGCGGCGATCGAGCTGGGCTGCGTTCGCGGCCTGGTGATCGTTCGCGTCGAGCGTCGAGAGCGCGGCAAAGCGTTGGCGGAGCAGCGTCGTGTCGAGCGCGTCGATGCCGTCGATCCGCCAGGCGTAGCGGCTCTCGGTATTGGCATCGACCGCGGCGACGGTCGCCGCCGGCTCCATCGGCGAGGCCGCGAGATCGGGCCAGCCGACTCCGATATCGGGGAGCGGGGCGAGCGGCGAATTCGGGTCGAGCGATATCGGGGTGTCGGCGGTCGGGCTCGTTGGAGTTTGCGCGGGCACAGGCGCGGTTTGCGCGTCCGCGGCGGGTATGCCCGCACAGGGTACGGCACCCGCTGTCGTCAGAACGAAAAAGGCGGCGGCCGGCCCGGCTCGCCCGACGCGGAACACCATGTCCGGCTCCTAGCCGGGCTTGTCGTTGCGGAACAGTATCTAACGCCGTATTTTCGCCACGTTTCGTCCGCGTGCGGGACCGGGCTTGGCGTGTGGGTGGCATCCGGCGGCGGCGCGTGGCAGGACAGGGCGATGACCGATCCGACTTCCCGCGAACCCCTTCCCCCCCACAAGGACCCTAGCGCCGCGGGTGGGTTCCTCGTCGCGCTGGGCATGCTGGGCGGCGCCGGGGTCGGCTTTGCAATCGGGCAGGCGACTCCGGGGTTCCTGGTCGGGACCGGGGTTGGCATGCTGGCGGCGGTTCTGGTTTGGGTGCGGGACCGGCGATAGCTCCGACGTTCCCGGAGCTACTCGGTCGCTACTCGGTCGCTACTCGGCACGAACGGGATTTGGGATGGCGGGTCTTGCTACGTTAGTACCGCACCTACTTCCTACCTATTACCGGCTCCCGCGTTATCGGCTCCCGCGCCAGATCTGGAGCGGCGCGCTTGGGTTCAGGCCGCCCTGGTGGACGGGGCAGCGGCGATAGCGGAAGCGGCGGTCGAGGCAGATCCAGACCTCGTCGAGCCAGCCCTGCCTGGTGGCGGTGACGCGCATCATGTCTGGCTTCAGGCCCGGGTTCGCTCCCGCCATCGCCGCCGCGAACCGGCCCGCGGTCAACGGTGTCCGCGACAGTGCGTTCATGTCGGGATAGCGAAGCTTGCCGTACAACCCGGCGGACTGGTCGAAATACTTGGCGGGACGGTAGCCGGGCATGCAGGTGCCGTGCTTGGCCCATTCGTGCTTGAGCAATTGCGCGGACGGCGTGGTGCATATGTGCGCGCGGATCACCGGCGGCGGGACGAAGCCCGCGGCGCGGCAATATTGCGGCCACTCCTTGCCGACGCCGTCGGGCCAGAGGCCGTGTAGCGTGAAGCCGAAGCGGTTGCCCGAACCGCACTGGAAGGTCGAGCTGGTGCGGTCGCCATTCGCACGGCAATATTGCGGCGCCCAGGTGATCGCGAGCGTATAGCTGCCGATCGGGATGTCGCGCTTCGGCTGGCTTTCCGACGGTAGGTCCGGGCGGACGCGCTCGACCGATGCGGGAGTCGAGCATTGATAGGCCTGCGCCTGCACGACGCTCGGCAGGACCACCGCGACGGCGGCCAGGGTCAGTCTGGAGATCATGCTAGGTTTCCCTGGTCGGTATCAGTGTCGAGATCGTCGTCTGCGTCCTGCCCGAACCAGGCTTTGCTGGCCGGCTGGAAGAGGAGCACGGCCGCCGTGACGTAGAGCGCGTTCGCGATCAGCGCGAGGACCGATGCGGTGCCGAGCGTGGCGCCTCCGGTGGCGAGCGCACCCATCGACTGGACCGCGGCGAACGCGGACAAGGCGGCGAGGATTACGACCACCCACTTCGCAACGACGCTCGGTGCGCGGGCGGTGAAGTACCAGAGCAGCACCGTCACCGCGATCCCGATGGCCTGGAACGTCGGCAATATCCACGTCGCCTTGGCGAGGATCGGATTGGCGGTGACGATCGCCTCGCGCTCCGTCCAGGTCATCGCGGTGACGACCGAATCCAGGATGAACGCCGCCCAATAAAGCCGTTCGTAACGAACGATGGCAACCGGCCTGATCATGGTCCTACTCCCTGACCTGGCCAGCCCAAGGCCCGCGCCGGATCTGGCGGAGCTATTCGGCGGTCGCGAAGTCCAGCCCTATATCTGCTGCGGGCGCCGACTGCGTCAAGCGGCCGACGGACACATAGGTCACGCCGCTCTCTGCGATGGCGCGGATCGTGTCCAGGTTGACGCCGCCCGATGCTTCGGTCGGGACGCGGCCGGCGACGAGCGCCACAGCCTCGCGCAAGATCGTCGGCGGCATGTTGTCGAGCAGCAGGTGCGTCGCGCCCGCCGCGAGCGCGGGTTCGATCTGGTCGATGCGGTCGACCTCGACGATGATCTGCGCGATCCCCGCGACCTTGGCGCGACGGACCGCCTCGGCGACGCCGCCGGCGACCGCGACGTGATTGTCCTTGATCATCGCCGCATCCCACAGCCCCATCCGATGGTTCTGCGCGCCACCCATCCGGGTCGCGTATTTCTCCAGCACGCGGAGGCCAGGGATCGTCTTGCGCGTGTCGAGAAGGATCGTGCCGGTCCCGGCGATCGCATCGACATACGCGCGCGTCATCGTCGCGATGCCCGACAGGTGCTGGACGGTGTTGAGCGCGGACCGCTCGGCCGTCAGCATCGCGCGCCCTGCCCCTTCGAGCCGCATGAGTTCCGTGCCGGCCGTCACCTGCTGGCCGTCGAGGACGAAGCGTTCGATCCGTACATCCGGGTCCAGCGCGCGGAAGAACGCCTCGGCGAGATCGAGACCGGCAACGACGATCGGATCGCGGCTGTCCATCACGCCGGTGAACCGCGCATCGGCGGGGATGACGGCGGCGGACGTGATGTCACCGATCGCGCCAAGGTCCTCGGCCAGGGTCGCCGCGACGAAGGCGTCGATATCGAACGACTCGGGCAATGCTGTCTTCACCTGTCTGCTCCGGATTGTTCGTCAAACTATGCTCGGGGCGCGGTGCCAAAAAATCGGCGCGCGTAAAAGCGACTTCGCGAATCGATCAGGCCACGGATTTAATTTCGCGCCATTGGAACCACTGGAGGGTTCGCGGGTTGCCCGGAGACTACCAAGGATATTCTGATGACTACCACGACGATGGCCGATACCGCTCGCCTGCATGCCCTGCTGGACGAGGCGCTCGTACTGGCCGACACGCTCCAGCTTCCGCTCGCCGCCATCCATATAGATCAGGCACTTGCCCAGTTGAGCACGACAGACGTCCCCGCGCTCTGAACGAGTCGTAATATGAACGTGTCGGGCTGAGATCCTTCAGCCCGAGCGACGATTGAGCGGGCCCTCACTTCGGCCCGAGATCACCCTTCCCGACGGTATTCGATGCCATCGACAGCATACGGTCGAGGCTCTTCTTCGCCTGTAGCCGAAGCCCCTCCTCGATCTCGATCCGCGGCGCCAGATCGCGCAGCGCAACGTACAGCTTCTCCAGCGTGTTGAGCGCCATGTACGGACATATGTTGCAGTTGCAGTTTCCGTCCGCCCCCGGCGCACCGATGAAGCGCTTGTTCGGCAGCGCCTTTTCCATCTGGTGGATGATGTGCGGCTCGGTCGCGACGATCAGCGTGTCGCCCGGCATTGCCAACGCGTAATCCAGGATGCCACGTGTCGAGCCGACATAATCGGCGTGGTCTAGGATGATCGGCGGGCATTCGGGATGCGCGACGACGGGTGCGCCGGGGTGCTGCGCCTTCAGCTTCATCAGCTCGGTTTCGCTGAACGCCTCGTGGACGATGCAGACACCCGGCCAGAGCAGCATGTCGCGGCCCGTCTTGCGTGCCAGATACCCGCCCAAATTGCGGTCGGGGCCGAAGATGATCTTCTGCTCGGGCGGGATCTGCGCGAGGATCGTGTCCGCCGAGGAACTCGTGACGATGATGTCGGAGAGCGCCTTCACCTCGGTCGAGCAGTTGATGTAGGTCAGCGCGATGTGATCGGGATGCTTGGCGCGGAAGGCGGCGAACTGCTCGGGCGGGCAGCTGTCCTCCAGGCTGCATCCGGCGTCCATGTCGGGCAGCACGACGATCTTGTCGGGCGACAGGATCTTGGCGGTCTCGGCCATGAACCGCACGCCGCAGAACGCGATGACGTCGGCGTCGGTCGCGGCGGCCTTGCGCGACAGGTCGAGGCTGTCGCCGACGAAATCGGCGAGATCCTGAAGCTCGGGCTTCTGGTAGTAATGCGCGAGGATGACGGCGTTCTTCTCCTTGCGGAGGCGCTCGATCTCGGCGCGGATGTCGATGCCGGCGAAGTTCTGGTTCAGTTCCATGGTCGTATCCCGAGTTTAGCGTGCATTCCCTAGCACGTCCTGCAGCGAGCGCGAGGTGTCCCAGCGTTCGGTATTTGCGACCGGCTCGTCGGCGAAACGCACCGCGACGCTCGCGTCGATCCCGGCGGCGCGCAGCGGCATCGCGAAACTACGCTCGACCGCACGGCGGGTGGCGTCGCGCGCGAGCTTTATCATCGCCGGCTCGCGCGCCTGGCGGATCAGCTCGATCTGGCCGGCGCGGCGGTTGGCGGCGTCGAGGCGCTTCTCGGCGTCGGTGAACGTGGTCAGCACGCCGCCCGAGCCATATTCGCGGACCGCGTTGAGATCGACCTGCGGGCCATCGGCCTCGACTGCGGGAAGGCGCACCGACAGCGTCTTCGAATTGCCGTCCCAGACAACGTCCGATTGGGTGAGCTTGCCCATGTCGACCTCGTACCGGACCATGCCGGGCATGATCAGCGTCTTTTCGGTCGTGAAGCCGAGCTGTGACTGTTTCGAGGTGACGACGGCGACGTAGCGCGCAGCGAAAGCCGACAGGCGGTTCTGTTCGCGCAAACCTTCGAGGCTGGCGCTGGCGATCGTGGTCGGATCAGGCGTGAGTCGGTCGCTGACGTAGCGCTGCACACCCCAGAGCACGAGCAGACCCGCGAGAACGAGGATCATCACCACGCCGACGGCCTTGGCCAGGAACGGGGCCACACCGCTCTTGCGGACGGGTTCGTTCACGTCGTTCGCCATGTGTCGCCTTCCTCGGTTACCAGTCCGCGCGCTGTCAGGTCGTAGAGATGCGCCAACACCGAACGTTCGGCCGCCGGCACGAGTTGAGGGCCGAGACCGACATACATGCGTTCGACCATCGCCGGGATCGGCTGCGCGCCTTCGCGGAGCAGGCGGAGGATTTGCCCTTCGCGCTGTTTGCGGTGCCCCAGCATGCCGCGGACGAGGCGTTGCGGCTTGTCGATCGCCTCGCCGTGGCCAGGGTAATAGACGCGGTCGTCGCGGCCCATCAGCTTTTCGAGGCTTGCCATGTACGCCGTCATGTTGCCGTCGGGCGGCGAGACTATCGTCGTCGACCAGCCCATCACGTGATCGCCGGAGAACAGCGCCTTCGTCTCGGGAAGCGCGAAGGCAAGATGGTTCGAGGTGTGGCCGGGGGTTGCGATCGCCTCCAACGTCCAGCCTTCGCCGCTCACGGTGTCGCCCTCAGCAAGAACACGATCGGGCGCATAGGCGGCGTCGAACGATGCGTCTGCTCGCGCGCCGGTGTCTGTAAGGTCGAACGGCGCGGCGCCGACGATCGGTGCGTGGGTGACCGCCTGGAGCGGGCGCGTGGCCGGACTGTGGTCCCGGTGGTGATGCGTGATGACGATCGCGGTCACTTCGCGACCGTCGATCGCCCGCATCAGCGCATCGATGTGGCTGGGATCGTCGGGGCCGGGATCGACGACGGCAAGATCGGTCGTGCCGACGATGTGCGTCTGCGTCCCGGTATAGGTGTAGGGGGAGGCATTGGGCGCGAGCACGCGAACGACGAGCGGCTCGAGCTGGATCGGGATACCGGTCGGATGCTCAGCCATGGATGCGAAATGGCGGCTCGGCGCGGCGATGGCAAGACCTCGTTGGTCGCGGAGGCTGTCGACGTACTTTACAGGTCCGGCCGCATCGAAGCCGCGTTAACCTTCGAGCGTCCTGCAAATCCGCATCGGTCCGGTCTTGGCACGCGCCCCGCACCGTGCGCGTCAGCGTTTTGCGCAGGGTGGACCGATCGCTACCGTCCGGTCTCGCATCGGTCCACCCTCCCCGGTGTCGATGCAAAGCAGGCGAACAACCGCCCGGTAGCCATCACAGTCATGCTGTCGATAGCCAGGATCAGGGTAGCTCAAGACGGTGCTGCTTGATTCCGTCATCCCGACGTTTGTCAGGATGACGGAAGAGGCGTCTGGGACGCTCGACTTCGGTCGAACGCCCCGACGCGAGCATCAGTTGGCCTTCTGCGTTTCGAACAACTGTGCCAGTTCGCCGCTCTCGTACATTTCCATCATGATGTCCGAACCGCCGACGAATTCGCCGCCGACATAGAGCTGCGGGATGGTCGGCCAGTCCGAATAGGCCTTGATGCCCTGACGGATGCCCTGGTCCTGCAACACGTCGACGCTCTCGAACTCGACCTCGAGATGGTTGAGGATCGCGATCGCGCGGCTGGAGAAGCCGCATTGCGGGAACAGCGGGCTGCCCTTCATGAACAGGACTACCGGGCTGGCTTTGACCACGGCGTCGATGCGGGCGTTGGTATCGTCGGTCATGTATTCGGTCCTCAGGAAATTGCGGTCGTAAGCTGTAATGCGTGCAGGACGCCGCCCATGCGGCCACCAAGCGCGGCGTAGACGGCCTGGTGCTGCTTCACCCGGCTCATCCCGGCAAAGCTGGCGGCGGTGACCTTGGCAGCATAATGATCGCCGTCGCCCGCGAGATCAGTGATCTCGACCTGGGCATCGGGGATCGCGTCCTTGATCATGGTGGCGATATCGTCGGCAGCCATCGGCATATCAATGCGACTCGAGCAATTGGCGACGCGCTTCGATCATCTGCTGCGCGAGCGCGCGGCGGACCGTGGCCTCGTCGTGATCGAGACCGGCGGCGGTCAGGTCGCCGACCAGTTTGCGGACGACGTCGTCGTCGCCGCCGCCTTCCATGTCGGCATGCACCAGCGCCGTCGCATAGGCGTCCGTCTCTTCCGGTGTCAGCTGCATTTCGTGCGCTGCCCAACCACCAAGCAGGCGATTGCGGCGCGCCGTTATCCGGAACGCCAACTCCTCCTCGCGCGCGAAATGCGCTTCGCTGGCGCGTTCGCGGTCGTCGAAAGTGGTCATTGCGCGGGTCCCCGTTCAGTCTCGTCTTCGGCCCCGAGATAGGTCGCACAGGGCCCCCGCGCAACAATCGACGAAAACGTACAAAAACCACTGGAACTCTGGTGCGGTTGTAACGATATATAAGTCGATCACGTGACACAGCGCACGGATAGGAGAGTGATATGTCGACGCTATCCCAGCGACCATCCGTTTCCCTGGCCAAAGTGCGCACAACGCCGCCGGTGATGCACGGGCTTGCCTACGGAATCTTTGCGTCGATGGCGATATGGGGCGCGATCGCCGCCGTGGCATATAAAATGATCTAAGCCCCTAGGTAGAGGTGGCTGCGATCAGCCTACCTCTACGACGAGTTTCCCGATAGCGCCGCGTGCCGCCATCTTCGCGATGGCTTTGCCGCCGTCCTCGAACGCGAATGTTTCCGTGACCCGCGGCGTGATCTTGCCCGCTTCCCACAGCTCGAACAGCGTTTCGATGTGCGTCTGGTTCGCCTTCGGATCGCGTGCCGCGAACGCGCCCCAGAATACGCCACAGACGTCGCAGCTCTTGAGCAGCGTCAGGTTGAGCGGGAGCTTCGGGATGCCGGCGGGGAAGCCGACGACTAGATACTTGCCCTCCCACGCGATCGATCGCAGCGCTGGCTCGGCATAATCGCCGCCGACCGGATCGTAGATCACGTGCGCGCCGTCGCGACCAACCGCGGCCTTGAACTGTTCGGCGAGCGCCTTGGACTGGTCCTTGTCGAAAGGGGCGCGGGCATAGATCAGCGTTTCGTCAGCGCCGGCGGATTTGGCGGCAGCGGCTTTTTCCGCGGACGACACGGCTGCGACAACCTTCGCGCCGAACGCCTTGCCCAGTTCGATCGCGGCGAGCCCTACCCCGCCGGCCGCACCTAGCACGAGCAGGGTCTGCCCCGCCTTGATATGGCCGCGGTCGAGCAGCGCGTGGATCGTGGTGCCGTAGGTGAGGATCAGCGAGGCACCCTCGGCGAAGCTGCGGCCTTCGGGGAGGCGGTACAGCTTGGCGGGGTCGGCGATGACCTTCTCGCACAGGCCGCCGTGACCGAGCATCGCGATGACGCGGTCGCCTACATTCCAGCCGGTGACGCCCTCGCCGATCGAGTCGATCGTGCCGGCGATCTCGCCGCCCGGTGCGAACGGGCGCTGCGGCTTGAACTGGTATTTATCCTCGATGATCAGGACGTCGGGGAAGTTGATCGCGCAGGCCTTGACCGCAACGACGACCTGTCCGGGACCGGCTGCCAGATCAGGCAGCTCGACCATTTCCAGAGTTTCAGGTCCGCCGATCGCCTTCGACACCAATGCTCGCATACCCGCTCTCCACCGTCATCCAGGGACGATTCGATGCGACCGCCTCCTCGAAATTTGAAATCTGGGTATCTCTTGCCAGCGTCAGGCCGACTTCGTCCAGCCCTTCCATCAGGCATTGGCGACGGAATGCGTCGAGTTCGAAGGTGAAGCGATCCTGGAACGGGGTGGTGACGGTCATCGTCTCGAGATCGACGGTGACGGTCTGGTCCTTTGCAACCTCCAGCAAGCGGTCGATCGCTTCCTGCGGGAGGACGACGGGGACAATGCCGTTCTTGAACGCGTTCCCTGAGAAGATGTCGGAGAAGCTCGGCGCGATGACCGCGGTGATGCCCATGTCGGCGAGCGCCCAGGCCGCATGCTCGCGGCTGGAGCCGCAGCCGAAATTGTCGCCGGCGATCAGGATCGGCGAGCCGGCGTAGCGTGGGTCGTCGAAGATATTGCCGCGCTGCGCGCGCACCGTCTCAAAGGCGCCGCGGCCGAGACCGGTGCGCGTGATCGTCTTCAGCCAGTGTGCCGGGATGATGACGTCGGTATCGATGTTCTTGGCGCCCCACGGATAGGCGCGGCCCGAAACGGTCGTGACCGGGGTCATCGCTGTTCCGTGCGCTCCGGAACCACACGCGCGGAAGCGACATAGGCCGCGACGCCGCTGAGCATCGCGCCAGCCGCCAGCAATACGAAAACCTTCTTCATGCTCTTTCCCCCATCAACTCTCTGACGTCGCTCAGCTTGCCGGTTACCGCCGCTGCCGCCGCCATCGCGGGTGATACCAGATGCGTGCGCGCACCGGGACCCTGTCTGCCGACGAAATTACGGTTCGACGTGGAAGCGCAACGCTCCCCCGCAGGGACTTTGTCCGGGTTCATCGCGAGACACATCGAACAGCCCGGTTCGCGCCACTCGAAACCGGCGGTGATGAAGATCCGGTCGAGCCCTTCGGCTTCGGCCTGGCGCTTCACGAGGCCAGAGCCGGGAACGACGAGCGCGCGGACGCCGGTCGCGACATGGCGACCGTCGGCGATCGCCGCGGCGGCGCGGAGATCCTCGATGCGGCTGTTGGTGCAGCTGCCGATGAAGACGTGCTGGATCGGCACGTCGCGCATCGCGGTGCCGGCGGTGAGGCCCATGTAATCGAGCGACTTCTGCGCCGCCGCCTGCTTGGCGGGATCGGCGAAGCTCGACGGTTCGGGGACCACGCCCGTAATCGGGACGACGTCCTCGGGACTGGTGCCCCAGGTGAGACCGGGGGCGATATCGGCGGCATCGAGCGTGACAGACTTATCGTACTTGGCGCCGGGATCGGTCGCGAGGCTACACCACCAGGCGACTGCGCGATCCCAGTTCTCGCCGGTCGGCGCCATCGGGCGGCCTTTCAAATAGGCGAAGGTCGTGTCGTCGGGCGCGATCAGGCCGGCACGCGCGCCCGCCTCGATCGACATGTTGGCGATCGTCAGGCGACCTTCGATCGACATGTTGCGGATGACGCTGCCGGTGAATTCGATGACGTGGCCGGTGCCGCCCGCCGCGCCGATCTTGCCGATGATCGCGAGGATGACGTCTTTCGGGCTGACGCCGAAGCCGAGTTCGCCGTCGACGCGGACTTCCATCGTCTTCGCCTGCGACAACAGCAGCGTCTGCGTGGCGAGGACGTGCTCGACCTCGCTCGTGCCGATCCCGAACGCGAGCGCGCCGAGCGCACCGTGCGCGGACGTGTGGCTGTCGCCGCACACGAGCGTCGTGCCGGGGAGCGTGAAGCCCTGTTCGGGGCCGACGACATGGACGATGCCCTGCTCGACGGCGGTCGCGTCGATATAGTCGATGCCGAACTCGGACGTGTTGCGGCGGAGTGCGTCGAGCTGCTGCGCGCTTTCGGGATCGGCGATCGGCAGGACGCGGCCGGCGGCATCTTTCCGCGCGGTGGTCGGGAGGTTGTGATCGGGGACGGCGAGCGTCAGGTCGGGACGGCGCACCTTGCGGCCTGCCACGCGAAGACCTTCGAACGCCTGCGGGCTGGTGACTTCGTGGACGAGGTGACGGTCGATATAGATCAGGCAGGTGCCGTCGTCGCGGCGTTCGACGACATGCGCCGCCCAGATCTTTTCGTACAGCGTTTGCGGATTGGCCATGATGGCCGCGCGTTAACCGAAAGCTGCGCCGGAGCAAAGCCCCGACGCAACTATCTGTCTGTTTCGCACGTAAAACGACGGTCGATCAGCCATTACTTTGCAGTGATGAACGGATCCCAGTTCACGTAATAGGACACCGGCCGCAGTGTCCCGACGGTCACCATGATCTGGATCTGATAGGTCTGGTGGCCGGCATTCATAGCCTGACCGATCCAATAGGATCCCGTCGGCTGGGTACCGATCGACGGCTGCTGCTGCGGATAGCCCGCACCACCGAAGACCGACCCCTGCGAGACGGTGAAACCGGTGATGATCACCTGATCGCCGCTGGAAGGATTGATCGGCACGCTGTTGAAGCCGATCAACGATCCGACCGGGACGACGGTCGAGAGTTCGAGCTGCCCCTCCCCTGAGCTGCCGTTGCTCAGCTCGTTGTCCATCATGTAGACCCCGGTGCCGATATTCTGGCCCTGCTGCGAGGCGACATACGCGGTATCCACCGCGATCGTGATGAACGCCTGGGGGATGATGACGGACTGGTACGCGACGACCAGCATTGATTCTTGCATTCTCATGACGACGATCTCCAAATCGAAGGCCGGTTGCGGCTCCGCCGTTGGAGCGAGCCCGGCGGGACCAGTGCTATTTTGCGGTGATGCTCGGGTTCAGGTTGATCGTGATCCCGGCGCTGCCGACCTGCTTCTGGACGTTGATGTTGATGGCGTAGTTCGTGCCGCCGGTGACCTGCGCCTGACCGACGAACACACCGCCGCCGACCGTCTCCGGTTGGCCACCAGCACCCCAAACATTGCAGTTGCCGATGTCAGCGATCGACAGCACTGCCGCGCTGTTCGCGTCGATGTTGTAGATGTTCCACTGGATCGTCGAACCGTTGGTGACCTGTGTCGACAACCCTGCCGACCCCTCGTTCTGGCTGCCGTTGGCGACGCGATTGTCGACCATGTAGACGCCTGTGGTCGACCCGTTTTGAACGGCGTTGATGTCCACCCATATCTGGATGAAGACGGTCGGTGTACCTGCCATGCTACCCTCCTGCACATCGCCGCAATGATCCGCTCTGGTGTTCCAGTGTCTGCGGAAGCGTCAGGACTACGGCCCCCGGTCGCCTGATGATCCAATACATCAGCACGAAGTCATAAGTTCAGGAAAGCTGCTCGGTTATGGTTCTACTGTGAAGGAGTAATAGTTTAGGATAGACTTGCTTGGTTTAGTTTTCCGGGCATTCCAGCGCTATAGTTCCCAGACCATCTCTTGATTCATATTGATACTCATCGAATTGATCCGAACTGAACGTAGTCGAGACTCAATCCGACTTCGGCATCGCGCGATCAATGAATGCCACGCTGTCGGCCACCACCGGCGCCTTGCCGCGGAACGGCTTCGATAGCGCCATCGCGACGTTCTCGTGGCTGAGGCCGGGATAGTCGATATGCGTCACGGGGGCGCCGAGCGCCTTCAGCCGCGCGGTTAGGTTGATCGCGTTGTGCGGCTTTACCTGCGTGTCGTCGCCGGCGGTTATCAGCAGCATCGGCGGGGCGTCGCGCCGCGCGAAGTGGATCGGCTGGGTCATCACCGGGTCGGCCGCGCCCTGCATCGCGTCGATCGCTCGCTTGGCGGTGAAGGGGTAGAAGTCGTAGGGGCCGCACAAGCCGACCGCGGTCTTGATGATGTGCGGGTCGACGCCTTCCGCTTTCAGCCAGCGTTGGTCGAGTGCCAGCATCGCCACGGTGTAGGCGCCCGCGGAATGACCGGCGACGGCGATCCGGTCGGGGTCGCCGCCCGACTGTGCGATGTGGTCGCGGGTCCATTTTACCGCTTCGGCACCGTCTTGCAGGAAGGCGGGGAAGCGGACGTCGGGGACTTTGCGGTAGTCGGGCATGACGACGACGTAGCCCGCCTTCGCATACGCACGCGCGGCGAACGCATAGGCGCTGCGCGAGCCGTGGACCCAGCCGCCGCCGTACCAGAAGATCAGCACCGGGAGGCCGGTCTTCGCGCCTCCGGATGGGCGCCAGACGTCGAGCTTCTGGCCGTGCGTGCCGAACGGGACGCCTTCGCGGACGCGGGCGGTGCCACGACCGCCGCCCATGATGCCGTCGAGGACGCTCAGCGTGCCCGGGCCGGCGGTGAACGCCGTGCCCGCGATCACGATCACGATGAGCGCTATGACGATCGCGGCGCGGCGCATCAGTGGCGGAAATCAGCTGTGATCGAACCGCATGCGTTTAGCTCAGCCTCGTGGCTCTCCTCGCGCCAAGTTTCGGCGAGCGCCGTCGCTTCCCATTCGCACATTGCCGGATGCGCGATGATCCGCTCGACCCAAGCGAGCCCGGCCGGTCCGACGTCTATCCCGTAGGTCCGCACGCGAAACGCGACGGGTGCGTAGAAGGCGTCGACCGCAGTGAAAGCGGCACCGGCGAGCCAAGGTCCGCCGAACCGGTCGAGGCCTCCGCTCCACAGTTCGGTAATGCGCGCGACGTCGCGGTCGAGCGCGGCGCTGCCGGAGGTGGCATCGACGCGGACACCGACGTTCATCGTCCGCTCGTTGCGGAGCGCGGAGAACCCGCCATGCATCTCTGCCGTCGCGCAGATCGCCCATGCACGCGCCTCTTCGTCGGCGGGCCAGACGCCGTCGTGGCGCTCGGCGAGGTAGAGGACGATGCCGAGCGAGTCCCACACCGTCCGGGCGCCGTCGATCAACACCGGCACTTGTCCTGTCGGCGAGAACGCGCGGAACGCTTCGTGATTGACGGGCGCCAGGAACGGCTCGATCCGGTCCTCGAACGCGATGCCGAGCGCCTTCATCAAGACCCACGGACGCAGCGACCAGCTCGAGTAATTGCGATTTGCGGTGACGAGGGTGTAGCCCATCAGGCGGTGTAGCGCGCCGTGGTCTTCGCGGCGATCTCGTCCGCGGTCACGCCCGGTGCCATCTCGACCAGTTTGAACGGGCTGTCGTGATCGGCGCGCTGGAACACCGCCAGATCGGTGACGATCATGTCGACGACGTTCTTGCCCGTGAGCGGCAGCGTACACGACGGGATGAACTTCGGCGTGCCGTCCTTGGCGGTGTGGTCCATCACGACGATGATCTGCTTGACGCCCGCGACCAAATCCATCGCGCCGCCCATGCCCTTGATCATCTTGCCGGGGATCATCCAGTTGGCGATGTCGCCGCCTTCGCTGACCTCCATCGCACCCAGCACCGTCAGGTCGATATGGCCGCCGCGGATCATCGCGAAGCTGTCCGACGAGCTGAAATAGACCGACGAGGGGAGCTCGCTGATCGTCTGCTTGCCGGCGTTGATCAGGTCGGCGTCCTCCTCGCCCGCGTACGGGAACGGGCCGATCCCTAGCATGCCGTTCTCGGACTGGAGCGTGACCGTCATGCCCTCGGGGATGTTGTTCGCGACCAGCGTCGGGATGCCGATGCCGAGATTGACGTAGTATCCGTCCTTGAGTTCCTGCGCTGCACGCGCGGCCATCTGATTACGGTCCCAGGGCATCAGTTGATCGTTCCTTCCTGGATGGTGGTGATGGTCGTGAACTGTTCGCGGAGTTCGGTGCCGACGCCGTCGACGATCGCCTGCAACGCGGTGTCTTCGTCGATTCCCCAGGTGCCCGCATAGGCGCGCGCGGCGTGGCGGATCGTGTCGGCGAGGAGGTAGCCGAACACGGTCGGATCCTCGAGGATGCCCGCGTCGATCAGCACGTTGCTGCCGGCGCCATTGGTGATCCATATGCGGGCCACCTCGACCGACTCGCTCGTCAGTTTCGCGCCTTTGTCGAGCGCGATCGAATTAGGGTGATCGGCCATTAGCGTACGCCTCCTGTCGGGGCCCAGCGGACTGCTGGCGGGAATACCTCGTCGCGATTGCCTTTAAGCGCGGTGCCGTAGACGGGGTTGGGTAGCACGAACCACCCTGCGCCCCATTTGGCCGTGATCGCGGGCGACTGCACTGCGGCGCGCCGGGCGGCGGGGGTCTGGCCGGCGTTAAAGAGGTCGCTGAAGTCGCCGAGCTGGTCGCCGCCCATCGCGACGACGCAGTATTTCGCGGCGATCGTCGCGCGGCGGCCGTCCTTCTTGGAACCAAGCGCGTCGTCGCCGGCGAGGAACAGCGTTTCGCCGTGGCGGGCGGGGCCAAGGCCTGCGGCTTCGATCGTCGCCTCTGTCTGTGCGGCGTTGGCAGCGGAGCGGTTGCTGTTGAAGACGACGGTGACGCCCATCGCGCGGAGTTGGGTTAGTGCGGCAAGGGCGCCGGGGACGGGCGCGACCTGCTTGACGCCGGTGCGCTCCCAGTCCTGCCAACGAGGGTCGGACCAGGGTTGGCCGGAGGACGCGTCGTATTCGAAGCCGAGGTTGAGGAGGACGGTCTCGTCGACGTCGAACACGGCGGCTTTGGGTTTGGTGCCGCAGGAGGTGAAGGCCGGGGCCGCCAGCGTGGCGCCTTGCGCTAGGACGACGGAAGTTGGTGTGCGTTGCGCGCGGACATAGCCGACCAGCGTGTTCCAGGCCTGGATGCTGACCGCTGCTGCCTCGCCCGAGGCGTAGAGATACTGCATGCCCGCGGGGACGCCGTCGACGGTGACGGGGGTGGCGATGCTTGGCGAAGATGCGATCGAGGTCGGCGCGGACACGCTGACGCAGCCTTGGAGCACCAGTGCCCCTGCGAACGCAGGGGTCCAGGATACCACCCGCAACATCCGTGACCCTGGGCTCCTGCGTGCGCAGGATAACGGGGCGCGCTTGCGATGGACCGGCAGGCCTCGCGTCATGCCGTCGCGCGCTCGCGGACGGTGCGGAATTCGATCTGCTTGTCGTAGGGCGCGCCGACGATCATCCGCTTCACGTAGATGCCGGGCAGGTGGATCGTGTCGGGATCGAGGCTCCCCACGGGGACGATCTCCTCCACCTCGGCGACGCAGATCTTCCCCGCGGTCGCCATCGGCTGGTTGAAGTTGCGGGCGGTCTTGCGGAAGATGAGGTTGCCGCTCTCGTCCGCCTTCCAGCCCTTGATGATCGCGAGATCGGCGCGGATGCCGCGTTCGAGGATGTATTCCTGGCCGTCAAAGACCTTGACCTCCTTGCCCTCGGCGACCTGCGTGCCAACGCCGGTCTTCGTGTAGAAGCCGGGGATGCCCGCACCCCCTGCCCGGCAGCGTTCCGCAAGCGTCCCCTGCGGGCAGAACTCGACCTCGAGTTCGCCGCTGAGATATTGCCGCTCGAATTCCTTGTTCTCGCCGACATAGGACGAGATCATCTTCTTCACCTGGCGCGAGCGGAGCAATTTGCCGAGGCCCTGCCCGTCGATGCCGGCGTTGTTGCTGGCGATCGTTAGGTCCTTGACGCCCGACGCCTCGATCGCGTCGATCAGCCGCTCGGGAATGCCGCACAACCCGAACCCGCCCGCGCAGATCGTCATGCCGTCGAACAGCACGCCTTCGAGTGCCGTCGCCGCATCGGTGTAGCGCTTGTTCGCCATGCATCCTCCTCTGGTCTTTCGCCTCGCATAAGGCGGCGCCTCACGCTCGGCAACGCCCCGCGCGGCGACTCAGTGCGCGAGCGCCAGGCCGGGGCGCTTCCACCGGGTCTTCACCAGGCGGCCGCTGCCCGAGCAGGTGATGTAGGCGTCCATGGCGTCAGCACCGCTCCAGCAGATGTTGGTCGTGAACACGTCGTCGGTCGCGACGAACTCGACCAGCTCTCCGGCGGGCGAGATAACGCTGATCCCGCATTCGCCGATCGTCGCGACGCAGATGTTGCCGCATGCCTCGATACCGAGAGAATCGAAGAACTTGTAGCCGGCGGGGCGGTAGAGCGGCGTGCCCGAAGCGCTGACGACCTTGCCGGGCGCGACGATGTCGAACGCCATCAGGCGGCAGGTGAACGTCTCCGCCGCGTAGAGTCGCTTGCCATCGGGGGATAGGCCGATGCCGTTGGGGTTTTCGCTCGGGAAGATCACTTCTTCGATATGGCTGCCGTCGGCCTTTGCGTAGAAGATGCCGGTGATGTCGCGTTCGCGCTCACGCGTTTTGCCGTGATCGGTGAACCAGAAGCCGCCGTGCGAATCGAAGACGATGTCGTTGGGGCCTCGCAGCGAGCAGCCAAAATCGCCGTCCGTATAGAGGATCTCGACCGCGCCGGTGGCGATGTCGACCCGCTCGATCCGGCCGCCGGAATAGTCGTGCGGCTGGCCGTGCGGGGCGAGGAAGCCGTTGGTCTCGCGCCATACGAAGCCGCCATTGTTGCAGCAATACAGCTTGCCGTCGGGGCCGAGCGCAAGCCCGTTGGGGCCGCCGCCGGGCTCGGCGACCGTCGACTTGATACCGTCGGGCGCGATGCGGGTGATGCGGCCGGCTTCGATTTCGACGAGGATGACGCTGCCGTCGGGCATCGCGACCGGGCCCTCGGGGAAGCGCAAGCCACTGGCGACGGTGGTGAATTCGGGCATGAACCTCTCCGAGCGAGTCGGGTTGGCCCCGGCTTCGACGCCAGCGTAACCGTTTCTCGACTTCGCGCACAACGAACGGCAGGATGCTGCCATGATCACACCACGCACCGGCGGCCGTATCCTGGTCGACCAACTCGTCGCACAGGGCTGCGACCGGATCTTCACCGTGCCGGGGGAGAGCTTCCTCGCGGTGCTCGACGCGCTGCACGATACGCCGGCGATCGACCTCGTCGTGTGCCGGCAGGAGGGCGGCGTCGGGTTCATGGCGTGCGCGGACGGGACGCTGACGCACCGGCCGGGCGTAGCGTTCGTGACGCGCGGGCCGGGCGCGACCAACGCGTCGATCGGGGTTCACGTCGCGATGCAGGATTCGCAGCCGATGATCCTCTTCGTGGGCGATATCGACCGAAGCACGCGCGACCGCGAGGCGTTCCAGGAGATCGATTTCCAGGCTATGTTCGCGCCGATCGCCAAGTGGGCGGCGCGGATCGACGATGCGCGGCGGATCCCGGAATATGTCGCGCGTGCTTATGCGACGGCGATGTCGGGGCGGCCGGGGCCGGTGGTGCTGGCGTTGCCCGAGGACATGCTGCTCGATGTGGTTGACGCGGTCGATCGGCCGCGGGTCGAGCGGGTAGCGCAGGCTTGCGATGCCGATACGATGGACCTGCTCGCCGACCTGCTGACCACCGCCGAGCGGCCCGTGGCGATCGTCGGCGGTGCGGGCTGGGATGTCGCGGCGTCGGGGGCTTTCTCGACCTGGGCCGACCGCAATGGGATTCCTGTGGCGGCGGCGTTTCGGCGGCAGGATGCTATTCCGAACGACTGTCCGGTTTGGGCTGGCAACCTTGGGTATGGGCCCAATCCGAAGCTGGTCGAGCGGGTGAAGGCGGCGGATCTGCTGCTCGTCGTCGGACCGCGGCTGGGGGAGGCGACGACCGATGGCTATGCACTGATCACGCCGGATCATCCGGGGCAGCGGCTGATCCATGTGCATCCCGATCCAGATGAGTTGCACCGGGCGTACCGCGCGGATGTGGCGGTGTGTGCGGGGATGGAGGAGTTTGCCGAGGCGTTACTGGCGGTCGACCTGCCGCCGCGGTCGGCTGGGGTCGAGGCGCATGCGGAGTGGCTGAATTGGTCTACGCCGGCGCCGCGTGATTTGGTCATGGACCTGGGGCCGTGCGTAGCGGCGATGCGCGAGCGGCTGCCGGCGGATGCGATCATCTGCAACGGTGCGGGGAATTACTCGGGCTGGTGGCATCGGTATTGGGCGTATGCCGGGCCGGGCACGCAGCTTGCCCCGACCGCTGGAGCTATGGGGTACGGCGTGCCCGCGGCCGTTGCCGCGTCTTTGCGGCATCCGGAGCGGACTGTCGTGGCGCTCGCGGGGGACGGATGTTTCCTGATGAACGGCCAGGAACTTGCGACCGCGGTTGCGCACGGGGCGGACATGCTGGTGCTGGTCGTCGACAATAGCGGGTACGGGACTATCCGCATGCATCAGGAGCGGGAGTATCCTGGGCGGATTTCGGGGACCGGGTTGCGAAACCCGGACTTTGCCGCGCTGGGGCGGGCTTATGGGTGTTGGGCCGAGACTGTTGCGCAGACCGAGGATTTCGCGGGGGCGCTGGACCGGGCGATGTCTCGGGGTGGGGTTAGGTTGCTGCATTTGGTGACGGATATCGAGGCGATAACTGCGGGGACTATGTTGGCGAAGGTGCGTGGGGGCTGAGCTTCGTTTTGCCGGCGCCGTCAGCCCAACAGGAGCACCACCCCGGCGAAGGCCGGGGCCCAATTGGGGGACGGTGATAACGACGCACCGTCCTCCGTTACTCCGGACGTGCCAACTGGGCCCCGGCCTTCGCCGGGGTAGTGGCCATTTATCGTTAGATCTTATCCGCGCAGCCACTGTTCCCCCGCGAAAGCGGGGGTCCAGGAGCCAAGGCACCCAGCGGTACTCAGCTGGGCCCCCGCATCCGCGGGGGAACACTGGCTGGCGTACAACGGCGGCGAGTTTCAGGCGTCCGCCGCCTCCAGCTTCGCCCTCACCGCCGCGACCGCATCCGCCGCCTTTTCGCCATCCGGCCCACCGCCCTGCGCCATGTCGGGACGGCCGCCGCCGCCCTGCCCGCCCAGCGTCGCCACCGCGATCTTGAGCAGGTCGACTGCGTTGTGGCTCGCCACCAGATCCGCCGTAACCCCGACCGCCACCGAGGCGCGACCGTCGTTGATCGCGACCATCACCGCGATGCCGGAGCCCAGGCGCTGCTTGGCCTCGTCGACCGCGCCGCGCAGACCCTTCGCTTCGAAGTCGTTGAGCACCTGACCGAGGAACGCGACGCCGCCGACCTGTTCGGGACCAGCCGCTTCGCCCGAGCCGCCGCCGAGCGCGAGCGCTTTCTTAGCGTCGGCGAGTTCGCGTTCGAGGCGGCGGCGGTCTTCGAGCAGCGACGCGACACGCGCCGGGACCTCGTCGGGGGTCGACTTCAAAACCGCTGCCGCTTCGCGAAGGCGATCGTCGCGACCGGTCAGATACGTGCGCGCCCCTTCGCCGGTGAGCGCTTCGACTCGGCGGATACCGCTGGAGACCGCGCCTTCGCCGACGACCTTGAACAGGCCGATATCGCCCAATGCGTTAACGTGCGTGCCGCCGCACAGTTCGATCGAATACGTCCCCTCGTCGGTTGAGCCCATCGATACGACGCGAACCTCGTCACCGTATTTCTCGCCGAACAGCGCCATCGCGCCCATCGCGATCGCGTCGTCGGGGGTCATCAACAGCGTTGTCACCGCGCCGTTGCCGCGGACCTGCGCGTTCACGTCGGCCTCGACCTGCGCGATGTCGGCGGGGGTCATCGCGACCGGCTGCGAGAAGTCGAAGCGCAGGCGGTCGGGCGCGACGAGGCTACCCTTCTGCGCGACGTGCGTGCCGAGGCGTTCGCGGAGGGCCTCGTGCAGGAGGTGCGTCGCGGAGTGGTTGGCGCGGATCTGGGCACGGCGGGCGACGTCGATCTGCAGCTTGACCGGATCGCCGACCTTGATCTCGCCGGAATCGACGATCGCGTGATGCACGAACACGCGGCCGAGCTGCTTCGACGTCTCAGTGACGTTCGCGTGCAGGCCGCTGTCGTTCGAGATGTGACCGGCATCGCCGACCTGTCCGCCGCTCTCGCCGTAGAAGGGCGTCTGGTTGACGACGATCGCGACGGCATCGCCGGTGGTGGCGTGGTCGACGCGCGCGCCGTCCTTGACCAGCGCGACGACCTCGCCCTCGCCGGTGTCGGATGCGTAGCCGAGGAACTCCGTACCGCCGGTCTGCTCGACGATATCGAACCAGATGTCATCGGAGGCTTTCGCGCCCGAGCCCTTCCAGGCGGCGCGGGCGGCGCGCTTCTGCTCGGCCATCGCGGTGTCGAAACCTTCGCGATCGACCGTATATCCCCGCTCTCTAAGAGCATCTTCCGTCAAGTCGATCGGAAAACCATAAGTATCGTAGAGCTTAAAGGCGACGTCACCCGGCAAACTGAATTTTACCGGGCTCCCAGTCACTTTGAAATGACCTGTCTCAGCCTTAAATGACCGGCCACCAACTGTTGCGGCAGCACTAAGCGTATCGTCTTCCTCAACGATGTTCGCATTAGCAGAGATCGGCGGCAATGCGTCCTCAAGAAGTTTGAGACCACGGTCGAGCGTCTGGCGGAAGCGGGTTTCCTCCTGCTGCAACGTCGCCTCGATCAGCGGCCTTGCGCGCGACAGCTCGGGGTACGCCGCGCCCATTTCGGTGACGAGCGCGGGGACGAGCCGGTGCATCAGCGGCTGCTTCGCGCCGAGGATATGCGCATGGCGCATCGCGCGGCGCATGATACGGCGCAGGACGTAGCCGCGGCCCTCGCTCGCGGGCAGCACGCCGTCCGCGATGAGGAAGCCGGCGGTGCGCAGGTGATCGGCGATCACGCGGTGACTGGCGGTGTTGGCGCCGTCGGTCGCGGTGTGCGTCAGGGCTCCGCTCGCGGCGATCAGCGCCTTGAACGTGTCGGTGTCGTAATTGTCGGTGACGCCCTGCATGACCGCGGCGATGCGCTCGAGCCCCATGCCGGTGTCGATCGACGGCTTGGGCAGGTTGCCGACGATCTCGGCATTTTCCTGCTCGTATTGCATGAACACGAGGTTCCAGATCTCGACGAACCGGTCGCCGTCCTCGTCGGGCGAACCGGGAGGGCCGCCGGGGATGTGGTCGCCGTGGTCGTAGAAGATTTCCGAGCACGGTCCGCACGGCCCGTTGTCGCCCATCGACCAGAAATTGTCCTTGGTCGGGATGCGGATGATGCGGTGATCGGGGAGGCCGGCGATCTTTTTCCAGAGATCGAACGCCTCGTCGTCGGTGTGGTAGACGGTCGCGGTCAATTTGTCGGGCGACAGGCCCCATTCGCGCGTGAGCAGCGTCCAGGCATGGACGATCGCCTGTTCCTTGAAATAATCGCCGAACGAGAAATTGCCGAGCATTTCGAAGAAGGTGTGGTGGCGCGCGGTGTAGCCGACATTGTCGAGATCATTGTGCTTGCCGCCGGCGCGGACGCATTTCTGCGACGAGGTCGCGGTGGTGTAGGGGCGCGATTCGAGGCCGGTGAAGACGTTCTTGAACGGCACCATCCCGGCGTTGACGAACATCAGCGTCGGGTCGTTCTGCGGCACGAGCGGTGCGCTGGGCACGATCTGGTGCCCCTGCGATCCGAAATAGTCGAGGAAGCCGCGGCGGATGTCGTTCGTCGATGTCATGCGCGGGGACTTAGGCGAGCGGGGCGGTTCGCTCAAGTGGAGGTGTGTGGGGCGCCGTGCGGTAAAGAAGGGGTGTCGGCGAACATCCGCGCTGCACGTATCCAATTGAAACGAAGCAAGCTTGTTTCCCCGCGAAGGCGGGGATCCAGTCTGGGCTCCCGCCTTCGCGGGAGAACAAGGCAGCTGAGCTGTGGTTCGGTAAAAGCCCACCACCCCGAAGGCCGGGGCCCAGTTGGGGAACGTGGGCAACGAAGGACCGCGCTCGATTATTGCCACCTTTCCAACTGGGCCCCGGCCTCCGCCGGGGTGGTGGCGAGTGCGGAATGGCGCCTACCCTAACGGTACCTCAACCGACTTCTGCGGCTCGCCAATCCCGTCCGCGCCAATCATGCACCGCCGCACATGTGCTCCGCATCGGGCAGCGTCCATGACTCGTCGGTGCGCAGATTGGTGGTCGTGTACCACTTGCCGCGCTGGTCGCCGGGCGGGCAATGCGTCGGCAGCTTGGCGAGACAGGTCATCACCCGGTCGCCGACGCGCGAATGCTGGACCGCCGCGACCTGATCGTAGGAGACGCCGTAGACGCCGTTCTTCAGGGTGATGCTCGATCCGGAGTCGGGGACTGGACGACCATTGTCTTCAAGTCGCTGCGTCACCACGCCAACCGTCGTGAAGGCACACGTACCGACACGGATCGGCGGGCGCGTCGAGGTCGCCGTCGGACCGGGCGGCGCGCTCGCGCCGAGCAGCAGGACCATCGCGGTGGCGGCGCATGGCTTCATATCGTCCCTTTCCTCAGAGCGGTGCGTCGAGCGACTTGGGTGGTTCGCTGAACCATTTTGGCCCGACGTCGGTCATGTGGAAGCAATCCTCGATCCGCACCCCATACCTGCCCGGAATGTAGATGCCCGGCTCGTCGGAGAAGCACATGCCCGCCGCCAGCTTCGTCGTCTCGCCGCGGACGAGGTTGACGGGTTCGTGGCCGTCCATGCCGATGCCGTGCCCGGTACGATGCGATAGGCCGGGGAGCTTGTAGCCGGGGCCGTAGCCGAGCGTTTCGTAATGGCGCCGCACCGCGTCGTCGACGCTGCCCGCAACGGCACCGATCTTCGCGGCGGCGAATGCTATCTGTTGGCCCCGGGCAACCTGATCCCAGGTCTTGCGCTGGTCCGTCGACGCGGTGCCGTGGACCCAAGTGCGCGAGATGTCGGACTGATAGCCCTGCACGGTACACCCGCAATCCATCAACACGACCTGCCCCTCGCCGACGCGGTGGATTTCGCGGCTGCCGTGCGGATAGGCCGACGCCTCGCCGATCAGCGCGAGCGCGAACTCGGGGGCGCCGCCGAGCTTGCGGGTCGCGGCGTTCATCAGCGCGCCGATCTCCGGGCCGGTCATGCCCTTCTCTACCCGCGCATAGGTCCAGCGATAGGCGGCAAGCGTGACCTCGGTCGCCGCCTGCATCAGCGCGATCTCGGCGGGGGTCTTGATCATGCGGCAGGCGCGGACGACCGGGTCGGCGGACACGATCTTCGCATCGGGCAGCACGCGCTGGAGCCCGGCATAGGCGAAGTACCGCACCTCCGCCTCCAGCCCGATCGGCCGCGTCGCGAGCTTCCGGTCGCGCAGGAACCCGGCGACGACGGCGAGCGGGTTCTCGTCCTCCTGCCACACGCGGACCTCGGCGGGGACGGCGAGCGTTTCGCGCACCGACGGCTCCTCGAAGAACGGCGTGACGATGCACGGTTCGCCCTCGACCGGGAGGATCGCCAGCGTCAGCCGCTCGCTCGTGTGCCAGCGGACGCCGGTGAAGTAGATCATCGACGATCCCGGCTCGATCAGCACTGCGCCGATCCCGGCCGCTTTCATCAGCGATTGCGCGCGGGAGAGCCTTGCTGTGCGTTCGGCGGCATCGATCGGCCTGGTCGTGCCGGTGATGTCCGACAGCGCCGACAGATCGGGCTCGGCGGCGCGGAGGATCGCGGTGGTCGACAGCAACGGAGCGGCGATCGCGAGGACCAGCAGGTCGCGGCGCGAGGGACTGAAGGCGGGTTTACGGGGTGTGGTCGACATCTACGGACGATAGGGTCCTTGACCCGGGCGCCGCAATCCCCTTCCCTGTCGCCAAGTCTCGGGAGCGATTAATGGCCAAGCGGCTAACCTATTACATCTTGTTCGGCCTCGTCGCGGGGATGGTCGTCGGCTGGGTCCTGAACGCGTCGATCGACGACGGCACGGCCGAATCCGCCGCGCAGTTGAAGGACATCGCCGGGTATTTCTCGATCGTAACGTCGCTGTTCCTGCGGCTGATCAAGATGATCATCGCGCCGCTGGTCTTCTCGACGCTGGTCGTCGGGATCGCGCATATGGGCGACACCGGCGCGCTTGGGCGGGTCGGTCTGCGCAGCCTCGGCTGGTTCGTCTGCGCGAGCCTGTTGTCGCTCACCCTGGGCATGATCCTGGTCAATGTGTTGCAGCCGGGCGTCGGCCTCGAACTCGCGATCCCGCCGGCGACCGCGTCGAGCGGCGTCGATGCCGCGGCGTTCGATCTCGCCAAGTTCATCTCGCATATCGTGCCCGATTCGATGATCGCGGCGATGGCCAGCAACGAGATCCTCCAGATCGTCGTGTTCTCGGTGTTCGTCGGCGTCGCGATCACCGCGGTCGGCGAGAAGGCCGCGCCGCTCGTGAAGGCGATCGAGGCGCTGGTCGCGGTGATGCTGCAGATCACCAATTACGTGATGCGGTTCGCACCGTTCGCGGTGTTCGCGGCGGTGACCGCGACGCTCGCCGAGCGCGGGCCGACCATCCTCGGCCAGCTCGGCTATTTCATGCTGACCTTCTATATCGGCCTTGCGCTGCTGTGGGCGATGCTGATCGGGATCGCGTTCCTGCTGATCGGGCCGCGGACGCGGTTGCTGGTGCGGTATATCCGCGATCCGTTGATCCTGGCGTTCTCGGCGGCGTCGTCGGAAGCGGCGTATCCGCGGACGCTGGAGGCGCTCGACCGGTTCGGCGTGCCGCCGCGGATCGCGAGCTTCGTGCTGCCGCTGGGCTATTCGTTCAATCTCGACGGGTCGATGATGTACATGACGTTCGCGTCGCTGTTCATCGCGCAGGCGTACGGCATCGACATGCCGATCGGGCAGCAGATCGCGATGCTGCTGGTGCTGATGGTGACGTCGAAAGGGATTGCCGGCGTGCCGCGGGCTTCGCTGGTCGTGATCGCGGGGACGCTGTCGATGTTCAAAATTCCGGAGGCGGGGATTTTGCTGATCCTGGCGGTGGATCATTTCCTGGACATGGGGCGGTCGGCGACGAACGTGATCGGCAATGCCGTCGCGGCGACGGTGGTGGCGAAATGGGAGGGCGGGCTCGACGAGCGTGAGCCGGCCGACCGTGATCCACCGGTGGCGCCGACCGGGCATGGGCCGAAGGTGAATGTGGATAGTTACGAGAAGATTGGGCCGGGGCAGGTTTGAGGTTGGACGGCGATGTTGGGCTAACGACGTCTCAAGGATGCGTTTTTTACGCTGGCGGTCCACTGAAGAAGCACCTCCCCGGCGAAGGCCGGGGTCCAGTTGGGGGACGCTAATGGTGACCGCCGCGCCTTGTTACCACAACCTTTCCAACTGGACCCCGGCCTTCGCCGGGGAGGTGTTTAGGGGGAAGGTCGCGTTCTTAGCCTCGACGCGGTTCTTGATCTGCAGCCTCAAGCGTAGGCGTAGGGGCCGCCCTTCTTGAGCCCTGCCTGATACGCCGGCCGCGCGTGGATTTTCGCCAGCCAGGCGATCGTTGCGGGGCGGGACTCGTTCAGGCCGCCGCGGCTGCGGGCGGCTTCGAGGGGGAAGCTCATCATGATGTCGGCGGCGGTCATCTCCGCGCCGGCGAACCAGGGGCGTTGCGACAGTTCCGATTCGACATAGTCGAGGTGGACGTCGATCATCGGCTGGATCTTCTTGACCGCGACCTTGCCCATGATCGGGATGCGCGCGAGGACCAGCTTCAGGAGGAGCGGCGGCATCATCGAGCCCTCCGCATAATGGAGCCAGAAGCGGTAGCGTAGGGCGTCGGCGCGTTTGGCGGGGGCGCCTAGCCTGCCGTCCGCCTTGTCTACGAGATATTCGACGATCGCGCCGGTCTCGGCGACTACGGCCCCGTCATCCTCAATCACCGGCGACTTGCCTAGAGGGTGGACTTTCTTGAGCTCTGGCGGGGCGAGCATGGTCTGCTTGTTCCGCTCGTAGCGCTTGATCTCGTAGGGGAGGCCGAGTTCCTCGAGCATCCACAGGATACGCTGCGATCGCGAGTTTTCGAGGTGGTGGACGGTTATCATGCTGGCTCCCCTGTCGAATATTCAGCCGATTTGCGCGCGGTCCAGATCCAGGCGGCGGCGGGGAATTCCACCGTGGTGCCGTTGCCGTGACGTTCGCAGACCTGGGTGAGACGCGCGATGTGGCGCCCGCGTTCCTCCGGGGCGGCGTCGCGGATGGCCGAGGCGGCGGGGCCGATGCGGCGGAAATAATCGACGGCGTCGGCTACGGGATCGGCGCCCTCGCCTGCCCTGTAGGCGAAGTCGATACGCTCTGGCGGGGCGGCCTGCCAGCCCGCGTTCTCGAGGATCGTCTCGACTTGGGTTGGATCGGCGAACGCGAAGGGACCCGGTGCTGTGCTTGCCGGGGCGTCCGCGTCGCCGCCGGTTGCGGTTATGGTTTCGGTGGCCCAGCGGTTGGCGGTGCGTTCGGCGAAACAGGAAAAGACCAGCGTTGCGCCGGGTGCGGCGGCTTCGGCGAGCGCCGTAAAGGCTGCGACGGGGTCTGCGAAGAACATGACGCCGTGGCGCGAGACGTAGAGATTTGTCGGGGCGTGGTTCGGGGCGGCGACGGTGATGTCGGCGCATTCGAAGCTGGCGTTCGCTTGGGTTGCGGCGCGGTGTCTGGCGATCTCGATCAGGTTTGGCGAGAGATCAATGCCGTTCAGGGTCGCGTTCGGGAGGGCTTGCGCGGTGGCTAAGGTGGTTGCTCCGGCGCCGCAGCCTATGTCGATGATCTTGCGGGTTCGGGGAGTGGCAGCGGCGAGGATCGCCGCGTTCAAATGCGGGGTCAGGTTGGTGAAACTGCGGTCGGTTCGGCGCCATTCTTCGGCCCAGACGTCGCCTATTCTGCCGGTCCAGTCATAGGCTGTGGTCATGGGTTGGGGTGCTTTACGGATGCGGTTTCGGGGCGGTGGTTTGGAGTGAAGTATAGGAAGTATAGACGCTGGCGTGGGTTTGGCGTTGGGGTAATTTGAGACGTCGCGGGGCCTGTTGTGTTGCTTTGCGCGGTCGTCTGCCCTTCCTTGTTTCCCCGCGAAGGCGGGGATCCAGTCTGGGCTCCCGCCTTCGCGGGAGAACAAGGAGGCGGTGCAGCCGTTCGGTAGGAACCGCTACCCCGGCGCAGGCCGGGGCCCAGCTGGGAGCCGTATGTAACGAAAGATCGCGCTTCGTTATTGCCACCTTTCCGACTGGGCCCCGGCCTTCGCCGGGGTGGAGCGTTGGGGAGCCGTGCGGTGCGATCCAATGCCGGTGTCGGTGCAAAGCCGGTGACGGTGTTGGTGCGAAGCCGGCGCCAATGCCACCACGCATGACGCATCACGCACCGCGTGCCGCGTGCCCTCACCCTCCCATTGCGAGGGCAATGGGCCCCTCCCTCTCCCCTTAGGGAGAGGGGTTTAGGGGTTATACGTCGTCTTCGGCGTCGGGGCCCGCCATCATTTCCTCGGCGACCTTGTCGGTGCGCGCCCGGATCTGCTTTTCGAGGCGGTCGGCGGTTTCGGGGTTATCCTTGAGGAACGTCTTCGAGTTCTCGCGGCCCTGACCGAGGCGGACGCTGTCGTAGCTGAACCACGCGCCCGATTTCTCGACGAGGCCGGCCTTGACGCCGAGATCGAGGATCTCGCCGAGCTTGGAGACGCCCTGCCCGTACATGATGTCGAATTCGACCTGCTTGAACGGCGGGGCGACCTTGTTCTTGACGACCTTCACGCGCGTCTGGTTGCCGGTGACCTCTTCGCCGGCCTTGATCGCGCCGATGCGGCGGATGTCGAGGCGGACCGAGGCGTAGAACTTCAGCGCGTTGCCACCAGTCGTCGTCTCGGGGTTGCCGTACATGACGCCGATCTTCATGCGGAGCTGGTTGATGAAGATCACCATGCAGCGCGAGCGACTGATCGAGCCGGTGAGCTTGCGCAGCGACTGCGACATCAGGCGGGCCTGGAGGCCAACATGGCTGTCGCCCATCTCGCCTTCGATTTCCGCGCGCGGCACGAGGGCCGCGACTGAGTCGACCACGAGCACGTCGATCGCGTTCGAGCGGACCAGCGTGTCGACGATCTCAAGCGCCTGCTCGCCGGTGTCGGGCTGCGACACGATCAGCTCGTCGATGTTGACGCCGAGCTTTTTCGCATAGACCGGGTCGAGCGCGTGCTCGGCATCGACGAACGCCGCAGTGCCGCCGCCCTTCTGCGCCTCGGCGATCACGTGGAGCGCGAGCGTGGTCTTGCCCGAGCTTTCCGGACCGTAGATCTCGATCACGCGGCCGCGCGGCAGGCCGCCGACGCCAAGCGCGATGTCGAGCCCGAGCGAGCCGGTCGAGATGACCTCGACCTGCATGGTTTCCTTCGAGCCCAGGCGCATCGCCGAGCCCTTGCCGAACGCGCGGTCGATCTGCGCGAGCGCGGCGTCGAGCGCCTTCTGGCGGTCGTTGGTTGCGGTTGCCATGCCGGTGTCGATCACTTTCAGATTAGCGGCCATTGATAAGCTCCCATCGCTAAAGCAAGCGCGCGCGCCATTCAACGCGTCAAACACCATGTATTCTATTTGTTCTTGGGGAACAAGTAGAGAACGTTGGGTTTGGAGGGAATTTTGCGGTGGCTAGGTCTCGCGCGGGTTCGCGAGGCCACGGCTTGAGGTGAGATGGTGGCTATCTGAATCGGATAGGTCGCCTACCGGCGGGCGCTGGGTCTTGGTGTAGAGGTTGGAATGATGAAGTGCGGCGGTCGTCAGCGGCGTTTTCCAATTGGGCCCCGGCCTTCGCCGGGGTGGTGGTTTGGTCATGGGACATATCGGCGGGCCGGGGACGACGGGTTCGGCACCTTGCGTGATTAGGTCAAGATCGGTTCGGGTTGTTTGGGAGTGGGCTCGTGCTGGTCGATTCGTCGGCGGTTTCGATACGGGTCCTGGTTGGCGGTTTGATTTGTGGCTCTGGATCCTGACTTTCGTCAGGATGACGGAGGTGGGGTGGTGGTGTGGCCGCGCCATCGCGCAGTCGTCGCATCGCGGGCCGCGGGGTCGCGGGGTCTTGGGGTGACTGACTATTAGCGGTGCCATTTCGTTCAGGCCAAGGTCGTCGCGAGGGTCCACCAGCCGTGAGCGCGAGCGGCGGTTGTGGCGGTGTCTAGGGCTTCGGGGGTTTCGAACAGGGCGAAGCAGGTGGCGCCGGAGCCGGACATTCTGGACAGGAGGACGCCTTGGGCTGTGTCCAGGAGGGCTCGGACCTGGGCAATTTCGGGGGCTAGCGCCAGCGCGGGGGGTTCCAGGTCGTTGCGGCCGGCTTTGGCGCGCGTGAGAAGGTCGCCTTCGGGGATCGGGCCCCGGTCCTGGCCGTCCCACGTCTTGAAGACTGCCGCGGTCGAGACGGCGACGCCCGGGTTCACGAGCAGGAGCGGCGTGCCGGACAGGCCTTCGAGGTTCGTGAGGGTGTCGCCTTTGCCGGTGCCGAGCGTGGTGCGGTTGGCGAGGCAGGCGGGGACGTCTGCGCCGAGCTTTGCGGCGATTTCAAGGAGGTGGGGGTCGGTTGTCGGTATCCCGTGGAGGCGGGCCAGCGCTCGGAGGGTGGCGGCGGCGTCGGCCGAGCCGCCGCCTATGCCGGAAGCAATGGGGAGGTGCTTTTCGAGGGTTATGGCGTGGTGGGTGTTGGGGGCGAAGGCGGTGGTGAAGGCGTCGGCGGCGGCGGTTACCAAATTGCCTTGCCAGGGGGCGGCGCCTGGGGTGGCGTTGGGCGCGTGCGGCGCTTCGTTATTTGCCGTTCCCGATTGGGCCCCGGCGTTCGCCGGGGGGGTGTTGGGGGGGGAGAGTAGTGCTGCGGCGAAGGGGCCGGTTATGGTAAAACTGTTGGTTTGGGCGGGTTCCACCGTGATCATGTCGCCGTCCGTGGCGAAGGCGAAGAGGGTTTCGAGGTCGTGGTAGCCGTCGGGGCGGCGACGGCGGACGTGGAGGGCCAGGTTGATCTTTGCGGGGGCGGCTTCGGTGATGGCGGGCATTTTGGGTCTCGGTTAGCTACGAAGTTGAGCGCGGCTTAGCGTAATACGCTTCATGTCTACGGGTTTAACCGCGTCATCCTGACGAAAGTCAGGATCCAGGGTAACGATCGTGCCGTCCTTGGCTCTGGGTCCTGACTTTCGTCAGGATGACGAAGGGGGACCGAACGCCTTTCTTATAGAAACGCCAATATTGGCCGTTGAAACTGGTCGGTCTTAGAGGGCACCCATGCGGTTCGCACCGACCTCACCCTCACCACGTCTGCGGCGCGGGTCCCTTTCCTTTTCCCGTTTGACGAGAGGGATTTAGCGGCGCGCTTTTGGCGGGAGGCCGTTGGCGATCTTGGCGGTTATGCGGGCGGTTTCGGTTGGTTCGGCGGTCAGGAGCGCGGCGCGCCAGGCGTAGCGGGCTTCGTAGTTTCGGCCGATGCTCCAATAGGCGTCGCCGAGGTGGTCGCCGATCTCGGTGTTGGCCGGTTCGCCCTGCGCGGCGCGTTCGAGCAGGGGGAGTGCGCGGGCCGTGTCGCCGGAGAGGTGGTAGGCCCAGCCCAGCGAGTCGGTGATCGAGGGGTTGGTCGGGTCGAGCCGGCTGGCGCGTTCGAGCAGGCGGATCGAGGCGGGAATGTCGTCGCCATGCTCGACTTGCGCGAAGCCGAGGTAATTGAGCGCGAGCGGTTGGGCCGGGCCGCGCGCGACCGCCTTTTCGAGTACGTCGCGGGCTTCGGGCCAGCGGCCGGCCTGGTCGAGCGCGCCGCCATATTGCAGCCAATTGCCCCAATTGCCGCCCTTTGCACCGTCCGCGGCGATGATGCGCTGGTACCAGTTTGCGGCTTCGGCGGGGTTGCCGGTGGTCAGTAGCAGGTCGGCATAGCGTTGCCAGTCGGCGGGCCCGGCGTCCCTCTGGTCGACGCGGTTCTTGGCGGCGGCGAGCGCTTCGCCGTCGCGGTCGGCGTTCGACAGGATGTCGATGCGTTCGGCGGCGGCGGCCGATGCGGAGGGACTCTTCGGGTCGATCTCGTCGAGGACGGCAAGCGCACCGTCGACGATCGTGTTGCGGGCGAGCGCGTCGGCGAGGAGGACACGGGCGGCGTCGAAACTCGGGTCGGCGCGCAGGGCGGCCTGGGTCAGTGCGATCGAAAGCGGCGAGGGCTCGCCCGCGCTGAGGTCGCCGGCAAGGCGGGCGAGCAGGCGCGAGACACCGATCGCGAGCGGTTGCTTGCGCGGTGTGGCGGCGATCAGCGTCCGCGTTTCGGTGGCGAAGCGGTTTGCGACAGGGTCCCTCGCGGCGGTGGCGAGCGAGGGTTCGGGATCGCGGCCCTCGGCGTGCGCGACCCAGGCGTAGAGCGAGGGGGCGAGGACCACGAGCGGCCCGGTCGAGAGCGTCGCGATCGCGGCGCTGGCAGCCTTCGCGTCGTTCCGTCGTGCGGCATCGGCGAGCGGGATCAGCGCGGCATCGGCCGGAGCTACGCCGGCCCTGTTCAATATGGCGGCGGCGCGGGTGGCGAGCGGCATGTCGCCGGCCTCCAGCGCCTTGCGGTAGGCGCGGATAGCGACGACGGGATCGGCGGGCGATGCCGCCAGCACCTTGGCATAGCTGGCGGCGGCAACGTCCGTATCGCCGGCGGCGTCGGCGGCGCGGGCCTTGAGATAAGCGGAGAGATCACCGGTCTCGGCCGTGGCGCCAGCCGTTGCGGGGGCCGCCAGGACGAGACCGAGTGCGAAGAATGCGAGCTTACATGTTGGGATAATTGGGGCCTCCGCCGCCCTCGGGTACGACCCAGTTGATGTTCTGGGTGGGGTCCTTGATGTCGCAGGTCTTGCAGTGGACGCAGTTCTGCGCGTTGATGACGAACTTCGGGTCGCCGGTTTCCTCGCCGACCACCTCGTAAACGCCGGCTGGGCAATAGCGTTGCGCGGGCTCGTCGTACATCGGCAGGTTGTATTCGATCGGCACCGCCGGGTCCTTGAGCGTCAGGTGAACCGGCTGGTCCTCCTCGTGGTTGGTGTTCGAGATGAACACCGACGATAGGCGATCGAACGTCAGGACGCCGTCGGCCTTGGGATAGGCGATCGGCTTGACGAGATCCTTGCGCCACAGGCTCTCATGGTCGGGATGGTGGTGCATCGTGAAGGGGACCTTGATCCCCAGATGCTCAAGCCACATCGTGATGCCGGCGAGGCCCGAACCGACCAGGTCGCCGAACTTCTTCACCAGCGGCACGACGTTGCGGACGACCGACAGCTCCTTCTTCACCCACGACTTCTCGAACGCCTCGGGATAGGCGGCGAGTTCGTCATGGCCGCGCTGCGAGACGATCGCCTCGACCGCGGCCTCGGCGGCCATCATGCCGGACTTCATCGCGGTATGCGTGCCCTTGATACGCGGCACGTTGAGGAAACCGGCGCTGTCGCCGATCAACGCGGCGCCGGGCATGACCAGCTTGGGGATCGACTGAAGCCCGCCGTCGCTGATTGCCCGCGCGCCGTAGCTGACGCGCTTGGCGCCCTTGAGCAGCGCGGCGATCTCGGGGTGGGTCTTCCAGCGCTGCATCTCGTGGAACGGCGAGAGATGCGGGTTGGTATAGTTCAGCCACGTGACGAAGCCGATCGAGACCTGGCCGTTCGCCTGGTGATAGATCCAGCCGCCACCGTTCGAGCCTTCGGTTTCGCTGAGCGGCCAGCCCTGCGTATGGATGACGCGGCCGGGGCTGTGGAGCGCGGGATCGATGTCCCACAGTTCCTTGATGCCGAGGCCGTAGACTTGCGGATCGCTGTCCTTGGCGAGGTCGAACTTCCCGATCAGTTGCTTGGTCAGGTGACCGCGGCAACCCTCCGAGAAGAACGTGTACTTCGCGTGGAGTTCGAGACCGGGCGTGTAGTCGCCCTTGTGCGTGCCGTCGCGGGCGACGCCCATATCGCCGGTCGCGACGCCCTTTACCGAGCCGTCGTCGTTGAACAGGATTTCGGCGGCGGCGAAACCGGGGAAGATCTCGACGCCGAGTTCCTCCGCCTTGCCCGCGAGCCAGCGGCACAAATTGCCGAGCGAGCCGGTGTACGTGCCCTTGTTGTGCAGGAACGACGGCGTGACGAAGTGCGGCATCTCGCTCTTCTTCGTCTTGCTCAGGATCCAGTGATGGTTCTCGGTGACCGGCACCTCGGCGAGCGGGCAGCCGTCCTCGCGCCAGTTCGGCAGGAGCTCGTCCAAGCTCTTCGGATCGATGACCGCGCCGGAGAGGATGTGCGCGCCGACTTCGGAGCCCTTTTCGAGCACGCAGACGCTGATCTCGGCGTCCTTCTCGGCCGCCAATTGTTTCAGGCGGATCGCTGCCGAGAGACCGGCCGGGCCTGCGCCGACGATCACCACGTCGTACGGCATCGATTCACGTGTCGTCATCATCGTCTCCCGGGGGATGTCCCCTATTGCCTCAGCTTCGTGCCCCACCCTTCGTTCGGGCTCGGGCCGGCACCATCTTGTCCAATATGGCGATTGCCCGAGTTGACCGCCACGTCAACCGTGCAGCATAGGTTGCTTCGTGGGGGCGGACCAAACCATCGATTGGCGAAATGCCGCCGCGAGCGCGCTCGATTGGTGGCACGAGGCTGGCGTCGACACGCTGGTCGACGACGTCCCGCGCGACTGGTTCGCGGCGCCTGAACCACTCGTCGTGCCCGCCGCCGCACCTGCCGTGCCACCTGTCATGCCGGTCGCCGCACCGTCCGCGATGCCGCTTTCGCTGGCTGATTTCCTCAACTGGCGGAGCGGTGCGGAGGTTCCCGAGACGGACTGGAGCGGGGTTTCGCTGGCCGCGGTCGGCCCGGCTGACGCTACGGTCATGGTGCTTGTCGATTGTCCCGACCGCGACGACGGCGATGCGGGCGCTTTGCTGAGCGGGGCGTCGGGGCGGTTGCTCGACAAGATGCTCGGGGCGATCGGCCTGACGCGCGACGAGGTGCATCTTGCTGCGGTATGCGCGAAGCGGCCGACGGCGGGACGGATCCAGAGCGAGGTCGAGGACCGGCTCGCGGAAATTGCCAAGCATCACATCGGGTTGGTCGCGCCGAAGCGGTTGCTGTTGCTCGGCAATGCGGCGAGCCGTGCCATTCTCGGGATGGAATTACAGGCGGCGCGTGGGCGGTTACACGAATTTAACCATACAATCGCACAAACGAAGACCGGTGACGCGTCTGATATGACGAGCGTGGTCGCGAGCTTTCACCCGCGGTTTCTCATCGAGAAGCCCGCGGCCAAGGCCGAGGCCTGGAAGGATTTGCAGATGCTGATGCGCGGACAGTCTTCGCAAGAGGGTGGACAATGATTCGAATTCGATCGGTCTCGTTAGGGGCTATCGCGTTGGGTTTGGGTGCCCTCCCCCTCCCGGCGCTCGCAGCGACCGTCGCCGGCGAGCCGAGCGGCGATGCGCGGCTCGGCAAGACGCAGTTGATCGGCGCGCCGACGTTGGAGCAGATCCCGGACCAGCTCGATGCGGACCAGCGCGAGGCCTACAAGACGGTGTTCGCGGCGATCCGCGACGGCAAGTGGACCGACGCGCAGATCGGGCTCGACACGATGAAGCCGGGTCCGCTGCACGCGATCGCGCGCGCGGAAATGTACACGGCGAAGGGTTCGCCCAAGGTCGAGATGGAGCCGCTGGTCGCTCTGCTCAACGAAGCGCCGGAACTGCCCGAGGCGGCGCAGATCTCGCGGTTGGCGACGGTACGCGGTGCGGTCGACCTGCCCCCCCTGCCCACGGCACAGCGCCTGATCTGGCAGGACGGCGCGCCGCGTCGCGTCCGCGCCAAGAGCTTGCAGGGCGACATGATCGCCGCCGATCTCGCGCTGAAAATGCAGCCCTACGTCAAGGCGGACATGGGCCGCGAAGCGCAGTCGCTGCTCGACAGCACGCCGGGGCTGACGCCCGAAGCGCTGACCGAGTGGCAGCAGAAGATCGCGTGGATCTATTTCCTGCAGGGCGACGACGTGAACGCGCGCGTGATGGCGGCGAAGGCGCAGGACGGCGTCGGTGACTGGGCCGTGCAGGGTCGCTGGGTCGGCGCGCTGGCGGCGTGGCGGCAGAATGATTGCGCGAATGCGGAGACCGGGTTCGAGGGCGTTGCGGCGCGCGCGGGCGACGTCGATCTGCGCGCGGCGGCGCTGTATTGGGCATCGCGAGCGGACATGGTGTGCTCGCGCCCCGACAAGATCGAGGGCCGGCTGAAGGCGGCGGCGCAGTTCGGCGAGAGCTTCTACGGCCAGCTTGCACGCCAGCAACTGGCGATGAAGGACAAGGGCACGTCGGTCGGCGGCCTCGTCGCAAGCGACTGGAAGGTCGTCGGCAAGCGTCCGAACGTCCGCGTCGCCGCGGCGCTGGTCGAGGTCGGCGAGACCGACCTGGCCGATACCGTCATCCGCCAGCAGGCGAAGATCGGCGACCCGCGCGAGTTCGGCAATCTGGTCCGTGTCGCCGAGGCGCTGAGCCTGCCGGCGACCACCGTGTGGCTCGCGCATAATTGCCCGCAGGGGATCACCTCGACTGCGGAAGCGCGCTATCCGACGCCGAACTGGACGCCGGACAGTGGCTGGCACATCGACAAGGCGCTGGTCTACGCACACACGCTTGAGGAATCGCGGTTCCGCAATACCGTGAAGAGCCCGGCCGGCGCGTACGGCCTCATGCAGATCATGCCCGCCGCCGCGACCGACTTCGCGCGCGAGCGTGGCACGTCGATCGACGTCAAGGCGCTGACCAAGCCCAGCACCAACATGGATGTCGGCCAGCGCCATCTCGAGCGTCTGCGCGACATGGCGGGCGTTACCGGCGGGCTGCTGCCGAAGGTGATCGCGGCGTATAATGCAGGGCCGCGTCCGGTCGGCGACTGGAACGCGATCGTCCGCGATAACGGCGATCCGCTGCTGTATATCGAGAGCATTCCGTATTGGGAGACGCGTGGCTATGTGACCACCGTGCTGCGTAACTACTGGATGTACGAGGCACAGGGCGGCAAGAAGGCGTCGGTCAGTCGCAACGCGCTCGCACAGGGCATGTGGCCGCGCTTCCCCGGCCTGCCCGGCGCGAGCGCAGTGCGGATGGCTGCCAAGCCCTATACGCAATACCGTGCCAGCACGGCGCCCTTGAACGCTACCGTCGCGGTGAATGCCAGCGTCGGACCGCAGTCCACCACCATCACGCGCGCGGACTGAGTTTCATGCCGATCGACGAAAGCCGGACGTTCCTGCCGGTACGGATTGCCGTTCTGACCGTGTCGGACACGCGTGGTCTCGCCGAGGATCGCTCGGGCGATACTTTGGTCGCGCGGTTGACCGAGGCGGGCCATGTCCTGGCCGATCGCCGGATCGAGAAGGACGACGTCGAGACGATCGTCTCGCGACTGCACGCCTGGATCGGCGATCCCGAGGTGGATTGCATCATCACCACCGGCGGCACCGGCGTGACCGGGCGCGACGTGACCCCCGAGGCAATCGAGCAGGTCGCCGAGAAGATGATCCCCGGTTTCGGCGAACTCTTTCGCATGCTGAGCTATCAGACGATCGGCACCTCGACCGTCCAGTCGCGGGCGTGCGCCTGCGTATCGAAGGGCACGTATATCTTCGCGTTGCCCGGCTCGACGGGCGCGGTGAAGGACGGTTGGGACGGCATCCTTCGCGACCAGCTCGACAGCCGCCACCGGCCCTGCAACTTTGTCGAGCTGATGCCGCGGCTGCTGGAGCGCTGATTTTCCTGCGCAGGCTTTGGGGGCGTTACGGTGTGGGCGGAATACCCCCCTGCCCGCCAGTAAGAGGGGCGGCCAGCGCTTCCCAACCTTATGCGGTTATCACCAGATAATGGTGTGATGCGCGACCTTCAAAATTAGGCTTTGCGGAATTCTGTGGGCGGAAAGTCGTTCTAATTGAACGCCTTCTTGCCAGTGTGGCACTGTATTACACAACTGGCACGCACGATGCATTGGTCTGGGTACCGCCCATCCGGGCGCGCCCACACCAGTGAAGGACGCCACAATGACCTCGATCATCCTGAAGAGCTTCGCGCTTGCTACCGTTCTCGTCGCCAGTGCGCCCGCCTTTGCGGGACCGATTACTTCGCCGCAGACGACGGTGCTGAAATACGACGCGAAGACGCAGAAATATTGCCTGACCGACGCAGCCGTGACCGGAAGCCATATCGGCCGGACGACGTGCCAGACGGCGAAGCAATGGGCCGCCCTAGGACTTAACATGCCGAAGGCGACCTTGCTCGCACAGAAGTGACCGGCGTTACGCGGCTCGCCGGGATGGCGGGCCGCGTCGCGGCGTAGCAGCGTGCCGGTCAGCCCTTGGCGGCGTGGATCAGGTCAACGAGCTGCTTGTTGATCGATGCGCCGTGCAGATGGAGATGCACCGCATCATATCCCTCGCGTCGCAACCGCTGGCGCAGGTCGTTGACCGAACTGCAGGCGCCGGACCGCGCCAGTTCGAAGGCGCGTTCCACGGTGGTGAGCTGTTCCGTCATCGTTTCGCCCTAGGCGCTATCCCGAGGCGCGGCGAGCGATCATTCGCGCCCGTCGCGACCGTCCCATAACCGGACGTAATTCGGGCATTTCAAACTAGTGGAAGGGACCCGTATCGCAGCGCACCGCGACGTTCCCCGAGCAGGCGCGGAGCGGTTATGATCGGTCATTGCCGAGCTGATTTCGTTCTTGCTATGTTCTTGGCCGGCGCCTAGTTTCGGTCGATGAAACAAGCCCGTCCGGTTCGTGGTGCGACGCTCAACGGCGAGAGCCGGCGGTTCAACCTGCCGCAGACCGAGGCGGACGGCGACTGGCTCGACATGCGCGAGGAGATCGACGGAATCGCGCCGAAGCTTCGTACGACGGTGACGGTCGAGACGCCGCGGACGATCATCAGCCGCAACGCGTCGCCCGACGTGCCGTTCGACCGCTCGATCAATCCGTACCGGGGGTGCGAGCACGGCTGCATCTATTGCTTCGCGCGGCCGAGCCATGCGTTTCACGACCTGTCGCCGGGGCTGGATTTCGAGAGCAAGCTGTTCGCAAAGCCGTCCGCCGCGGCGCTGCTGCGCGCGGAATTGTCGAAGCCGGGCTATGCGGTCGCGCCGATGGCGCTGGGGACGAACACCGATCCGTACCAGCCGATCGAGACCGACTGGCGGATCACGCGCGGGATCATCGAGGTGCTCAGCGAGACTTATCATCCGCTGACGATCACCACCAAGTCCGACCGAGTGGTGCGCGATCTCGACCTGCTGGCGCCGATGGCGGCAAAGGGACTGGCGGCGGTGGCGATGTCGATCACGTCGCTCGATCCCAAGGTCGCATCGACCGTCGAGCCGCGCGCGCCGCATCCCGAGCGGCGGCTGGCGGCGGTGCGGAAGCTCGCCGATGCGGGCGTGCCGGTGTACGTTTCGATCGCCCCGGTCATTCCGGCGATTACCGACCACGAGATCGAGCACCTGATCGCGCGAGCCGCTCAGGCCGGGGCGACGCGGGCGTTCTTTATCCCGGTCAGGTTGCCGCATGAGGTCGCGCCGTTGTTTCGGGCGTGGCTCGACGAGCATTTTCCGAATCGCGCGGGGAAGGTGATGGCGACGATCGCTTCGCTCCGCGGGGGCAAGGACAATGATCCGAACTTCTTCACGCGGATGCAGGGGCAAGGGCCTTGGGCGGACTTGCTGGGGACGCGGTTTAGGATCGCGTGTGCGAAGCATGGGTTGAACCGCGAGCGGGTTGCGTTGCGGAGTGACCTGTTTCGCGCGCCGAGGGGGCCTCAAGGGGAGTTGTTTTGAGGGGCTTGGCGGAGGCTTGCGAGTGACGCGGCGGATGACTTAGCCGGCGACCCCGGCGCTGTCCCTGACGCGGATCAGACCTGCCGTTCTGCTCCCCTCCCTGGAAGGGAGGGGTTGGGGGTGGGTCGGCCGCTTAGGATCCGTGTCGTTAACCAACTGGCCAACCCACCCCCGGCCCCTCCCTTTCAGGGAGGGGGGAAGTCTTGGCGCTCGCCCGTCGAGTTCTGGTACACCACGAACCCGGCCGCTCGTCAGACCAACTTCTCGCTTGTCGTCGTCACGAAACATCCTCCGGCTGCCAGAGCTCGATCGGGCTGCCTTCCGGACGTTAGTTGCGCGCAAAGCGGCCGAAGCCAATGCGACGATACAGACGGGGAACCGCGACGGAGCCGACAGACCGCTCAGTTTCGGTTGCTCCTGCCACTGGGTATCCGGGTCGTTTCGGCACCCCGCCCCCGACTCCAGGCGAGCCCTGGACGTGGCGCCAGCCGCAGCCGATCGGCGGGCCTAGTAGGCGCGGCCGATCAGGATGCGTTCGACTGCGGGTTCGCCGGTGAAGATGCACGCGCCGTCGTCGCAGCCGGTCTGGCCCATCGGCGCGTTGCGGATGGTGAGTTTCAGCGCCTTCAACCGCTCCACGACCTTGTCGAGCGCAGGCCCGGTCGGCTTCGACCAGCGCACGTCGACCCAGCCGGGGTTCTTCACGCCGTCCGCGAAATGCGCCTCGACCGCGGCGAAGTCGCTGGCGGGGACGATGTTGCCCTTCACCCGGTTCATCGATTCGACGTGGAGCGTCGCCTGGACGTCGTGCAGCATGCCCGAGACGTCGCTCACGAACGCGTCGCGCGGCGTGGCGACGCTGTCGAGCTTGCCGTCCTCGCGGTACAGGCGATCGCGGCGGATCACCGTGACGTTGGCGCCGGCCACATCGCGGCCGCCGACCTCGATCACGATCGGTGCGCCCTTCTTCACCCAGCCCCAGCGCTTCGTCGCGGCCTTGGCGGGCTTGAGGTCGAGCAGCGCGCGGACCGGTTCGCCGAGCGCGGACTGCTTGGCGAGTTCGGCCTGGAGCGACTTGCAATAGTCGACGATCGCCGCGTCTTCGGGGACGTCGCGTAGCATCGGCACGATCACGACCTGCCACGGCGCGATCATCGGCGGCACGCGCAGGCCGTCGTCGTCGCCGTGGACCATGATGACCGCGCCGATCATCCGCGTCGACACGCCCCAACTGGTGGTGTTGCACAGCTCGAACTCACCACCCGCATTCTGGAAGCGGATATTCTGCGCCGAGGCGAAATTGGTGCCGAGGAAGTGCGAGGTGCCGGCCTGCAGCGCCTTGCCGTCCTGCATCATCGCCTCGATCGAATAGGTCGCGACCGCGCCGGGGAAGCGCTCGTTCTCGGGCTTCTCGCCGGCGATGACGTGGACGCCCAAGCACTCTTCCGCGAAATCACGATAGACTTCGAGCATCTTCAGCGTCTCGTCGCGGGCCTCGTCGGCGGTGGAATGCGCGGTGTGGCCCTCCTGCCAGAGGAACTCGCTGGTGCGCAGGAACATGCGGGTGCGCATTTCCCAGCGGACGACGTTCGCCCATTGGTTGATCAGCACAGGCAGGTCGCGCCACGACTGGACCCAGCGCGCGAACGCCGCGCCGATCACCATTTCGGAGGTCGGGCGGACGACGAGCGGCTCCTCGAGCTTGGCCTCGGGATCGGGGATCAGCCGGCCATAGCCGTCGGCCTTGAGCCGGTGATGCGTGACGACGGCCATTTCCTTGGCGAACCCGTCGACGTGCTCGGCCTCCTTCTCGAAATAGGAGAGCGGGATGAAGAGCGGGAAATAGCAGTTTTCGTGGCCGGTCGCCTTGATCCGGTCGTCGAGCAGGCGCTGGATGCGCTCCCAGATGCCATAGCCCCAGGGGCGGATGACCATGCAGCCGCGGACGCCGGATTCCTCGGCGAGGTCGGCTTCCGAGATGACGGCCTGGTACCAGGCGGAGAAATCCGCCTCGCGGGTGACGGGAAGTGCGCGCTTTATCATGGGGTGCGGATAGCGGGTGCGCAGGGGTTCGTCATCTCCTTCCCGTCATCCTGACGAAAGTCAGGACCCAGAGCCAAAGGCAGTGTGGATGGTATCCTGGGTCCTGACTTTCGTCAGGATGACGGGTGTTGGTGTCGGGATGACTAGCGTTCGACCGACGTTTGGGGTGGGATGCCCGCCCTCCCCTCGCTAGGGACTAGGCATGCCCACCGACCGCATCCTTCCCGCCATCGGCATGCGGCTACTCTCGGTCGTGATCTTCGCGCTGATGAATACCGCGATCAAGCTGGCCGAGCGGTACGGCGCGAGCGTGTCGGAGATCCTGTTCTTTCGGCAGTTCGGCGCATGTTTGCTGGTGTCGGGAGTGATTGCCGCCGGGCCAGGCCTGTCTTCTGTGAGGACGAAGCGGTTGCCGGCGCATGTCGTGCGCGCGGTCGTTGGGCTGTCGGCGATGGCGTTCACGTTCAACGGGATCGTTGCTTTGCCGCTCGCGGAGGCGACGACGATCGGGTTCACGGTGCCGATCTTCGCGACTATTCTCGGCGCATTGGTGCTGCGCGAGCCGACCGGGTGGCACCGCTGGGGTGCAGTCGCAGCCGGGTTCGCGGGTGTGCTGATCGTGGCGCAACCGGGGAGCGGCGATCACTTTCCGTTATGGGGCGCGGGGTGTGCGCTGGCGGGGGCGTTCGGGACGGCGAGCGTGTCGATCCTGTTGCGGCAGATCGGCAAGACCGAGAGCGCGTTGACGACGGTGTTCTGGTTCTCGGCGCTGTCGTTGATCCCGCTATCGCTGTTCTATGCGCAGGCGGCGCAGTCGCATGACCTCGTCGCCTGGGTGTGTCTCGCGAGCGTCGGGATATTCGGCGGGCTGGCGCAGATCGCGATGACGACGTCGCTGCGGCTCGGGCCGGTGTCGGTGGTGGTGCCGATGGATTATTCAAGCTTGCTGTGGGCTACGTTGCTGGGCTGGCTGGTGTTCGACACGTTGCCGGCGGAGGCGACGTGGTTCGGGGCGCCGGTCATCGTGGCTAGCGGGCTGTATATCGTCTGGCGCGAGCATGTCCGGCGGCGGGAAGAGACTGAGCAGGCGATCGCTTGAGGCCGTAACGGGAACGTCGACAACCGCCGTCATTCCCGCGGAGGCGGGAACCCAGACTGGCCGCCCTCTCATCTGGATTACCGACGGTTGCCAGTATGGGTCCCCGCCTTCGCGGGGATGACGGTTCGGGTTAGCGGATGCGGGCCGTTCCGAGCATCCGCTTTGCGCGCAGGTACATTTCGATGCGTTGGGTGGTGAACAGGCCAAGAGCCAGCGCGACCAGCATGTCGGTGATCGCGAACGCATCGAGGTTTAACGCGTGGCCGTCCCCGATGACCGCGCGGACGCCGGTGCGGAGCGCGACGATCGCGACGATGAACAGGACAGCGGCGGGCGACGAGGTCGTGTTGAGCGCATGGGTGTCGGGGTCGATCGTGATCCGCATCATCTTGCCGCGCTGCCAGCCGAGCGCCGCGCCCATGACGAGTGCGATCGCGCAGAATAGCCACGCGAGGCCGTGCGGCGGGTACATCGTGAACATGTAGAGCGCGACGGCGGCGTAGAGCGCGGGGAAGACCCATAGGCGTTCGAGCTTGAGAGGTTTCGCCACGCTCATCCGCCGCCAGCGGAGCGCGAAGACTATGCCAATGATGACGGCGGTGACCGCGTAGCTGATCCAGCCTTGTGCTTCGTGCGCTTGCATTGATCTTGGCCCCGACCCCGTTGGGGCGGAGGCTAGATCGGTTGCGGCGCTCCGGGCAATCCGTTTTCCTGCGGACGCAGGAATCCAGGGTTACGGGCGGCGGCGTTCGCAAACCCTGGGCTCCTGCGTTCGCAGGAGAACAGTAGTCCCCGAAGCTACTCCGCCGCTTGCGCCAGCGGGGCCGGGTCCTTCCAGACCAGCACCGGTTTGCGCGCCGCGAGCGTCTCGTCGAGGCGCGCGCGGGGGGCGAAGTGGGGGGCGGTCTTGAGGCTGGGGTCACCGGCTTTCGCACGTTCCGCCACCGAGCGGAGTGCGGCGATGAACTGGTCGAGCGCCGCCTTCGATTCGGTCTCCGTCGGTTCGACCAGCATCGCGCCGTGGACGACTAGCGGGAAATACATCGTCATCGGGTGGAAGCCCTCGTCGATCAGGCCCTTGGCGATGTCGATCGTCGAGAAGCCGGTGGCGAGGCCCGAGTCCGAGAACAGCGCCTCGTGCATGCACGGACCCGAGGGGCCGAACGGGGCGTCGAGCGTCTCGTCGAGGCTACGCAGGATGTAGTTCGCGTTGAGTACCGCGTCCTCGGACACCTGGCGCAGGCCGTCCGCGCCGTGGCTGAGAATGTAGGTGAGCGCGCGCGTGAACATGCCCATCTGGCCGTGGAACGCGACCATCCGGCCGAAGCTGCCTGCATGGTGTTCGTCGGCATTTTCTTCTTCGACGAGGACGAACTGGCCGTCCTGGTTCTCGACGAACGGGAGCGGTGCGTAGGGCGTGAGAGCTTCGGAGAACACGACCGGGCCCGAGCCAGGGCCGCCGCCGCCATGCGGGGTCGAGAAGGTCTTGTGCAGGTTGATGTGCATCGCGTCGATGCCGAGATCGCCCGGGCGGACGCGGCCGACGATCGCGTTGAAGTTCGCGCCGTCGCAATAGACGTACCCGCCCGCCGCGTGCACCGCGTCGGAGATCTCGCGCATGTCGCGCTCGAACAGGCCGCAGGTGTTGGGGTTGGTGATCATCACGCCGGCGACGTCGGGGCCGAGCCGGGCCTTCAGCGCGGCGGTGTCGACGCGGCCTTCTGCGGTGGCGGGGATGTCCTCGACGCTATAGCCGGCGAACGCGGCGGTGGCGGGGTTGGTGCCGTGCGCGCTCTCGGGGACCAGGATGATCTTCCGCGCGCCCTCCCCCTTGGCTTCCAATGCGGCGCGGATCGCGAGGATGCCGCAGAGTTCCCCGTGCGCGCCCGCCTTGGGGCTCATCGCGACCGAGGTCATGCCGGTGAGCGTGACGAGCCAGTGTGCGAGCTGGTGGATGACTTCGAGTGCGCCCTGGACGGTGTCGACCGGCTGGAGTGGGTGGACGTCGGAGAAACCGGGCAGCCGCGCCATCTTCTCGTTGAGGCGCGGGTTGTGCTTCATCGTGCAGCTGCCGAGCGGGAAGAAGCCGAGGTCGATGCCGTAGTTCTGGCGGGACAGGCGGGTGTAGTGGCGGACCGTTTCGGGCTCGGAGAGGCCGGGGAGGCCGATGGGCTTCGAACGCGACAGGTTTCCGAGGCGCGATAGCCCTCTCCCCTCCGGGGAGAGGGTTGGGTGAGGGGTAGTACCGGGCGCAGCACTGCTTGGCTGCCCCTCACTCCGGCCCTCTCCCCGAAGGGGAGAGGGAGTAGCGAAATCTACGCCGGTCGTGTTCGAGTCGCCGATCTCGAAGATCAGCGCTTCTTCCAGCATCAGGGCTTTGTTGCCGGTTACCGATGCTGGGACGTTACCCGTGTTCGCCTCGGGCGAGGTCGGGCGCCAGCCGCTCTGGTTGATGCTCATGCCAGTATCTCCTGGAGTGCGGTGGCTAGCGTTTCGACGTCTTCCGCGGTGGTAGTCTCGGTGACTGCGACGACTAGGCCGTTCGCGAGGGCGTCCTGCCCGGGGTACAAACGCCCGAGCGATACGCCCGCGAGGATGCCGCGGTCGGCGAGCGTGCGGACGACGGGGCGGGCTTCGGTCGGAAGCTTCAACGTGAACTCGTTGAAGAAGCTGTCGTTGACGAGTTCTACGCCGGGGATCTGCGACAGGCGTTCGGCGGCAGACACGGCACCCGCGTGATTGATCTCGGCCAACTGTCGCAGACCCGCTTCGCCGAGCAGCGTCATGTGGATCGAGAAGGCCAGCGCGCAGAGGCCGGAGTTGGTGCAGATGTTCGACGTCGCCTTCTCGCGACGGATATGCTGCTCGCGGGTCGACAGCGTGAGGACGAAGCCGCGGCGGCCGGCGGCGTCGACGGTCTTGCCACACAGGCGCCCGGGCATCTGGCGGACGTATTTGTCCTTGCAGCCAAAGAGCCCGACATAGGGCCCGCCGAACTGGAGGCCGACGCCGAGCGACTGACCTTCGCCGACGACGATGTCAGCGTCCATCTCGCCGGGCGAGGTAATCGCACCCAAGGCGACAGGCTCGGTGACGACCGCGATCAGCAGCGCCTTCTTCGCGTGGCACGCATCCGCCAGCGGGCGCAGGTCGGCGATGCGGCCGAGGATGTCGGGATACTGGACGACCACGCACGAGGTATCGTCGTCGATCTTCGCGATCAGCTGGTCGAGGTCCATGTCGGCGGCCAGCTCGGGCGCGGCGGTGTCGAGCACGTCGCCGGTGAACTTGGCCATCGTCTTCGAGACCGAGACGTAATGCGGGTGGAGGCCCGACGACAGGATCGCCTTGCCGCGCTTGGTGATGCGCCGGGCCATCACGATCGCTTCCCAGCACGCGGTCGAGCCGTCATACATCGAGGCGTTGGCGACGTCGGTGCCGAGCAACCGCGCGACCTGAGTCTGGAACTCGAACAGCATCTGCAGCGTGCCCTGCGCGATTTCCGGCTGGTACGGCGTGTAGGCGGTGAGGAACTCGCCGCGTTGGATCAGGTGGTCGACCGAGGCGGGGACATGATGCTTGTACGCGCCGCAGCCGAGGAAGAACGGTGCTTCGCCCGCGGTGAGGTTCTTCTTGGCGAGCGCCGACATGTGGCGTTCGACGGCCATTTCGGAAGCGTGCATCGGCAGGTCGCGGACCGGGCCGTCGAGGCGGGCGGCTTCGGGTACATCGACGAACAGGTCGTCGATGGTCGCGGCGCCGATGACGGAAAGCATCGCTTCACGGTCGGGCTGGGTCAGGGGAAGGTAGCGCATGGTGCTGGACCTCTCCCCTCCCTGGAAGGGAGGGGTTGGGGGTGGGTAGGCTGCTTGGGGTCCGTGTCGCCAGCCAACCGGCCGACCCACCCCCGGCCCCTCCCTTCCAGGGAGGGGAGCAGTTAGCTTAGATAGCTCAGAGCCCTGCGACGAAGGCTGCGTAGGCGGCTTCGTCCATCAGGCTGTCGAGTTCGCTCGGATCGCTGAGCGTCAGCTTGAAGAACCAGCCGGCCGCTTCGGCATCCGAGTTCACCAGGCTGGAGTCATCGGTCAAAGCCGCATTGCCTTCGGTAACGGTGCCCGAGACCGGGGAATACACGTCGGACGCGGCCTTGACCGACTCGACGACGGCGGCTTCGTCGCCCTTGCTCAGCGTCTTGCCGGCTTCGGGTACGTCGACAAACACCACGTCGCCGAGCTGGCTCTGCGCGTATTCGGAGATACCTACGGTGCCGACGTCACCATCGACGTCGACCCATTCGTGATCCTGCGTGAAGTAACGGCTCATATCACTTGGCTCCTGCGCGGACGTAGCGGTGGGGAATGAAGGGCATCGCGGTGACGGTGGCGGTGTGGACCTTGCCACGTTGCGCGATCTCGATGCGGGTGCCGGGCGCGGCGAGCGCGAGCGGCACATAGGCCATCGCGATCGGCTTCCCGAGCGTCGGTGCGAAGCCGCCGCTGGTGAGGCGGCCGATCGTCGCGCCGGTGTCGTCGATCACTTCGGCACCTTCGCGCGCGGGCTGGCGACCCTCGACGATCAGGCCGACGCGCTTGGTGGCGGGGCCGTGCTCGCGCTCGTTGAGGATGCGCTCGGCACCGGGGAAATCGGCAGCTTCGCGGCGGCGCTTCGACAGCGCGAAACCGAGATCGGCCATGACCGGCGTGATCTCGGGATCGAGATCGTGCCCGTAGAGCGGCAGGCCGGCTTCGAGACGCAGCGAGTCGCGTGCGCCAAGGCCGATCGGCTTGATCTCGGGAAGCGCGAGCAGCGCGTCGGCGAACGCGACGGCGTGCTCGGCGGGGAGCGAAATCTCGACGCCGTCCTCACCGGTATAGCCCGAGCGGCTGATCCACAGCGGCACTTCGTTCCAGTGGAACGCGCCGGCGGTCATGAACACGAGACCGTCGATACCGGGGACGATCCGCGCGACCGCCTCGACCGCCTTGGGACCCTGCACCGCGAGCAATGCCTGGTCTTCGAGGATGTTGATCGTGACGTCGTCGGGGAGGTGTTCGATCAGATAGCTGACATCGTCATACTTGGTCGCGCCGTTGACGACGACGTAGAAGCTGCCGCTGGCGGTCGGCGACGGGTGGAGCGGGTCGTAGGCTTCGGGCTCGACGTCCTGCGCCGAGAACGGCGAAGGCTGATCGTCGGGGAGGCGCGTGGCCATCAGATCGTCGAGGATGCCGCCGTCCTGCGCGAGAAGCAGCGAATAGCGCATCTTGCCCTCGACGAGCCCGGCAATATCGCCCGGCAGCACGGTTTCTAGCGCGTGCGCGACGCCTTCGCCGGAGAAGACGAGCTGGCCCATGTGGCTGACGTCGAACAGGCCGGCCGAGTCGCGCGTCCAGGCGTGTTCCGCCATGATGCCTTCATACTGGATCGGCATCTCGTAGCCGGCGAACTCGACCATCCGCGCGCCCTGCGCCCGGTGCCACGCGTCGAGCGGCAAGGGCAGGATCTCGGGCTCGACGTAATCGTCGGCCTGATCGATGATGCTGGCGTAATCGCGCAAAGTGGGATCGCTCATGCTCGTCTCCGTCGAAGGGGCGCGCGGCACCCGGTGGTGCTGCGATCCGAACCCCCTCTGTCACGGGACCTGAGAGCTTTCGCGCGAACAAAGTCCAGCGCTTACCCCTTCGGTGGCCCTCGGCGCGAACGCCAGGACGCTTTCCAGAGTGTCGATCAGCCCCGCGCGGTCTCTGGTGCCTGAGAGATTCCGGGGTGGTTGCTCCTTCGGCGGTTCCATAAGCCCTGAAAGGACCGGAAACGCTCTCCCGCGCGGTGCCATGCCGGTTGCCCGACATCGACGCCGCGAGTTGTGACGCGGCGCACAATCTTAGTCAATCGAGGGATGCGCGCGGCGGAAAGAAATCGGTGTTCGCCGCCTGCCATACGTACCACCCCGGCGAAGGCCGGGGCCCAATTGGAAAGGTCGCCGTAACGGAGGACTGCGCCTAAGTTACCTCCGTCCCCCAATTGGGCCCCGGCCTTCGCCGGGGTGGTTTCTGTGGTTGGATGTACCAACCCCAACTACGCCAAGGGTTATTCGACCGTCACGCTCTTAGCCAGATTACGCGGCTGATCCACGTCCGTGCCCTTCAGCACCGCCACATGATACGCCAGCAACTGCACCGGCACCGCATACACCAGCGGCGCGATCAGCGGATGCACCTTCGGCATGGTGATCGTCGCCATGCAGCCTTCGCCGGCCGCCTGGATGCCGTCGTAATCCGAGATCAGCACGACCTTGCCGCCGCGCGCCATGACTTCCTGCATGTTGCTGACGGTCTTGTCGAACAGCGGGCCCGACGGCGCGATGACGATGACGGGCACATGCTCGTCGATCAGCGCGATCGGGCCGTGCTTCATCTCGCCGGCGGCATAGCCCTCGGCGTGGATGTAGCTGATTTCCTTCAGCTTGAGCGCACCCTCGAGCGCCAGCGGGTAATCCGTCCCGCGGCCCAGATACAGCACGTCGCGCGCGCCGGCGATGTTGTGCGCCATCGCCTCGATTGCCTCATCATACGCGAGCGCGCCGTTGAGCGCAGCGGGAGCCTCCGACAGATGCCGGACGATCTCGCGCTCCTGCTCCTTCGTCAGCAGCCCCTTCGCGCGCGCCAGATTGGCGGCGAGTGCGGCCAGCACCGCCAGCTGGCAGGTGAACGCCTTGGTCGAGGCCACGCCGATCTCGGGGCCAGCGTGCGTCGGCAGCAACAGGTCCGCCTCGCGCGCCATCGAGCTGGTCGGCACGTTGACGACGACCGCGATCTTCTGGCCCTCGGCCTTGGCGCGCCGCAGCGCCGCCAGCGTGTCCGCGGTCTCGCCCGACTGCGAGATGAACAGCGCGAGGCCGCCATCTTCCATCACCGGCGCGCGGTAGCGGAATTCGGACGCGACATCGAGGTCGACCGGCACGCGCGCGAACTGCTCGAACCAGTATTTAGCGACCATGCCCGCGTAGAAGCTCGTCCCGCACGCGACGATCGTCACACGCTTGATCGTGGACAAGTCGAACTCGGGGATCGGCAGCGAGACCTCGCCTTCCATCCGCTTGAGGTACGAGCGGAGGGTCTGCGCGACGACGATCGGCTGCTCGTAGATCTCCTTGAGCATGTAATGCCGATGGTTGCCCTTCGAGATCACCTCGCCGGTGATCCCCGACAGCGTGATCGCGCGCTCGACGGGCGCGTTGTCGCGGTCATAGACCTGCGCGCCGTCGCGGGTCAGCACGACCCAGTCGCCCTCGTCGAGATACGCGATCCGCTGTGTCAGCGGCGCCAGCGCGAGTGCGTCCGAGCCGAGGTACATCTCGCCGTCGCCGTGGCCGACGACCAGCGGCGAACCGAGCCGCGCGCCGATCAGCAGGTCGGGATGCTGGCGGAACAGGATCGCGAGCGCGAACGCACCGTGCAGCCGCGGCAGCACGTCGCGGACGGCTGAGACCGGGTCCATCCCCGCCTCGATCTTCTCGCTGACCAGATGCGCGACGACTTCTGTATCCGTCTCGCTGGTGAACGTGCGCCCACGCGCGATCAGCTCGTCGCGCAGCGGCTTGAAGTTCTCGATGATGCCATTGTGGACCACCGCGACTTCGCCGGTCGCGTGGGGATGCGCGTTGTTGGTGGTCGGACCGCCATGCGTCGCCCAGCGCGTGTGCGCGATCCCGGTCTTGCCGGGCAGCGGGTGCACAGCGAGTTCGTTCGCGAGGTTGACGAGCTTGCCCGACGCGCGTCGCCGCTCGATCGCGCCGTCGTGATCGGTGGCGATCCCCGCCGAATCATAGCCGCGATATTCGAGCCTCTTCAGCCCGTCGAGCAAACGGCCGGCAACGTCTTCGCCGCTCAAAATTCCAACGATGCCGCACATTTAGATCTTACTCCGTGGAAACTTACTTGGCCGCCTTACGCGCCAACATCATTTCGCGAAAGCGCGCGGCCCAGCCGGGCCGCGCAATTTGCGGTGGACGGACCAGCGCCAGCGCGTCGGCCTCGACATCCTGCGTCACGACCGATCCCGCGGCGACGATCGCACCTGCGCCGATCGTGACGGGTGCGACCAAGGCCGAGTTCGAGCCGATGAACGCCCCTTCGCCGACGACGGTGCGGTATTTGAAATAGCCGTCATAATTGCAGGTGATCGTGCCGGCGCCGATGTTCGCGCCTGCGCCGATGTCCGCGTCGCCGATATAGGTGAGGTGGCTGACCTTTGCGCCTTCGCCGATGATCGCCTTCTTGATCTCGACGAAATTGCCGACCTTGGCGTCCGCGCGCAGGTCCGCGCCGGGGCGAAGGCGCGCGAACGGGCCGACGTTCGCACCCTTGCCGACCGATGCACCCTCAATGTGGCTGAACGCGTGGATCGTCGCGCCATCCTCGATGCGTGCACCGGGGCCGAAGACGACATTGGGTTCGATCACGACGTCACGGCCGAGCTGCGTGTCGTGTGAGAACCAGACCGTGTCGGGGGCGATCAACGTGACGCCGTCGGCCATCGCCTGCGCGCGGCGAGCCGCCTGCCACGCGCCTTCGACGCCGGCGAGTTCGCCGCGGCTGTTGACGCCGGCGACTTCGTCCGCGCCGGTTTCGATGACGGCGGACGAGCGGCCGGCGGCTGCGGCAAGCTCGACGATATCGGTTAGGTAATATTCGCCCGCCGCATTGTCGTTGCCGAGCCGGTCGAGCAGCGCAAACAGATCAGTCGAGCGTACCGCCATCAGTCCGGAATTACACAGCGTCACCGCGCGTTCCGCCTCCGACGCGTCCTTATACTCGACGATCCGGTCCATCCGGCCCGCGGCGTCCGCAATGACGCGACCATAGGCGCCGGGATATGCGGGACGAAAGCCGAGCACGACGACGGCGGGCGTGTCGTCGCCGTGCAACCGGTCGATCATCCGCTGCATCGTCGCCGCCGTGACCAGAGGCACGTCGCCATACAGGATCAGGACGTCGCCCTCGAACCCCAACAGCGCCGCGCGTGCCTGGGCGACGGCATGGCCGGTGCCGAGTTGCTCCGCCTGGAGCGCGGTGGCGATGCCGAGCGGCGCGACCGCGGACTCGACCTGCTCACGCCCTGCCCCCGTCACGACGACGGTCTTTGCCGGGTGCAACGCCGCTGCACTGGCCACGAGGTGGAGCAGCATGGGTCGTCCGGCAATCGGGTGGAGCACCTTGTGCAGGTCCGATTTCATCCGCGTACCCTTGCCGGCGGCGAGGATCACGACTGCGATGGGGTGGATCGGAATCGGTTGGTCGATGGAAAGCGTCGTCATGGAAGGGTCGCTGCCACGAAAGCCTTGCCAATTCCATAGCGCCACTGGCAGGCACCGGTGCAATGACGCAATTTTCATTCAATATCGTCGGGTTCGACCTCGACGGCACCTTGCTCGACACGAGCGGCGACCTCGCAGCCGCGGTCAACCACGCGCTGGCGTCGGCCGATCGACCTCCCCTTACCATCGAGCAGGTCAAGCCGATGATCGGCGGCGGCGCACGCCACATGCTCAAGCAGGGCCTGACCGCGACCGGCGGCTATGACGAGGCGATGCTCGACACGCTCCATGCGGACCTGCTCGCCTATTACGAGGTGAATATCTGCGTGCTGACCAAGCCTTACCCCGGAGTGATCGACGCACTGGACGCGCTGACCGCAAAGGGCGTCACGCTCGGCATCGTCACCAACAAGATCGAGCGGTTCGCGCGAACCGTGCTCGGCGAGTTGGGGCTGGCCAACCGGTTCGCCTGCATTCTTGGCGGCGATACCATGGCAGAGTCGAAGCCATCGCCGATGCCGATCCACGAAATGGTCCGGCTATGTCGAAAATCCGGGGGCGGAGAAGGACGCGCGGCTTTCGTCGGCGACTCGATCTTCGACATCCAGGCGGGGCAAGCGGCGGGCTTGCCGACGATCGCGTGCAGCTTCGGCTTCCTGATGCAGCCGGTCGAGGAACTGGGCGCGGACGCGGTGATCGACGGTTTCGATGAACTGATCCCGACGCTGGAAAGGCTCGGCGCATGAGCCGGACGATGCTCACGCGCGTCGCGCTGATCTTGGCCATCATGTTCGCGGTGACGATGGCGCTGCTGCCCAAGCCGCCGCACATGCCGATCGACCAGTTCGGCGACAAGGCCGGGCACATGCTCGCCTTTGCGACGATGGCGCTGCTGGCGGCGCTGTCCTTCCCGACCGCGAAACTGTTCCGGATCGGCGAGCGGCTGTCGTTCCTTGGCGCGATGATCGAGGTGCTGCAATCGATCCCGTCGCTTCACCGTGATTGCGACATCCACGACTGGATCGCCGATACGCTGGCGATCACGGTCGTGCTGCTGGTGGTGTGGTTTGCGCGGCGAGGGCGCGGCGCCCGGCTCAACTAGGCCTTGCGCCACTTCGTCCAGAGGTGCCGTGCCAGCATTGCCGCCGATCGACCGCCCCTGCCCTGCCGACAAACCCGCCGCGACGAACGCCGTGCCCTTGAGTAGCACGATTGGGCAATCGACCAAGGCTAGCGCGCGCCGCGCCATCTCCGCCTCCCATAAAGCGGCACGGCGGCCGTGCTCGACGGCCGCGCGGGCGTCGACGATGATCGCCTTCACCGCAGGCGGCATCGGCAAGCCGTCGACCCGCATCGCCAGCGTGCCGATCAACTGCTCCGCGCGCGCCATTGCCATTAGCGCGGTCCAGCCATCCGCATCGAGCCCGGCGACGCTGGCCGGATCGGCGAGCGCATGTGCAAGGCGGCGGGCGTCGTTCACAGCGACGACCACAAGGCCTCGACCTGCTCGATCGCGCTCGCCCCGTCCGGGTAATCGATCGCGACCGAGGGAACGTTCGCGAGCAAGCCCGTCAGTGCCCGAAAGCCGGCCTCGCCGAGCGCGACGTAGTTGGTCGAGGCCTGCGTCATCCGCACGAACGCCTCGGCGGGCGGTACCGGTCGCGTCTCCGCCTCGAACCCGTAGCGCGAGAACAGCAGCACCACAGGCGTGGCGGGCATATCCATCGCCGCGATCGCTCGTGCGTCGGTGACCGCGTCGAGCGGCGCGATTAGCAGGGCGCCCAAGGGCGGTGCGCGAAAGATCGGTTCGGGCACGGCTCGATACCGCCGTCGCTCACGTCGGCGGGCCAACGGACGATACCGGTTTGTGCGCTACCGCTGTATGGCGCGGTGCGTGGACGTCGATTCCGTCCCAGGAGACCGCAATGCTTTCCGGATTTGGCCTGCGTACGTTTTGGGCGATCATCGTCGTCGTCGTCGCTGCGGTCGCGGTGTTCGCGATCACGCGCGACGTGCAGGGCGCGATCGTCGCGCTGGTCGGCGGGATCGCCGCGGCGCTGGTCGCCGCGGGTACCGGAGACGAGGCGCCGGCCCCCGACGACGCGACCGGCGTGTCGCCGTCGGTGCTCGACGACGTCCTCGATGCGATCGTCGCACCGGTGATGCTCGTCGAGGACGGCCGCGTGGTGGTCGCCAATCGCGCGGCGCGGACGTTGCTCGGCGCGCATATCCTCGGCGAGGACGCGCGCGTCGCGATCCGCCATCCCGCCGCCGCCGAGCGGCTGGGGACGCCGGGACCGATCGATGGCGAGCGGCCGATCGAGCTGGTCGGGCTCGGCACCCGCGACCAGCGCTGGGAGATGCTGCTGAGCGAAACGTCGGAGGGTCAGCGGATCGTCCACCTCGTCGACCAGACCGGCAACTATGCCGCCGAGCGGATGCGGATCGATTTCGTCGCCAATGCGAGCCACGAACTGCGCACGCCGCTGGCGTCGATCCTGGGCTTTATCGAGACGTTGCGCGAGGAGGCTGGCGAGGATGCCGAGGTCCGGGCACGCTTCCTGAAGGTGATGGACGACGAGGCGCGGCGGATGCAGCGGCTGGTTGAGGATCTGATCTCGTTGTCGCGGATCGAGGCGGAGAAGTTTCGCCTGCCCGACCAGGCGGTCGATTTCGCGCAGCTCGTCGAGGACACGCGCGAGGAACTGGCCGATGCCGCGGGCGATCGTGGGCATGATCTCGTCGCGACGATCGATCCGAACCTGTCCTCGGTGTCGGGGGACCGGGTTCAGCTGTCGCAGATGCTCCACAACCTGATCGGCAATGCGATGAAATACGGGCGCGCAGGGACGCCGGTGACGATCGAATTGAAGCGTGACGATGCCGGGATGATCCGCCTGTCGATCCGCGACGAGGGCGACGGGATCGCGGCGGTCCACATCCCGCGGCTGACCGAGCGCTTCTATCGTGCGGACGCCGGGCGCAGTCGGTCGCTGGGCGGCACGGGTCTCGGCCTCGCGATCGTCAAGCACATCGTCGAGCGGCATCGCGGGCGACTCGACATCGCGAGCCAGGTCGGCGTCGGGACCGTCGTTTCGGTCATCCTGCCCCCGAGCGGTGCGACGGCCAAAGGCGGTGTCATAAAAGGGTAACCCAACTGTCACACAGGATCGCCTTAAGTACCGCTAAGGCCGGTGCATGACGGGAATTTTGGTGCAGCGGTTTGTTCTTCTTGGAGTGTTGGGGGCGGCGACGGGCGCTCTGGCCGCGTGCGTCGACCAGGCGAACGGCGGCGGCGCAGGCTCGCGCGACCAGATCACCGCGGTCGGATCGTCGACGGTCTATCCGTTCACGACGATGATCGCCGAGCAGTTGGTGGCGAACGATCCCGATGCGAAGGCGCCAGTGATCGAATCGACCGGGACCGGGGCTGGCATGAAGCTGTTCTGCGCAGGGATCGGCGCGGCGCATCCCGATATCGAGGACGCGTCGCGGCGGATGAAGGCGAGCGAATATGCGGCCTGCGCGAAGAACGGGGTGCACGACGTGATCGAGATCCAGGTCGGGATCGACGGCATCGCCTTTGCCGAGGCGAAGAACGGCCCGAAGATGCAGCTGACGCCGACCGATCTCTACAAGGCACTTGCCGCCAATCCGGGGGGCAAGGTGAACACGGCGCGGGTGTGGCGCGACGTGAACCCCGCGCTGCCCGCGGTGCCGATCCAGGTTTACGGCCCGCCGGCCACTAGTGGCACGCGCGATGCGCTGGCCGAACTGATCCTGACCAAGGGGTGCGAGGACAGCGATCCTTCGGCGAAGGCGCTCGCGAAGTCCGATGCGGAGGCGCACAAGGCGCTGTGCACGCGGGTGCGCGAGGACGGCGTTTATGTCGATGCTGGCGAGAACGACAACCTGATCGTGCAGAAATTGCAGTCGAATCCGAACGCGATCGGCGTGTTCGGGTACAGCTATCTCGAAGAGAATAAGGACGACGTGAACGGGGTGTCGATCTCGGGCGTCGCGCCGACCTATGCGACGATCGCCGACAATGCGTATCCGGGGTCTCGGCCGCTGTATATCTACGTGAAGAAGGCGCATCTGACCGCGATCCCGGGACTGCGGAATTTGCTGAAGCTGTATGCGGCGAATTGGGGTGCGACGGGGCCTCTGGTTAAGCGGGGGCTGATCGCGTCTCCGGCGGAGATTCAGGCGCGGTCGGCGGCGATTATCGCGAACGAGACTGTGTTGGATCCGGCGGTGTTGTCGTGATGTGTTTCCTGTCCAGCCGCGCGCCCGTCCTAGTTCCCTCGCGAACGCGGGGGCCCAGGGACCACGCGCGCTATCCTGGCTTAGCTGCGCCCCGGCGTCCGCGGGGGAACGGGAGTTTTACGGAAAAAACCCGCCATCACACAGCAACCACCCCGGCGAAGGCCGGGGCCCAATTGGGCAACGCGCAGTTGGCTGGTGCCGCGCGCCATTACCTCGACTTTCCCAATTGGGCCCCGGCCTTCGCCGGGGTGGTGTTTATGAACGGGCAGCACGCATAATGTCCGCCATCGCCCTCCTCTTCCTAGTCCTCGGCCTGGGCCTCATAGGCTGGCTCACCGCACGAGTCCGCGCCACGCGGTTCCGAGCCGGCAGCACCGTGCGGTTCAGCTCGCTCCCCGGACACCATGGCTGGTTCGTCGCGCTGTGGACCGCGATCCCGCCGCTGATCTTCCTCGTGGTGTGGTCGATGACCGCGCCCGCGCTCGTCACCGATGCCGTGCTCGCGACGCCGGCTGCGGTCCAGCTTCCCCCACCCGGCTTCGACCGCGCATCGATCCTGTCCGAAGCGCGCAGCCTCGCCGAGGGGCGCAGCTTCGGCGCGTTCCACGGGCTCGCTCGCACATTGGCGCCGTCCTATGCCGCCGCGCAGACGCGCTACGACTGGATCGCGACCGCACTCGCTTTGCTGCTCGCCTTCGCCGGCGGTGCGTTCGCGTTCACCCGCGTGAAGCCAGGGTTCGGCGCGCGGACTCAGGTCGAGCGGGTCGTGATGCTCATGCTGCTCGGCGCATCGCTGATCGCGATCCTGACCACGGTCGGCATCGTCGCCTCGCTGCTATACGAGTCCGCGCGGTTCTTCTCGGTCGTGCCGATCACCGACTTCCTGTTCGGCACGCATTGGAGCCCGCAGGTGATCGACGGCCGCGACCCTGGCGCGTCGCTCGGCGCGGTGCCGTTGTTCTGGGGAACGTTCTTCATCGGCGCGGTGATCGCGATGATCGTCGCGATACCGTTCGGGCTAATGAGCGCGATCTACCTCACCCAATACGCCGCGCCGACCACGCGCAAATGGATGAAGCCGATCCTCGAAATGCTCGCGGGCGTGCCGACCGTCGTCTACGGCTATTTCGCCGCGCTGACCGTCGCGCCTGCGGTGCGCGATTTCGCGGTGTCGATCGGGATCAGCTGGGCGTCGTCCGAGAGCGCGCTCGCCGCGGGCCTCGTGATGGGCATCATGATCATCCCGTTCGTCTCGTCGATGGCGGACGACTCGATCGCCGCCGTCCCCTCGTCGATGCGCGACGGCAGCCTCGCGATGGGAGCGACGTCCTCCGAGACGATCCGTCGCGTGCTGCTCCCGGCCGCCCTCCCCGGTGTCGTCGGCGGCGTGTTGCTGGCCGTGTCGCGCGCGATCGGCGAGACGATGATCGTCGTGATGGCCGCCTCCGGCGTCGCGACGCTGACGCTCAACCCGTTCGCGAGCACCACCACCGTTACCAAGCAGATCGTCGACCTGCTGACCGGCGAAGCGGAGTTCGATAGCCCCAAGACGCTCGCCGCATTCGCGCTCGGCCTGACGCTGTTCGTGGTCACGCTCCTTCTCAACATCGTCGCGCTCCGCGTGGTGAAACGGTACCGCGAAGCCTATGAGTGACACGCTCGTGCCCCAGATCCCGACGACGAACGCCGAGCCCGCGCGTCGCGTCCCGACCGACTGGACGACTCAGGCGATGCAATCGCGGATCAAGCGCCGCTACGCGTCCGAGCGCCGCTTCCGCTTCGCCGGGCTCGCCGCGGTATGGATGTCCGCCGCATTCCTCGCTTATCTGCTGATCACGATGGTGATGCAGGGCGCGAGCGGCTTCGTCGAGACGCGCGTGGCGCTTCCGGTCGATCTCGCCGCCGCCGAGCTGCCGATCGACCCTGCCCGCTTGGTCGGTCGCGGTGCCGATCTCGCGCTCGCCGGCGCGGGTCTCGAAGGCACCGTCCTGGCCGCGGCGAGCAGCAAATACGGCAAGGACGGCGCAAATCTGTTGTCCGACGGCGCCTGGGCGGTGGTGCGCGATGCGATCAAGGCCGATCCGTCGCTGCTTCGGCGCAGGACCGTGTTCGAGGTCCCCGTCTCGAGCCCGATCGACGTCGCGGCCAAGGGCAACGGCACGCGCGACGCCGAAGCGGTCGTTGCGCGGCTGAAGGCGAGCGGCGCGCTGACCCGCGGGTTCAACGCCGGGTTCCTCACCTCGGCGGACTCCACCGATGCGACCCGCGTCGGCATCTGGGGTGCGTTCAAGGGGTCGCTGCTGACGATGGTCGTCACGCTGCTGCTCGCCTTCCCGATCGGCGTTCTGTCCGCGCTGTATCTCGAGGAATACGCCCCGAAGAACCGCTGGACCGACCTGATTGAGGTCTCGATCAACAACCTTGCCGCGGTGCCCTCGATCATCTTCGGGTTGCTCGGGCTGGCCGTGTTCCTCGGCACGTTCGGCATGCCGCGCTCGGCACCGATCGTCGGCGGGCTCACGCTCGCGCTGATGACGATGCCGGTGATCGTCATCGCCGGGCGAAACGCGATCAAGAGCGTGCCGCCGTCGATCCGCGACGCCGCGCTCGGCATCGGCGCATCGCCGGTGCAGGTCGTCTTCCACCACGTCCTGCCGCTCGCGCTGCCTGGCATCCTCACCGGCACGATCATCGGCATGGCGCGCGCGCTGGGCGAGACCGCGCCGCTGCTGATGATCGGCATGCGCGCGTTCATCGCCGCGCCGCCCTCCGGCCTCAGCGATCCCGCGACCGTGCTGCCCGTCCAGATCTTCCTGTGGTCCGATCAGGTCAGCCGCGGCTTCGTCGAGAAGACCTCCGCCGCGATCATCGTCCTGCTCGTGTTCCTGCTCGCGATGAATGGCGTCGCGATCTACCTCCGCAACCGATTCGAGACACGCTGGTGATGAATTCCAAATCCAAGACGCCGGTCCTGAAAATGACCGCGCGCAACGTCTCCGTCGCGTACGGCAGCAAGCTGGCGATCGACAACGTCTCGATCGACGTCGACCAGGACGAGGTGGTCGCGTTCATCGGCCCGTCGGGCTGCGGCAAGTCGACCTTCCTGCGCACGCTAAACCGCATGAACGACACCGTCGCCAGCGCGCGCGTCACCGGTGAGATCAAGCTCGACGGCCAGGATATCTACTCGCCCGACATGGACGTGGTGCAGCTCCGCGCCCGCGTCGGCATGGTGTTCCAGAAGCCGAACCCGTTCCCGAAATCGATCTACGAGAACGTCGCCTACGGCCCGCGCATCCACGGGCTCGCGGGTGCGAAGGCGGATCTCGACCGGATCGTCGAGAAGTCGCTGCGCCGTGCCGGCCTGTGGGACGAAGTCAAGGATCGCCTCACGGACAGCGGCACCGCGCTGTCGGGCGGCCAGCAGCAACGGCTGTGCATCGCGCGCGCGATCGCGGTCGATCCCGAGGTCATCCTGATGGACGAGCCGTGCTCGGCACTCGATCCGATCGCGACCGCCAAGATCGAGGAGCTGATCCACGAACTGCGCGGCCGCTACGCCATGGTGATCGTCACGCACAACATGCAGCAGGCCGCGCGCGTCAGCCAGAAGACCGCGTTCTTCCACCTGGGATCGCTGGTCGAATACGGCAACACCTCGGATATCTTCACCAATCCCCGCGAAGAGCGGACCAAGGATTACATCACCGGCCGTTACGGCTGAGTCGGGAAACGACCATGAACACGCATACGGTCAAGGCCTTCGACAACGACATCGGCGAGCTCCGCGGGTTGATCTCGCAGATGGGCGGGCTCGCCGAGGACGCGATCGACAAGGCGATGCAGGCGCTGCAACGCAACGACCTTGCGCTCGCCGAACAGGTACGCGTCGCCGACAAGCAGATCGACGTCATCGAGGCGGAGGTCGAGCGCCTCGCCGTGAGGATCATCGCCTTGCGCGCACCGATGGCCGTCGATCTCCGCGAGGTGGTCGCCGCGCTGAAGATCGCGGGCGTCGTCGAGCGGATCGGCGATTATGCCAAGAACATCGCCAAGCGCGTGCCGATGATCGAGAGCGAGCATAGGATCGAGCCGATCTCGATCCTGCCCGCGATGGGCCGGATGGCGAGCGAGATGGTCCACGACGTGCTCGACGCATTCGCCGCGCGCGATGCCGAAGAAGCCGTGCGGGTGGTCGAAAGCGACAACGCGCTCGACGATTTCTACGACAGCATCTTCCGCACGCTCGTCACCTACATGGTCGAAAATCCGCGGACGATCGGCCAGGTCGCGCATCTGCTGTTCGTCGCGAAGAACCTCGAGCGGATCGGCGATCACGCGACCAACGTCGCCGAGATGGTCTATTTCGCCGCGACCGGCACGCAGATGGTCGATCGCGAGCGCGGCATTAAGAAGGAGCAGGCATAATGGCGCGGGCACGGATGTTGCTGGTCGAGGACGACGCCGCCCTCGCCGAATTGCTGGTCTGGCATTTCAAGCGCGAGGATTTCGAGATCGCGCATACCCCCGATGGCGAGGAGGCGTTGCTGCTCGCCAAGGAGAAGGTACCCGATATCGTCCTGCTCGACTGGATGGTCGAGGGCCTGTCGGGGATCGAGGTGTGTCGCCGTCTTCGCCGCGCGCCCGAGACTCAGAACGTGCCGATCATCATGCTCACCGCGCGCGGTGAGGAAGAGGATCGCGTGCGGGGGTTGGAGACCGGTGCGGACGATTATGTGACGAAGCCGTTCTCGCCGCGCGAGCTGGTCGCACGTGTCGGCGCGGTACTGCGCCGCGTCCGCCCTGCCCTCGCCGGCGAAGCGCTCAGCTATGCCGACATTGAGATGGACACGGTCGGTCACAAGGTCCGCCGTTCGGGCGAAGTCGTGTCGCTCGGACCGACCGAGTTCCGGCTGCTCAAGCATTTCCTCGAGCATCCGGGCTGGGTGTTCTCGCGGGAGCGGCTGCTCGATGCGGTATGGGGCCACGACTCCGATATCGAGAGCCGCACCGTGGACGTGCACATCCGGCGACTGCGGAAAGCTATCAACGTCGGCGAGCGTCCGGACATCATCCGCACCGTCCGTTCGGCCGGCTATTCGCTCGATACGGGCGGATAACGACTCTGTCCCGCGGTGGGGCGAATGGAATCGGATGCGAAACGAAGGACCCAAGCGCGACTTAGTGCGTTCAGACGTCGCGCTACCAAAATGGTGCATCCATTTAGGAGATTCGTATGAAGTCCATTCTCTTCGCCGCTGCCGCTCTTCTCGCGTCGCCCGTGATCGCACAGACGACGCCGCCGGCAGACCCCGCCGCGCAGACCGCACCGGCCGATCCCGCAATGCAGACGGCTCCGGCAGATCCTGCCGCGCCAGCCGATCCCGCGATGGCGGCTCCTGCCGATCCGGCAGCAGCAGCCGCACCGATGGCACCCGCCGCACCGATGGCACCTGCCGCCCCGACCGGCGCCGTGACGTTCGGTCAGCCGACCGTCACCCCGCCGACGCCGGCACCTGCCGAGTATCCGGTGTGCTCGAAGACGGTCAAGGACGGCTGCCGCAACCGCGGCGGCAAGTAAGTCCTTCGCGCAGGCGGCAGTGATCCTGCCGCTTGCGCAAACGGCTTTACGTTCTAGGAAAGGCGCTCCAACTATAAGATAGGGGCGCCTTTTCCATGTCTGAGAACCTTGGGTCTATTCGCTTCGAGGGCCGCGTTGCGATCGTGACTGGAGCAGGCGGTGGCCTGGGTCGTGAATACGCACTCGAACTCGCTCGCCGCGGCGCGAAGGTGGTCGTCAACGATCTCGGCGCGTCGCGCGACGGGACCGGCCATTCCGACGCCGCGCTGGAGGTCGTCAAGGAAATCGAAGCGGCTGGCGGCGAGGCGATGTCGAACGGCGGCAGCGTCACCGATTACGACCAGATGGTCGAGATGGTTGCCCGCGCCTCCGAGAAATGGGGCGGCGTCCATATCCTCATCAACAACGCCGGCGTGCTGCGCGACAAGAGCTTCGCGAAGATGGAGCCCGCCGACTTCAAGTTCGTCGTCGACGTCCACCTCAACGGCTCGGCCAACGCCACCAAGGCGGTGTGGGACACGATGCGCGGCCAGAATTACGGCCGCATCCTGATGACCGCGTCATCGACGGGCCTGTACGGCAATTTCGGGCAGGCTAATTACGGCGCGGCGAAGCTCGGCCTCGCGGGGCTGACCAAGACGCTCGCGATCGAGGGCGCGAAGAACAACATCAAGGTCAACACGATCGCCCCGACGGCGGGCACGCGGATGACTCAGGACATCTTCCCCGAGGAAGCGTTCAAGGCCTTCTCGCCGGACAAGGTCGCGCCTGCCGCGGTGTTCCTCGTGTCGGAGGACGCGCCGACCAACATGATCGTCGGTGCGGGTGCCGGGGTGTTCCAGGCGGCGTATGTGACGTTGACGCAGGGCAAGCTGCTGACGGGCGACGATCTGTCGGTCGAGGGTGTCGCGGCGAATTGGGACGCGATCATCGATCGCGCGGGCGAGATCGTCCCGCAGTCGGGCTCGGAACAGTCGATGACTATCCTGAGCAAGCTGCAGGGGCGGTAACCGCTTGCCCCCATCTAGGGGGAAAATCCTCTACCGTTCCCCCGCGAAAGCGGGGGCCCAGGACCACGGACGTTGTCGCCTGTAACCCTGGGCTCCCGCTTTCGCGGGAGAACAGTATCGCCTCGGACAGAGCGGAGCCCCCCCTATCGCGGCTCGCGCATCTGCCAGACTACCCTGCCAATCACCGCAATCGCCCCTGCCGGCACCCGCTCTGCATCCGCGTTGTCGCTCGTCGCGACTAGCGCCCCCCGCACCAGCGCCACGCGCTTCACCATCACCGCGTCGTCGATCCGGATGACGTACACCCCGCCTTTCGCACGCGGTGTCCGGTCGGCGGTGTCGACGACGATATGATCGCCGTCGAACAAGCCAGGCTCCATCGAACTGCCGCGCACGCGGATGATCGCCGCCTGCCCGTCCTTAAGCCCGAGCTTGCGCGCCAGCCCTGCATCTAGCGTATCCGTGCCCAGCACGATCTCGCCGTCGACCAGCGCCCCCGGCCCCGCCGATGCCGCGACGTCGAGCTTGCGGATACGGAACCCCGACGGCCGGTCGGGGGGCGCGCCGAGCGTCGCTTCACTCACCCCGAGATATTCCGACAGCAGCCGCCGGTCGCGTTCGCCCAGCACCCGAGGCGAACCGCGACGGACATATTGCTGGAGATACGCCGCGTTGCGCCCGAGCATCGCCGACAGCGCCGCCAGACTGTCGCCGCGCGCCGCCGCCAGCGTGGCCAGCGCAGTTCTTGGATCGGGATCGGACACGGTTCTAGTCACCGCCAGACCCTAGCGTAGGAATTTTCCTAGACAAGTAGGATTTCCCGGAACAGATCAAGAACACAGGCAGGGACCCGGGCCAGGGACTCGGGGCAAGAACAGGAAGGATCGACCATGTCCGTTCTCATCAAGATCGACCGATATCTGCGGCAGACCGGCATGCCGATGACCAAGTTCGGCCGCCTATCGGTGGGCGATCCGCGGCTGGTCCACGACCTCCGACTCGGTCGCCAGCCGCGTGCGCCGATGGTGGCGCGGATCGAGACGTTTATCGATCAGTATGGCATCGCCCAGTCTAGCGTCGCCAAGCATGGCAGCGATCGGCACAAGTCGTGAGGATGGACGCCATCCGCGGCCCCGACGCGGGCACGCTGCTGATCCGCGCGCTTCGCGGCCACGCGGCTGCGGCAAACCTGACGATGCACGTCGAGTCGATCGCGTGCACGCCTTGGGCCAGCGCGACCTTCGTCGGCACGCTGCACAAGCTGACGATCGCGGCAGTGCCCGTACCCGGTCTTCGAGACTGGATCGACGAGCTGCCTGAAGTGCAGTTCGCAATGCGCGGGCATATCGTCGCCGATCTATCGGTGGACCGCGTCGAGACGATCGGCGAACGGGAGCATGTGACCATCGCGGTGCTGACGCTGATCGACGCGTAAAGCGTTCGTTGGGGGTGGACTTTCGCCCACCGACACACGAAGTCGGCGGTCAACGAAGGAGATGCAGATGGCCGGGATGGGCAAGTTCGACTGGGCGGATCCGTTTCTGCTCGACGATCAGTTGAGCGAAGACGAACGGATGATCCGCGACACCGCGAAGGCGTATGCCGACGACAAGCTGGCGCCACGGATCATCGACGCGTTCCAAAACGAGCATACCGATCCCGCGATTTTCCGCGAGATGGGCGAACTTGGGCTGCTCGGGCCGACCATCCCGGAAGAATACGGCGGCGTCGGCGCGTCCTATGTCTCCTACGGTCTGGTCGCGCGCGAGGTGGAGCGGATCGACTCGGGGTATCGCTCGATGATGTCGGTGCAGTCGAGCCTCGTGATGTACCCGATCAACGCGTTCGGGTCCGAAGAGCAGAAGCGGAAATACCTGCCCAAGCTCGCGACCGGCGAATGGATCGGTTGCTTCGGGCTCACCGAGCCGGATGCGGGGTCGGATCCGGGCGGTATGACGACGCGCGCGAAGAAGACCGCGAACGGCTATGTAATCTCGGGCGCGAAGACGTGGATTTCGAACTCGCCGATCGCCGACGTGTTCGTGATCTGGGCGAAGTCCGACGAGCATGGCGGCGGCATCCGCGGCTTCATCCTGGAGCGCGGGATGAAGGGGCTGGAGACGCCCAAGATCGAGGGCAAGCTGTCGCTCCGCGCGTCGATCACCGGGATGGTGATGATGGACGAAGTCGAGGTCGGCGAGGACGCGCTGCTGCCCGACGTGCAGGGACTGAAGGGGCCGTTCGGGTGCCTTAATCGTGCTCGGTACGGAATTTCGTGGGGTGCCCTCGGTGCCGCCGAGTTCTGTTTCCATGCCGCGCGCCAATATGGCCTTGACCGCAATCAGTTCGGCACGCCGCTCGCTGGGCGGCAGCTTTTCCAGAAGAAGCTGGCGGACATGGAAACCGAGATCGCGCTCGGGTTGCAGGCGAGCTTGCGCGTCGGGCGGTTGATGGACGAGGGGCGGTTCGCGCCGGAAATGGTCTCGATCGTGAAGCGCAACAATGTCGGCAAGGCACTCGATATCGCACGGATGTCTCGCGACATGCACGGCGGCAACGGGATTTCGGGGGAGTATCAGGTAATGCGCCACCTGATGAACCTCGAGACGGTCAACACGTACGAGGGCGCGCATGACGTGCACGCGCTGATCCTCGGCCGCGCGATCACGGGTATCGCTGCATTTTGAGTTCAGCCCCCACGGCCTACCACCCCGGCGAAGGCCGGGGCCCAATTGGGGGACGCGTATTGGCTGAGGCTGCGTGTCGTTACTTCAGCCTTCCCAATTGGGCCCCGGCCTCCGCCGGGGTGGTGCTGTGATCGTGGAAGACAAACCTCCCCCCCTCGCCGGCCTCAAGGTCGTCGAACTCGCACGGATCCTCGCGGGGCCTTGGGCGGGCCAGGTCCTCGCGGATCTCGGCGCCGACGTCGTCAAGATCGAGAGCCCCGCCGGCGACGACACCCGCACCTGGGGTCCGCCGTTTATCGACAACCCCGACGGCACGCGCGACGCCGCCTATTTCCACGCCGCCAACCGCGGCAAGCGCTCGATCGTCGCCGACTTCACCACCCCCGAAGGACAGGCGATCGTCCGCGACCTGATCGCCGACGCCGACGTCGTGATAGAGAATTTCAAGGTCGGCGGGTTGGCCAAATACAGGCTCGACTACGCGACGCTCGCCGCGATCAACCCGCGACTCGTCTATTGCTCGATCACCGGGTTCGGACAGGACGGCCCCTACGCCCCCCGCGCCGGCTACGACTTCATCGTCCAGGGCATGAGCGGGATCATGGACCTGACCGGCGAGCCCGGGGCTGCGCCGCAGAAGATCGGCGTCGCGTTCGCCGACATCATGACCGGGCTGTATGCGGTGATCGCGATCCAGGCGGCGCTGGCGATGCGCGAGCAGACCGGCCGGGGTCAGCAGATCGACATGGCGCTGCTCGATACGATGACCGGCGTGCTCGCGAACCAGGCGATGAACTGGTTCGCGAGCGGCGTGTCGCCGACGCGGGTCGGGAACGCGCATATGAACGTGTGCCCCTATGCGGTTTTCCCGACCAGCGACGGCTGGTTCATCCTCGCGGTCGGGAATGACGGCCAGTTCCGGCGGTTCTGCGATGCGATGGGCTCGCCCGAGATGCGCGACGATCCACGGTTCGCGACCAATGCCGGACGGCTGGCGTTCAAGGACGTCCTGTTCGCAGGGATCGAGGCGGCCACCTCGCTGGTACCAAAACTGGAACTGCTCGCACGTCTGGAGGCGGTCGGGGTACCGGCCGGGCCGATCAATACGGTAGCGCAGGCTTTCGACGATCCGCAGGTAATCGCGCGCGGGATGCAGATCAGCGCCGCGCGCCCGGATGGATCGACGGTCCCGGGACTGCGCACGCCGATCCGGTTTTCCGATGCCGATCTGGCGACCGGGCGGGCAGCGCCAATGTTGCCAAAACCACCGTCATCCTGACGAAAGTCAGGATCCAGAGCCACCAGCGCTAGCGTTCGTGGCTCTGAATCCTGGGTCGAGCCCAGGATGACGGGGAGGGTTAGGCGACCGCTTCGACCGCCGGCTTCCGGGCGTACAGACCATAGGCCAGAATCAGCGCATAGCAGATCGCCGGGAGCAGCAGCGCGAAGTGCAAGCTGCCCGACTTGTCCGCCAGCATCCCCGTCAGATACGGGATGATCGCGCCACCGACGATCGCGGTGGCGATCACGCCCGAGCCTTCGGCCGCACGCTTGCCAAGACCCTCGGATGCCAGCGAGAAGATCGTCGGGAACATCACCGCGTTCATCAAGCCGATGGCCAGCAGCGCCCAGCCCGATACCGCACCCTCGGTGTTCGCCGAGATCAGGATCAGCGCCAGCGTGCCCGTCGCAACGCCCGCGAGAACCTTGCCCGGCGACACCTTGTTCAGCACGTACGCGCCGATGAACCGGCCGACCAGCGCGCCGCCCCAGTAGAACGGCACGTGCTTGCCCGCCGCGACGTCGCTCAGGCCCATCACGCTCGGCTGCATCAGGTAATTGACGATCAGCGAGCCGACCGCGACTTCGGCGCCGACGTAGAGGAAGATGCACGCGGTCCCCATCGCGAAGCGCGGGCGCTTCAACAACGTGAAGGCGTGGAAGATGCTGCCGGTCTGGTCCTGCTCTTCGTTGAGCCGGTTGCGACGGGTCCACACGACCGCGGCGACGATCAGCAGCGCGATCGCGAGGCCGATATAGGTGTGGACGACCGTCCGCGACGACTCCGTCCGGTACGCGTCGAGCGCGGCGCCGGTGAGCGTCGAGGAATCGACCGTCGCCAGCCCGCCGAGGATCAGCGCCGAACCGACATACGGGAAGATCGTGGTGCCGAGCGAGTTGAACGCCTGCGCGAAGGTCAGCCGGCTCGACGCGGACTTGGGATGCCCCAGCGCCGAGATCAGCGGGTTGGCGACGACCTGCACCACGGTGATCCCTGCGCCGAGCACGAACAGCGCGAACAGGAACATGCCGAAGCTCGCCTGCCCCGCGGCCGGGATGAACAACAGACAGCCCGCGGTCATCGTCACGAGGCCGATCGACGCGGTCCGCATATAGCCGGCCTTGCGCACGATCGCCGCGGCAGGGATCGAGAACAGCGCATAGGCCAGGAAGAACGCCGACTGGACCAGCATCGCGGTCGCGTGGTCGAGCGTGAACAGCTCCTTCATCTTCGGGATGATGATGTCGTTCAGCGAGGTGATGCCGCCGAAGATGAAGAACAGCGCGAACACGAACACGCGCAGGTCGGGCGCATCATAGCCGTGGCTGGCATCGCCGCCGGCCGCCCCATCCTGACGTGGTGTGGATTTGGTATCGACGTGCATCTGGATTGCGCCCCCTCGCGGTATTATCCGCGCGACATAAGCCGGGGCGATGGCGCGTGGCAATGCCGCGTGGTGCGATCCGTCCCGGCAAGCTACGACGCCGCCCATGACCCGCTTCACCGTCAACAACGAGCCGATCGGATACAAGCTCGACGCCGACACCCCGTTGCTGTGGGCGTTGCGCGACGCTTCGAACCTGACGGGAACGAAATATGGCTGCGGCACCGGGCATTGCGGCGCGTGCACGGTCGATATCGACGGACGCGCGGCGCGGAGTTGCCAAGTGCCGATCGGCTCGATCGAGGGCGCGTACGTCACGACGATCGAAGGCCTGTCGCGCGAGCGCAATCACCCGGTGCAATTGGCATTTATCGCGGAGGCGGTGCCGCAGTGCGGGTTCTGCATCCCCGGGATGATCATGGCGGCGGCGGCGCTGCTGAAGCGAAATGCGGACCCGAGCGAGGCGCTGGTCCGCGAGCAGATCACGAACCTGTGCCGGTGCGGGGTGTATCCGCGGGTGGTCGAGGCGGTCCAGCGCGCCGGGCGGGCGATGCGTGGGGAAGAGGTTATTCCCGCGGGGCCGCGGCCGGGGATCGATCCGGCGGATTCTGCGCGATTGGTGCCTGCGCTGGTGCCGCCGCCCGCGCAATAGTGCGCTTCAATGCCGACCAAAGCGTGGTCTCCCGCGAAAAAACATTAACACCCCGGCGAAGGCCGGAGCCCAATTGGAACGTCTGAAGTAACAAGTCCCGCGCTTCGTTACTGATCATCCCCAATTGGGCCCCGGCCTTCGCCGGGGTGGGGGTAAATACTTTCTGGCAAGTGACGCCCCCCACCTAAACCTGTCTAATCGCTGACGAACCCATTCAGCCTCTCCACACTACCCCGCGTCTAGACCCAACCCATCATAGGAGCCGGCTCGTGCGCCGGCAGTCGAGGACGACGGCGATGACGGGCAAGTTACTCAAACTCTTGATGGCAGCATCCGCCTTGGTGCCGGCAACCGGAATGGCGACGGCCGCCGCTGCTCAACAGGCCGACCAGGACCGTGGCGACCGTGGACCGCGTCAAGACCGCGGCCAGCGCCCCGATCGCGGTGATCGAGGCCAGCGCCCGGGCAGCCAGACCTTCCAGCAACAGCGTCCCGACCGCCCCGCCGAGCCTGCCCGCCCTGCTGCGCCCGACCGCCCCGCCGCGCCCGATCGAGTCCAGCGGCCGCAACGCGCCGATCTCGGCACGCAGGCGCAAGTCCGCGGCGACCGTCCCGACTGGAACGGGCAGCGCGGCAATGGCGAGGGTTGGAACGGCCAAACCCGTCCAAACGCGCAAGTCGGCCAGAACCGTCCCGACTGGAATCGCGAACAAAGTCGCCCCGGCTTCGATCGCGGCAACCAACAGGCGGATCGCGGCCAGTTCGATCGCAACGGCGGACGCGGCGAGGGCCGCATCGACGGGCGCAACGACAACCGGGGCGACTGGCGCGGTGATCGCAACGGCGGCCTAAACGGCGGTCGTGGCGGCTACCAGAACCGTCAGCCCAACCGCGCCTATGGCAATTTCCAGGGCAACCGCGGCGGCTACGACCAGGGTCGCTACAATCAAGGTGGCGCCTGGAATCGCGGCTGGCGCAACGACAACCGCTATGCCTGGAGCAATTACCGCGCGTCCAACCGGGGCGCCTACCGCCTCCCGCGCTATTACGCACCAAGCGGCTGGGGTTCGGGCTATCGCCGCTTCGGTGTCGGCTTCTCGCTGAACAGCATTCTCTACAACCAGAATTACTGGATCCAGGACCCGTACACCTACCGCCTGCCCGACGCGTACGGCCCGTATCGCTGGGTGCGCTATTACAACGACGCTTTGCTGGTCGATCTCGACAGCGGTCGCGTAGTCGACACGGTGTACGACATCTTCTGGTAGGCCCCTTCTGAGAATTGCGGCCTAGCCTCACGCAGAAACACGGAAGAGCCCCGCGGTGGTCAGATCACCGCGGGGCTCTTGCGTTTTGAAGGCGCTTCGCCAAATCCTGCGGCGTGGGTATCTTTTCAAAAGCCAAGAAGGTCGATCCGGCCATGGCCCTCCGCCAAGCCTTCGGATCGCAGGTCGCCGCGCGCCTCGACGCCGATCCCGCGGTGCAGCGCATCGCCATGGATACGGTGCAATTCTATTATCAGGACAAGTTCCTCGATCCCGCAACCTGCAAGCGCCTGATCGCGATGATCGATTCGAAACGGCGGCCGTCGACGCTGCTGTCCGATCGCCCGAACAGCAATTTCCGGACCAGCGAGAGCTGCGACATGGATCGCTGGTCCCCCGACGTGCAGCCGACCGACGAGGCGATCGCGACGCTGCTCGGCATCGACCTGCTCCACGGCGAGACGATGCAGGGCCAGCGCTACGCCCCCGGCCAGCAATTCCGCGCGCACCATGATTATTTCCACGAATCCGAGAGCTACTGGCAAAAGATGCAGGAGCAGGGCGGCCAGCGCACCTGGACCGCGATGGTGTTCCTCAACGACGTACCCGAGGGCGGCGCGACCTGGTTCCCGCAGGCAGGCATCAAGATCGCCCCGAAACGCGGCATGCTGCTCGCATGGAACAACATGAACCCGGATGGCACGCCGAACGGGCTGACGCTGCACGAGGGCATGCCGGTGATGGAGGGCGTGAAGTATATCGTGACCAAGTGGTTCCGCGAGCGGCCCTGGATCAAGTGAGTCCGCGGCGAGCTACCGCCTCGCGAGGACAAGCCCTCCCCGCAAGCACTCGCGTCATTCCCGCGGAGGCGGGAACCCATAAAGGCTAGCCTCGGCGATCTGACCGCAACCACCGGAGTATAGGGATCCCCGCCTGCGCGGGGATGACGGGGTTGGGGGCGGTTCCCCCGTGCCCTGTGCCCTGCTCCGCAGTTCCCAACCCTCTCCCCGTTCGTCCTGAGTAGCCATCGAGTAGCTGCAACGCAGCGTATCGAGAGGGCGTATCGAAGGACAGGTTGGCACGTGGAACCATGCTTCGATACACGCCCTCGATACGCTTCTACGAAGCTACTCGGTCGCTACTCAGCACGAACGGGAGGGGAAGCGCGAGCGTCTTCTCCTTCCGCCGCCCCCACCAACGAGTCCCCCTTCACGTCATCCTGACGAAAGTCAGGACCCAGAGCCACGAACGCCCACCCCCGTAATCCTGGGTCCCGACGTTCGTCAGGATGACGGTGCGAGCGCTCGCCCCATGCACGGTCCGCTCGACAATCCCCCCGCAGCCACTACGTCCGAGACATGACAGTTCTCGGCGTAACCTCGTCCATCCTCGGCCAACCTTGGCGCTGGCGCGCGCTCGCCGCCGACGGCCGGGACGGCTTTACCGGCGACGACCTCGTCACCCAGCTCCTCCTCGCCCGAGGCTGCCCCCGCGACGCGCTCGACGCGCACCGCACCCCCTCGATCCGCGCGTTCATGCCCGACCCGTCCATCTTCCGCGACATGGACCGCGCCGCCGAACGCCTCGCCGACGCCGTTCAAGCGCAAGAACAGGTCGCGATCTTCGGCGATTACGACGTCGACGGCGCCACCTCCGCCGCGCTGATGGTGCTCGTTCTGCGCGACCTTGGCATCGAAGCCCGCCCCTACATCCCCGACCGCCTGCTCGAGGGTTACGGCCCGTCGGGCGAAGCGCTGGTCCGCCTCGCCGGAGAAGGCGCCACGCTGATAGTCACGGTAGACTGCGGCGCGCAGGCGTTCGACGCGCTCGACGCCGCCCGCGACGCGAAAGTCGACGTGATCGTCATCGACCACCACAAATGCTCGACCGCGCTCCCGCACGCGCTCGCGCTGGTGAACCCCAACCGCCTCGACGAGACCGAAGGCGCCGCGCACGGCCACCTCGCCGCCGTCGGCATGTGCTTCCTCGCCGCCGCCGCGCTCGTCCGCACGCTCCGCGTCCGCGGCTTCTTTAAGGACCGCGCCGAGCCCAAGCTCATCGACCTGCTCGACATCGTCGCGCTCGGGACGGTCGCCGACGTCGCGCAGCTGCGCGGCCTCAACCGCGCGTTCGTGTCGCAAGGCCTGAAAGTCATGGGCGCGCGCAAGAACATCGGTGTCGCCGCGCTGATCGAAGCCTCGCGCCTGACCCGCAACCCGACCTGCACCGATCTCGGCTTCGCGCTCGGGCCCCGCATCAACGCCGGTGGCCGCGTCGGTCGCGCCGATCTCGGCGTCCGCCTGCTCACCACGCAAGACCCCGACGAAGCGCGCGCAATCGCCACCGAACTCGACCGCCTTAACGAGGAACGCCGCGCGATCGAAACGGCTGTCCAAGAGGCCGCCGACCTCCTCTCCAGCCGGGACCGCGCCGTCGCGGTCGTCGCCGGACACGGCTGGCACCCCGGCGTGATCGGCATCGTCGCCGGCCGTCTGAAGGAGAAACTCGGCCGCCCCGCGATCGTCATCGCGATCGACGAGAACGGCATCGGCAAGGGCTCCGGTCGCTCGATCCCCGGCGTGGACCTCGGCGCGGCGGTGATGGCCGCGCGGGAACACGGCCTGCTGGTCGCGGGCGGAGGCCATGCGATGGCCGCCGGCCTGACGATCAGCGAGGCCGCGATCCCCGCCTTCACCGATTTCCTCGAAGAGCGCCTCGCCGCCGCCGTGGACCGTTCGAACGGCGACCGCGCCCTCCTGCTCGACGCGGTGCTCGCAGCCGGCGGCGTCAACCCCGCCCTCGTCGAATCGATGGAAGCCGGCGGCCCCTACGGCATGGGCTGGCCCGCACCGAGAGTGGCGATGGGTCCGGTGCGCGTCATCAAGGCGGACATCGTCGGCAACGGCCACGTCCGCACGATCGTCGCCGGCGACGACGGTCGCAGCATCAAGGCGATGGCGTTCCGCGCGGCCGAGAGCGCGCTTGGCCAGGCGCTGCTGGGCGCTGCGCCCCACCGCAAACTCTGGCTGGCCGGTCGTGCGAAGATCGACGACTGGTCCTCGCGCCCGTCAGCCGAGCTTCATGTCGAGGATGCGGCCTGGGCGGACTAACATGGGCGGACTAAATTGTTGCACCGAAACGCTTGACGCCTCGCCCCCTTCCCCTTAGTCGGCCTCCACCACGCAGGCCCCTTCGTCTAGCGGTTAGGACGCGGCCCTTTCACGGCTGAAGCACGGGTTCGATTCCCGTAGGGGTCACCAACGGTAGAATCAGCCGTGTTTGGTGAGTGTGGTTGAAGCGGTTGCCCCCGACATCGTAATGAGCCCCCATCCGATTAGCTGCGCGCGCCGGAATGGCATTTGGACCTACCGAAACCGGTCGCAAATTCGTTTTTGTCGTCGCTCTGGCGAGGTATCGATGAACGATCCGGCGCGGCGATCATTCGGAGAGGATAATCTTTCTTCGATGCGGAGCGATCAACCATGAAGACCAGTGGCAACACGATCCTGATGACGGGCGGCGGTAGCGGCATCGGCGAGGCACTGGCTCACCGGTTCCACGATCGTGGTAACACGGTCATCATAGCGGGGCGACGTCAAGAGACACTCGAGCGTGCGGCGGAGGGGCGTGATCGCATCCACACGATGACGCTCGACGTTGAGGACGCCGCGGCCGTGGACGCGTTCGCCAAGCAGGTCGTGGCCGACTTCCCGGCCCTGAATGTGCTGTTCAACAATGCCGGCATCATGAAGTTCGAGGATCTGACGAGCCGGCGCGACCTAGCCGATGCCGAAGCGACGCTGGCGATCAACGTACTCGGCCCAATCCGGCTGACGAACGCCCTGATCGACCATCTGGCGGGCCAGCCCGACGCCGCGATCGTCACGGTCACGTCGGGCCTTGCCTATGTGCCGCTGGTCGCCGCGCCGACCTATTCGGCGAGCAAGGCGGCGGTCCACTCCTATACGGTCTCGCTGCGGACCCAGTTGGCCGGGAAGATCGAGGTGATCGAGGTTGCGCCTCCAGGCGTGCAGACCGATCTCACGCCGGGACAGGCGAACCGCCCTGGCTATATGCCGCTGGAGGCGTTCGCAGACGCCGTTGCCGCGCAGTTCGCGGAGCAACCGACGCCACGCGAAATCCTGGTCGACGAAGTGCAGTTTCTGCGTCAGGCCGAGCGCGAGGGACGGTTCGACGAGACGCTGAAGACATTGACCGAGCGCGCCGCCCAGCAGCGTGAGGAGGGTAACCGACGGGGCTGACCGGCTTTCCGCGACGCGCGACGCGCGACCAATGCTGGAACGCAGCATCTAGTCGTCGCGCGCCAAGCTGATGAGGTGATTGACCACGTCGGCTGGCATCGGATGCGCTACGTCGAAGCCGAACTCCGTCGTGCTCGCCCATGCGACCCAACCCGAGTACCTCACGAACGCCGGAACATCGATGACGAGGAAGCGCCCCAGCGTTGCGGGGTATCCCGATCTGATCCGAAAACCGTGGGTGGCGACATCGACCGCCAGGGCTGAATACGGCTCTCCGTCCGGCGCGATTACGAAGACCGGTAAGCAAATCGGCGTTCGCTTCGCCCGTCGCGCATCAGTAGATGATCGGTCGGGTTTGAACATCTTGTGGTCACGGAAAATCATTCCCGTGTAACGCCACGGTTGAAGATAGACGGTATGAGGATCCGCTTGCGGCCATAGTATGGATTTTTAGCCGCAATCGGGACCGACTCTTTGATATGCCCCTCTTGGAACCCGGCCATCCACTCCGCGAACGCTATCGAGCCTTGAATGTATCGACAATCGGACATAGACCCTCCCTCGAGGGCGATGTCTTCTCCTTCGATGAAGTATCGCGAGGCTCGCATCGGATGGTCTGACTTAGGCTGGCCGTTCATACCGCGGTTATGTACGACGAGCCCCCGCTGCCAAGAGGGCATCACACCGCACGTGTCCCGGAATGGAACTCCCTGTCGACCTCGATCGCGCTCTATCCTCGTTGGAGAGAGGTGACGACGGGGCTCGGTTTCTCAACTTAGAATCGCATCATCACATCGTGATCAGTCCGAACCGTTCTTCTCGATAATATACTCGAGAACCCTGCTGGGTAATGGATGCGCGAAGTCGATACCTATCGCCGTCGGGCTAGTCCACGCGACCCAACCCTGCACGTCCGTGAAATTCGGTATCGCTATTCGAACGAACGTTCCGACCGCTACGCCAAGGCTGGTTTCGATACGGCAGCCGCGATCGGTGCAATCCGTTATCTTTACCGAGCGCGACTCAAGTTGATCGGCCGCGACGGAGGCATCCCAATCCACCACGATACGGATCGAGCTTCGCTGATCTTGCCCCGTCCACCCCGGAGCGGCGAGTTTGAACGATCGTACTGTCATCATGAATCCCTTGCACGGGCTACCCACGCGGTTTTGGGGAGGCTGTAGCAACCTGTCGGCTGACGGACTGGACGCCTGCAGCAGATCACGTGACGTCTTGCGCTAAGATAACCAGAGTTCAGCCGAGCAAGGCCCGCAACTCGGTCCGTATCGAAACGTCGCTGAATAGACCGTAGCCTGTTTCAAGCCCCTCCTGTCGCAGTAGCACAAGGACCTCGTAAATGCTGGTCGCCATACCGCTCTGCGCGATCTCGAATGCTCGTCTAAGTATCGTCATCCCGCCGTCATAGTCCAAAAGCGTTAAGCATTAATGATAACCACATCCGCGTCGTTCCGCGTCATCACGTCGCGCACCACCCCGCCCCCAAATCGCATTTCGAGCAGCCGTTACGCCCCCAGGGCCACCGCGACGGGGCGCCAACTCGCCCGCACTCACGACTCGCTGCACCTTATCCTCAATCAGTTTCTCGATCGTGAATACCCTCACCCGCCTCGTCGGCGCCTCGCTGCTAGAGCGAAATGATGAGAGGGCGACCCAGCCGGTCGACGTCGCTACATTCGAAGCGAAGCGGAAACGCATCAGCCCTGCGCCTACATCGCCGACACTGTTTTCGCCGCTAGCATTTACGCAATCTTCATTCTAGCATGGTGAATAGCGTTAACGGCTTCAGGTGATACCATGGCAATAAACGCAAAACTCATCAATGACGTCCGCACCGCCGAGCGCTTCCCGGTGGAACTGGATGCCACCGTGCGCAACGCGGCAGAGCTGCCCTCCGATGTGGTGATCGAGGATCTTTCCGCGACCGGCTTTCGCATGGTCGGCGGCCCGCATATGGAAATAGGCTCGACGGTATCGATCGGCTTTGCCGGCATCGGGGTGCGGTCCGCGCGACTGGTGCGGCATGATGAAGGCAGTTACGCCTGCGAGTTGCATCAGCCCTTGAGCGCGTCCGAGCTGTCCGCCGCCCTCAACGCGACGCCCATCGAGCCGATCATGTTCCCGAAGACGCCGAGCAAGACCTGGCTGGCCGACGCGCCCGAGCCTTATGTCGAGGGCTATTCTCCCAAGACCAAGCTGGCGCTGGCGATCGTCATGCCCGCTACACTATGGGCGGTCATTGCCGGTATCTACTGGGCGAGCTGACTATCCACTTCGTGACTAGGGGCTGTCATGTTCGCGGCGAAGGCGGCGGCCTGCTCCGTCATGAGGCGGTGAACGCGACGATTTGAAGTCCTGCGAGTCCAGCGCCCATTCCCAGGCGTCGACGTTGGACGAATGCGGCCTGCGACAAATGCTCGTCCAGTATTGGACGAACCAGGCCCCCCTCAAAGTCCATAACGACCCCTACCCGAACCGCGATCGCCAGTAAGTTTCCTGGCGATCCCGCGCTTTTCGGAAGCGCGATTTAGCATTTCTCAAGACTTTGTCTGCAAAGCTCGATTCCGTGGCAAGGCGGAGTGCGATATGCGGTGGACAAGTATTCGGCTGATTGGCGTGGCGGCCCTGATGGCGCCCCTACCCGCAGCGGCGGCGATCGATCCCTTTCTCACGCCCCGGCAGCAAATCGCAGCACCCAACGGCTTCGTCGTCATGTGCCGCACGCAAGCCGATGCCTGCAGCGACGTCGTGGGCGCATCGACAGCGACCGCGGATCGCTGGGAAACCCTTCTCCGCCGCGTGAACCGCCGCGTTAATCGTCACGTCCGGCAGGTGTCGGACGTGACGCGCTTCGGTCAACGCGATCTGTGGCGCGCCAGCGGCATCGCCCGCGGCGCCGTTGGCGATTGCGAGGATATAGCCCTCGAGAAACGCAGGCTGCTGATCGCTGCGGGGGCGCCGGCCGATCGCCTGTTCCTGGCGGTGGCCTATGGACGAGGCGGTGTCGGACTCCACCTCGTCCTGATCGCACGGACCGATCGTGGCGACGTCGTGCTCGACAGCCGCTCTTCGTCGATCACGCCCTGGTCGAACGCGCCCTACACCTGGATCGCGATGCAGTCGGCGATTCGTCCGGAAACTTGGTTCAGCGTCTGATCATCAATTCCCTGTTAGGCCAAAGGGATGATGACCTATCGCCATGATCGAGCATTGCCGCGTGATACGCTGTTCTGTAAGACGATCCAAACAACCAGAGGCCAAACCTTGAAGACCTTCCTGCTGCCTTTCCTCTGCTTGGCTCTTGCTCCGGTGTCGACCGGGGCGACGGCACAGATGGTACCCGTATCGCCGGGAACGATCACCGGTGCGCCGCAGTCGGCCACGGCCTTGCCGGTCGCGGGGCTGTCCAAGGTCGACAGCGACTATCGACTCGGCGTTGCCGACAAAGTGCGCATTATCGTGTTCGACGAGCCGACATTGTCGGGCGAGTTCCTCGTCAACGCCAATGGCAGCCTCTCGATGCCGCTTATCGGCGACGTACCCGTGGCAGGCCTGACCGCCTCGGTCGTCACAGAGTCCATTCGCAAGCTTCTGGCCGACGGGTTTCTCAAGGATCCCCAGGTCAGTATCGATATCCTGACCTTCCGCCCGTTCTATATCCTGGGAGAGGTCAACAAGCCTGGCGAATACCGCTATTCCAGCGGGCTGACGGTGTTCAATGCCGTCGCCACCGCAGAGGGCTTCACCTACCGTGCGAACAAGAAGAAGGTCGTGATCAAGCACGCCGGCGAAACCGAGGAAACCAAGCAAAAGCTCACGCCAAATCTTCAGGTTCGGCCCGGCGACACGATTCGTATCCAAGAGCGCCTATTTTAATTCGTCTCCCGAGGCAGCGTAAGGCGTACGCCTCGGGATAAGACGCGGCGAAAAACAAAACCGTACCATTTTCGGACACCCGATTTCCGGCCAACCTCCTGCATTGCCTGGGTTCTTAGCGCGTGCAATAGAGCCGGCAAAAGAGGGGAACCCTGATATGAGCACTAACCGTTTTTGGGCGATCAGCCTGGTTGCCCTTTGCGCAAGTTCGCTTTCGGTAGTTGCAGACGCGGCGCCGCAGCCACAAACTCGTACGGCTACGGCCGGCGATGCGTCCAAGGCCAAGTCCTACGGTCTGGAGAACCCGGAAGTTCGCCGTGGCTATGAGGTGATCCTCGCTGCGATCGCCTCGGTGCCTGCGCAAACCGGCAAGCGTACGCAATATCAGGCGCAGATCGCCTACGCGCTGGATCAGGCGCTGCTCGATTGCCCGACCACGCTGGCGGCGCTCGATATGGCATCGCGTCAGCCCGGTTTTGCCCGGCCGACATATGGCGCCCTGCGTGATGTCATCACCGCGGCTGCCCGATGTGACGTCAACGGCATCGCGCAGATCGACGGCGGCCCGGCAGGCCTGCGACTCGGCACCGGACCTGGTACGGGCTTCGGGGGCGGTAGTTCCAATTACGGAAGCTGATGCAGCCGTAACTATTGGTTCTAATGGGGAATAAAATATCATGAAGCTCAACGCGACATGGGCCGCAGGGGCACTTCTGGCGGGACTGTTCACGGGGTTCGGGTCGGGAACGTCCGAGGCCCAGACGGTCGATGAAAATCTCATCACGCCCAACCTGCCACTGGAGTTCGATCGCGGTCGCAATGTCGGCGTGCTTCAGCGTGAGCGGCCTGAATATCAGGCGGTCGGCGTCCGGCTGTTGAACTTCACGTTCTACCCAAGAGTGGAAGCCGGCATCGGCTATACGGACAACGCTTACCAGATCAGCGGCGGATCGGTCAGCGATGGCTTTGCAACGATCTCGCCCTCGGTAACTGCGAGCAGTAACTGGGCGGTCAACCAGCTCACCTTGGACGCGACGTATCGCGCCAAGCGGTTCTTCAGCGAAACTCCGCGCAACGAGGATAATTACAGCGTCGGCGCCAATGGCCGACTCGATGTTACCCGCAGCTTTACCCTGGATACGCAGCTGCGCACGGCGCGCAACACGGAGCCCCGTGCTTCGGCTGCCTCGCCGCAAGATGCGGCAGAAGCCGTGCAGTACCGGCAGACCAGCGGGGGCATCGGCGCCACGTTCAGCGGCGCAAAAGTCCGGGGCCAGGTAAACGCGAACTTTGACAGACTGTCGTTCGACGACGTTCGCACCTTCGCGGGCGGTACCCTCGATCAGAATAATCGTGACCAGACGGTATTGCGGGTCACTGGCCGCGGCGAGTTCGCGATCTCGCCCGATACTTCGTTGTTCGCGCAGGTCGGCCATACCGACACGCAATATGATCAGCCACTCGCCTTCCGCATCCCCAACCGTGATTCGAAGGAAATCAACCTTCTGGGCGGGGCGACCTTCGATCTGTCGGCGCTGATCCGCGGGGCCGTCGGCGTGGGCTATGTCGATCGACGCTATAATGCGCCGATCTACAGGGATCTGTCGGGTTTCGCGACCGAAGCGAAGATAGAGTATTTTCCGTCACAACTCACGACCCTCGGCGTCACCGTCCGTCGGACGGTGCAGGACAGCTATTTCTTCAACTCCAGCGGCTATTTCGCCACCGCTGGCGCAGTCCGCGTCGATCACGAATTGCTGCGCAACCTGTTGCTGAACGCGCAGGTCGCCTACGAGGTCGACGATTTCACCGAGAATGCCGGCTCCATCAAGATTTTCCGCGTGAGTGGCGGTGGCCGGTATCTGCTCAGCCGCAGGTTCGGCTTCGGCTTCGTCATCGGCCACGACAAGCGTTCGGGAACCGGCGACATCGCGACCAACACGTTCAACGAGACGCGGGCATTGATTTCTGTCATCGTTCAACGATAATTTTTGCCGAGGGCGTTTCTAACTCATGAACGTACAGCCTGTGGGCGGTGATACCGCGCCGGTCAGCCGCTTCGATCAGTCGCGGCACATGGAACGACGTCCCGTCACGTTGGGTTCGCTGGGCGACGCGATTCGGCGGCGCTGGTGGGTGGTCGCGGCCAGTGCGATCACGCTGTTCATCCTTGCGATCGCGATCAGCCTGCTGCTGACGCCCAAGTATGACGCCTTTACCAAGGTGCGGATCATTCCCAACGGTCAGCCCGCGCTGGGCACCGAGGGTAGCGACCGGCCGCTCGACACGACCGCGGTGAACACCGAGGTGACGGTGATCGGCTCGCGCAACGTCGCCCGCAAGGTCGTTACCGACCTTGGTCTCTACCGCGATCCGGAGTTCGCGCCCGTCAAGGACGGCACCGTCGCGCCATCACGCGACGAGGCTATCGACGCGGCGACGACCAGCGTGATCAACACGCTCAACATCGGCCGAAACGAAAAAAGCTATGTGGTCACGATCGGCTTCCGCTCACCGGATCCGGTCAAGGCTGCGCGAATCGCCAACGCGATTGCGGAGACGTATGTCGCCGGCACCGCCGACGCGCTCGCCGACAACGCTTCTCGCCAGTCCGCTTCGATCGAGGGCCGTCTGCGTGAGCTTGGGTCGGAGGTAGAGACCGCCGATCGTCAGCTCGCCCAGTATCGCATCCAGAGCGGCATTTCGAAGGGCGGCGCCGGTGGCACCATTACCGATCAGCAGATCGGTCCGCTTTCCTCGCAGCTTGCTACGGCGGATTCGGAGGCCGCTGCCGCCCAGTCCAATGTGTCGGTCGCCGAACGCCAGATCGCCACGGGCGGTACGGAGGCAGTGTCGGCAGTGCTATCGTCGACGGTGATCGCCGACCTGCGTCGCCAGCGCGCCGAGGCCGAGAAGCGTAGCGCCGAACTGAGCGCCAAATACGGTCTGCGATTCCCGCTGGTGCTGCAAGTCAGCAAGCAGATCGACTCGCTCGACAGTCAGATCCGACAGGAGGCCCAGCGCATCATCGGTGGGCTTCGCAGCGAGGCGGCTGCGGCGCGGGCTCGTGCAGACAGCTTGCGTGGCCAGCTTAGTGTTCTGAAGGGCGCGATAGCGCGGGATGACCGGGCTTCGGTTTCTGCCAGCAGCCTCGAGCGCAATGCCGAGGCCAAGCGGACCGCCTACACGCGTCTTGCCCAGGCTGCTCAGCAGAACAGTCAGGCCGCACGTCTGTCGCAGCCTCAGGCGGACATCGTCGAGAATGCGACGATCCCGCTCCGCCCCAGCTTCCCCAACATCAAGGCTGCCGGCGCATCGGGATTGTTGCTCGGCCTGGCCCTGGGCATCGGCGGCGTATTGCTGGCCGAGGGCATGCAGTCGAGCATCCGTAAACCGGAGGACGTCGAGGTTCTGCTCGGGGTGCCGTTCATAACGGCCGTGCCGCTGTTGCGGAAGAAGGGGCGCTTCTTCTCGCGCAAGGCCGTCAACCCGGCTGGTACGTTGCTGTCGAACCCGATGACGATCTATGCAGAGGCATTCCGTACGATACGCGGCCATATCGTCGGCAACGGCCAGCGCGCGCCGCTGCGGGTGATCGCACTCGCCTCCACCCTGCCGGGCGAGGGCAAGACGACCAGCTCGCTGTCGCTGGCCAGGGTGATGGCGCTGAGCGGCGACAAGGTGCTCCTGGTCGACATGGACGTTCGCCGCGCCGGCCTCGCGCGCGCGCTACAGCTCAACACATCGGCCGGGCTGGTCGAAGTGCTGGCCGGCACCGCGACGCTCGACGATGCGATCGTCGACGATCAGGTTCCGGGCCTGAAACTGCTCCCGGTTCGCCAGCCTACCTTCTCGGCCGAGGATCTCTTCGGCGGCGGCGCCATCGACGAACTGTTGGCCAAGCTGAAGGGTGAATTTGACTATGTACTCCTCGACACCCCCCCCATGCTAGGCATCGCCGACGCACGAACGCTCGCAACCAAGGTCGATGGCGTATTGCTGCTGATCAAGTGGAATTCCACGCCGATTCCGGTAATCGACGCGGCATTGGCAGGCTTGGAACAGGACGGCGCGGCGGTGATCGGCGCAGCCTTGACTATGGTCGACCCGAATTCCGAAGCAATGGGCGCTCATTACTACTCCGCTCACTACTCTGCGTATTACCAGAACTAAACGCGAGCTCGGCAGGTGATCGGCCGGCTCAAATATGCCAGTTTGGCAGTCATGACCGTCGCCGCTGCCGTATCTACGCTCGATATGATCCGGGGGCGGCGGGTGGAGGCGGTCCGTGCGGTATTCGCCAGCCCGTCGCGGATGGGGCGGGATCAGTTGCTCGCCAACTGGGAACGTCACCGCGGAAATGAACAAACGACTTTGGCTACAGCCACGCCGCCGGAAGCTCTCGCGCTGGCGGCGTTGTGGATCGATCAGGCGGCAGCCTCGCCACCGCCGCTCCAGAAACGGGCGCTCGCATATGCCGACACTCTGCTCGCAGAAGTGCAGCACGACAGGCCGCAAGCACCGGGCACCTCGTTGCTCAAGGTCCGCACCGACCTGGTGCGGTACGGGCAGCCGGGGCGATCAACGGTCGCTGCATTCGCGCGGAGCTATGACCAGGCCGGCTTCCTCCGTGATGAGGGGATGTGGCGCCTCGCCTTTGCGGCTATTTATTGGCGCGCTTTACCGGACAGGACTCGTACGGCTGCAGTGAACGAGGCCGTGTGGCTGGCTCGTGTCGACGGGCGACAGCGTATCGCGGTCGAGCAACTGGTGGCCGGCACCCCCCTCGCGCTGCCAGTCGCGTTTCGCCTGATCAGCTGACGTCGGGTGATCGCGCCGGCCTCCCTCCCCACAGCACCCCTAATAGCACACAACTCAAGGCGCCGATCGCCGGCACGTTCCATGCGATGTCGACCATGGATGCGCCCGCTGCAACGCCTAGAGCGCCGATCAACCCGATGTCTTCCACCCGCCACGCGCGTCGTGCAACGTTCACGCCTATGACGGCGACTCCGGCACCCAGCATGAGTAAAGCTGGCCATCCCGCCTCCAACGCAATTTGAAGAGGTGCGTTATGCGCGGCGCCAAAGCTCCAGAAACGTAGCGCCGTCGCGGGGGCAAGGCGTGCTTGATTGAGCTCAAAGAAACTGCCGGGTCCCCACCCCCACAGCGGCGAATCCATCGAGTAACTCCAATACGTCGTGATGATATCCCAGCGCGACAGACTATCGATCGGCAGCGCCCGGTAGCGGGGGAACAGTGCTTCCCCGCCGACATACGCTACCCCGATGATCACCAATCCCAGCGGCAGGGCGAACTTTGCAGCCTGTTGCGTGCGGCCTGAATGCGACGCAGCACGACGTTGCCAGATCACTGCGATCATGATCATTGCCGCGAGCGTGAGTGTGAACGCAGACCGTGACTGCGTCGCCATGCATAACACCAGCGCCGCGATCAACGGCACCCAGATCAGCCGTGTCAGCCACCCGCGGCAAACCTCCGTTCGACTCAGTATCACTGCCAAGCACAGCGTGGCCGTCATCCCGAAATAGGTACCCGCCGCGTTCCAATTCCCGATGGTAGCGGCAAACCGCCCCTGCCCTGCGCCAGCGAGGAACTGCCAGGGTAGCGGGGTGAGGATCACGGAAACAGCATAACACCCACCAGCAGCAGCCAACCATACCAGCAAAGGTCGGACGTCGCGAAGACGGTAGGTTACGGCGCAGGCGGCCATAACGAGAGACACTTGGCTGATCGCTTCGGCCAACGCTGGCATCAGCCGGTCCGGCGCAGGGTTGGCCGGGACATCCAGCGCAGTTGCGACCCCGATCGGCATCAGCCAAGGAAGTCCCGCCCACAACAACGCGGCGCAAAACAGTATCAGCGGCGCCCGCATCCGCACCCAGATGCGCGACGAGGGCTTGACAGCCAGTAGGATCATCCCGGCGACCAGCACATTGACCAACGCCGCGGCGGGGCGCGTCGCCCAATCATTGCTGCCCCCCGCTGCTATCTCAAGCGTGATCGTCGCGGCGAGCAGAGGGGGTGCCCAGCGCATGCCTCGCCAATACAGGGCGATAGCGGTCTGAGCCATGGCGTTAAGCTGTACGGGGCGCGGCAAACCGCTTGATTGTCTCTACTATGCGCCGCCCTGCCGCGTCCCACGTGAACTGGTCGCTTTGCAGGCGGCCAGCCTCGACCAATCGTTCGCGCAGGCCCGGCTCGTCACGTATGCGGAGGATGGCGTCCTTCCAAGCATCGGGATCGTGCGGATTGGCGTACAATGCGGCATCCCCGCATACTTCGGGCAACGCGCCGCAGGGAGCAAGTAGCGCCGGGCAGCCGAGCATCATCGCCTCTAGAGGAGGAAGACCGAAGCCTTCGGTCAGCGACGGCATGGCGAAGCACAATGCATCTTCCATCAGCGCACGCATTTGCCCGTCACTGACCTTGCCGGCAAATAGCGTGCCCGGAGGTACTGCAAGCCCTTGTGCGGCAAACTCATCTGCGTCCGCACCCCCGATGAGTACCAGCCGAGTGTGACCCAGCCCACCTCGACCGAACGCACGCAGCAGCACCTGGATATTCTTGTGGTGCTGCGTGTTCGCCAGCGCGAGTACGTATCCCCGGGGGACCAGACCATGCGCTTCATTGACCGTAAGATCGGGCGTGAAACCACGAACATGATCGACGCCGTTGTAGATCACCGTAATCCGATCGGCCGGCGCGACACCAAACTCGACGAGCTGCCGTGCGGAAAATTCGGATACGGTTAAAATCTGAAGGTGGCGTCTCCCGAGGCGCGGCAGGACAAATCGATACCATTGGCGAAAGGCGCGCGAATAGGATGACGGCATGCTGTAGACCTGCGCGTCATGGATCATGGTGATCGCGTGCTTTGACGTGATAGGGGCCATGTTGCACAGGTTCAGCAGCAAGCTTCCCTTGGCGTAGAGCGGCAGTTCGAACTGCTCCCATGCCTGCCCTCGAAGCCGAGCACCGCTCTCCAACGGCAGGCCGCCATCATAGTCCTTTGCGCTATCACCGGGGCAGCGCACCGTGATGCCCTTGTCGAACAAATGGTCGAGCTGATCGGCGTGTTTTACAACCTGATGCAGTAACTCGCGCGCTACGCGTTGAACGCCGGTTGGTTTTGCCGCCAAAAAGCGACCATTGATCATGAGGCTTTGATAAGAGTGCATAGCCTCAGCGCCACCCGGCCGTGGCACGCATCGGCGCCGTTGGTAGGCAGTTCAGCATTTCAGGTTCAAAATTGGCATAGTGCATATTCCAGGAAGCCACAGCAACTAGTCGCCGAAGAGCATTACCGATATCCATGGAGCGTATCCATTCGATCTTGCCGTGGATACACTCGGGTCACAGCACTCTTCTCTCCATGACGATGCTGTATCGGCTCCGATCGCTACTCTAGCTGATGATTTCATCATACACGTCCAGCGTCGATTTCGCCATAACTGCAACCGTAAGGCCTTCTGTATCGGCGCTCGAAGCGGCACGATAGCGTGCGAGCAGAGCCGGATCGTTGATCAACGACAATAGCGCAGCAGCCATGGCAGCCGGATCAGCAGGCGGGACCAATATCCCATGGTCAGCCCCCCCCACGGCCTCCGGCAACCCATCGACGTCCGTCGTGACCAGCGCGCAACCCATCTCACGAGCCTCGGACACCACAAGGCCAAACGGCTCGCGCAACGATGCCAATGCGAAGATATCCACCTCGGCCAGCACCTCCCGTGGGTCCCCTATATGCCCGGTGAAATGGATCGAGGCCCCCGCCCCGCTGTCGGCCGCCCGCTGTTCGTAGGCCGCGCGAAACGGCCCGTCGCCGACGATATACAGATGAGCAGCAGGGCATTGACGGTGCACGATGGCGAACGCGTCAATGAGATGATCGACTCCCTTCCGCGGGTGCAGACCGCACACGGTGGCGATTGCCGGACGAGACAAGGTGGTGCGTTGCTCCGGCACGGCCGGGCGCCTCGCACCACCGATCGTGCCGTTGTGTACGATCCTCAGCTTGCTCGCCGCGACCCCGAACCCTCGCATTTCATCATACACCGACTTGCTGACCGCGATGACCCGGTCACCGACCCTCATGAGCGGCGCTTGCCGATCGAATGAATTATGAACGGTCGTGACCAACTTGTAGCCCGACGTCCACGCGACCAACCGCGCTGCGATAGCGGCGGTAACCATATGGGCATTGACGATATCGGGGCGGATACGTCGCATTACCGGGAGCAGCGACCTTGCCATGGTGAGCATACGCAAGGGGAAAAGCCCGCGAGCGTCGGGAACGTCGATCTTGGTTACACCGTTGCGGACCAACACATCGTCAAAGTCGCCACGTCCCGATACCAAATATACTTTGTGCCCCAATGCCGCCTGCGCGCATGCCAGATCGATCGCTACGGCGACATGTCCATTGGCCTGAAGCGTATGATTCAAGTAATGTACTATTATCATTTGATCGCTTCACAAATTGGAATTTGTCTAGATATAGAAAAGGTTACGCTGGCACATCTGGCTTGGCGATCAACGCCCGTGCATTACATCTCGAGTATGCGTTCGGGCTTATCTTTTCTTTTCAAGACATCGGCAATTGCCAGCCAATTACCCTCTACCCGACCCTTCCGATCTACCCACGGCTCGGGGCGCAAAGCCTTGAGGTGGTTGATAAGCATATTGCGGGTCAGGTTCAGCAAACCCTTACCTACAGGCATGGTCCCTTTTCGCATCAGATATGCGATATTAGCCACCTGTGAATATCCGAGTTTTCTACCCGAGGTGCGTCCGCCTTTCGCGCCTTGATGCACGCCGGTGAACAAGTTGCTCGTCATGATTTGCTCAGGCCGAGCGACCCTGCGCGAGAAATCGACGTCCTCTTGCCAGCCATAGAGCGGCAACCTCTCATCAAACTGCTCGCCCGAAAGGGCCGATGCTCGATAAGCCATATTGCACCCGTAAGCGCCGGCCAAAGGCTCGAAACTGGGCGCCTGCCAGCGGTGCCGTTGGTCGAAATCGTCAACCATCTTCCGTGCATCGGCATAGGAGATGCCCGCCGAGTTGATCCCGTCCGCAAGCAGCAGGCCGCTCACGGCCACCAGATTTGGCTGCTCGGTAAACGCACGAACGATACCCTCCAAGCAATACCGCGAAGGAACGTAGTCGTCGTCGAAGAACGCAATAATATCTGGGTTCGTGGTCAAAGCCGCCATGCCTGCATTACGCTGGGTCGTAAGACCTCCACGGCCTGTAATCACACGAGCGGATGGATCGGCAAAGTCATCGGGCAAATCGCTCGCCCGGGCAACTGAATACACCAACTCGCTCGGGGTGAGCGTCTGGTCGGCACAATGCTGCACCCACCGCCCGGCCTCGACGGGGCGACCAACAGTGGCAATGATGACAGCAACTTTCATATTTCCACCCCTAAAGAACACCCGCTCAGGTGTCATGTGGATCCCGTGCAGTCCGCAGGGATAGCTTACCGATCAACGGACGCTACGACGATACCCGACAAACTACTCGTCGGTCACGCCGCCCGGCTTGGCTAGTCAGCGGCATTGCCCTCAGCGCCGTCGCCGAACACCCGGCGGGTGGCCACCTTTACCGCCGCCGAGAAGCCCTCGACGAACCGCGCTCTCGTGAAATTTTGCGCCTGAAGGATCGCCGCGGCTGGATCGAATCCGGGCAACCAGATGTCGAACCGATCCAGCGTTTCCATCACCGCCTCGGCTGTCTGCTCGGGGATGTACAGGCCCGTAACGCCATCGACGACCGTCTCGGTTCCGCCACCGCGGCCATAGACCAGCACCGGACGTCCCGCCGCCTGGGACTCGACGGGAATGATCCCGAAATCCTCCTCGGCAGTGAACACCAGAGCGCGCGCGGTCGCGTAGGCTTCGCGCAACTGATCGAATTTCATCCGCGTCGTGAACCGGATATTGGGTCCGGCGCGTTTCTTGAGGTCCGCGAGCATCGATCCGTCGCCGATGACATGGAGCTTGCGCCCGGATCGGGTGAATGCGTCCACGGCGATGTCCGGGCGCTTATACGGCACGAGCTGCCCGACCCAGATGAACTCGTCGGACACCGCATCACTCTGATGGAATTGTTCGACATCGACCGGCGGGTAGACCACCGTCGCCTCACGCCCCCAAAATTTGCGGATACGACGACGTATGAAATGGCTATTCGCCATGATCAGGTCGGGGCGACTGGCGCTTGCCTGGTCCCAGATCCGCAGCCGCGGCGCGACCTTGGACAAGAACAGCTTGGCCCCGCGCCCACCCGCACCGACATATGCGTGATACTGGTCCCAGATGTAGCGCATGGGCGAGTGACAGTAGGTGACATGCACCGCATCGGGGCGGGTAATCACCCCCTTGGCGGGCCCTGCTTCGCAACTGATGACAAGATCATAGGCGCTGAGATCCAGCTCCTCGAGCGCACGTGGCATCAGCGCCAGATATTTCTGGTAATGTTTCCGCGCACCCGGAAGCTTGGCAATGCTCGTCGTAAAGATACGGTGCCTTTTCAGCACTTGCGACAGAGCGTCATGGTCGACGACATGGGTAAAGATATCCGCGTCCGGATAGAGCTCGCATATGCGCTCGAGCACCCGCTCGCCCCCCCGCATGGTGACCAGCCAATAATGGATGATCGCAACGCGCGGCACAGCGGTAGGATGCGCTGCAACACTGTCGGAAATCTGGACCGTCATCGCGAACCGCGCGCGGCCAACACCGCCGGAATAGTCATAAGCATAATCTTGAAATTCAGTCCGATCGAACGATGACGCGAATACGCGACGTCGAGCGCGACCCGCCGTCGATAGGTCGTATCGCTGCGGCCGCTGACCTGCCACAGACCGGTGATACCCGGCTTCACACGGCAATAATCGCCGAACCAACGCCCATAGCGGGCGATTTCTGCATGCACGATCGGCCGCGGGCCGACCGCGCTCATGGTGCCGTTGATCAGGTTGAAGAACTGAGGCAGCTCGTCAAAGCTACTCTTACGCAAGAAACGGCCTACCGAAGTAATGCGAGGGTCGCTCCGCAGTTTGTGATCGCGCGCCCATTCGAGGCGGGCAGCAGGATCCTCCTCGAGCAAGCGAGCGAGCCGCTCTTGCGCGTCTACGACCATGGTCCGGAACTTGAAGCACGCGAAGCTCTTGCCGTTCAGGCCGATCCGCTGTTGCACGAAAAATATAGGTCCCGGGTTCGACGCATAAATTATGATCGCCAGCGCGATCATCAAAGGACCGAAAATAAGGATCGCCACGATACCGATCGTCAGATCGAGTAGACGCAGCACAGGCTCGCGCTTGCTGCTACGATCGTCGACGGCCGAATTTGGTACGAATGACACAGAGGGCTGCACAGTCGTCATACAAGCCCTTTTTCTTCATTAGCCATCTTGATCGATGTCGCGTTGCGACGCCGCCTGTCGGATACCATAACCGACATGCGCGGATAGCCCCATAAAGATATACATTTCCTGAATTTAGACACTTCGCCGAAGCGATTTTTCCCAGGTTTTGCGGATTCCAACATCATTGCCCCGAGACAAGCGGCAAGTTCGGATTACGGTTCCGTCGTACCGGAAACATCGAGCGGGGTGACTTATCAACGGGCGCGACGGCAGCAGATTGATCGTTGGCCGAACCGCCCGACTGACGGAGATCGCCTGCCCTGACCGCATCTAAACCAGCCTGGCCCGATATTGGCGACCCGCCGGCTGAAGCAGCGTCGGACGCCACCGTCGCAGCGGACGCATTGCTTGGCTTAGACGGCAGCTGCACCGGGTCTGGCAGGGGTGCGACATCGGCAACCGCTGCAGGCAACGGCTCCAATGGGGGCACCTTGGGGATCACATCATAGCTATAGGTGGTACGCCCGGGCGGACGGTAGAAAACGTGATGGCCGATGATGCCTATCTTGGCGAGTTGCGGCGCCCAGGCAGGGAACACTGCCAGCGTATGATAGTGCGTTGCCTGCCCGACCTCTGCCGATGTCACGCCGTTGAGCACTGAGGTGGCCACAGCCGTGGCTACCGCCAGGCCCGCCGCGCCCGGCACTCGGCGGGTCGAGCCGTCGCACGCGAAGCTGAACTGGCACCCTGTCGGCCGCTCGGCACCCTGATATACGACATCGCAGATGGTCTTGGGGTAGCGTGGGTTGCGCAGCCGATTGAGCACGACCTGGGCAACCGCGCGCTGACCCGCGATCGGCTCGCCGGCCGCCTCGTAATAAACCGCCGTGGCTAGGCACTTGGTCGCACTGGCGAGCTCCGGCCCCAACCATTGCGCGACGAATATGGGCGCAACGGGGTTTGGCCCGGTGCTGACGGGCAGCGCGAGATTGCGCGCCATCGCGTCTTGGGCATCGAGTTTCAGAACCTCGCTTGGCAGAAATCGTTCGATCGGCAGATCGGCACTGGGGTCAGCGTCTTGTGCATCGGCCGGCAGCGCCGACCCCGCGCGGCCTTCGATCGTGCCGTCCATCGTGCGCGTAACACCAGGCCCTTCTTGGGCAATCATCGTCAGCGCCAGGGCCGCCGCCCCCAGCATAAGGACCACTAGTAGGACCCATACCACCGATTTCTGCGCCTGCGACAATCTCACCTGAGAACCTCCGGCGGCGCTAGTATCTGTTTCGCGGTGCTCCGCCTAACCCTGTTTCAGTCCAAATATGGGACATCGACCTGGGTCGTTCCGGTTTTCCGGCCAACCGGCGCGCCCCTAGGGAACCGGTACATCTCGCCTGTTGGTACAAGGTCCGCTATGTGAAAAATTCAACCCGTTGAGATCGGTTTAGCATGATGATGGTCCCGCAATGATAGTGCTGAGCGTGTTTTGGCTTTTGTTCGCCCTCGCCGCCATCATGCCCCTGCAGTGGAGCCTCACACTGCTGTTCGTGTCGTTGCCGTTCGGCTCCATGACCGTATTGCCCGGGTCGATCACGATCCTGCCGTATGTAGCCCTGTCTCCGCTCGTAGTTATCAAGGTCCTCCTGACTACACGTAATCTGACCAACCTGTGGGACGGCCTGTTCAACTGGAAGAGGCTTGGCTTTCTTACCGCCTTCATCATCGTCGGACTGATCATTACCTATTCGGCACCGTATCTCTTCCACGGCGCGCCGGTTATGGAACTAACGACAGCACGCCCGGCGCCGCTCGCGTTCACCTCGGGCAACATCACCCAGCCCTTGTACCTGACGATGTCATTCGTGTTATGCGTTGCCCTGTACATTTTGTTCTTGTCCCCAACCGGCCCCGCGATGCTTTCGTCCGCGCTTCTCGCTGGCGCGACAATGGCGGTAGCGTCGGGGCTCTTGGACATGGCGACGGCAGGCACCGCACTTCTGGCGCCTCTGCGCACCGCGTCATACGCCATCATGGAAGGGGCGGAAGTCGTCAACAGTCGGCGCGTAATCGGCTTCAATACCGAGGCATCGACTTTCGGGGCCATGGTCCTGTCCTTCGCCGCCATCCTGATCTTCATGTCACCAGCGTCGTGGGCGAGTAGTAAGCCGTCCTGGATGCAGAGGGGTTTGATCGGCGCCTTGCTCCTGATGACGGTCCTCTCGACGAGTTCGTCAGCCTATTTGGGCTTGATTACCCTATTCCTGATGTACCTGCTTCGCCTCACTCTCTTGCTGGTCACGCCACGGACGGGTCTTGATCGGCGTCAATCGACGTCGTCACTCGTGGCGCTGATCATGGCGGTATTGCTCGGATGTGCGTATGTCGCAGCACGTCCCGCTATCCTCGATGGTCCGATAGCCATTGTTAACAACACGCTGCTGGAAAAGGGCGGCAGTGATTCCGCCGATGAGCGCTCATCCTGGAATCGCGTCAGTCTACAAGGCTTCACGGCTACCGGCGGTTACGGCGTTGGAGTCGGCTCCACCCGTACCTCGAGCTGGGTCGTGGCGGTGTTGAGCAGCACCGGGGTGCTCGGTGCGCTGCTGCTGCTGGCCTTCCTCGCACGCGGATTTTTCGCGTACCTGCCCCGTACCGACCTGGTGATCCGCTTTTCCGCCATTGGAGCACGCTACGCGTTTTTGATCGTGCTGATCCCTGCTGCCGTTGCGGGCACGCTGGTGGACTTCGGCATCTTCAACGCGCTGTTTTTTGCGTTAATGGCTGCGGCGCCGAAACTGCTTGGCGACGCCCGGGCACAAGCTGCGCAGCCACGATCGCCTCGCTACGGACTCAGGTCGCAGCGACTGGCAACACGAGGGCGCCGGATGCAAAGATCCTGATGGCGCCCGTGGCAGAGTAAACGGGCAACTACGACCACAGCCCTATGCTGAAGCTGCCGTGGCAAGCCTCACAGGAACACCGAGAAGCCTTGCCATCGAATATCTTGGGCCGCGATCCACTAAAGGGTCTTGCGAGCTTTACTGTCTAAAAGCATGCCACTGACATCGTCGGCAAACGGAGTGCGTTGAAATGCAACCGAAAGGCTTGATCAAAGGCGACAACTGCGATGGCGCGACGACGCGCATTATGTTGCGTCCAAGGTCCGAGTTGCGCGCCGACGACCGTCGGGCCGAGGCGGTGGAACTCAACCGTGTTGGCGCAACCGGGACGGTCGCCCGCTGGGTTGATCAATTAACAGCACGGATTGGCCATGGCCGCACCGATCAGCGCGCCTTACGTCATCGAATCGGCTTGGCTAATGGCCCTGTTCATCAGTATGAGCTTGTTTTTCTTCAGCTACCGTATCCAATGATGGTCTCGCACGGTTGCTCGTGCACTGAGCCGTTCCAGGTGCGAACTGCGCCCTAACGGATTTCCGGCATGTCGAGTGTACCCCCTACCGGACCTGAAACTTTAGAAGGAAATCCCACCGGTGTTACGGGAACGGTGCCTGCCACGCAGCGCACCGCGTTAGCGTCTGTCTCTCTGATAGGCGCGCGATTGGTCAGTCGCGGCATCGATTTTGTGTCCCTGTTGATCCTCGCACGGCTGCTGACTCCCGCGGATTTTGGCGTCGTCGCCGTCGCGATGAGTCTTATCCTGATCGTTGAGGCAGTATTTGAACTGCCGGTTGGGCAGGTTCTACTGGTCGAGAAGTCGGTCAACCGGGGCTTACTCGATACGGCTTTCACCCTGAGCATCTTACGCGGGGTAGTGCTGGCCATGCTGGTCGGAGCAGTCGCTTGGCCATTTGCGATTTTTTACCAGGATCCCCGCCTGTTGCCGCTCATTTGCGCTCTGGCTTTGGCGCCCGCCGCGCGCGGTATCCAGAACCCGAACATGATCGTGTATGACCGCGCGCTCGATTTTAAACGCCAAATTTCAATCGACGTAACCAGCAAGGTCGTCTCTTGCCTGCTTTCCGGCCTACTCGCCTATTTCACGCGCAGCTATTGGGCGCTGGCAGGCGGTACCGTCCTGACGCCGTTGCTCTCGTTGATGATGTCGTTCGCGCTGGTGCCGTATCGGCCCCGTCTTACGCTGGTAGAATGGCGGCTCTTCAGCGGCTTTCTCGGCTGGCTGAGCGCCGGTCAGATATTCTCCGCGCTGACTTGGCAGGTCGACCGCCTGGTACTCGGTTGGGCGATGAGCAAGCCTGAGGTCGGGCGCTTCACCATCGCAGACAACCTGTCGGCGCTACCCACCCAGATTCTATTGAACCCTGTGGTCGGGCCATTGTCGGTATCGCTCAGTCAGGTCCGCGACGACGAACAGAGGCTTCAACGTGCCTATCTAAAGCTGATGAGCATTGTCGCGATGGTTGGCTTTCCTGCGTTGACGGGACTTGCCCTGCTGGCCGACCCGTTCGTCCGCGTCGCGCTCGGCCCTGCGTGGGGCAATGCGGGAGAGATCCTGCGGTGGCTGGCGTTGGCAGCTATCCCCGGCTTGATGTGGACGCCCTTCAATACGCTGGCGCTAGCGACCAAGCGCTCATGGCTGATTTTCAGTCGCCAAGTGTTCGATTTTATCGTCAAGGTCCCTGCTGCGATCGGCCTCATCCTTACCTTCGGGTTGATCGGCGCCTGTATGGCGCGCGGCATCGCCACCACGGTTATCGGCATTGCCAGCCTGTTTGCCGCCCGCAAGATCACTGCCATTCCCATCAGGGCCCAGTTGCAAGCGATTGCACGTCCGGCATTGGGTACGGGCATTATGACCGCGCTACTGTTCTGGCCGGTGACTCACTTGTTTACGAGTTCCGGGCTTCCCTTGACGCTGGTGATAATGGCAGGGCTAGGCCTGGTAGGAGGCATTATTTACCTGAGTTCATTGGGTATATTGTGGAAGGCCGCGGGATCACCGGACGGAGGTGAAACATTCCTCTTTTCGTCGCTAGCTCATATACGCTCGGCAGGGCGCCGAAAGTAGATCAGCTATTTGGGTCCAACCTCTGCGAGCTTTTTGTCGGCCAACGGTGAAAGGCCGATCGATGGGCTTAGTCTGACAAAGCCGCCTTATCGAAGACGTCTAATGCCGCCTGAGAACGACTCGATGACAATTTGCGGGTAAACAGCTTTTCCCCTCGCGAGGCCAGGATCGCTGTCGCATCCTCGGAGGTGGTGATCGGCACCTTGGGCGTCAGGACATGAACATTGCTATAGGCGAACGGGCCGCCGATCTTCGAAATATCCACATACGGTTCGATTGGTGACGCCTGATCGACGTACGGCGAGTTTTCCACCAACGTATGCAGGAAGATTTCGTCAGGACCGAACGCTGGGCGAAGGAAGTCGGTAAGGCGGCGATCGTTGTCCGCCTTTTCCACGCAATACGCAGCGCACTCGCGCGTGAGCGCTACCCAATTGGAACCCGCGGCAAACCGAACGCCTTTCGGCAGACGGCGGGGTAACAGCCTCAACATCCGCTCGAGTACGAACAATGGACGACGTTTCCAAGTGAATCGGTCAGCCCATTCACGAAAGAAGCGACCACGAATTCTCCAGGTCTGATGGCTGTCATTCGACGACATCAGGTCAAACCGACGGATGAATTGCTGCCTCGGTCGTTTCCGGAAAAAATCGAGGATTTCGCGGTTTGACGCCAATGGGTAATCGGCGCCCGAGATTACCACGAAATGGGTACAGCGTTCGTCCGTAGCGGCAAGCGCCGCCTTGAACGTCAACAGGGTGGATCTGCACTGGCTGAATCCAGCCCATTTCACATGGATTCGGTCAGCGACGAAATGGACGTTCGGCAGGGTCCGGACCTGCTCCTCGAACTGGGCCAGTGGCGACCTTTTATCGAGATGAACAAAGGCTGCTGCGTCTGGGTGGCTCAACCGATGCATCAGGCGGCCGAACAGTTGCGGGTCGCCGTGAGCTAGAACGATATAGGCAATGCTGACGGACGGTTTGGTTGCCGGTCCGTCCAAAAACATGTCGTCAGTCATAACGTACCTCGTCAGGCGGCGCTGGTGATTGCACCACGCCTGTAACCGACGAGGGGATTGAGACAACGTCTAAAATCGGTTCTGGGAGACAGAAGCGTCGACTAATCAGACGCTTACGATCAGTGGCATGCCCAGCCGCGCAGTTCGTACGACACTAACTCTGTATCCAGCAAGGTACGGCACCGTAACGACATCAAAACACCAGCCGAATATCGCGGGAGCACTTCAACTCCGACGAGCTACGGCTAGGAACCGCGCCATAGGGTGACCAAGCTAGCCGCAATTATGGGATTGTTTGAGGGCCGGGAAGGTCAGAACATACCCCAACAAGCTCTGCGAATACGTGGGGAACGTTGTCCTTTGGACAACGCTCTCCCGGACGGGATCGACGCGTAGGCTATGGCAAACCGGTCCTCTTCGATCTCAGGCGGCCCTAACGTTTTATCGTCAACCGCCCAACGTCAAATCCGCTCATTGGCAATGGCCGATTTTGACAGATGGCCCTTATAACGAGGGTCCGGGAACTACAAGACAACCACGCCGATGACCGCCCAAAGCGCTAAACTCATCGGCAATGCCAGCAACACGCCATGGGCACCATACCGGTGCCAATTACGGGTCTTTGGCACGTTGCGACCGGACGCCGATGCGAAACCAGCTATGTGTGATGCCATCTTTCCTCTCCATTGCGCCTTTATGGCTCTGAAGAGATAAATGGTTAACGCGGCGACGGTTTGCAACAACGTTCAAGCCAAATAGTGCAAATTCATCGCTGAACCGGCGTTCCTCCTTACGGCCTGGAGGCTCCTTTGGGGCCTGCCGCCAAGGCACAATGCCCTGCGCAGATCGTCAAACCATCGCTTCGAAGCATCCTGCCGCTGGATACACCGACACGGTCCGATACCGGATGATTAAGACCCGCTTCCAAGTCGATACCAGACTCCAGCCAGGGACAAGGCGGGCCTGTCCTACTCTCGGAAGTAGTTGCGCATGCCAGAGCGCCGCTGACGGCGGCGACGACGACGCCACCACAGTCCCACGCTTCCCAGCAGGATGGCCGCACAAACGCCGAACAAAATGCAAGCAACCAGCAGGCGATCACTTGGTGACATTAATCCCCTCCCGGTGGCGAATAACGAATCAGGAACGGCCGAGGAGAGACCACGCCCACTGACAATCTTTCAACTGGCAACCAGGCGACAATTCGCACTGCCATCCTGGCGTGGCAAGAGCCAATGCCATCCCTTTAACGATGAATGATCACAACTCTACCCCAAGTGAAGGATTCTCGTGCAGCGACGGATTCTGGTCGATGTTGGCCATAGGTGACCCCGGCCGCCGCCATCTGCTGAGGGGTTTCAGCAGACCGTTTTTGATCTTAGCCTCGCAAGCTGACTCTCTGATGACAGCCTGCCGGCTGCGACAAAATGCGTTGAGTTTGCCCGTTGTGTCGTTGCTCGTACGCTGAAACATCGTCCCCATACGTATGAGACGCCGTTCAGCTTAACGTCCGGGCGCCTCCGCAAGCCCCCCCTCGCGATGGCAAACTCCATACTGCGACCCGCTCAAATATTACCGCAACAACACCGCCGCCAGCCGCGCGCTAATCGAGAGCGCGATCGTCGAGGGCGTGCCGCACTTCATCTTCTCGTCGAAGGCCGCGACGTACGGCACGCCCGAGAAGGTGCCGATCGCGGAAGGCGATCCGACCTTGCCGATCAATCCGTATGGCATGTCGAAGCTGATGACGGAGGCGATGCTGCGCGACGTCGCGGCGGCGCACCCGATGAACTACGCGGCGCTGCGCTACTTCAACGTGGCGGGTGCGGATCCGAAGGGGCGAAGTGGGCAGTGGGCAGTCGACGGTCGGCGCGACTCACCTGATCAAGATCGCGGTCGAGGCGGCGACTGGCAAGCGTAGTCATGTCGGCGTCTACGGCACCGACTTCGACACCCCCGACGGCACCGGCGCGCGATTACATCCACGTCACCGACCTCGCCGCCGCGTATGTCGCAGCGCTAGAAGTGTTGGTCGCCGACCCTGCCAAGAGCCACACGCTCAACGCGGGGTACGGCAAGGGCTTTTCGGTGCTGGAGGTTCTTGACGCGGTCGACAAGGTTACGAACATGACGATCGAACGTCGGCTGGAAGGGCGTCGCGCGGGCGATCCGGCGACGCTGATCTCGGACAATCGTGCTATCCTGGCATCACTCGACTGGACGCCCCGCCACGCAGACCTCGACGGCATCGTGCGAGACGCGCTTGCCTGGGAACGCAGAATCGATGACGGCGCCGTTCGGGCACGTCCAAAGAGGTAGCTTTGCCAAGCTGCACAGAGGCTTCGGCTGGACGGCAGCCAACATGACTGCCGAACAGAAATAAAATGACGAACCGACATGGCGATATCATGGCTCGGCTATTGAGCCGAGGCGGCTGGTTGCCGTAAGGGGCAACCGGCGCTGCAAGATCCACGCCGCCAGTACCCCCCCCCTATACCGTTACTCAGCTATTGCGGTAAATCTTGATCCGATAACGGGTATTATCACTTCCGGTGACGTTCTTGTTCGTACCGACGATGATGTTGACCACGTCTCCCCGGCTGAGACTCAGATCCTTCACTTCCATATCGTAATGGCCGTTGAAGGCTGTCGAGAATACGGTCTTTGCATTGACCTGTACCGTAAGATCGATGCCGTCGGAGGAACGGCTCGTAACATCCCAGGAACCTTTAACAGTAAAGTTGCCGCTATGAGGAGAGGTGTAGCGCAGTAACGGCTTGAAGATATCCGGTGAACTCGTCGTGCCGAAATCGACAGGATTTAAATTATTGGCGTTGATGTTCAACGGCCGAAGCGAATTGCTACCGATGTACGGCATCCAATCAGAACTGCTGATCTCGCCGCCACCCTGCGTGTACAGCACATCGAAGGTCTGACGGCGAGTGCCGTAGGCATAATAGGCCCAGGGGCCTTCATATGTAGCGGGGCCGGACACGTCATAGGAGAAGTCGAACTGGTCATAGCTGTCGGCGACCAGCTGCGTCGCGCCCAAGGTGACGTTGCCCCCATAAACCAGTGGCGTATCGCTGACGATGATGATGGGTGAACCAGCCGTGATGGCCGTCGGCTGTGCGATCTGCGCGCCTTGAGAGTTGTAGAATTTGGCGGAGGCGGTCACGGTTAGGCTCCGCGGCTCGCCCCAGATCACCATCGCGTTACGGCCAAACTCATAGGCATAGGTGAAGTCGTCGATCGCGATGCGCACCCCCGCGCCCTTGGCCAAGACCTGCTGACTCATTACCTGGTACGCTTGACCGGGAGCAAGCATCTCACCGCTGAACGAGCTCAGGGCCACATTCTTATACCAGATATCGCTGGCGGAGCCTTGCTGGCGCAGCGCGTACCAATCTGCCTCGGCGACACCCGACGTCGCCATTACCGCGACAGCCTTGACCAGATAGCTGGCGGTATCAGGGATGCTATCCATCTCCTTGGCGAATTCCGTAATGTAAATCGGCCGCGCATTCGCGCCCATCGCACTGCGCAGGATCGCGAGCTGCTTTTCCAACTGTTCGGGGTCGGTATCATAAGGGTGGATTGTAAGGCCATCCATATAACTGAGAGCACCGAGCTCGAACAACGGCTTGAAATAGCCTACCGGGATGTCGATAGCGGCACCCCCTAGTATCTTTACGGTAGGATGGCTCGCCTTGACCGCGGTGTAGACGGTACGAAGCATATCGAAATAATATTTTTGGCGTGGACCATAGCCCTCGGAGAGTACGGGACCAGTAACGAAGTTGAACGCATTATATTCGTTACCGATCTCGATTGCCTTTATCCCAGGGAATCGATCGAGCGTCGCGACTATATATTTGGCATAAGCGGCACGACCGGCGTCGGTATAGACCGTATAGCCGTTATCGTAGAGCGGGTTACTGTCGCTCATCAACAAGGTGACCCCAAAGCCTTTGGCAATCAGCGTATCGAGATACGCCACATTCGGCGAAGTGAACTGATAGGTACCGGGAGCCTTCTCGATATCACGCCAGGACACCCCGTCGCGCAGGGTAGTAGCGCCCATCGAACGAGCCGTGTCGAGGATTGAGAAGTTCCAGCCCTGCTGGGAGAACGCCGTAGCAGCGCCAAGCGCCATCGTGTTCGGGACGACAGCGAGAGGGGGCGCGACCGGAACTGGGGTTGGGCTCGCTACGGGGGGCGCCACCGCAATTGGAGCGGGCACCGTGGCTATCGCTTCGGCCTCGCCATCGCCGCCACACGCGCAGAGCAGAAGCAGAACCATCATCGTACATGCGTTCTGAAACTTACCCATAATCTGGTCACCTCTTGGAGCCGAGACCAGGCACTTACCCCAAGACAGTTAACGAAAATTGGACCGCACACGACGAATTCGCATGTGAAAGCGCCCCGGTTTTCGATCAAACCTGCGGGTGGGCATCCGGCGGAGCGGGACGGCGGGAGAAACACATTCGATTGCGCGGCGGGCTTCTCGTTCGACCTTGGCCGGTGACTTTGAAGTAAAAACCGTAGCAGAGCGGCCCGGAGCTCGCGCCAAATATTCGCGGACCGTTTTGCGGTAGCCGCTACGTGACGGGCGATAGCGGCAACTTTGGCGTCGCGAAGAAAGTGATGGGGCGTTACAGTCGCATGTTCATCGGCGCATGATGACGATCCGGATTACGAACTCCAGCAGGGACGAACGGAAAATCTGACGCAACGTCAGATTTTACTTCGACCTTTCTCGTCCTGCTGCACCGGAACGCCTCCTGACGTTCCGGTGCGCGTGCCGATAGTTCAGCGCGCCAGCAGGCCTTTCGCGAACTCGCGAACCACCGGTCCGATGTCGTCGCGGGCCATCGCGATCGCCAGATTGGCCTGGACGTAACCGGCCTTATCGCCGCAGTCGTAGCGCTGGCCGTCGAAGGTGAAGCCGTGGAATGGCTGGTTGCCGATCAACTGCGCCATCGCGTCGGTCAGCTGGATCTCGCCGCCGGCACCCTTCTCCTGCGTCTCCAGGATCCGCATCACCTCGGGCTGGAGGATGTAGCGGCCCGGAATCATCAGATTCGACGGCGCGCTACCGCGCTTGGGCTTTTCGACGAGCGCGGTCACTTCGGTCAGTCGACCGTCGATCGCGCCCGGCGAGATGATGCCGTATTTGTCGGTTTCCGAATCGGGTACTTCGAGCGCACCGATCACGTTGCCGCCGACCTGATTATAGGCCTCGACCATCTGCTTCATGAAGCCGGGCTTGCCGACCATCAGCTCGTCGGGTAGCAACACCGCGAACGGCTCGTCGCCGACGATCTCTCGCGCGCACCACACAGCATGGCCCAGGCCGAGCGGCTCTTGCTGGCGAACATAGACCGGCGAGCCGGGCTTCATCCGAATATTGCTGATCGCGTCCAGCGACTTGCCGCGCGACCGCATCGTATCCTCGAGCTCGTACGAGATATCGAAATGATCCTCGAGCGCGCCCTTGTTGCGGCCGGTCACGAAGATGATCTGCTCGATCCCCGCCTCCAGCGCTTCTTCGACCGCATATTGGATCAGCGGCTTGTCGACGACGGTGAGCATTTCCTTCGGCATGGCCTTGGTGGCCGGAAGAAAGCGCGTACCCAGTCCAGCGACCGGAAATACGGCCTTGCGCAACGGCTTTATGGTCATTCGATACTCCCTTTGATCTCGTGGGATCGTCTACCGGTCGGTACGCCCGCGCGCAAATCGTCACAGTGAATTAGCGCGCCGTTAAAGACGTTGCCCTAGGGATGCATCATGCCCAAAGTTCTCGTCATCTTCGGCACGCGACCAGAAGCGATCAAACTTTTCCCGGTGATCCGCGCGCTGGCTGCGATCCCCGGCCTGACCGTCCGCACCTGCGTCACCGCGCAGCACCGCGGGTTGCTCGATCAGGTGCTCGCGATCGCCGATCTCGTGCCCGACATCGATCTCGACCTGATGGAGCCAGGACAGACGCTCGATCGGCTCACCGCGCGGCTGCTGGTCGGGCTCGGCGACGTCATGGATGTTGAGAAGCCCGACCTCGTCATCGTACAGGGCGACACCGCGACCGCGATGACGGGTGCGCTCGCCGCCTATTACCACAAGGTGCCGGTTGCGCATGTCGAGGCAGGGCTGCGCTCGGGCGACATCTACCATCCCTGGCCCGAGGAGGTGAACCGGCGCATCGTCGCGCCGATCGCCGCGTTGCATTTCGCGCCGACCGACACCGCCGCGGAGGCGTTGCGGCGCGAGACGATCGCGGAGGACACGATCCACGTCACCGGCAACACGGTGATCGACGCGCTGCACTGGACCGCGGCGCGCGTCGCGGCGGACCCGTCGCTCGCGGCCGGGCTAGACGCGATCGCCTCACGCTTTGCCGGCAAGCGGATCATCCTCGTCACGACGCATCGCCGCGAGAATTTCGGTGACGGCATGGCGGCGATCGCGCGTGCGATCGGCCGGATCGCGGAGCGCGACGACGTCGCGGTGCTGTTCCCGGTCCATCCGAACCCGAACGTCGTATCGGTCATGAACGCGATCCTCGGCGACCGCGCCAATGTCGCGCGGATCGAGCCGCTCGATTACCCGCACTTCGTCCGTGCGCTCGGCATGGCGGACATCGTCCTGACCGACTCCGGCGGCGTGCAGGAGGAGGCTCCTGCGCTCGGCAAGCCCGTACTCGTAATGCGCGAGACTACCGAGCGGCCGGAGGGTGTGGCCGCCGGCACCGCCAGACTGATCGGCACCGACGAGGACCGCATCGTTTCCGAAATCTTCACCCTGCTCGACGACACATCGCGCTATTCCGCGATGGCTCACGCCCACAACCCGTTCGGGGATGGCCATGCCGCCGCCAAAATCGCAAAGGCCGTTGCGCATGCTGTCGGACTCTAACCTCAACGTCGTCGTCCTCGGCCTTGGCTATATCGGCCTTCCCACTGCGGCGATCATCGCGCGGACGGGAGCACAGGTGCTCGGCGTCGACGTCACCGAATCGGTGGTGGAGACCGTGAATTCACCCCGTTCGACGACGATCACGCACCCAACATCCGTTACGTACTCGACGCCGCGACTACCATCGCGCGCGTGTTGAAGACCGGCGATACGATCATCCTCGAATCGACCTCCCCCGTCGGCACGACCGAGAAGGTCCGCGACCTGCTGGCAAGCTTGCGTCCCGATCTTCGCGTACCGGGCAAGACCGGCGACCAGGCGGATATCGCGATCGCCTATTGCCCGGAGCGCGTGCTGCCCGGCCGCATCCTGGTCAACTGATCGACAACGACCAGGTCATCGGCGGGATCACGCTGCGGTGTGCACGGAAAGCCCTGACCTTCTATCGCCGCTTCGTCCGCAGGGCATGCGTGACAACGACCGCGCGTGACCGAAATGACCAAGTTCACCGAGAACGCGTTCCGCGACGTCAACATCGCGTTCGCGAACGAACTGTCGCTGATCGCCGATACGATGGGCGTCGACGTGTGGGAGGTGATCCGCCTCGCCAACCACCATCCCCGCGTCAACATCCTCCAGCCCGGCCCCGGCGTCGGCGGGCATTGCATCGCGGTCGATCCGTGGTTCCTGGTCCACGCCGCGCCCGACCAGACGCCGCTGATCCGCACGGCGCGCGAAGTGAACGACGGCAAGACCGACCACGTCATCGCGCAGGTCGCAGCCCTCGTCGAGGCGTCACCGGGCGCGAAGGTCGCGTGCCTGGGTCTGGCGTTCAAGGCGAACATCGACGACTTCCGCGAGAGCCCTGCCCTCAAGGTCGCCGAAGCCGTCGCGCGGCGGTTCGGCGACCGGGTGCGGATCGTCGAGCCCTATGTGCACACGCTGCCCGCCGTGCTGGCGGATACCGGCGCAACGCTGATCGACATCGATACCGCGATCAAGACCTGTTCGATCATGATCGTGCTCGTCGACCACGACGTCTTCGAGTCGACCCCTCTCGAGGAGCGCGTCGACAAAGCGGTGCTCGACACCCGCGGCATCTGGCCGAACCCGCCGCGCGCGTCCTCGCCTCCGGTCAGCGCAGCGGCACGTTTCGAGTCGCAACGACTGGCGGGATGATCGGCCGCGTCGCGGTCGCCGCGATGTCGCGTGCGGCGGCTTCGAGTGCTTCGGCCCGCGCCTTGGACGATGCGTGGGTTCGGCTACGGAACAGCCCGCCATCGATCGCGCCCCCCTTCTGACGCCAGAATTTCGGTGCCGACATCGGATCGTACCCTGCGTTCGCCAGCAGATAGATGCCGAGCAGATCGGCCTGATCCTCGGTCTCACGAATCAGGCGCCCGTTTCGGCCAAGCTCCGCCAGCAGACCGCGATTGATCTTCGCCGCATCGAGTCGCGCACGGTGTCGCAGGATGTTGTGCGATAGCTCGTGCGCCACGACGACTGCGATCTCTTCGTCGCTATAGCCCTCGAAAAACCGCTCGCCGAGCTGCACGATCGCCCCGTCAGCGCTCGCATCCAGGCCGCTGCCCAGCAGGATTTCGAACCGCGATCGACATCCGGTCACCGGGGCAATTGTGATCGGCAGGCGCTTGCCGTCACGCAGCACCGTCAGCGTCAACGGCTTTCCCACGGGCGCGGCGGCGATGATCGCCTCCGCCGCGTCGCGGGCCGCCGCACTTTCCGGCGCATCGGCGGACGGCAAGCCGGGTTGCGGCCGATCATCGATCGCCGCGATCGAGTCGTTCGGACGAACCCCCGCCCGATCCGCGGGACCGCCGGCGACGACCGCCTCGACACCGATCGTCGACTCGAACCCGAACATCGCCGCCGCGGCCTTGCGCGTGCCCGGGCCATATTGCGTCAGCGCATGGATCGGCATGCCGATTTGCGGCTGGAGCTGGTCGCACAACGCGGCGTTCGCGGTGGTCAGCCGATAGGCGATCGTCGCCAGCCGGAGATCGGCGGCACGCAACGTGTCGAAGAACGCGGCTGAAGGCGCCGCATCCGCCAAGGGCATCGGTGCGGCAGGCAAAGCCGCGGGCACGGCGGCCGTCAGCATCAGGAACGGCGCGAAGCGGGAGATCATCGACATCGCGCTCGTTTAGCCGCCGCGCGCCCGCCCGTCATGCTGCATGACCGCGCGCCCGCCCCGCCCCGCCTTGCCCGCCTTCGCGGAAATGTGTTGCGCCCCTTCGCGGCGGTGCGTCGCGCCCCCTTCGCGGCGATGCGTTGCGACGCCTGCCGGAACATTCTATGCGACGCCATGCGCCCGCGCGATCGAATGACGCGTTCGATCAGGTCCCATACATCTTCCTCACCACATCGATTGCAGCATGATTTCAAAGCTTTTCAAGTCCCGTAGCGTTGCCAAGTCGAATCAACCGCAGGTTCCCCCCGGTCGCCGCGTCTATGCGGTCGGCGACATTCACGGCCGTGCCGACCTGCTCGACGAGCTGATCGGCCTGATCGAGGCGGACGAACGCGACCGCGATGCAGCGGAAACGACCTTGATCTTCCTCGGCGACATCGTCGACCGGGGGCCCGCGTCGGCCGCGGTGATCGATCGGTTGCGCGGGCTGGCGCAGGCACGCCCCGACGTTCGTTTCCTGCTGGGCAATCACGAGGAGATCTTCCTCGGTGCGCTCGACGGCGAACCTAAGGCATTGCGGCTGTTCTGCCGCATCGGCGGGCGCGAGACCGTGCTCAGCTACGGCATGGAAGCCGCGGAATACGAGCGGCTCGACTATGAAGAGCTGGTGAAACGCCTCGAAATCCTCGTGCCCGACGAGCATCGCGACTTCCTGCGGAAGTTCGAGGACATGATCGTGATCGGTGATTACGCGTTCGTCCATGCTGGCGTGCGTCCCGATACCCCGCTCGACCTGCAAACCACGTCGGACTTGCGGTGGATCCGCGATCCCTTCCTCGATCATCGCTCGAGCTTGGAAAAGACGATTGTCCACGGCCACACCATGACCGACGAGATCGAGCGTCGCGGGCACCGAATCGGTATCGACACCGGCGCCTATGCGTCCGGCCGGCTGACCGCGCTCGGCATGGAAGGTTCCGAGACATGGTCGCTCCAGACCGGGACCGCCGTAGGACCTAAGACGAGCTGACGCGTCTTGCCGCGCACATTGCCGTGCATCTCACCGCGATTATTGGGCAGTTTGCACGCCAACGCTTTCTTCGTCGCGCGCCTCCGCTATAGAGAGATAGCGGAAGTGTGTGTTGCACTGCCGCAACAGTGCGATCCTCTTCGCATTGTTACAAAGGGTCTTAGTTGCGTTGGGTAAGCTTTCATGCCATTGCCTGCCGCGACGAGCACAAAGGGAGTTCATCATGCGTCTTGGGAAGTATCTCCTGACCGCAGCAGCAGCCACGATGGCAGTTGCTCCGGCCATGGCAGCACCGGCAAATCTGTCGGTTGCACATTCGGTCCGTTCGGGTTCGGTTTCGGCTGACAAGAACGAGCTCGCTGGCGGCGGCATCATCGTTGCGGTTCTCGCAGCAGCTGCAGTTATCGCCGGTATCGTTATCGTTGCAGACAACGACGACGATTCGGACAGCAACTAAGTCTTACGACTTTAGTTCGAGAAATAGCGGTCTTCGGGCCGCTATTTTTTTGCCTGCCGTTCTGAGGATTGGCAGGCCAGCGCGTGCCGAAGCGCAAATCATCACGTGAATATTGGCGTTTCCGGTCTGCTCGGTCCCGATTGCCGCATGCGTACGGCCAGTTGGTACTAGAGCCTCACAGTGCCGCCCCGACAGGACGAGCGCCCCGGCCGCGCACGTTGCTGGACAACGCTGCTGGATCCTAAGCTCTTCCCTGCATGATAGCTGTCAGTCCGAAGACATTCAGGGGACGACCTCCTCAGCAGTAGCCTCGCGCTCCGGCTGCCGGTCCGCCAAGGAATCAGACTTACGGTCCGTGCATCATCTGCCGGACATCACCCGCATGAAACGCAAAACGCGCCTCGCAATCAAGCGAGGCGCGTTTCAAATCCAACGACGCGGTACGGGTTCAGCCCCATACCGCCGTCACACTTACTGCGCAGGCGGCGTCTGAGCACCATCCGGCATGCCACCCGGCGCGCCGCCCGGCATACCACCGGGAGCACCGCGACCCATCTGGGCCTGTGCCTGCATCTGCTGCACCACACTTTGCGGCAGGAAGTCGAGCAGTTCGACGTCAAACACCAGCGTCGAATTCGCCGGGATCGGGCCAGTAGACTTGTCGCCGTACCCAAGTGCAGGCTTCAGCCAAAACCGATACTTCGACCCCTTCGGCATCAGCTTCAGCGCCTCCGAGAAGCCGGGGACCACGCCAGTGACCGGCATCGGCGTCGGCTGCTGCGACTTGTCGAAGGTCGTGCCGTTGAGCAGCTTACCCTCGTAGTTCACCAGCGCCACGTCGGCGTCGGTCGGCTTGGCCGCACCGGGCTTTCCGGGGGCGATCACCTTATACTGCAGGCCGGATGCGGTAACGACCACGCCCCGCGCGCGCGCATTGCGGGCCAGGGGATCATCACCCTGACGCGCGAGCGCAACTGCGGCGATCAGCGCAAGCGCGATACCAACCCAGAGATAGACGAGATAGCTGCGCTTGGTTGGCTGCAGCGGCACTGCGGTGACGGTCGACATCGGATCAGGCCCCGGTCATCTGGTCACGCCGGAGCGCCGCGCGTGCCGTTGGAAAGCGATTGGGGTGCCGATCACGACACCCCCGAACTATCGGCCCACCCGCTCGCCGGGTACGGCCGACCAAAATCTTACCGTGCGCCGTCGCGCTCGGCGCGCTTGCGGTCGAGCTTTCGCGAGCGACGGATCGCTGCTGCACGCTCGCGTGCGCGCTTCTCGGACGGCTTTTCGTAGTGCCGGCGCAGCTTCATCTCGCGGTACACGCCCTCGCGCTGCAGCTTCTTCTTCAGCGCGCGAAGGGCTTGGTCGACATTATTGTCGCGTACGATGATCTGCATAAACCCGTTAAGCTCCGGTCGAATAGATTTTTGCCGTCGCGAACAGGTCCGCGCCGCATGAGCTGGGCCCCCTATCAGCGCAGCGCCATCGTTTCAAGCCAAACAGCTTTTCCGGCGAGTCCGTACAAGATGCGAGCGCCTTTGCCGGAGGGCACATGCAACGCTAAGAGCAGCCCATGACCCGCATCCCCCTGACACTGTATAACAGCCTCTCGCGCCAGTTCGAGACCTTCCAGCCGATCGATCCGACCGATGTCGGGCTCTACACCTGCGGGCCGACCGTCTATAATTACCAGCACATCGGCAACATGCGCGCCTTCCTGTTCGCCGACACGCTAGGCCGCGTGCTTCGCTGGAAGGGGTGGCCGACGACCCACATCATCAACATCACCGATGTCGGGCACCTGACCTCCGACGCCGATGTCGGCGACGACAAGATGGAGAAGGCGGCGGCGGCCCAAGGGCGGTCGATCTGGGAAATCGCGGCCTATTATACCGACGTGTTCAAACGCGACGTCGCGCGCCTCAATATCGTGCCGCCCGCGCGTTGGGCGGTCGCCACGGATCATATCGCCGAGATGATCGCGTTCGCCGAACAGATCGCGCCGAAGCACTGCTACGCGCTCGACAGCGGGCTGTATTTCGACGTGTCGACCGTCCCCGACTATGGCCGCCTTGCGCGTGCCGGCAACGACGACATCGAAAGTCGGATCGAGCCTGTTGCCGGCAAGCGCAACCCGCAGGATTTCGCGATCTGGCGCACCTCGACGCCGGGCGAGAACCGCCAGATGGAATGGGATTCGCCTTGGGGTCGCGGGGCGCCCGGCTGGCACCTAGAATGTTCGGTGATGAGCAAACACTATCTCGGCGCGCATTTCGATATCCACACCGGCGGGATCGACCACCGCGAGATCCACCATCCCAACGAGATCGCGCAGAACCAGGCGCACTGCGATTGCGCGGATACCGGCGCGAGCGTCTGGATGCACAACAACTTCCTGGTCGAGCGCGCCGGGAAGATGTCGAAGTCGACCGGCCAGTTCACGACGATGCAGACGATCGTCGACCGCGGCTTCCACCCTCTCGCCTACCGCTTGATGTGCCTTCAGGCGCATTATCGCAGCGAACTGGAGTTCTCGTGGGAGAACCTCGCGGCGGCGGCGATCCGTCTCAAGCGCATGGTGCAGGCGGTCGAGACGTTGCGCGCTCGTCCGCCGGGCGGCCCCTCGGGCAGCGCGATGCACTATGCCGACCGGCTGGAAGAGGCGGTCTCGGACGATCTCGCGACGCCGCGTGCGCTGCCGATCCTCGACGAACTGCTCGCGGACAAGCGCGTTGCACCAGCCGATCGGATCGCAGCGCTCGACGATTTCGACGCGGTGCTGGGGCTAGACCTCGCAACGATCCGACGCGAGGACCTCCGCATCCGTCCGGTATCGGCGACGATCGACGAAGAGACGATCGCCGCGCGCCTGGCGGACCGCCGCGACGCCCGCGCCGCAAAGGATTTCGAGCGGTCCGATGCGATCCGCGACGAACTCGCCGCCGCGGGGGTCGAGGTGATGGACGGCGACTCCCTCGGCTGGGACTGGAAGATCGCGCTCTGACCGCCGTTTCCCGGAGCGAGTGCTTCATCGGGGACCAGAACAATGCCCGGATCGCGTCGTCACCCCTTGGCCTGTTCGCGAACTATCGCGGTGAAGTAGGAATGCGGTCGCGTTCGAAGGCTAGTCCGTTCCTCCTTGTTCTCCCGCGAAGGCGGAAGCCCAGTCTGGGTCCCCGCCTTCGCGGGGAAACAAGCTACCCTTGTATCAGGATAAGGGCTTTCAGGGATAAGGGCCGACCAGATCCAGTGTCCGCCGTCTCGCAGGTCGTAAGCGGGACAAGTGCGGAATGACGAATCCGGCACACCTTGACATACCCCGCCGCACGCCGATGCTCCGCACATGAAAGCCGTCCTCCCAGCCGCCGCCCGCCCGCTCCTCGAACCGCATCTACCCGCGGACCTCGAAATCGCCTGGTTCGCCAAGCCCGCGGAAGCCAACGCGATGATCGCCGACGCCGACATCGCCTGGGTCGACATGCAGCCGACCGAGCTCGTCGCCGACGCGATCCGCCATGCCGGGCCGACCCTCAAATGGGTTTCGACGATCTACGCCGGTCTCGACGCGTTCCCGCTCGACATCCTGCGCGACAACGGCGTCACCCTGACCAACGGCGCCGGCATCAACGCCGTCGCGGTCGCGGAATATGCCGTGATGGGCGTGCTCGTCGCTGCCAAGCGCTTCGATACCGTCTTGCGCGCGCAGGACCGCCACGACTGGCTGAAGGACGCGCCCGGCAAGATCGAACTAGCCGGCACGCAGGCATTGGTCATCGGCTATGGTACGATCGGCCGGATGATCGGCGACCGATTGGAGGCGTTCGGGGTCGAAGTCAGCGGGGTGACGCGCACCGGCCGGGATGGCACGATAACGCCCGACGCCTGGCGCGATCGGCTCGACGCGTTCGACTGGGTGATCCTGGCCGCGCCCTCGACCGACGCGACACAGGCGATGATAGGCCACGAAGAGCTACAGCGGATGAAGCCGTCGGCCTGGCTGATCAACATCGCGCGTGGCGACATGATCGACGACGAGGCGCTGATCGCGGCGCTGACGGACGGGACGATTGCGGGTGCCGTGCTCGATCCGACCAACCCGGAGCCCCTGCCCGCGGATCACCCGCTCTGGTCCGCGCCCAATGCGATCGTCACGATGCACCTGTCGGGTCGCAGCCAGACGACGATGTTCGCACGCGGCGCGGCGCTGTTCCTCGACAACCTCGCCGCGTTCCTCGCCGGTCGCCCGATGAAGAACGTCGCCGATCTCGACGCGGGTTACTGACCGATCTGGGTCGTGCCGATCGGCGCCTCGCGCCGGCCGCGATTGTAGCTCTTGATTCCGCGGCGGCGCAGTTTGTCGGCGCGGCGGCGACGCGAGTACACGATCAGGATCGGTACGCCGACCAAGACTCCCCCGCCGATGATAGAGAGCGCGATGATGATACGCATTGGCATGTCCATGCGGGGACCATGCCAATTGGACAGCGCAGGCGCCATATATATTTTAATCTAATATGAATGAAGTTAACCTCCTTAGCCGATCGACCCCGCCCACGCAGCGTTTCGCCGCCTGCTCCCAAGCTTTACTTCGTTGCGCAAAATGGCGTTTTCCCGCATGGCTCGCAGCACAATTCACCAATCGGACGACATGATATGGCCGCGAACTGGGCCCCCGACAGCTGGACTCGTCACGAAGCACGGCAGCTCCCGACCTATCCCGACGCCGCAGCGCTGACTGCCGCGACCAATCAGCTCGCGACCTTCCCGCCGCTGGTCTTCGCCGGCGAAGCCCGCAACCTGACCGCGTCGCTCGCCGAGGTCGCGGCGGGCAAGGCATTCCTGCTTCAGGGCGGCGACTGCGCCGAGTCCTTCGCCGAGCACAGCGCGAACAACATCCGCGACACCTTCCGCGTCATCCTCCAGATGGCGGTCGTTCTGACCTTCGCCTCGAAGCTGCCGGTCGTGAAGCTCGGCCGCATGGCGGGGCAGTTCGCCAAGCCGCGCTCGACCGACACCGAGACGATCGGCGGCATCGAGCTGCCGTCCTACCGCGGCGACAACGTCAACGACATCGCCTTCACCGCGGAATCGCGCGCACCCGATCCCCAGCGCATGATCCGCGCCTATTCGCAGTCCGCCGCCACCCTCAACCTGCTGCGCGCGTTCGCACAGGGCGGCTATGCGAACCTGCATCAGGTCCACCGCTGGACGCACGACTTCATGGGCCGCAGCCCCTGGTCGAAAAAATACGCCGAGACCGCGGATCGCATCGGCGAGGCGCTCGAGTTCATGGCCGCCTGCGGGATCGATCCCGAGACCGTGCCGCAGCTTGCGCAAACGCATTTCTACACCAGCCACGAGGCGCTGCTGCTCCAGTACGAGCAGGCGCTGACCCGGCAGGATTCGCTGACCGGCGACTGGTACGACACCAGCGCGCATTTTCTGTGGATCGGCGATCGCACGCGCTTCGAGGGCTCCAGCCACGTCGAATACCTCCGCGGCATCGGCAACCCGATCGGTATCAAGTGCGGCCCAAGCCTAGAGCCCGACGCGCTGCTCCGCATGCTCGACACGCTCAACCCCGGCCGCGTGCCCGGCCGGATGACGCTGATCACGCGCTATGGCTATGACAAGATCGAGGCGAACCTGCCCAGGCTCGTCCGCGCCGTCACGCGCGAAGGCCATCCGGTGGTTTGGAGCTGCGACCCGATGCACGGCAACGTCGTCAAGGCCGCCAACGGCTACAAGACGCGGCCGTTCGACCGCATTCTCGCCGAAGTCCGCGGCTTCTTCGCGGTCCACCGCGCGGAAGGCACGCACGCCGGCGGCATCCACGCCGAGATGACCGGCCAGAACGTGACTGAGTGCACCGGCGGCGCGGTCGACGTGACCGAGCAGTCGCTGGCCGATCGCTACCACACCCACTGCGACCCGCGCCTCAACGCCAGCCAGAGCCTCGAACTCGCCTTCCTCTTGGCCGAGATGCTCAACGAGGAAATGGCCGAGCGCAAGAAGGTTGCCGCCTGACGAAACGGGCGTCTGACAAAATGCGCGGGCGCCTTAGGAATGTGCGGCAACCGTCTTGACGGCCGCCACCCCATTCCGTACACGCCCGCATCTGCTAACGGCCCCTTCGTCTAGCGGTTAGGACGACGCCCTCTCACGGCGTAAGCACGAGTTCGATTCTCGTAGGGGTCACCAGCCTTCACCTTCGCTACAGAACGTGTGGTTTAGCCATGCTGTCTTCTTTGCTCGTACAGCGAGCAACGGAATCGCAATTATGGCGACACCTTGGAAGCGTCTCACAACTGGCTTTTACGATCTGCGTCGCCAGATAGCTGGGAGGATGCTTCCTGCCTTTGGCGGTATGGCGCTCTTGGACGTGTCGCTAACACAAAGAGCGCCGCCGAAGCCGATAGCCTGTTCTTTCAAGCCAACGCGGCTTCGAAAACAGCAGTTCGAAGAGATCCGGGTTCGGATCAAGGCAACTGGCGAGCCGCTTCCTTCGCGGCGTGATCGAGTCGGCGACATAATCGCTGCGTACTTTGACACACTTGTTGCCATAGCCCCCAAGACAAAGAGCCGCTCGTAATAGGGGGGATATGGACCTTCGATTTGACCTGCACCTCGTCCAGTCGCTTTACCTTCATCAGACCGTGGCGACACGGTGGTGAACTCCTTGAGCATGCCACTATGTACCCGGCGTCAAACCTGCCTACCTCAGTCTGCTAGAACTGGCGGAGCGCGCGCGCAGGTTCGGCTCGTGCGACGCGCCATGCCTGGCTGGCAACCGTCGCCGCTGCGATGACGAGTGCCAGCACGCTCGCAGAGATGAAATAGACCGGCGACAGGACGATACGGTCGTCGAATCCGTTCAGCCAGTGCGACATCGCGAACCACGCGATCGGCCACGCGATCACGTTCGCAAGAAGGACCGGCTTGAGGAACTGGACCAGCAGCAGCCGCATCACGTCGCTGGTCGAGGCGCCCAGCACCTTGCGGATACCGATCTCCTTCACCCGGCGCATGGTGTCGAACGCAGCCAGGCCATAGAGCCCGAGACACCCGATCGCGACCGCCAGTACCGCGCCGGCCGTGAACAGCCGCGAGCGCTGCACGTCCTGGCGATAAAAGGACTCGTACAGCTTCTGCTCGACCGTCGTGGCTGCCGGCGGAACTGCCGGCGCGATACGGCGCCACGCCGTTTCCAGACGTTCCCGGACGATTGCGGGATCGGCCGAGGTACGGATCACCACGATGGCGCGATAGCCACCGCCGGGCTGATAGCTGTAGGCGAACGCCTCGACCGGTTCGCGCGGCGTACCGAAGCGCATGTCGGCAATGACACCGACTATCCTCACCGTCCCGCCGTCGAGCGAAACGATCTGGCCGATCGCCTCGTCGGCTCGGTGGAACCCCAAGCGTTGGGCAGCAGTGCGATTGAGTATGATGTTCGCCACCCTGCCCGCCAAGGCCTTGCTTCTGGTACCGCTATTGCCAACGTCCAGCGCGAAACGATCCGGGTCGAAGACCCGACCGGCCAGCAGCTTGGCTCGGTAGGTGTCGAAGAAATGCTCGCCGACCGTAGCCTGGACGATCATCGGCGGCTCGCCTGTCGCGCCGGCGCGTTTCATCTTGGCGATCGCGAACGTACCGCCGCCGGGCACGACGCCGCTCGTCGTGATGCCTGCAACCCCGCGAGTCTTGCGCATCGCATCGACCAGCCTGGCCCGTTGCCCCGGATCGAGCGCGGGATCGCCGTAACCGCTCAGCATGATCAGGCCGTCGCGCCCGAAGCCGATATCCGCCTGCTGGACATGCCGGGTCTGGGCGAACAGCACCGCCGTCCCGATCATCAGCGCGACGGCGATGCCGAACTGGGTGACCACCAGCGCCCTGCGCAGTCGTGCGCCCGCGCGATCACCGCCGGGAGTCCGCGCTGCGGCGAGCACGCCCGCGGGCAGGAACCGGGAGATCACGAAAGCCGGGTAGAACCCTGCAAGCAGCGTCACCAGCGCAGTCGTTGCCACAAGCGGCGGCAAGATCGACCCCGCCCCCCAATAGACGATCGACAAGTCGGTGCCGCCGATCGCGTTGACGAACGGCAGCGCAACCTCGGCAAGCGCCAGCCCGATCAACGTCGCCAGCGTTATCGCGGCCAGTGCCTCGCCGAGCAATTGCCCGATCAGCATCCGCCGGGTCGCACCGACCACCTTGCGCATCGCGATTTCCCGCGCCCTCAGCCCCGCGCGCGCTGTCGCCAGATTGACGTAATTGACCACCGCCAGCAGCAGCGCGACGATCCCCACTCCGCCCAGCACGGCGACGACGGTGCCGACCCCGTTGCCGGCAAGATGGCGCCCGGCGAGCGGCACGATGCCTTCCTTCAGGAATTGACGGGCATCGGGATTGAACGCGGGGTCGGGGTGGCGCCGCATGAATGCACCGATCCGGTCCGCCGTCGCAGCGTCGGAGAGAGCCAGAAACGTCACGACGCCATTGCTAGTAGATCGGGAATCGTCGTCGAGTTCGGCCGGGATCGCCGCGAACAGTACACTGGCGTACGTCTGGTTCTTCGGCAGGTCGGCGATCACCGCCCCGACGCGGTAATTGCGCGCTCTGCCGTCGATGGCGACCGTCAGCGTCCGCCCTAGCGCACTCGTCCTGCCGAAATACGCCTCCGCGACGCTTTGGGTGACGACAATTCCGTCCGGGCGGGCGATCGTGCTGGCGGTATCGCCCTCGACGGCGGGAAACCGAAAGATCCGAAAGTAATCGCGGTCGACCAATGCCAGTTTGCGTGTGGTGCTCGTATTCCCGGTCAGCACCGTCGCGGTGTCGTAGGGCGTCATCCGCGCCGCGACGAGATCGGGGAATGCTGCGGTCAATTGACCGGAGAGCGTGGGCGAGGACGGGATCTGCACCTCGGGGTTGCCGGGGAACTGGATCGTGCGCTCGATCGTCCAGACCCGCTCCCATCCCGGCAGCACGCGATCGTAGTTGGTCTCGAACCGGACGAACAGCATCAGCACCAGGAACACCGCGATCCCGAGTGCGAGCCCGCCAATGTTGAGCAACGCATACAGCCGATGCCGGGTGAGCGAACGGTACAGCGTCAGTAAGGCCGAGGACATCGATCCGCCCCTATTCGTGGCGCAGCGCGCGCGCGGGTTCGGCGCGGGCGACACGCCACGCCTGGCCGAAGACGGTGCCGCTCGCGATCAGCACCGCGGCGAGCGACGCACCGACGAAGAACAGCGGCGACAGCGCGATCCGGTCGTCGAACCCGCCGAGCCAGCGCTGCATCGCGACATAGGCGAGCGGCCACGCGACGAGGTTGGCGAGGATCACGGGTCGCAGGAACTGCCCGATCAGCAGCCGCAGCACCTCGGCAGTCGAGGCGCCGAGCGTCTTGCGGATACCGATCTCCTTGACGCGTCGCGCGGTGTCGAACGCTGCCAGGCCGTAGAGCCCGATACAGCCGATCAGGACCGCCAGCACCGCGCCGATCGTGAACAGCCGCGAGCGTTGCGCATCCGCCTTGTAATAACGCTGGTACAGATTGTCCTCGACCGAGCGCGCCTCGAACGGAACGCCGGGAACGACGCGCTTCCACGCCGCCTCGAGCGCCGCCATCATCGTCTTCGCATCGGCGCCGGCATAACGGACCGCCGCGAACGGCGAGAGGATATCGACGGTGTCGTAGGTATAGGCGACCGGCGTGACGGCATCGCGCGGGCTCCTGAAGCGCAGGTCGTCGACCACGCCGATGATCGTCGCGCTTCGCTCGCCATCGTTGATCGTCTGCCCGACTGCTGCCGTTGGCGACGCGAAGCCGAGCGCGGTCACCGCCGTGCGGTTGATTACCACGTTCGGCCCTGCCCGCTTGCGTTCGGCCATCGTCAACAGGCCGCGGTCGTCGGAATGTGCGGCGTCGAACAGGCGCCCCGCGACGAGGCGCGCGCCGTACACGCGGAAATAGTCGCGACCCGTGCCGACATCCATCAACGATATCTTGCCGCCGGACGTGCCTGCGCGACTGTACCCCGAGAAATTGGTCGTACTCTGGTCGCCCGGGGCATTGTTGGCGACGGTGACGCCGATGACGCCAGGGGCCGCCGCGAGGCTGCGCAGGATCGCGGCGCGCTGCGGGGAGTCGATCCCGCCGGTCATCAACGACCGCACGATCATCAAGCCGTCGCGACGAAACCCGAGATCGGCGTCACGGATATGCTCGGTCTGTTTGAGCATGACCCCCGTGGCGATGGCGAATGCGATCGCGATCGCGAACTGCACGACCACCAGCGCACTCCGCAGCCTCGTGCCGCTACGCCCACCACCGGGCGCGCGTGTCGAGGCGAGCACCGCCGCCGGGCGAAACCCCGACAGCACGAACGCGGGATACAGCCCCGCGACCAGTGCTATGCCCAGGACCAGCAGGACCAGCGGCACGACGACGCCGTCCCAACCGACATAGCGGATCGCCAGCGAAGTTCCGCCAAGCGCGTTGACGAACGGCAGCGCGATCTCGGCCAGCGCGAGCCCGATCAGCGCTGCCACCGCGACGGTCGCCAGCGCCTCGCCCAGGAATTGCCGGATAAGCGACCGCCGCGTGCCGCCCAGCACCTTGCGCATCGCCACCTCGCGCGCGCGCAGCCCGGCACGGGCGGTGGCCAGATTGACGTAGTTCACGATCGCGATCAGCAGCGTCAGCAGCCCAACCGCGCCCAAGGTCGTGACGACCGCGCGATCGCCCGGACTATACAGATGCATCGCGGTCAGCGGTCGCAGCGACTGGAAATACTCGCCTTTCTTGAGGTTGCCCCCGGCATAAGCGTGGCGATCGAGAAACGCGGGCAATTGCGCCTCGAACGCGCGCGCGGCGGCATCGTCGGGGAAACGCAAGAACGTGGTCAGCGACGCGCTGCCCCAGTGCTCCCACCATTCGTTGCCGAAGCGCGTCCGCGACAGTTGCGCGAACATCTCGCTCTTGAAGGTGACGTCGTCGGGCATGTCGCGCAGCACCGCCCAGACCTTGTAGGGATAGGTCGTCCCGTCGATCGACAGTTGCAGCGTCCGGCCGATCGCCGACTGGCTCCCGAAATATTTCCGCGCAGTCTTCTGCGTGACCACCAGGCCGTTCGGATCGGCAAGCGTTGCTGTCGGATCGCCCTCGACTGCGGGAAAGCGCATGAGATCGAAGAAGTTAGGGTCGACTGTGCCCAGGTCCTCGGCGGTCGCCTGCCCGCCCTGCTGCACGGTCGCGGCCATGTTCATGTAACGCGTACCGACCAACTGCGGGTAATCCGCCTGCAGGATCTTGAGCTCGCTACCCATCGTGTTCGGATTGGTGTCTGCTGGATAGCCCGGCATCACATAGCGCTCCTCCATCACCCACAGCCGGTCCTGTTGCGGCAGCACGCGATCATACCCGGTCTCGAACCGCACGAAGAGGAACAGGACGAGGAACGTCGCGATCCCCAGCGCGAGCCCCCCAATGTTGAGCAGCGCGAACAGCCGGTGATGCGCGAGCGAGCGATAGAGACTGGTGAGCGCGGACATGGCGGTTCCTTCAGGCGTCGCTTGCGGAATCGGGGCCGGGCGTGGGGCCGGGCTTGGTCGCGGCAAGATGGCGGACGAGCACCACCACGAGCAGCAACAACACGATCATCTGGAGCGAACGGCGCATCAGGCGGCGCGCCAAGCCGAGGAAAGGATACGGCCGTCGAGCATGTGCACCGTCCGCTTGGCGATATCGGCGTGCGACGGGCTGTGCGTGACCATCACGATCGTCGCGCCCTCCGCATTCAACTGGCTCAGGATGTCCATCACCTGCGCGCCGTTCTCGGTATCCAGGTTGCCGGTCGGCTCGTCGGCGAGGATCAGCCGTGGCTCGCCGACGATCGCGCGGGCGATCGCGGCGCGCTGTTGCTGGCCGCCCGACAATTGGTGCGGGTGATGCCGCTGGCGGTGGGCGATGCCGACACGGTCCATCGCCGCCGCCACGCGCTCCTTCTTCTCGCGCGCGGGCATCGTCCGATAGGCGAGCCCCAACGCGACGTTCTCGGCGATCGTCAGCTCGTCAATCAGGTTGAAGCTCTGGAACACGAAGCCCAGCCGATCGCGGCGCAGCTTGGCGAGCTGGGCTTCGGGCGCACGCGCGATGTCCGCGCCCTCGAACAGGTACCGCCCATCGGTCGGCCGGTCGATCGTGCCGATGATGTTGAGTAGCGTCGATTTGCCGCAGCCCGACGGCCCCATGATCGCGACGAATTCGCCTGCCTCGACCGCGAGATCGATGCCGCCGAGCGCGGTCGTCTCGATCTCGTCCGAGGCGTAGGTACGGCTGAGGTCCTGTAACTGGATCATATCGAATCCTATCGGATGAGAAGGGTCTGAAAGGGGGTGTAGGTCCCGAGCGCAGTCGTCACGATCCGCTCGCCGGGCGCCAGGCCGGAGACGATCTCGACCTGATCGGGATTGCGGCGGCCGGTGACGATCGCTCGCCTGATGGCTTTGTCGCCGTCGAGTACGAAGGCAGTAGTGCCGCCCGCATCGAGCCAACCACTCGAGGGCGCGACCACCGCGGGCTGGTCCGCACCAAGCACGAGCCGTACGTCGAGCGTCTGGCCGCGGTTCAGTCCGGCCGGCACGGTCCCACGAAAACCAAGCTCGATGCGAAACCGGCCCTCGGTCACCTGCGGCAGGATCTTGATGACCGACATCGGATAGCTGCGTCCGTCGATATCCGCCGTCGCCGCCAGCCCGGCCCGGACGCGCCCGAGGTAGAATTGGTCGACATCGGCGGTCAGCTTCCACTGTCCCTCGGAATCGATCTGCCCGACCGGGTCACCGGCCTTGAGCGTCTGTCCGGGCTGGAGCGTGAAGGCGGTCAGGCGTCCCGCGACCGGCGCGCGCAACACCAGCGCGGAGAGGCTCGCCCGGACCATCGCAAGGCTCTCGCGCAACTGCCGCGCGGTCGCGGCGATCCCCGATGACTGGTCGGCCAGTGTCGCCCCCGCTTCCGCTGTACCGCGGTCGAGCGCCGAAACCCGCGCCTGCTGATACCCGACATCCTCACGCACCGGATCGATCGCAGCGCGCGTGATGATCCCCCGGTCGAACAGCACCTGCTTCTGCGCCAGCAAAGTCCGCGCCTTGGACAGCGCGTTGCGCGCTTCGGCCAGATCGCGCGCACCATCCTGCCGCGTATTCTGGACCGACAGCCGCTGCCCGCTGATTGCGCTCAACTGCCCGACGATCTCGGCCGATCGGCTGGCGACATCGAGCTCGAGCGACGGATTGGACAGCCGCGCCAGCGGCGTGCCGGCGGCAATCATCGCGCCGTCGCTGGCGGCGAGTTCAGCCACCTGCCCGCCCGAGATCGCGGTCACGAACACGGTGCGCAACGGCGCGACCTCGGCACGGAGCGGCACGAAATCCCGGAACGGCGCGCGCACGACGTTACCGGTGCGGATCGCGGCGGCATCGACGGTCAGCGCGTTGGCGCCGGGCATCAACAGCCACAGCAGCACCGCCGCGCTCGCCACCGCGAGCGCGAGCACACCGCGCACGATCCGCTTGCGCCGCCGCGCGTTCGGACGCTCGATACGCCGGTCCATCGCGGCGCCCGTTCCTGGCAGGGTCGTCTCCGTCATGCGGACAGTGTACGGGATCGAGCGACCAGACCCTAAACTGATGTCATTGCTAGATAGTTTAGAACTTCGCCGCTGGATCACGCGCCCGACTGTACCAACTGTCCGTTTCCGGACACTATGACGGCCATGTCAACCGAATCGCATATCCTGGTCATCGACGACGACCCCGACATCGCCAAGGCCGCGCGGCTGTTGCTCGAACGGCACGGCATGCGCGTATCGACCGCGGCGAACCCGGAGGCGGCGTGGGTGCTACTCGCGGGCGAACCAATCGACGTCATCCTGCTCGATCTCAATTTCGCGCGCGGCCGGACCACTGGCGAGGAGGGGTTCGCGATGCTCGACCGCCTGATCGCGGCGGACGCCCGCGCGGTGGTCATCGTCGTTACCGGGCATAGCGGGATCGCGGTCGCCGTCCGGGCGATGCGCAGCGGTGCAACCGATTTCGTGATCAAGCCCTGGAACAACGAACGCCTGCTGACGACGGTCGAACGCGGTCTGGCGCTGCGTCGCGCGAAGCTGGAGATCGCGGCGACACCGCCCATCTACGACGGCATCCTGCTCGGCGAAAGTGCGGGGATCGCGCGCGCCCGCGACCTGATGGCCCGCGTCGCGCCCACAGCGGCGCCGATCCTGATCCACGGCGCTGCGGGCACCGGCAAGACGCTGATCGCCCGACTGGTTCATCAGGCCTCGCCGCACGCCAGCCTGCCGTTCGTCACGTTGGATGCCGAGGCTGCGGACGCCACAGTCATCGCCGAGCGAACCGCGGCGGCCGCTGGCGGGATGCTGGTGATCGACCATATCGACCGACTGCCTCGTGCGCTCAGCGGCGTTCTGCTGTCAGCGCTCGAAGGCATCCGCGTCACCGCGACCACGCGACTCGACCGAACCGGCGTTCGCGCCGCAATCGGCGAAGACCTGCTCGACCGCGTCGGAACGATCGAAATCGCCCTCCCGCAGCTCGTTGATCGCGCAGGCGATGCGGTGCTGCTCGCACGTCATTTCCTTGCGCTGTTCGCCTACCGCCACGGCAAGCCGCTCGGAACGCTCGATGCAGACACGGTGCACGCGATCGCGGCGGATCGCTGGCCCGACAACGTCCGCGGCCTGCGCCAGACCATGGAACGCGCGGTCCTGCTCGGCAATGGCGAGACCCACGCGATCGGCGACCTCCTGCTTTCGCCCGGCGCCGTCGAGCCGCAATCGCTCGCGCCCGACCTGTCACTCGCGCGCAACGAGGAAACGCTGATTACCGCAGCGCTCGAACGCCACGCCTTCAACGTCAGCCGCGCCGCCGCTCAGCTCGGATTGACCCGCGCGGCGCTCTACCGCCGGATGGCACGCTATGGCCTCTGACCGGACGCGCGCGGCCGTACGCGCGCTGGTGATAGCAGCGGCCGGTGCCGGTGGTGCGGTTGCGGCCACACGCGGTCTGTACGCCACCGCACTGCTCGCCGCTATGATCGCGATCTGGATCGCCGCACTAAACCTGGTCGACGCTGGTCAGCGCATGCCGATGCCAGCGCCACCAATTCCGGCCGCCTCTGCCGGGGAAGAGGAGCGTCGCCGCCTGAACGCGTATCTCGATTTGTCGCCTGCACCCTTGGTCGCGCTCGACGAGGGCCGGTTGCGCGCCGTCAACCGCGCCGCCCGACGATTGCTCGGCGCAGGCGACCTCGTCGCCGATCCGCCGGAGGGACTCGTTACCGCGCTCGCCGACACTCGCCCCGGACGTACGACTACCATCGAGATCGGGCATGACACCGACATCCGCAGCTTCGCGCTCGCCACCGGCGACCTCGCGCTCTCAGGGCGAATGACGCGGATCGGTGCGCTGATCGACATCGACGCCGAACTGAAGGCCGCCGAGGCCGCCGCGTTACGCGAACTCGTCCAGGTCTTGAGCCACGAGATCGTCAACGCCCTCACCCCGATCGCCTCGCTCGCCGAGACCGCGGTGGCGATGCTCGACGATCCCGACCCGATGCTGCCCAAGGTACGCGACGCGGTCGAGACCGTCGCGCGCCGCGCCGCCAGCCTGCACCGTTTCGGCGAAAGCTACCGTGCATTGGCGCGGCTGCCGACCCCCTCGGCGGAGCGGATCCCTCTCACTGGGTTCGTCGGCGATCTGGCAGCATTGTTTACCACGAGATGGCCCACGATTGCCTTCACGACCGACCTCCTCAACGCACCGGCCTATCTGCTGGCCGACCCGGATCAACTGACCGCAGCGCTCTGGGCCGTCTTGCAGAACGCAGCCGAGGCATTGCACGATTCGCCCGATGCGCGGGTCACGCTCACCATCACGGCCTTAGTCGGCCAAACGCAGTTCACGATGACGGACAACGGCCCCGGTATTCCAGCCGCGAACCAAGGCGACATCTTCCGCCCGTTCTTCACCACCAAGACCGAGGGCACGGGCGTGGGTCTGGCCCTCGCCCGGCAGATCTTCCGTGGCCACAACGGCGATCTGAGCCTCGCACAGTCTCTACCCGGCAGAACGCGGTTCGAAGGCACAGTTCCATCCGGTCCAACCAGCTGAGCAGTCATCAGCAACGACAAATGGCTAACGCGTCGAGCACATCAGCCAGACCGGGGAGACTCACAAGACGACGTTCGCCCGCTGCTTTTCGTTCGCCAACTGCGGATATCTGTCGACCATCGCAGCGTCCTGGCGATCCGTCACCCTCCTCTGCCTTGCAACGGGCTTTAGCCACGATCCTACAGCAGGATTTCGGAGAGTGCCGCGCGCCTCTTGAAGCGTTCGCTCGTTTCTCTCCCGACCGATACTATGCTCGAAAAATTCAGGTACAGCCAGTTTCTACCGTCAAGTCGCACCGCGCTCCGCCGCTGGAATGATCCCTTCGGCCAGCAGCCTGTGCAGATCCTCGATATGGCCGCTGTCGCGTTCCCCGCCGGCGTCCGATGTCATGACTACCGTCAGTTTTAAATCGGGCACGACATAGACCATCTGCCCGCCATACCCCCATGCGAACCGGATCGGATGTCCTCGCGCTTCGGACAGGAACCACCCATAGCCGTAACGCTGTCCGCTCCAGGGGGACGTCGTCCGCGCGGTCCAGCTCTGCTTCACCCAGCCCTGCGGCAGCACCCGACGACCATCGATCATGCCATCTAGTCTGTAGAGTTCTCCAAACCGCGCCAGCGCCTGCGGAGAGAGCCGCATCTCGTTGCCGCCGAAATAGATGCCCTGCGGATCAGCAGGCCATGACGGGATCGTGATGCCGAGCGGTTCGCCCAGCCACTCCCGCGCGTTGACCAGAGTATTGCGGCCGCTCGCGCGGGTTAAGGCTGCAGAGAGCAAGTGAGTCGACCCGGTCGAGTAGAGCATCTGCGTGCCGGGTTCGGCGACGAACGGCCGGCCCAGCGCGTAACGCACCCAATTGGGGCTCGATACCCATCGTCCGTAGAACTCACCGGACGTACGCTCCAGTCCCGCTTGCATCGATAGCAAGTTACCGATCGTCACGCGTGCCAGCCGAGGATCCGGATCCTGCAGCGCATCGCGGCGCAGAATCGTCAGGACAGGTTGATCAACTCCACTAAGAACACCCCGGGCGATCGCGATGCCGATCAACGCCGACATCACCGACTTGGACGCCGACTTGATATTGACAGGACGATCGAGAGGCGGCCCGCCGTTGAAGACGTTGGCGGCCAATGTTTCGCCATCGCGAAGCACCAGAAGCGACCGTATCCGCTGCAGCCGAGATGCGCCGGCGATAGCTTGGCGCATCGCCTGCGGATCCAATCCGCGCGTTTCAGCCGCAGCCGCAGGCGCTTGCCGCACGGTCGCCGTAGGCGACACTGTTTGAACGGTCGCCGTAGGCGACACTGTTTTGCCGTCGCAGGACGTGGTGCACAGACCGACGGCCATGCAGGTGAATGCAATGGTGCCGCGCCAAGCGACGCCGGGTGATCGCGGCGGCGCTTTGCCAGTCATCGGGCCGCGCCAATCAGCGGTGGGCCAAACACCGACCACCCAGTTCGGTCGCACAGCATCTCGAGCGCTCTCACGCCAAGAATGCTGTTCCCATGCTGGTCGAGGTTGGGCGACCATACCCCAATCGAGGCGATGTCCGGCACCACGGCAAGGATACCGCCCCCTACCCCACTCTTAGCCGGTATACCGACGCGCAGCGCAAAATCGCCGGAGCCGTCGTAATGTCCGCAGGTCATCATCAGCGCGAGCACCTGTCGGCGTCGCCGCGCGATGGCATCAGCGCCGGCCTCATCCAGAGATCGCCGCGTCCGGCTGAACGGCAGTCCTGCCTTGGCCAGATCGCAACAATCGAGAACGATCGCGCACTGATGGACATAGGCCTCCATCACCTCGACGGGGTCGGAGCGCAGGTTGCCGTGATGGCGCATGAAGCTCATCATCGCTCGATTGAGATCGCCGCCCTCGTGTTCCGATGCCAGCACATCATCGTCGGCGATGATGCGGTCCAGGCCGGCACGGCAGCGCACCTCTTCCGCTACGGCGCTTGCCTGCCAGTCGTCTGCCAACTTCTCGACGAGAATGTCGACCACCACCAGCGCACCGGCGTTGACGAAAGGGTTGCGTGGTATCCCTTTCGTGCGTTCGAGATCGACGATCGAATTGAAGGGATCGCCGGACGGCTCCCGACCCACACGGTCGAACAGGGTGTCCCCCTCCGCCGCCAACGCCATATCGAGGGCAAAAACCTTGGAAATGCTCTGTATGGGAAAACCCGTGCCCGCGTCACCCGCGGTCAGGACCTCGCCGGACGCTAGCGCCACCGCGATGCCGAACGGTCCAGGTGCGGCGTCTTCTTTGCGATCCGCGGCCGCCTCGATATCGGCCGCGTCACGGCTGATCATGGTGGCGATGTCGGCGACCATCGTGGAAAGCTCGCTCACTCGCCCGTCGCCACTCTCGGCGATCCGCTACGCTCCCGAGATTCGCTGGCGGCGCACGCTGTTTTCATGCTCTTCATGAAGCTCCTGATCTCGCGTCGAAAAGCGCGGTATCGGGAGAAAGCGCGGCACGCCGCTCATGTTCCCGTGCGGGGCGGCGCGCCCCCCCCCAAACCTCGGTCACCGCACCGCGCACTCCGCCGATCCGGATCGATGCAACTCGGCCAGGGCCAGCTATTCGATCCTGAACCGGTGGATCGAACGGGATCTGCTGGCGACGCTGGAGGAACTGGGCGTCGGCCGCATCGCCTTCTTACCGTTGGCGGAGGGCTAGCTGACGAACAGGTATCTGAACGGTGTCCCGCAGGACGCGCGCGCCACCCGTAACGGGTCGCTGTCGCAGACCTTGCTCACGGATCAGAACCTCGCCGCCATTCGTACCTTAAACGAGATCGCAGGTCCGCGCGGACAAACGCTCGCCCAGATGGCGATCGCGTGGGTCTTGCGCGACCCGCGAGTCACCTCCGCGCTGATCGGCGCTCGCACCGTCGAACAGCTCGACGACTCCCTGGACGCGATACAGATGCTCGACTTCGCCGCCGACGAACTCGCTGCCATCGACAAGCCAGCCGACGACGATGGCATCAACCTCTGGTCGGAATCGTCTGACATCGCGACCCTGCTCGCAGACAAGGGGCGCTTGCATGATATACGTTCACCGACCAGCCCTCTACTCGGCGAGGTCATCCGTGCAGCAGACGAAAGCCATGACAACCCAGGCACGGACTGTTGCGGTATTCTTTCATTCGTCACGATAGCGGACGGTCGTTCACCTCGATAACCAGTTCGGGCAGACTGCAAGTCCGCCCAAACCAAGTCTCGCATCGGCGCCTAAATGCCGGCTGCGGTCGGGCGAACGATGACCTCGTTGATGTCCACTCCCTCAGGCTGCTCCAATGCGTAGCGGATCGCCCGCGCGATTGCGTCAGGGGTTAGCGACTTCTGCCGCCACGTGCTCAGCGCAGAGGCGATGTCCGGGTCAGTTATGTCGTTGCCCAATTCGGTCGCCACGACCCCCGGCGAGATGATCGTCGTGCGGATGTCGTCATGCTCCTGGCGCAACCCTTCGGTGATCGCCCATACCGCGTATTTGGTCGCGCAGTAGACGGCGGCGCTTGGCATCACGAAATGTGCAGCGATCGATGCGACGTTCACGACGTGGCCTGCCTTCTGCGCAATGAAGCGGGGCAGCACGGCAGCGATCCCGTTCAGCACGCCGTGGACGTTGACGTCGATCATTCGCGTCCATTCATCCTGTTTCAACGCTGCAAGGGGAGACAGCGGCATCACGCCGGCATTGTTGATCAGCACGTCCACGCGCCCGAACCGCGCTTCCGCCGCGTCGGCGAAGGCGGCGAAGCCTGCCGCGTCGGTCACGTCCAGCGCGTGCCACGCGACATTCGCGCCGAGTTCTGCCGCAAGCGCTTCGAGGCGATCGGTCCTGCGCGCACCGATGAAGAGACGCGCGCCCTTGCCCGCCAGTTCCCGCACCGTTGCTTCGCCGATACCGCTCGAAGCGCCGCTGATCAGCACTGTCTTGTCGATGACGTCGTTCATGATGGATCCTTTCCTGTTGCCTGAAGGCTGAGCACAGATGGAACCGAAGTATCGGCAGGCGTGAGACCAATCGGCCGCAATCTTTGCACGATCCTCCAAGATGACAGCGCCCATGCTTGCGAGAGTGGGTAACAACGAACACAGTCTCTTCGATGAGCACGATCGCAGACCTCGCCGCGCTGGTTGTGCGCCACGTCACCAGAACCGGTATGGTAAGCACGCCGATCGATCGATTGTCGCTTTTCCGGGCCGATGAGCCGACCGTGCCCTTGCCGGCCGTGTACGACGCGTCGCTTTGCATAATCGCCCAAGGTGCCAAGCGGGTTTCGCTCGGCGGACGGAGCCTTCTTTACGATACCGCGCATTACCTGCTCGTCTCGGTCGACCTGCCGCTCGTCGGCCATGTCATCCAAGCGGACCGCGACGCCCCGTACCTCTGCTGCAAGATCGACATCGACCAGGCGGTGCTGGCGGACCTTATCGTGGCAGAAGGCGGCCGGGCGCCCAAGGCCGATCTACCGGCGCTCGCGGTATATCGCAGCGACGACGATCTGGTAGATGCGGCGTGCCGACTGGTGCGTTTGCTGGACCAGCCCGACAGCATCGCGGCGCTGGCACCGCTGATCGAGCGGGAGATCCTGTATCGTATACTCAAAGGCCCCCACGGCCCTGCCCTTCGCTACATGGCGGTCGCCGACAGTCACCTCAACCAGGTCAGCCGCGCTATCGCGACGATCCGCACCGCGTTCGACCGACCGCTACGCATCGGTGATATTGCCACTGCTGCCGGCATGAGCCCGTCGTCGTTGCACGAACACTTCAAAGCCGTGACGAAAATGACGCCGCTGGAGTATCAAAAACAACTGCGCCTACAGGAGGCACGGCGCCTGATGCTGGCGGGAAGCACGACCGCTAGCGGTGCGGGTTTTGCCGTGGGGTATGAAAGCCCATCGCAGTTCAATCGCGAATATGCGCGTCTGTTTGGCGCACCGCCCCGTCGCGACATCGAACAGCTGCAGCGCAGCGGCAATTTACTGACGCCAGTGTAGCATCGCCCGCTTTTTAACTGGACCCATAGTCGTCAAATCGCGCGCCTTTCCCCGCTTTCCAGATTTCGCCATTCTTGGTCAATTGAACCACGCCGACAGCCGCGGGGTCGCGGATCCGATGTCGGCACGCTAGCATTGCCTCTGTGCTAATTCTGCCGCTTGGCCTTAACGCCGGGCTGCCCACCGACACTCAGTCGGAAACTGCCGAGCGCGGCGCGCTTTATGATCACCTTGTCGTTCGCCCGAGGCCGCCGCGCGATGATGGAATCGTCCGTCTGCGTCCAGCGAGCCTTGTCCGCCAGGACGAAGCTCCATCGGCCGAAATCGTCCACCGAGGCGCTCGCCAGCGTCGTCTCGATCTGCGGCAGATCTTTGCCGCTGCCGAACACCCCGGTGTCAGGCAGACTTACTCCGAACAGGCTGCGACGTGTTTCGCGTACCTGTTGCTGATCGATGACGACCACCGCCTTGTTGGTCTCTGCCGTATCGAGTGCGGCTACAGATCTATCGAAACATGCGAGGCGGACGGCAGGGTCTGCTACAGCGCGGCACTGCGTAACGGCCGTCAGTAGAGGCGCACGCTCCGTATCGCGCGATTTGGCGGCGGTAGCCGTTGCAATCGCTGCGATCCCCATCAAGCCGGTCCCCATCACGCCGGTCATTGTCGAACCCATCGCGATCCGCATATCGCCCCTCCCGATTTTCGTCCAAGCCGAGCGATAGGCGGGCGCATGTGGCGCCGCAACCGCAGCGAATTCCCGTGCGACGCTGCAACGCACCCAGCATTGTTGCCATTGGGTAACAATGCTTACGTAATGCGATGAACTGTAGCCAATTTGTAACTTTGTTTTGGACAATCGGTGTCCGCTTTGCGAATTCGCCGCCGACGGCGGTCATGCGATCGCCCAACGATCGTGTCTGGCGAAAAATTCGCCGATACCGAAAAGGGACCAATTAGAACGATGCGAAACCACATGCTTCGAGATTGCCTGCTGGCATCGACCATGATCGCGGGCGCGGTTGTTGCACTGCCTGCCATTGCACAGACCGCACCGGCACCCGCGCCTCAGGGCACGACGAGCGATGACGGCGCAGCAGCGACGACGCCTGCGATTTCAAACACACCGAGCCAGGATCCTGCCGCAGCAGGGACGGCCGAGGGTGGTGACATCGTCGTTACCGGTTCGCGTATCTCGAACCCGAACCTGACGTCGGCCAGCCCCGTGACGGTCGTCAACGCAGCAGACATCAAGCTGCGCGGCGCGACTCGTATCGAGGACGTGCTGAACAGTCTTCCGTCTGCATTCGCTGCGCAGAATTCGTCGGTGTCCAACGGTTCGACCGGGACCGCGACGATCAACCTTCGCAACCTCGGCGAATCGCGCACGCTGGTGCTGATCAACGGCCGCCGCCTGATGCCGGGCAACCCGTCGTCGAGCAGCACCGCCAGCGCCGCTGCCGACGTCAACATGATCCCGGCATCGCTGATCAAGCGCGTCGACGTCCTGACCGGCGGCGCGGGCTCGGTCTATGGTTCGGATGCCATCGCCGGCGTCGTCAACTTCGTGCTCGATACCGATTACGAGGGTTTCAGCGTCGACACATCGGGCGGCATCTACAACCACAACAACCGAAGCGACCGCTTCAAGGCGCTGAACACCGCAGCCGGCTTTCCCGCTCCGACCGGTCAGTCGTTCGACGGAACGCAGTTCGACATCAACTTCAAGGTTGGCGTCGGCACCAGCGACGGCCGCGGGCATATCGTCGGCTATGGCGGCTATCGCAAGATCGGCGCGATCCTGCAGGGTTCGCGTGACTACAGCGCGTGCGGCCTGAACGCACCGACAGGCAATGTCGGCAACGATTATGTCTGCGGCGGATCTGCAACTGCATTTCCCGCAAACTTCTCGCTCGGCGACGCTACCGAGGGTGGACCACCAACCGGCTACACGCTGGATTCCGCTGGCCAGCTCGTCCCAGGTACGACCCTGTATAACGCCAACCCGCTGAACTATTATCAGCGCCCGGATAAGCGCTACACCGCCGGCTTCCTCGCAAAATATGAAGTCAGCGACGCGTTCAAGCCGTACGCCGATTTCATGTTCATGGACGATCGTTCGGTGGCGCAGATCGCACCGTCGGGTGACTTCAACAACACGTCGGTCCTGAACAGCAACAACCCGTTCCTGTCCGCTGCACAGCAAGCGACCTTCTTCCGCGACAGCAACCTGGTGCGGGACGCGAACGGCAACGTCGTCAATCTGACCAACCCGGACGGTTCGCAGTATCAGCAGGCGAAAGTCCGCATCGGCCGTCGCAACGTCGAGGGCGGCGGTCGTCAGGCCGATCTTCGCCACACGCAGTACCGCTTCGTTGCCGGTGCAAGCGGCAATCTCGACAAGGGGATTTCGTACGAGGCCTATGGCCAGTTCGGCAGCACCGTGTTCAACGAGGTGTACCGCAACGAATTCTCGGTTTCGCGTACCACCCGTGCGCTCGATGCCATTGCCGATACGCGTCCCGGCTCGGCAACGCTCGGCCAGGCAGTCTGCCGCTCGGTCGTCGACGGTACCGATCCGAACTGCGTCCCGTTGAACATCTTCGGTTCGGCTGGCATCAGCTCTGCAGCACTGAACTATGTCCAGACGCCGGGCTTCCAGTCAGGCGAGAACAAGGAAACGGTTCTCAACGGATCGTTCACCTTCAAGGGTGCCGAATACGGCGTCCAGTCGCCGTTTGCGAGCGAAGGCATCGCGCTGAACGTCGGTGGTGAGTATCGCAAGGAGTCGCTGAGCCTCGAAGTCGACAACGCGTTCCTGAGCGGCGATCTGGCCGGCCAGGGCGGCGCGACGTTGCCGATCCGCGGCAGCTACAACGTCAAGGAAGCGTTCGGCGAAATCCAGGTGCCGCTCGTCAGCGATCGTCCGTTCTTCAACGAACTGACCGTCAACGGCGGCTACCGTTACTCGAGCTACAGCACGGCCGGTTCGGCAAGCTCGTACAAGGGCGAACTGGTCTGGGCGCCAATCTCGGACATTCGCTTCCGTGGCGGCTACAACCGTGCGGTTCGTGCCCCGAACACGCAGGAATTGTTCGCACAGCAGTCGGTCCAGCTGGACGGTGCGACGGATCCGTGCGCAGGCGCCGCAGTCGGCGGCCTGGTCAACGGCAACACCGCGGCACAGTGCGCGCTCACCGGCGTTCCTGCGAACCGCTTCGGCCTGATCGCAGCCAATCCCTCGGAGCAGTATAACGGCCTGCTGGGCGGCAACACGAACCTTCGTCCCGAAAAGGCCGACACGGTCACGGCTGGCGTGATCCTGCGTCCGTCGTTCCTGCCGGGCTTCAACCTGTCGGTCGACGGCTTCCGGATCAAGCTGAAGGATCGGATCGGTACCATCGGTTCCGACACGATCATCGCACAGTGCCTCCAGACCGCCGACCAGCAGTTCTGCGGCGCGATCAACCGTGATGCCAACGGCTCGCTGTGGCAGGGCAATGCCGGCTACATCGTCAATACCAACGTCAATGCGGGTACGCTGACGACGCAGGGCATCGAGACGTCGGCGGGTTATACCTATCGTTCGGACAGCATCGGCACGATCGGCCTTTCGTTCAACGGCACCTATGTGGACAAGTTCACGTCGGACAAGGTCGGTGCGAAGTTCGATTGCGCGGGCCTGTACGGCGCACAGTGCGGCTATCCGATGTCCAAGTGGCGTCACCAGGCCCGCCTATCGCTGACCACGCCGAACGGCATCGGTCTGTCGGGTAACTGGCGGTACCTGTCGGCGACGAAGTTCGAGCGCACCAGCAGCGACAGCGATCTGGCCGGTCCGTTCTTCGTCAACGACGCCCGCGTCAAGGCGCAGAACTACTTCGATCTGGCCGCAACGGTGCGGGTTGCCGACAAGTTCACCTACCGCATGGGCGTGAACAACATCCTCGACAAGACGCCGCCGATCCTGAGCGCGACGGCATCGCCAATCGGTTCGTTCGGTAACGGCAACACCTATCCGGGTATCTACGAGGCCATCGGCCGCTACCTGTTCGTCGGTCTGACCATCGACATGTAATCGATCCTTCGGGACCGATATCTGGGGCGGCGGGTCATCGACCTGCCGCCCTTTTCATTGGGGGGAGTTCCCGCTTTCCGGCACGGTCCCCCGCGGCCATCCGCAGTGCCCATGACCTGCACCCCATTACCGCGCCGCAGACCGAATATTCGCTGTGGAGCCGGGATGTCGAGGATCGGATGCTGCCGAAGGTGTGCGAACTGAGCGATGCCGATCTTGCCTGCATCGATGGGATCATACTCCCCGGCGCAGTCAATGTGACACGCTATCCAGACGCCTCGATGGCGAGCATCGACACGTGACCGTGCCATCGTTCGCGGCGATCGCGCCCCGGAATCTTGCCGTCACCGGCGCTGCGCGCGGCATTCGGCTGGCCGCTGCCCGCGCCTTTGCCGACACAGGCACCGATACGGACACGGCGCCCAGCGGCGGCAGCGCGCCGCCGCGTGCGCGCGACCGCACCGTTTCCAGGCTCAGGCCCCGCGGCGACGCGCCCGATCCGGCCAGCCCGACGACCTTGCGCTGCTTCAGATCCCAGATCATGGCATAGGCGTCGCCGCCGATGCCACTCGACGTCGGCTCGAGGAAACCGAGGCAGGCGTTGATCGCGATCGCGGCGTCGACCGCCGATCCGCCCCGCCGCAGGATGTCGATCCCGGCCTGCGTCGCCAGCGGATGCGCGGTCCCCACAGCCCCGTTGATGCCGTACGCGGCGGTTCGCGAGGCGAAACTCGCGCCGACCGGACGGTCCCCCGCTGCTACGTCGGGACGAAGGAAGCGGTCCTCGCCCGCCATCCAGCGCGGCGGCAACGTGGCAGTCGCCGGCTGGGGCGCGCCGCCCTGTCCGGGTCCCGGGACACCTTGCTTACCTGCTACCCCGCGTCCGGCCTGCCCGCCCTGCGCCATGCTTATGCCCGGTAGCAATGCCGCCCCTGGCAAGGCGGCAATGAAAGTTCGACGACGCATGATGGACGCTCCCGGTGCTGATTGCCCGATCTTCGCTGGCTCCGTGAGCGAGTACAAGGGGTTGATAGGCGGTGCACCGCCGCAGTGCCCGCTCACCCAAGGCGACCAGTCGCGATAGCTCGCTCAGTCGACTCTTACTCGCGGGGTGCGCGAGCGATCACGCCCTGCGCTGAACGAAGACGGGCTTTCCATATCTTAACCGATGGGTGCCCGGACGCCAGGCCGGCAAGCCGCCCCTCGATCTGCGCGACCTCCCGCGTTGCTGCATCAAGCTCGGCGGCTGTCGGTGCAGGCTGGATATTGGCGCGCGCGTGTGCGCCGGTGCGTCCCTTGCTTTTGGTCATGGAAACGCGATGGCCTTAGAGGCGGGATGCCGTCAATGAGGGATGGCATCGAACATGCCGCGTCTCGCCACGGACCGAGAAGCGGACGTTCATGTGCCCTTCCACGTCTCCCACGTTCGGCCACTCGTTCATGCTGATTCGTTGGCTGAATTCAGGAGGCACTGCCAAGAACTTCGGCCCTTAGCAGTGCAAAACGAAAGGCCGATTGATAACTTTGTCGAAGGCGACCTTTCGTCGTGGCGCATCGACCGCACGGAGGGCATACCGTTATGTGTCGACGCATGATGTAATTCAGGTCAGCACCTTGTCCAGCGCCATACAGAACGCCTTCATTTCCGCCGTCGAGCCGACCGTGACGCGCGAAACCGTCGGCCAGATCGGCCACGACCGTCCGATCTCGACGCTCTGCGCACGAAACGCCGCCTGCACGTCCTTTGCCGGGCGCGTCTTCCAATCGATCATGACCATGTTCGCATTGGTCGGTTTAACGGTGATTCCCCGAGCGCGCAGGTGATCGAGCGCGATGCCCCGCGCCTGGACCATCTCGGCGCGGCGCGCGGCGATCAGCGGCGCGGCGGTCAGGCTCGCCGTGGCGCACGCCAGCGACGGCAACGGCAAGGCACCCGACTGCATCCCGCCGTCATAGCGGATCATCTTCGCCAGGATATCCGGTCGCGCCATCGTGAAGCCCATCCGCATGCCCGCCATCCCGAAGATCTTCGAGAAGGTCCGGAGCACGATCACGTCGCGCCCTGCCGTCACCAGCGGCGACGCCACGGGAACGCCCGCGAAATGCGTATAAGCCTCGTCCACCAGCACCACCGAGCCCGCCGGCTTGTTGGCGATCAACCATTCGATGTCGGCGATCGGCGTGATCGTCCCCGTCGGATTGTTGGGCGTGCAGATATAATACAGCCCCGCGTTCGGATCCGCCGCCAGCATCGCTCGCACGTCATGCGCATACTCGGCGGTCAGCGGCACGCGCTTCACCGGCGCGCCGAGCCAGTCCGCCGTCCGCCCGGCAAGCTCGAACGTGGGGTCGGCGGTCACCAGCCCCCGCTGCGGCGAACAGAAGCTGACGATCGCGCGCGACAGCGGATCGCTCGAGCCCGGCCACGGCGCGATATGGTCGTACGGCACGCCCTCCACCGCCATCACCGCTTTCAGGAAATCGTTGCGCTCGTCCTGCGGTGCGTAACGATTGCTGTTCGCGATGATCTTCTGCGCGGCGCGCTGGCCAGGGAGAAGCGGTCCGGTCCAGCATTCGTTCGACCCGATCCGCACCTTTGCGGTCGGTGCGGGGTCGGGCACGCCTGCCGATGCCCAAGCCGGACGTCCGAGCGTCGCCGCCACCGCCCCTGCGCCGAATATCGCACCGACCCGTGCGAGTTGTCGCCGCGAATACCCCCGGTCGAGCAGGTCGTCACGGGTTTCGTCAGTGAGAGAAGTCTGGTCGGTCATGGCAAAATCCTCGCTGGAGACAGAGATCAAAGATCGACCGACAGGCTGAGCTGTACGGTGCGCGGGCTCAGGGGGCGGAACAGACCATCGCCGGTAATCGCGGGCGAGATGAACGAGAGTATGTCCTTGTCGAACAGATTGTCGACGTTGACGCGGATCTTCGCGTTCTTGATCGGTCCGAGCGAGAAGCCGTCGCCGATATCGGCATAGGCCGAAAATACCGTGAAGCCCGGCACCGACGACCCAGCGCTGTTGTCGAACGTCGAGAAGCGCTTGCTGGTGTATTTCGCGGTCAGATTGGCGACCAGCCACGGCGACGGCTCGACGGTGACGCCACCCGACACGATCCACTTCGCGCTGTCGGGCAGGAACTTGCCTGCGGTCCGATAGGTGAGCGTCAGGTTGGCGACGATATCGTCTTGGAACTGCGCGTGGTTGTACGTCACGTTCGCGTTGAAATAGGCGAACCCACGCAGTGCGGTCGGCTTGAAGTTCGCGAGCAGCTCGGCGCCATACGCCTCCACGCCACCGACATTCTGGTAGAAGGTCTCGGTGACGTTGCTCGTACCCGGCAGGATCGAGGTGATCGACTGGATGCGATCGTCGAACTTGGTGTAATATCCGGTCAGCGACGCGAAGAACTGCGACTGCGTGGTCCGGACGCCCAGCTCGACATTCTTCGAGCGCTCTGGTGCCGGGGCCGCGACCAGCGCCGCCGAGCTCGCATAAGACACCGAGAAGACGTCATCCATCCCCTTTGGTAGCGCCATGTTCTCGGCATAGGAGGCAAACAGCTGCGAGCGACCATCGGGCAGCTTGAACAACATGCCCGCGGTCGGGAGGAAATAGTCCGAATAGTGCGCGCGGTTATACTGCGGGCCCCAGCCGGCGACCGCAACGCCGTTCACAACCCGCGCGTAATCGTTGAAGTCGCGATAGCCGCGATGCTGGTAATCGAGATCGAGCATCTTGTTGCCGAGATCGAGGCTGAAGCTGTCGGTCAGCGCGATCCGGTCGCGAATATAGAGCTGCGTCGTCTGGCGTTCGGTGCGGTAGTCGCGACGCAGATAGACTGGCTCGCTGTAGATCGGATCGGCGGCAGGCGAGCCGCCGACGGTGTTGTAGCGAAGCTGCGTGCGCTGATATTTGTCCTGCTCCGCCCAGATCCCCGCGTCGAGCGCATGGCGGCTGACATCGGCGTGGATCGACTGGACGATGCCGATCCGGTCGCCGCCGACGCCCGACACGCCGAACTGCGTGCCGCGCGGTGCGGTCAGCGCAAGGCCGACCGCCGATTGCTGGCGATACCGGGTGAGCGAGTTGGCGTAGCTGTCGGGCGACACGCCATAGCCGTCCTTGTCCTCCCAATAGAGCGTCGTCTCGGCGTAGACATTGTCGGCGATCCCGGCGTGGAAGGTCGCGCCGTACAATTTGTCCTTGCGCACGTTGATCGCGAGGTTCGAGACATAGGTATAGTTGGCGTTCGAATATTGCGGACCGCCGACGACCGGCGCGTAGACCGGCACCGTGCCGAGATAGCCGCGATACCGCCCGACATTGCCGCCGAGATCGGGCGTCGTGGAGTTGTATTCCGCGCGCGTCAGCGAAGGGGAATCGTAATCGAAGAAGTCGTTGGCGACGAACTTGAATCGCGCCCAGCTCGTCCCGCCGAGATCGACGTGCGCCATCGCCTCCCAATGCTCGCGGTCGACCGATCCTGCCCCGCGCCACAGATCGGTATCGAGCTTCGTGCGGCTGACATAGGCTTTTAGTGGTCCGACCCGCCCCGTGCTGACGCGCACGAACGTTCGCTTCATGTCGAAATCGCCGAAGCTCTGCGACGCGAACACGCCGAGCTCCTCCTGCGGTTCGATCGAGCGGTAATTGACGATCGGTCCGAGCGAGGAATAGCTCGGCATCGTCACCCCGCCGGCGCCCGGCGAAGCCTCGACCACGCCCAGATTCTCGTTGTCCACATAGCGGAAGATCGGGCTGCCGCCGAATGCGTCGCTGCGCCCGGTGGGGATGCCGTCGACGATGAAGCCGATCTGGTCGAGGTTGAACGCGCGCACCTGCACGCTGTTGCCGAACTCGTAGAGGCCGAGCGCCCCGTCGGTCTGGACGTTGAAACCCGGCAGCGACTCCAGCATCTTGAGGCCGGAGATGCCCGATGGCGCAGACAGCAGAGCCTCGCGCGTGACCGCCACCGTGCTGGTGATCCGGTCCTGCCCGACCGCCTCGTCCGCCTGCGAGATGCGACGTCCGCTGACGACGATGTCATCGGTCGTTTCTTCCGTCACCTGCGGCTCGGCGGTCGCCTGCGCCCACGCGGTCACGGGGGCAGCGACGGCCATCAGCAGAACGAGGGCGGTACCGGCGGAATAACGGGCGTTGGTCAATGCGAAAGGCTCCCTTCTGGGTCGGCGAACCGACCGTTGAGTGCCTTCAGACCGACCGGCCACCGTCTAACGGCGTCCCGGTCCCCTCCCCCTAATTCAATCCGCGACGGCCATTCTACGGCTCGCCGGCCTTGCGATCACGACGTCACGGGTATCGCCGGCTTCACGCCCGGTTCGGCCAGTCGCTGCGCCTCGTCGAGCACGCGGAGCGCGTTGCCGCCCCAAACCTTCGCCACATCCGCCGCGCTGAACCCGTGCGCGAGCAACGCCGCGGTGATCTTCGGATAGTCCGTGACATCATCGAACCCCTCGACCCCGCCGCCACCATCGAAATCGCCGCTCATCCCGACATGATCGATCCCGGCCACCGCGATCGCGTGGAGCAGATGCTTCATCACGTCGTCGAAATGCGCCTTCGGCACCGGCCATTTCGCGTCGATCTCCTTGCGCCCCGCGACCAGTTTCCGGCGATCCGCGTCGGTCATCTTCTCGAAATCGATGCCGGTCATCAGCGTCTTCATCGCCGCGTCACGCTCAGCGATCTTCGGCTGCGGCACCATGTAGCCGTTGAACGCATTGACCTGCACCACGCCCCCCTTCGCCGCGAGCAGCCGCAGGTCCGCGTCGGTCGCGTTGCGCGGATGATCGAAGATCGCCCGCACGCCCGAATGCGACAGGATGATCGGCGCCTTCGACAGCGCGATCATCTGGCGCAGCGACAGATCCGAGCTGTGCGATGCGTCGATCACGATCCCCAACCGGTTCGCCTCCGCGACGAACGCGCGCCCCTTGTCGCTCAGCCCGTTCCATTCGGGCTTGTCGGTGGCGCTGTCGGCGAGGTCGTTGTGCTTGAAATGCGCCGGGCTCATCATCGTCACGCCGAGCCGCTGGAACGTCCGCATCAGCGTCAGGTCGGCCTCGAACGGATAACCGTTCTCCATGCTCATGAACACGAACCGCTTGCCGCCCGCGACCGCCGCGCGCGCCTCCGCCGACGTCGTCACCAGCCGGAACACAGTCGGATGGCCTGCGACCATCTCGCGGATCTGCACCGCGCGAACCAGCCCGGCATCGCGCGCCGCCCGGTCGCCCTTGGGCGTCCGCGGCCCCTGCCCGATATAGATCGCGAAGAACCCGCCATCGACACCGCCCTCCACCAGTCGGGGATAGTCGACCTGGTCGCCCGTCACCGCGACGTCATGGCGGTCCATGATGCTCCACCCCGCGCGCCCGAGATTGGCGGGCGTATCGAAATGCGTATCGAGCACGATCGCACGCTCATGCACCGCGCGTACAGTTTTCGAGTCAGGCGCCGCGCCGATAATCAGCGGCGCGGCAAGCAGAACGGCAACGATATTCCGCATCATTTCACCCGATCGAACCATTCGAGGAACGCCTTCGACTTGCCGTCCGGCGCCTTGCCGATACCCCACCGGACCAGCGACTTGCCGTCCTTGGCGAACCGCCAATATTGCCCGACGATGACATCGCCGTTCTTCTGCTCGAGCACCTGCAACGTGTCCTCATCGAGCGGCTTGATGCGGATTTCGTTGAAGCGCGGATTGTCCATCGGGCTAACGCTGTCGTCGAGCGTCGCGACGAAATCGTTGATGTAGGGCGTCTCGGGCCGGGTCGTGTTGACCGCGTGATAGACCAGCTTGTTCGGTTCGAACTTCATCTCGATCGTCAGCTTGAACCCCTTGGGGAACTTGCCGTCGCTCCAGTAACTCTTCGCCTCGTTCGAGACCCAGGTACCGCTATGCGTGTCCTTCGCCATCGCCGGGGTCGCCGTCATCGCGGCCAATACTGCCGCCATCCAGAATTTCGTCATCGAACGTCTCCCCAGGTTCAGAATTTGGTCGTCTCTTCGACATGCTTCTCGACTTCCGCGCGGGTCGTCCAAAGCGTCCGGAACGTCTTGTTCGCGAGGTAGGAAAGCTGGTCGGATCCATGCTTCGATCCAGGCTGGCTCGAATTGCCGTAGCTCATCAGCCCGACCGCCTTCATCGGCGTCCCGAACTCGACCATCGACACCCAGGTCTCGCCGTGGAGCGGCGTGCGCTGGCCGTTCTTCATCGGTCCCCAGGTCATCGTCCGGAACACGCCGGTATTCCCGAACCCACCATTCCCCGGCAGGTCGACCGCCCCCAGATGGAAGCGCGAGACCTCGCCGAACGGCCGATCGACCGCACCGTACAGGGTCCGCGTCTTGGCCACCGCCGCTTTCAGCATCGCCAGCGCCGCCGCCGGATCCTTCAGCCCCGTCGGCGTCTCGAGCGGCCGCTCCGCCGACCATGTCTCGCGGTAGTTCTTGAGCGTCGTGAAGTTGGTCGGTGAGAACAGCAGCGCCCAGGTCTCGAACAACAGCGCGCCCCGAGCGTCTGGCTCGAACCGGTGATCCCACCCCTTAAGCAACGCCGCCGCGCTTTTGAGTTCAGGATCGTCGCTCGCCTCGGCCAGCGGCACCAGTTCGGGCAGCAGCCGGTCCGCCATCAACGACCGTGTCGTGAGCTTCTTCGCAACGAAATCGTCGAAGCTGATCTTCGGCCCCTCGGCGAGCAGCTTGACCGACATCTGCGCACGCTGGCTCATCGGCCCGCGCACCGCGACGTAAGCAGGGAATTTCCCGGGATCGAGCGCCTGCGGCCATGTCGACACCCAGGGCGGATCGTTCGCGTTCTGGACGAAGCCCGATGCCGGATCGAGCACCTTGGGCAGATCGTCATAGCCGTGCACGTCGGTCCACAAGGTCTTCGACGTATCACCCGCCACCGGTCGCGACCATGTCTTGAAATCGCCGTCCGGATGCTTCGGCAGGATCCCGTTGTCGAGGTACAGGATGTGCCCTGCCCGGTCGCCGTAGACGATGTTGAACATCGGCACCTCGACCCGCCTCACCGCCTTTTGAAACTGAGCCCAGTCCCGCGCGCGACCCATATCGTAATATTGCGAGAGCACGCCCGGCCGGTCGAGCCCGGCGACCTTCAGCGCGATCATGCGCCCGTCGGGCGTCGCGAACACCGGCCCCTGCACGCTCGATCGTTGCTCGAACGCGACCGTCTTCAGCGTACCGTCGGGCTGGCGCACCTTGAAGCTTTTGCCCATCGTCTTGAACGGCAACGTCTTGCCATCGAAACTATACCCGCCGTCCGCCAGCTTCAAATTATACGCGGTAAAGCCGAGGATCGTGTTGACCGTGTTGGTGAACCCCAACTGGTCGTTGAACCCGAAACGCAGGATCGGCAGCCCGACCTGCGTCGCACCGTACAACGATAGCCCCGGCCCGTTCAGATGCGCCTCGTAATAGGTCAGCAGGCTCGGCGACCAGGGTAGATGCGGGTTGGCCAGCAACAAGGTCTTGCCGCTCGCCGAGCGCGATGGCGCGACCGCCCAGGCGTTCGATCCACCCGCCTCATTCGCCTCGGGGTTCGCCAGCACCTTCTGTTCCGACGCGATATAGACGTAGTTCATCAGACGGTGCGCGTGCGCCATGACGTCGACGCCGCGGATCGGCAGCACTTGCAATACGGTCGGATCGAGCGTCTCGCGGTGCGCCTCGGCATAGGCGTTGATGCCGGCTGCGAACGCATCGAGGTCGGCGCGGAACTGCGGCGTCTGCTGCGCATACCAGCGCGCCGATCGCTCGGGTACGTCGTTGGCGACCAGCCATTTGTCCGACGCCGCGTATTTGTCGCCCCAATATTCCGCCGCCCGCGCACGCGCCTCGCCGTACAGATGCAGCAGCAGATTGCCGTGGCTCTGTGCCTGTGCATAGCCGAAGCCGTGGAAGATCCCCGCCTCCGTCTTCGCATAGACATGCGGCACGCCGAAGCTGTCCCACAGGATCTCGCCGCCTTTCGCGACGGGCGTCTTGGAGGTCGCGGCGGGTGCCATCAGGCCAGCCGCGATCACGGCACTCACGATCATAAGGTTGCGCATGCTCATCCTCAGAACTCGACCGACACGCGGCCGTAATAGAAGCCGCCGGTGAACCCGTAGGCGCCGCCGGTGGAATAGAAGCCCGCACCGGTGTTGACGTTGGTCGCGGTGTCGTTTCGGTCGGGATAGGTGTTGAACAGGTTGTTCGCGCCGACCGCGAGGTTCAGCGCCTTGGTCGCCTGCCACGCGAATTCGAGATCGGTGATCCACTTCGCACCGAACGATCGATCGCTGACGACCGCGTTGCCATAAGATTTGAACCCGCCGTACCGGACGACGCGCGTGCTCAACGAAAAGTCGCCCGCGGTCGCGACGTTGCCGATGAACAGCTTGGTGCGCGGCAGATTGACCGTCAGGTTGCTCCGCGAAAGCCGGTCGAACAGCACGTAGTCCGCGCCGAGCGACGCCAGCGCCGCCGGGTTATCCTTCACCCTGGTGATGATCGTCTTGTTGTAGTTGTAGCCGAGGTTCCACGACAGGTTCGCCACGTCGAACAGCGGGTGGCGATAGGTCGCGACCACGTCGATGCCGCGCGTCCGCGTGTCGATCGCGTTGGTGTAATATTGCGCGCTGATATCGGGCGACTGGCCGTTCGCGATCAGGATCGCCGACACCGCCGAGCCGGTCAGCGTGCTGGTGATCGCGATCCGGTCCTTCACCTTGATCTGATAGCCGTCGATCGTTACCGTCAGTCGCTCCAGCGGTTGCAGGACGATCCCGCCGCTGAAGTTGGTCGATTTCTCAGGTGTCAGCGGCTCGGCCCCCAGCGCGATCGCGGCAGGCGATCCGACCGGCAGTGTCTTGATCTGCAACAGGTTCAGCACCGGCGGATTGCCGAGATTGCGGAACTGCCCCGTCGTCGACGCATAGATCTGCTGCGCGAGCGCCGGCGCGCGGAACCCCGTGCTCACCGCACCGCGCAACGCCACCCATGGCGTGATCGCATAGCGCGCGTTCAGCTTTGCGATCAGCGTATCGCCGCTCTCGTCGTCATAATGCTCATACCGAACCGCGCCGCCGATCGTGATGTCGCGCGTCGGATCGTACGCGACGTCGAGATAGCCTGCGAAGTTGTTGCGCTTGATGAAGCCTGCATCGTCGGGCGTGAACCCGGCCGCGCCCGAAGCGCCGGGCGATGGCCGGCCGAGGCTGCTCGTGTACGTCCCCGCCGCATAGCTTGCGGGTTCGCCCTGCTTGATCTGATAGCTCTCGATCCGGTGCTGGATACCGGTCGAAACCTGGAGGTTGCCGCCGCCGACCTTGTAGCCGCGCGTCAGGTCGAGCGAATTGACCGCTTCCTTCGACACCAGTGTACCGACATAGAATTCGGTCTGGCTGGTCGGCCCGAGCGATGCGTTGATCGTGTTGTCGGCATTCTGCCGCGAACGGTTCTTGCCGAGCGTGCTGCTGAAATCCCAGTGCCAGCCGGCGACGATGCCCTTCGCGCCGACCGCGAACTCGTAATCCTCCTCGGCGATCACGACGCGGGGATAGAAGCCGTTCGGGTAGACGCCCGGCAGCGAGTTGGCGTTGGTTGCCGGGCGGTAGGTGTAGTTCAGGTCGGACTTGCGCTGGCCGTACGTGCCGAACGAGTAGAGCGTGACGTCGCCCAGGTCATAGCCCGCATTGTAGCTGCCGCTGATGCTCTCCTGCGGCATCGCCCCGTAGTTTGAGGTCACTTGCCGGTCGATCGTCGCCTCGCGCGGATCTAGCTGGCCGGCGACCAAAGGATAAAGGCGGATCGTCGACGCGATCGGCTCGGCGCGGTTCGAGGCGAGCTGTTTCTTGGCGCCGACCGCGACGTTGAGGAAGCCGTCCTCGCCCAGCTTCGTGCCGATATCGAACTCGGCGCGATAGAGTTCGCCATCGCTGCGGTCCATGTTCTGGCCTGCGCTGGCGGTCGCGAAGCCGCCGCTCGACTTCTTCAGGATGATGTTGATGACGCCGGCGATCGCGTCCGAACCGTATTGCGCCGCGGCACCGTCGCGCAGCACCTCGATATGATCGACCGCCGCCGTCGGGATCATGTCGAGGTCGGCTGGCACCGATCCGTTGTAATAGGTCGACACCGCGTTGATCAGCGACGTCTTGTGGCGCCGCTTGCCGTTGACCAGGATCAGCGTCTGGTCCGGGTTCAGTCCGCGCAGGCCGCCGGTCGAGATCACCGTGGACGTGCCGCCGCCGGCGCGCGACGGCAGGTTGAACGACGGGATCAGCGTGTTGAGCGCGGCGAGCACGCCCGACCGTCCGGTGCGTTGCAGATCCGCGCCGCCGATGACGTCGATCGGCGTCGGGCTGTCCGCGACCGTCCGCGGCTGCCCCCGCGATCCGGTGACGACGATATCGCTGCCGGCATTCTCCTGGACTTCAGCCTCCGGCGGCGCGACTGGCGCCGGCGCGGTGTCGCGGCGTTGCGGCGTCTGCCCCGTCATCGGACGCGTCATCGCCGCAGTCAGCGCGACCGGGCGGAGTGCAGCCTTGTCGGCGCGCAACGCGACATAGCCGTCCTTGATCACGACGATCTTCAACGGCGTTCCGCGGATCAACCGAGTGAGCGCGTCGCGTGGCAGCATCGCGCCGGTGACGCCTTGCGACCGCAGCCCGACGATCTGTTCGTAAGGATACAAGAGCCGCAGCCCGGATTGCTGTGAGAACTGCGCGAGCGCGGCTTGGACGGGTTGTTCGGCGATCTTGAAGCTGACCTCTTGCGGCTTGGCCAGCGCGGTGTTCGGCACGGCGACGATGACGACGCAACCGGCCAGGCTGCGTGCGACAATAGAGAAGGCTGGCATGTGGCGAAGATCCCCCGATCCGTAGCGTCCTGCCCCTTCAAACGAGTTGCCGATAAAAACCCGCCACTCGTCGTTCACGAAATTTTCGGAATGTCGTGGGGCGTTTGACGCATGTCCCCACACTGGACAGCGCGATGCTACCGTGGTTTGTTACGGATCGAAGACGCTTTTAGGAGAGGCAACTCGAACGCCCGGGAGTGCGTCGTGGCTGCCGATATCGATCGATATACCTGGTTCAAGACCGTCGTGCTGCCGCACGAACCGACGCTGCTCGCGCGGTTACGGCGGATCGTCCGCAACCATGACGATGTCGAGGATCTTGCCGCCGAGACGATGGCGCGCGCCTATGCCTGCGCCGATTTTGCGCGGATCGACCGCGGCCGTGCGTTCCTGTTCCAGATCGCACGCAACCTGATCATCGACATCGCGCGGCGCGACAAGATCGTCTCGTTCGACGTCGTCGCCGATCTCGATCTCCTTCACGTCGACAACAGCGTCGAGGCCGGGCTTCATGCGCGCGACGAACTCCGCCGGCTGAAAGTGATCGTCGACACGCTGCCCCCGCAATGCCGCCGCGTGTTCCTTTTGCGGCGCGTGCACGATCGGTCGATGGGCGAGATAGCGGAAGAGTTGGGTCTGTCCGTTTCTACAGTCGAAAAGCACCTGACCAAGGCGATCACCCGCATTATGCAGGCGATCAGGGACCGCGAGGAAGTTGCCGTTGAACGATACGACCGCGGACACGAAGAGATGCCAGATCGACGCGGAGGCGGCGCGCCTAGTCGCTAGCCTTTCATCGACCCCGGATCCCGCGCGCGAACGGATCGCGATGGATTGGGCGGGACAGAGCCATCTCCACGCGATCGCCCTCGCCCGAGCCGAAAGTGCGTGGGAGACGGCAGGTCGGCTGCGCGCAGTCGCTCCGCAAGGCGACGCCGTGCGCGAAAGTTCGCACCCGACCGGACACTGGATCGCCGAACCGACGCATCGACGTACGCTGCTGGCCGGCTTGCTCGCTGCGAGCGCGGTTGGCGGTATCGCGACGACGCTCGCACTCGGATCGCGCGACGAACGTTACACCACCGATATCGGCACGCGCCGCTCGGTATCGCTCGCCGACGGCAGCCGGATCGATCTGAACACCAGCACGGTCATCGCGGTTGCCTTCGAAACCAGCCGCCGCGTCGTCCGCCTGTTGCAGGGCGAGGCAATGTTCGACGTCGCGCATGACGCGGAACGCCCCTTCTACGTACAGGTCGGCGGCAGCCTGCTCCGCGTGCTGGGCACCGCATTCAACGTGCGGATCCGCGCCGAACTTGTTGAACTGACCGTTTCCCGTGGCCTGGTCGGCATCAGCGATGGCGCCAGGATGCTGCGCACTGTGGCGGCGGGCTACGGCGCCGCGATCCGCGGTGGGGTCGCGGAAACGAACCATCTGGGCGAAGCCATCATCCGACAACGGACTGCCTGGCAAGAAGGTGTGATTGAACTTGACGGCGATACCCTCGAACAAGCCATCGCGGAATTCAACCGATACCGACGCGCCCCGATAGTTCTCGGCGACAATCGCCTTGCCGCACTACGCGTCGGAGGACGTTTTGGTACATCCGACTCGCAGCAGTTCATCGACGCTGTTCAACAGAGCTTTCCTATTCGCATGGTCGTCAATGATGATGGGTCAATACTTCTCACACCTCTACCGATGAGTTAGCGGGTTGTGACTACAAATCGTCGTGCACATTCGATGTCCAGTTGCCCGTTCCTGAAACTAGACGCTCATTCATTTTCTGACTTCGAATTGGGAGGGCGGTTATGATTCTCTTGACCCCCGAGGCCCATGCGGTTGCAGAGGTTCCGCTATTGGCCAGTGAGGCCAGTGCCTCGATGCCCTTGAAATGACCGCCAGCGTCCTCGGCATAGTTGCACGCGATCGTGGTCTCGGAATCACCCCCCTGTCATCGCCGATCAGCAGAATGACGTTACGCACTTTGCCTTTGGTGGAGAGCGGACGATAGGCCTGCCGCATGTCACCGGGCAGCCCCCGCGCGCCGCCGGGTCCGCACACATCGCCCCGCGCCGCGTGCGACAGATCGGGTGCTGCCCGCTGGGCAACCGCCGGCTGAAAGGACGCGGCGCGCAGCGCGGCAAGGGCGATATGCGAGATCATGCGGATACTGCGGAACTGGATATTACGTGACAGGCCCCGCCAGTGGCGGGGCCTGTCGAGGATCAGAGCTGCGCGCGGATTCCCAGGCTGATGCGGCTACCTGAGGATTCGTAAGTCGTTGGGAAGGACGGATCCATCGTATAGCCGGTGGTCTTCGCGTTCCCGACGTTGATGCCTTGCAGCTCGACGCGGAAGTTGCGCGTCACCTGATAGCTGGCGGCAACGTCGAACTGACCGTACGCATCGCGGTACACCGGATACATGTTACGCTCGATCCGCTCCACATAGGCGCCTTTGCGGTTGTATGAGACGCGCAGCGAAAGCGGCCCCTTGTCGTAGAAGACCGTGGCATTGTACGTTTTGTCAGCAAGACCGATCGGCGAGGTATCGATGCCGAGGTCGGACTCACCGGTGAGCGAACTGTCGAGGAAGGTGGCGTTGGCGTTGATGCCGAAGCCGTCCGCCCAGTCCGCAAACATGCCGAACGGGATCACCGCGTTCACCTCGACGCCGCTGACTTTGTAAGACCCCTCGGCGTTGACGGGCTGGTAGACGTCGAACTCATAGACGCCGTTGACCGAACCGTTGGCGTTGTAGACCGTCACGCCAGGCACCACACCGGTCAGCTGGCTCTGCACCACGCCCTTGATCTCTTTCCAGAAGTAGGAAGCCGCTAGAATACCGCCGCGGGGGAGATATTTCTCGACGCCGACTTCCCACTGGTCGGCCAATGTGGGCTCCAGCCCCGGATTGCCATCGGTGTAGCGAAAATTGCCGATGCTCGCGATCCGTTTGTAAGCGAGATCGGTCAACGCCGGACGGATCAGCGTTTTCGAGGCAGCGGCGCGCAGGAACAGGCTGTCGGTCAGCTCGGCATGCGCGTTGAACGACGGCAGGAACTTTTCATACTTGCCGTCGCTGGACACCGGCGCGGGCGTCAGCCCGATCGAGCCGTTCGGGTTCTGGACCTGCTGGAAGCCTTCCGAATGGATGCTGGTGCGCAGATAGCGGCCACCGAAATTGACGAACACCGGCACGGCCACGTTGAATTCGAGGTCGACCATCGCATAACCGGCGATCGTCTCTTCCTGGACCTTGTAATAATTGGCGTCGCTGAACGGCGTGACGAACCCGTCGGGCCGGAAGAAGTCGCGGGCATAGGCGTTGGAAACCTGCGCCCAGCTAAGATCGCGTGCCTGATAGCTCTTGCCGCCTGTGATGTCGGTCACGTTCTCGAGTGGGCTGTCGCCAAGTTTACGGACATTGACATAGGCGCTGCTGCCGCGCGTCGGGCCCTGGATCTTCTCCTCGCCATATTCGCGCTCGTTGCTCTTGTCGGTGTAGCGACCACCGAAATTGAAGCGTTTGAGCACCAAAGACTCAAACTGGTAGCTCAGATCGATCTGCGCGGCGTATTTGTCGTCCTTGATCTGCTCGCGCGTGGTCTCATATGCTTCGAACAGATAGGCGTTCGGCGCATTGTACATGTCGATCGTACGCGGATTGGCGCTCGGGATCGTCTCGCCGCCATTCTCGGTGTAGCGCGTGCGCGACGGGGCGTAGGCGACGTGCTTCAGGTTGGCGTAGTCCAGTGTTTTCTTCGCGCCGGAATAACCGCCCAGCGCATTGATCTTCCAGTTCCCCGTCGTCCAGTTCATTTCGCCGCCGAACTGGCGATAGTCGGTCTCGTTGATATATTCCTTGCTCAGGAATTCATGCTGCGTGTTGGTGTACGAGACATCCCGGAGCACGACGATGCCGCTGTCGGCCAGCGTCGTGGCGTCGAACTCGTGGATCGTCTCGAGCGTCGAGTTGCTCGACGCCGCATAACCGGCGGCATCATATTCATCCTCGGTCGTATCGTACGAGCCGAGGAACGCGTCGAAGGCAATATTAAAATTGTCGCTCGGCTTGTATTGCACCGAACCCGACAGACCGAGGCGATCCTGATCGTTCTGGTAGACGCGGTCGCCGACCTTATCGAGGAAGACGATCTTGTTCTTGTCGGCGTTGGCGAAGGTGATGCCGGCGTCGCGCTGCAGCACGGCGATCGCCTGGTTGCGGTAGACGGTGCCGGTACGGTCGGTCCAGCGCGCGATCGGGCGGAAGTTGATGCCCGAGTTGGAATCGGTGCGGTTGGTGCGCTGCTGCTTGGCGACCGAGACCAGCACGCCGAAGTCGCCGAAGGTGTTGCTGGCGAGAAACGAGAAATTGGGATCGATCTTCTCGGAGATCGAGTTGTACGCGCCGTCCGCGCTGCCCACCACGCGCAGCCCGGCGTTGTCGAACGGCCGCGCGGTACGGATCAGCACGGAGCCGGCGATGCCGCCCTCCTCGTCCGCCGCTACCGGCGACTTCTGCACCGTGACCGACTGGATCAGTTCGGACGCGAAGATGTCGAACTCGACATCACGTCCACCGGAGCCCGAGGCCGTCGCCAGCTTGTTGATCGACACGAAGGTGAATTCGCTCGGCAGGCCGCGGATGTTGACGCGCGTGCCAAGGCCCCTTTCGCGCTCGATCGTTACGCCAGGCACGCGCTGCAGCGCCTCAGAGAGGTTCTGCTCAGGAAAATCGGCGATATCGGTGGCGATGATCGAGTCGGAAAAACCGATCGTGTTGCGCTTCATGTCGATCGCTTCTTCAAGGCTGCGACGATAACCAGAGACGACGATCTCCTCACCCGTCTCGGTCTCCTGGCCGACTGGAGCCGGTCCGGTTTGGGCGGCAGTGGGCGCCACGGATAGTGCAGCGATCGCGCTTCCGAGTAAAAGGTGCGTCATGCGGCCGACATGCTTTGAATTGCGAATCACTGTTCGGTTTTCCCCGTTGCTATAGGCCGGTGACACTTCGCGAGCTGGGCTCTAGACGTGTGACTTCGTGCCCCGAACCCCATGAGTTTGAGATTTGGTGTATCTTATTTAGTTACACGGCAGTTTTGGTGCGATTTGACGCCGATCCTAGCGCACGATCTAACTACTCTTCGATAATATCAAGATCTGCTGCATACCGCTGTATCGCAGCCACAAGCTTAGTTCCTAACAAACTTTGCCGTTCGTATCAGGCCGTTACGGTGACGAACGTCGGCAACCATCCAAGATCTAACACATTACGCCCCCACTCGCCGCTTTTCGGCTAAAGGTTGAATGCGTGAAACTTGTGACGTGCATGTTACGATACGGCATTAACTGTGCGTTTTTCAGTATGCACCACCGCAACGCGGGCTTTCCGAGCAAGCGCCTTCAACCTGTTCGACAGACTGATGGCAGCTAGCTGGCTGATTTCGCCATGCATCAGCGGCTAGGTTTTCGGCGCTAGCTGTAGGTCAGCCTGGAGTATAGTTGACCCAGAAGACCGACGGACGCTGGATTGTCGAGACGATGACAAGCCTCTCTGCCCAGCCGGCAAGACGTCCGTTTATCTGTGCGACATCTCGCCCAGCGCCTAAAGCCCGACGGCCGTCGACGGCGCTGAATGTTAGCGCGCATGTGCTCCGGTGCGTCCCTGACTCTTGGTTCTCCCGCCCGATGGGCATGGATGCCGAGCCCAGTCACTGTGGGACGCATCGATGAAGCCTCCCTGCCGCGTGAAGGCTGAATGCGGTCACTAAAGGTACACGACGCGGTTAAAAACCAGTCATCGTCGATGTATTGCCCCCTTAGTGAAACGTTTCACTAAACAGTCACAAGGCTGTGCGAAGGACACGTCGTTCAACTTTCGAGGGTTGCCTACATGACGAAGTTTCGGTCGTTTGCATCAATATCGTCTCGTTTCCTTTTGGGCGTGGGGGTGGTGGCGCTCACGCTAAGTAATGCCTGGGCGCAGGGCATCCGGGCCGATGTGCCAGGAGACGATATCGTAGTGACGGCCGCGCGCGTCGGGCACGGAGAAAGTCGTGCAGTGGCGGTTTTGGGACGTGAGGATATCGATGAGCGTCCCTTCGGTGCCGATATCACCCAAAGCTTGAACAAGATTCCTGGTGTTCAGGTGACGACCGGCGATGCGCGCGGGGGCAGCTTCTCGTTCGAGTTCGCGATGCGCGGGTTGAACAAGGAGCAGGTGGGCTTCACGCTGGACGGCATTCCGACGGGCGACGCGCGGTTCAACGGCGGATCGCCGCCGCAGCGCTTCATCGAATCGAGCAATATCCGCCGCATCACCGTGTCACAAAGTGCGGGCGATCTGGGGGCGCCGTCACGCTTTGCGCTCGGCGGCTTCGTGGATTTCGCTACCGATGACCCATCGCGGACGCCCAGCGCGACAGTGGAGGCCGGCTACGGCTCCTATGAATTCTGGCGCAGCTATTTCCGTGTCGACACCGGCGAGATCGCCAACGGTCTCTCCGCCTATGCCAGTTTCTCAACACAGGAAAATGATGTCTGGACCGGCCCGGACAACCGCCATTCGAAGCGTGACCATGCCGAACTGAAGATTGTCCAGAATTTCGACGACGGTTCATTCCTGAAGGCGCGTGTCAGCTGGAACGATCAAAAAGACAATGACTTCAACATCATCTCGCTTGCCGAATTCCGCGCCGACAAACGTTCGGACCGCGCGAGCGACGTACTGACCGGCATTCCCGCGCGCGACCTGGATTTCGGTGCCGCGCTGGGCGGCTCGCGCGAGGACGTGATGGCCTATCTCAATGCCGGGTGGCAGCTGAATTCCAAGGTACTGCTGACGGTAAATCCCTATTACCAAACGCTCCGCGGCGAATCCTTCCGCTATCAGGATCGTGCGCGATCGCTGGCAGGCGGCAACCCCTATGCCGTCACCGGCTATAACGCGAATGGCGGCGCGATCCGCCCGGCGCTGACGACGCTGCGCAACAGCAATATGGTCGGCGGACCCGCCGATATGCGAGTCACGCCCCGCGACCGCGATCGCTATGGCGTCACCGCCGAACTGAAGCTGGACGAGGTGCTGGCCCGCAATCGCATCCGTATCGGCGGCTGGTGGGAAGGCGGGGATTCGAGCGAGGAGCGCCGTTTCTTCCGCATCCCCAATCCGGCCGCCGGTATCAGCTACGATCGTAACGCGCTGAACTATGTCGAATATCGGCGCTGGGCCGGGATCGAGACGTTGATGCTCTACGCGCAGGACTCGATCGACCTGGTGCCAGGGCTGCTTCGTGTCGATGCCGGGATCAACTGGCTGAACGTGCGCTATAAGGTGCGCTCGCCGCTGGAATATAACGCCCGGCTCAACTTCACGCAGGATTCACCCGTCAATCCCAAGATCGGCTTCACGCTGACACCGACGCGCGGCATCGAAGTCTTTGGCGGCTATGCCAAGAATTTCGCGGGCATCCCGGAGGACGCGTTCCTGGGCTCCACTGCCGCGATCAGCCCGGGCTCGCTCGATCCGATCCAGTCGGAGAATATCGATCTGGGCGTCCGCTATACCACCGGCCGGCTGGCCCTCTCGCTCCAGGCCTATTCGGTGGATCTCAAGAACAATATCGGCATCGTGCCCAACGATCCGACAGTGACCGATCCTGAGGAGATCATCCGCGGCAACGTCGCCACGCGCGCGGCGAACATCGCGGGGCAGTGGACGCGCGGCATCGAAGCAACGGCGCTGGGCGATATGGGCCCGGTCGATTTCTACGCGAGCTACAGCTATCAGGACGCGCGACACGACGATGCGGCCGTCGGTTCGGCACAGCGAGCGGAACTCGCTTCGGTAGGCGTGATCGCAGGCGAGCGGGTACGCAACATCCCCCGCCACAGCGCCTATGGCGAGATCGGCGTGAAACCGGTGGAAGGAGCGCGGATCCACGCGAATGTCAGATATGTCGGAGACCGCGTCGGCGGGCACCTGCTCGCGGCCACCACCTTCCGCGAGATAGGGGTGGAGCATATCCCGGGCTATGCCGTGGCCAGCGCGGGTGCGAGCTATACGATGCGCGACCTGGGCCCGCTGAGCGGCCTGACCATGCAGTTCAATGTCGATAACCTGTTCGACAAGGCGTATATCGGCTCGGTGTCCAGTTCCACCATCACCCAGCCCGAATTCAGCCTGCCGGCGATCACGCTCGATCGCTATTTCCTGGGCGCGCCGCGGACGTACACCGTGTCTCTGCGGGCGAAGTTCTGATGGCGCATTGGAGGCGTGGCCTCATCGCGGCGGCGTTGCTGGCGATCGGTGGCGCCTCCCCTGCCACGGCACAGGCACTAGTCGAGCGCGTCGATCAGGTAACGCTCGATCCGGGTGTGTTCGACGCGGCCTTTGGCGGCATTTCGGGGATCGACTATGATCACCGCAAACGCCGCTGGCTATTGCTGAGCGACGATCGATCGGACCACGCGCCAGCCCGCTTCTACACGGTGCGGATCGAACGCCAGGCGAGTGGTTGGCGGATCGACAAGGGGCGGCGCGTGGTCCTGCGCGATGCCGGCGGCGCGACCTTCCCCAAAGCCGGCACCGGGCGGCAGGCCGTCGACCCGGAATCGATCCGTATCGCCCCGGACGGCCGGTCGGTGCTGTGGACGAGCGAGGGCGATGTCCGTGATGGTTTCGGCCCCGCGTTGCACAGGAGCGATCGGCGAGGGCGGCTACTCGACACCGTCGCCCTTCCGGCAAATCTGGTCCTCGATCCAGCGGGCAAGCGCGGCATCCGCGACAATGGCACGCTGGAGGGGATGACCTACACGCCGGACGGCGCACTGTGGCTGTCGATGGAGGCACCGCTCATCGAAGATGGCAGTCCTGCCCGTGCAGGCAATGCGCCGCTGGTACGCTTCACGCGGATGGCGCCAGGCAAGGCTGTGCAGCAATTCGCCTATCGCCTGGACGCCGCGCCTCCATCGCAGCATGGCGGCAACGCGGATAATGGCGTGACCGAGATACTCGCGATCGATGATCGGCGGATGCTGGTTCTGGAACGATCAGGCGCGCGAAATGCGGACGGACGTTTTGCCTTTCACTGCCGGCTCTATCTTGCCGATTTCACCTCCGCCGACGATGTGGCTGGCGTCGACAGCCTGAAGGACCGGGAGGCTGGGATCGCGGTCAAGCAATTGCTACTCGATTTCGATACGCTGCCCGGGGATAGCCTGGGCAATCTGGAAGGAATGGCGTGGATGCCCGGCTCGCGCGACCACATTCTGCTGGTGAACGACAACAATTTCGTCGTGGGCGAGCCAACCCGGCTGATCGTGCTGGAGCTGTCGCCCATATTGCTGACGCAGAAAGCGGAGTAAGGATTGCCCGATACCCCGAGCGGACGCCGCCCGACGCTGAAGGACCTTGCCCGCGAAGCCGGCGTATCGCTGGCCAGCGCATCCTATGCCGTCAACGGCAACGGATCGGTCGGCGAGCAGACGCGCATCCATATCCTGGAGGTCGCGCAGCGCATCGGCTATCGTCAGAACGTTGCCGCGCGCGCGATGAAGACGGGGCGCACGGCGGCGCTTGCGCTGATCGTGCCCGATCTGACCAACCCCTTCTTCCCAAGCCTGGCGCAGGCGATATTCCGCGCCGCGCGAGCCAGCGGCTATGCGACCTTCCTGATCGATACCGAAGGCAATGAAGTGCTGGAACAGGCGGCACTCGCCAAGGCCGTCGATCTCGGATTGGACGGCATTGTCTGGTTTCCGATCCGCGACAAGGATACGTCGAACGGCGTCTTGACGCGCACGCCGGTGGTTGTTCTGGACCGCACCGTGCCCGGCTATGCGACAGTAGGCGTCGACTATGTCGAAGCCGGGAGGATTGCGATCCGGCATCTGCTGGATGCCGGGCATCGTCGCATCGGGATCATCACCGGCCCGACCGATATCGCGAGCATGCGCGATCGCTGCGATGGCGCAGAGGCGCTGATCCGAGCGGAGGGCAAACTTGCATTTCGCGTCGGCAATGCCTTTTCCTCCGATCTCGAACCCGAGGCGCGGGCGGCGCTGGACGGAGGCGAAGCGACTGCCGTGTTTGCGGCGGCCGACGTGATCGCGATCGGCGCGGTTCGTTGGATCCAGGCGAAAGGACTGCGCGTGCCCGAGGACCTGTCGATCCTGGGCTTCGACGACATTCCGCTGGCCGAACAGTGCCTGCCGGCACTTTCCACGATCGAACTACCGGTGGAGGACATGGCAGAACGCGCGATCGCAATGCTAGTGGCGCAGATCGCACTGCCGCAAGATCTCGCTTTGCCGATGGCGGCGGCGGTTCCGACACGGCTCGTGCTCCGTGCTTCTACGACTGTGCTGAGACCAACGGAGTAGCTTACAGCTTGCCTAGAACGTTCGGAGGGGTGCCCTTAACAAGTCCGATGCCGGCTGTTCGCAGGCATTTCTGCATTTCCCGCAGTCTCAAGACAGGATGACCTATTGCAGACATTCGTAGGCCCCTTTGCGTTACCCTGCTCCGAACACTCTCATTCGTATCTGTGCGAAGGCTGGCGTCTGTCAGTAATCGGCCACTATTTTCGGAGGCGAGCGGGATTGCCCGCCACGGTCATGCCATCCGGAACATCGCGCGTCACGACACTGCCTGCCCCGACGATCGCGTTATCGCCGACGGTAATGCCGGGCAGGATCAGCGCCGCACCGCCAATCCAGACGTTTCGACCAATGGTGACCGACCGCCCGAACTCGAGCATCTGGGCACGCTGAGCCGGATCGCGCGGATGATCGGCGGTGAGGATCTGCACGCCCGGACCGATCTGCGTGCCCGCACCGATCCGCACCGGCACGACATCGAGCACCGTGCACCCGAAATTCAGAAACACACCCTCACCCAGGTGAATGTTATAGCCATAGTCGCAGTGGAACGGCGGTCGGATTGTCGCGCCACTCCCCGCGTGACCAAGCCCTTCCACCAACAGCGCATGGCGCTCCGCCACGGTAGCTGTCGAAGCGCGGTTGTAGCGGTCGAGCCACGCAGCCGCGCGCGCGGCGTCCGCGACGAGTTCCGGGTCGTCGGCGATATAGAGTTCGCCCGCCAGCATCCGTTCTTTCTGCGTCATGGCGATCAACTCAAGTCGTGGAGGTCCTTGCCCAACGGCGGGGTGATACTGAGGTCGGAGAAATGCACGTCGAGTCCGGCACGCTCGGGCGTGCAGGCCATCGGTCCGACCTGATAGGAAGACGCGATCGGAAAAGGCGCGAGCCTGACGAGCGGCCAAACCTTGCCGTCCGCCGAGACCTGCAGCCGCAGGACGCCCTTGGCGACGGTCGCGCGCATCCAGAAATCCTGCGCGTCATGCTCGTAGGGGCCGGTCGCCCAATCGGACTTGCCGTCGGTCAGCACGCTGCTCAGCATGGCGCGCCCGTCGGACAATTCGATCCCCGCCTTGACCCAGCGCCGTTCGTCGACCCGCACCATGATGCCGGCCTGATCGTAGAGTTTCTGATACTGGCCGCGGATGCGCAGTTGGGCGGTAAACGCAGCAGGCGCGGTGAAGCCGAGGAAATGGCCGCTGTCGCGGGTGAAGCCGTAATGCGTCTCGCGCCAGAAATCGCTGCCCTTTTCGGTAACAAGCGTCAGGTCTCCGCCGGGTGCGACTTTCCAGGACTTAGGCGCATTCAGCCAGCGACCGTCACGGCGTCCAAGTGCCGCGGTTCCCGAGCCCTGCGCGCCCGCGACCCCGGCATTGCCCGCGATCGCAAGCGCTGCAGCACCACTGATCAACGTCCGCCGGCTCACCCGATCCTCCGCCATATCCGCTGCCTTCCAATCACCATCAATGTTATGTACATATGTACACATCCCGAGATCGAGGTAAAGAGGCGATGACCCAACAGTCCCGGCGCAACGATCCGGCACGGCGGCAGCGCATTATCGATGCGACGCTCGCGGTCATTGCGGATCATGGAACCGCGGCAACGACCCATCGCCGCATCGCCGAGGCGGCTGAGGTTCCGCTCGGTTCGGTCACCTATTATTTCGCGACGCTGGAGGACCTGCTCACGGCGGCCTTCCTCCAATTGGCCGCGGAATCCTCCGCTGCCTTTCGCGCGCGTCTGGAGCTCGCGACGGACCGCGCGACGGCGTGTGCGGCAGTGATCGACATCATCGCCAACCAGGTCTGGGCGGAACCGCGCACGCTATTGTTGAGCTACGAATTATACGCCTTTGCGGCCCGACACCCACCGGTGGGCGCGGTCATGCAAAATTGGATGGACAGCAGCCGAGGTGCCCTGGCCCGCTTCTTCGACCCACTGACGGCGCGAGCGCTCGACGCGTTGATCGAGGGTATCGGCATCCACAATTCGATCGATCGCGCACCCCTCGACCGCGATGCGATCAAGGTCATCGTCGAGCGAATTGCCGCGTGCTAGCCGGTCCGATCCACCGGGCTGCCCCAGCGCACACGGCACGACTAGTAGGCTCACGACCATGCCGAAAATTTGCCTGCCGCATGATCGCAATCGATGCTCCATTCATCCGCGAGTCGAATGCGGCCTGCCCCGAATTGCGATGATGCCGCCGGACAAAGCTAGGGCAGTCCGGCTCGACCCAGTTCCAGATATTCCCCGTCAGGTTGCAGCTCCCCACAACCGGACGCTTGCTCACGGTTGAAAATCAGCCGACCGACCGCAGCGGGCAGGTTGCCAACCGGGAAAGTGCGCAGTCTTTCCAGCAGCCCCTTAAGTTCGCGGGCGGCCAGAATTGTCCGTTTTATGTGAGATTGTCACAGAACGTCCACAACTCCCGGCTAGGCCGCTTTTAGCAGAGCGGGTGACCCGTACTGCGAGATACAAAAGGGGTTCTGATGTTTCGGTCCACGCGACTTTCGTCGCGCGCAGCTCTGCGCGCGTTGCTGATGCTAGGTTCCACGGCGGGCGTTGTGGTCTTGGGAACGGCATCCGTCCATGCGCAGGACTATACCAACATCGCGGCGTCGGGTCGGGTAACCGGGCAGGACGGCGCGGCTATTGTCGGGGCGGAAGTGAAGATTACCTCGTCGGACCGCGGCGTCAGCCGTACCACCGCGACGGACGCCACCGGCAACTACACCATTCCCCAGCTACCGCCCGGCAATTACGACATCGCGATCACCGCCGCAGGCTTCACCACGTACGACGAGCGCGGTATCGCACTGACCCGCGAAACCGGCGGCGCGAACAGCTTCAAGCTCGTGCCCGTGGACCAGAGCGGCGACATCGTCGTCGTCGGCACGCGCCAGCGCGTCGCCGATTTCCAAGACACGACCGTCGGCAGCACGATCAACCTCGGCTCGCTGACGACGCGGGTACCAATTGGACGCACCTTGCGCGACGTGATGCTGCTGACACCGGGCGCAGTACAGGGATCGTCGCCTTCGAATGGCGGCTTTTCCAACCAGGTTTCGATCGGCGGCGCAGCGTTCACCGAGAACGCGTTCTACATCAACGGGCTGAACGTCACCGACTTCGTATCGGGCGGACAACCCGCCGAAGTGCCGTTCGACTTCTACCAGACGGTGGAAGTCAAGACCGGTGGCGCGCCCGCCGAGTTCGGCCGTGCGACCGGCGGCTATGTCGTCGCGACGACCAAGTCGGGCACCAACGAATACCATGCCAGCATGACCGGGATCTGGGAGCCGGACGACCTGCGCGGCAACGCGCCGTCGACCCGCACCGTCGATTACAGGCATGCCACCGCGAGCCGCCAGGAGGCGGTGTTCCAGGCGAGTGGGCCGATCATCAAGGATCACTTGTTCATCTACGGCCTCTACAATCTGCGTGAGATCAAATCGCTGACGCCGCAGGCCAACCAGGACAACGCCACCGGGGTAGCCAACACCAGCCCGTTCTGGGGCGGCAAGATCGACGGCTACATCACCGGCGACCATCATTTCGATTTCACCTATTTCGACACCACCAACGAGACGCGCAACCGCAGCTATGACTGGGATCGCACCACGCATGAGCGCGGCGACCAGACCGGCGGAACCAACGCGCGTGCGGGCGGGATCAACTATGTCGGCCGTTACACGGGCACCTTCACGCCGTGGCTGACGCTGTCGGGCGCGTATGGCGTCAACAAGCTTCGCTCGGGCAACGTACCGCTCGACGTGACCAATCCGCAGGTCATCGATTATCGCACTGACCCCGCCGGTATCCAGATCGGCGCCAACAAGGTGACCGACGCGTTCAGCAGCACCGACAACGAGCGTGAATTCTACCGCATCGACGCCGACCTGCAGTTCCAGCTGTTCGGCGCGCACCACGTCCGCGGTGGCTATGATCATGAGAAGAACACCCAGTCGCAGACCTTCGAGACGATCGGCGGCGGCGCGTACAAGATTTTCAACGTGACGGCAGACTCGGCGGCGCGGATCGGCGCACCGGTAGGCACGCAATATTACACGACCCGCGTCTATGCGCAGAGCGGGGTGGCGCACGTCCGCAACGAGGCCTTCTATCTTCAGGACCAGTGGTCGCTGTTCGACAACCGCCTGCGGCTCGACCTTGGCGTGCGCAACGATCGCTTCAGCAACCAGGGCGTCAACGGCAAGTCGTTCTTCAAATCGGGCAGTCAATGGGCGCCGCGGCTGGGTGCCGCGTTCGATCCGGTCGGTGACGGCCGCACCAAGATCTTCGGATCCTATTCGAAGTATTATCTGCCGATGGCGGGCGACATCAACCTGAACGTCGCGGGCAGCCTGGTGACGTACACGCGCTACAACCTGTTCACCGGCGTCAGCGGCGCGGGCAGCGTGCCGAACGCCGGCGCGCCGATCCTGTCGGTCGTGAACACCACCGCCTGCCCCGACACCGGCATCCGCAACTGCGAGGTCTCGGCCGACGGTTCGGCGTTCAACCCCGCCGGCGCGATCGCCGCCAACATCAAGCCGCAGTCGGACAACGAGTTCATTATCGGCGCCGAACATCAGTTCAGCGACCGCATCCGGATCGGCGCGTATTTCACCCACCGCGCGCTGACCGACGTGATCGAGGACATCTCGATCGACGGCGGCGCCCGCGCCTATTGCGTGGGTGCCGGGTTCACTGCCGCCGCGTGCCAGACGGCGTATCCCGGCGGCAGCCAGTTCGTCATTGCCAATCCGGGGCGCGACGTGACGACCCAGATCAACAAGTTGCCCGACGGAACGACGCCGACCGTGACGCTGAAGGCATCCGACCTCGGCTATCCCAAGCCTAGCCGCAACTACAACGCCCTGACGCTGACCTTCGATCGGAGCTTCGATGAGAAGTGGAGCCTGTCGGCGTCGTACACGTTGGCGTTCGACAAGGGCAATTACGAGGGCGGCGTTCGTTCCGAGAACGGCCAGCTCGCTATCAACCGCACCGCAGACTTCGACTCGCCCGGCTTCGTCAACGGCGCCTATGGCTATCTGCCCAACGACCGCCGCCACAGCTTCAAGGCCTATGGCAGCTACCGCGTGTTCGAAGCGTTGGATCTGGGCGCCAACATGCTGGTACAGTCCGCGCCTAAATATAGCTGCATCGGCGCGGTACCGCTGGCGGTCGATGCCTATGCCAACACCTATCATGGCTATGGCTATTATTGTCAGGGCAATCTGGTCCCGCGCGGGACGGCGTTCAACGGCGACTGGCTGGCGCAGTTCGACGTCAGTGCGGTCGTCCACCTGCCGATCCCCCACCTCCAGGCCTCGTTACGGCTGGACGTGTTCAACGTGTTCGATAGTTCGGCGACGACCTCGTACAACAACTTCGGCGAGTTGAGCGACGGCTCGGCCAACTCGGACTATCGCTCGCCGGTCGCGTATCAGACTCCGCGCTCGGTCCGGCTGACGGCGGTCGTCGGCTTCTGATGCCATCTCGGTCGGCATGCGCTTGCGTGTCGACCGGGGCATGGAGCATGTCTGATCCGGACGATGGAGGGCATCATAGAGAAACGATCACGACGCCAGCACGAGATCATGGCGCGGTTGCGCGGTGGCCGGACGCTGTCGGTAACGGCGCTGGCCGCCGAGCTCGCGGTTTCGGACGAGACGATCCGGCGAGAGCTGCGCGCGCTCGAGGATCACGGCGTCATCATCCGCGAACATGGCGGCGCGCGGATGACGACGCCCGTGCACGAAGGACCGCTCCACCAGCGCATGGAGGAGAATGCCGATGCAAAACTGCGGATCGCCCGCGCCGCTGCCGAACTGGTGGAAGACGGCGCGATCCTGTTCATCGACTCGGGGACGACGAGCTGCTTCATCGCGCGGCATCTGGCGTCACGGCGGTCGCTGACAGTGATCACCAACTCGCTACGCGTGGCGGCCGATCTGGGCGCGATCAACAACAACCGGCTCTTCCTGGCGGGCGGGCAGATGGACTATGACTACCGCGCCTTCTCCGATCACGTCGCGCAAGATTATGTCCGGGGATTCACGCCGCATCTGGCGATCCTGTCGGTCGGGGGCATCAGCCTGGAACGCGGGCTGATGGACTTCCATCCGGGCGAGGCGGCAATGAGCCGGATCGCCTATGCCACGTCGGAGCGGGTGTTGCTTGCGGCGGATGCATCGAAGTTCGGGCGGTACGCGCTGATCCAGACCGCGGCATTGTCCGATGTCGACATATTGGTGACCGACCAGCCGCTCGCCGACGACTATGCCGACGCGTTCGCCCATGCGCAGGTGCTGTTAGCTTGACGCATCCGCCGGGTAAGCGGCGGCCCGGCGACGAAGATCAGCAGCGCGCCGGAGCCCGCGACCGCGGCATGCAGCAGCCAGAAATGCGGGCTGGCGAGGCGATCGTAATAGACGCCGCTGAATCCCGCCCACAAGCTGGAGACGAAGCCGTGGAGGTAGAACAGTCCCATCCATAAGCCGACCAACCGGCGGGGTGCGGCGCCGACGATGAGGCTGAGCGCGGAAGGCCATATCAGCACGATCGCGCCGTCGACGAATAAGAGATAGACCAGCGCCCAGGGCAACCCGAGCGGTGCGCCGTCGCTGACCGCGTCGCCAAGCGCCAGAACGAGGTACCCGGCTGCGCACAGCAACCCGCCAAGAAAAATCTGCATCAGCGACCCGATCCGGATGCCGCGCCGCGCGGATAGGCGGGAGATCAGCCCCGACCCTCCGATCAACGCCAGCGTGAAGACGCCATCGAGCGCGATGAACCAGGCGACCGGCATGGTCCAGCCGAGGATCTGCCGGTCGGTCCGTTCGCGCGCCCAAATCAGGAAGATGTTGCCGAGCTGATCATAGGCGGAATAAACCAGATAGACCGCGGCCAGCGCGACCACCAGCAGCGCGGTTGCCTGTGCGCCGCCCAGTGGCGTCCCGGCGGGCATGGTCGGCGCATCGGCCTCGACCGTATCGCGACCGGTCACCGCGTACAGCACCAGTCCCAGCGCGATCGCCGCTGCGGCTGCACCGATCGCGTAGTCTGGGCCTGCGAATGCGGCTAGTGCGCCGCAGGTCAGCGGGCCGCAAATGGCGCCGGCGTTGAGGAAGCCGAGATAGGCGGTGTAGCCGCGTCGCCGCTGCGCCTCGTCGTGGAACAGCAGTCCGACCTGCGCCGAAAGATTGCCCTTCAACAGCCCGGCTCCGACCGCGAAGGGAATGAGGCCGATGAGGAACGTCGGCTCGCTGAGCATCATCGTCAGGCCGCCCAGCATACCTAGCCCGCCGATCGCCACCATCGCGCGCCGGCTGGCTATCATGTCGCCAATCAGTCCGCCGATCGGGACCGCAAGGTAGATCAGCGCGTTCGCATACCCGTAGAGCTGCGACGCGAGTCCTGTCGTGGAGACGGGACCGAACATCGCCGAGCTCGCCTGGCGCAACACTGTGGCGCCGACGATGCGCGACAGGTCGCCGACCAGCAACCGATCGGCCAGCATCAGGACGAGGAGCGACTTGATCCCCGAGACCGCAAAGCGTTCGAGAAACTCCATCGCCGCGAGCGAGAGGAAGCGCCGCGTGAAGATCCGGCCTTCGACGGTCGCGCCGCCCTGCATCTCGTCCACCCTGGCCACATCGCGCAGCTAGGCCGGCTTGGCGACACGACCGTGACAGTCGCGATCAGACGGGATGCGGAAAGCGTGCCGCCGGTTCGCTGATGCTTGGCCGCCCGGTCTCGACATGACCGGCGAGGCGAAGGCGCACGCCGCCCGGGCCAGTCAGCAGCAGGTCGTACCAGCGATGGTCGACGGACGGGATAGCGATCTCCGCAGCGCTGTCGGCCGCGATGACTATCTCGCGGTGCGAACCCGAATGCGCGCAGTGCATTGCGATCGCCAAGGGCGCGACGCTGCGATTGCGCAGCTGGATCACCCCGCTCGTGCCGTCGTCGCGCCAGGCGGCTTCGACCCGCGCGCTGCCGCCCGAGCCGCGATAGTCGCGCTGGAAGCCGTTGGGGCCGCGGACGACCAGGGCGTGCGGCTGGTCCGATGGGACGACCCAGCTTTCCTCCAGGCGCGAGTTGGCGGCCACCGTGAAATAGCGCCAGCCGGGAAACGCCACCTCGTCCTGCACGCCGAACACCATGCCCACCGGGCCCTCGTTCACGAACCGCAAGGTCAGGCCCGACGCCGACCATGAGGGCTCGACGGCAAATCGGTACGGCAGCGCGCGCGCCGGCCGCGTCCCTGCCTCCTGAACCGGCACGCCCTGCCCGTTGGCAATTAACGGCGGCGGTGCCGTGGCGCACAGCCGCTCCGTCTCCACGACATAGTCGGCGACCGACGGCAGGGCGGCGGCCCAACGCACATCCCGCCGCACGCTCAGCGGTACGTCGAAATCGAAGATCGAGGTGAGATCGCCGCAAACCGTGCGCCGCCACGGTGAGATGTTGGGCTCCATGACGCCGAAGCGCTTCTCGAGGAAGCGAAGGACCGAGGTGTGATCGAACATCTGCGAGTTTACCCAGCCGCCGCGCGTCCAGGGCGAGATGACCGTCATCGGGACGCGCGGGCCGAGCCCAACCGGTTCGCCTTGATAGGTTTCGCTGCGAACATCGACATTGCTCGCACCGTAGCGCGGCGCGATCGCCGGGACCGGCGCGGGGACGTGATCGAAGAAGCCGTCATTCTCGTCGTAATTGACGATCAGCACGGTCTTCGCCCAGACCTCCGGATTGGCCGCGAGTGCTGCGACCACGCTGCTGATAAGCACTTCGCCGAACGGCACCGGCGCATCGGGATGCTCGCTCATCTGCATCATCGGCACGATCCAAGACACCGCGGGCAGCCGATCCGCGGCGGCATCGGCGGCGAACGCGGCGATCAGGTGCTTCGCCTGCGTCTTCTCCGGATCCGTCGGCGCGACGCCGTCGATCCAATCGACACTCGCGCGCCCGCGTCGGTAGCGTGACGATGAGCGGTCCAATTTCCGGAACTCGCTGAAATACCCGAGTGGGTTGTCCGAATAATTGGCCGCCTCCTGATACACGCGCCAGGATATTCCCGCGTCTTCGAGCCGTCCGGCATAGGTGCGCCACGGCAATCCTTCGGTGGCGTCGTCCTTGGCCATGTCGGCACCGGGGTTTGGATCGGTACCACCGTTGGTGACGCAATAGGTCCCCTCCTGCCCCACGCTGAGCCCGTTGGTGCCGGAGAAATGATAGAGCCGGTTGGGCCCGGTCGGACCCTGCAGTGAGCAATGATAGCCATCGCAGATGGTGAACTGGTCGGCGAGTGCGTGATAATAAGGAAGGTCGGCGCGGGTCAGGTGCGCCATGGTCAGCGGGCCCTTCTGGTCCGCCCAGACGTCCCAGTTGCGCCAGCGGGCTTGGCTGTCCTTCCAGCTGTGATCGAGGCCCGTGAAGCAACGCGCGTTGCTGCTGTTGTAATCCAGTCGGAACGGCCAGATCGTACGTCCGCCGTCGCGATCGGCGCCGCGCTGCGCCCATACCGTCCGGCCGCCGGGCAGCATGACCGGGCGAGGATCCGCGAACCCGCGCACGCCGCGCAGCGTCCCGAAATAATGATCGAACGAGCGGTTCTCCTGCATCAGGATCACGACATGCTCGACGTCCGCGATAGACCCCTGCGCGCCCGGACGGCGCAGGACTGCCGCGGCGCTTCCCCGTGCGGCTGCGGCACCAGACGCGCCGAGTAGGAAGGTCCGGCGACCGATTGCCATATGAAGCGCCTCTCAAGCGTGATGCCGATGAAACACACCGGCAATTGCGATCGATCGCCCGTACGTGGCCAATGCGTATAAAATATGACCGGATCCGGAGGCTTGACCGCTTATTGGCAACTACGGTCAATATCTCGTCAATGCCGCACAGCGTATAGCGTTAGGCCTTTTTCGAACAAACCGATAAAGAGGGCACTCGTGGCGTGTCCGTGCACACGTGATCGATGACAAGTCGGTTATTGATCACGCTCCTCACTGTGTCCAACCGAGACTCGATCCGAACGACGTCGATCCTAGAACACCCCGACTCACCGAGCGTTCTGTCCGCCTCGAACAGCGTCCTCGAAATCCCGACAGCGCATTCCAACGACTTCCATACGACCGAAAGGTCATATCGCACCTGGATTGGCTTGGTGGGAAGGACGCGGGCCGGACACCGGCATCGCCCTCCTATTCCAGGACAAACAATGACCGATACGAAGCACGACATCGTCGACACCGCGATTGCCGCAGGGTCGTTCATAACACTGGTAGCAGCCGTTGGCGCGGCAGGTCTCGCCGATACGCTGAAGGGCGAGGGTCCGTTTACCGTATTCGCCCCCACCGACACGGCGTTTGCGGCGCTGCCGGCGGGGACCGTCGACGACCTCGTCAAGCCGGAGAATAAGGATAAGCTCACCGCGATCCTGCTCCTGCACGTCCTGCCCGGCGCAGTCCGTGCGGACGATGTAGCGGGCAAGGTGCTCGATCCCGCCACCGTGGGCGGCGCGACGGTGCATGTCGACGGCACGGACGGCGTCACGGTCAACGGCGCCCGCGTCGTGACCGCCGACATCACATGCACCAATGGCGTGATTCACGCGATCGACACGGTATTGCTGCCAACCGATTGATCCGTTCGTATAACCGGTACCGGGGCTTCCCGCCCCGGTATCACTGAAACGGAGGCGCGCGTGAAGGTTGCGATCGTGGGTGCGGGTATCGCCGGGCTGTCGTGCGCCGTGCATCTCCAGCATGGCGGCTTTGCGGTGACGCTGTTCGACAAGGGACGGGGCGCAGGCGGTCGCATGGCGACGCGACGCATCGACATGGCCGGGGACGAAGTGTTCTTCGATCACGGCGCGCAATATCTGACGATGCGCGATCCCGACTTCGTCGCCGCTATGCACGCTTGGGAGGCTGCCGGTGTCGTTGCGCGCTGGCCCGCCGCCGGCCCCGATGCATGGGTTGGCACGCCTGGAATGAATGCCATAGTCAAGCATCTGGCCGCCCAGGCGGAGGTCCGTTGGAACTGCCGTGTCGATGGAATCCGCAGGACGGCAGCAGGTTGGACGATTGAGCCGGATGCGACCGGCACCCTCTTCGACGCAGTCGTCATCGCGACCCCGGCGGAACAGGCCGCGCCGTTGCTCGCTCCGCATGAACCGGCCATGGCGAGCGAGGCTCTCGCCTGTCGATCGGCGCCATGCTGGACGGCGATGTTCGCGTTCGACACGCGGCTGGCAATCCAGTCCGATGTCCTGAAAGATGCCGGCATTATCGGCTGGGCCGCGCGGAACAGCGCGAAGCCCGGACGCCGTGATCCGGAAAGCTGGGTCGTCCAGGCCACGCCGGACTGGTCGCGCGACCATCTGGAGGACTCCATCGAGACCGTCGTCGATCGGTTGCTGGCGGCCTTGGCGACCCACAGCCCGACCGAATTCCCAAAGCTGATCATCCGTACCGGGCATCGTTGGCGCTACGCGCGAGCGTCGGGCGCCGATCTCGGGTCGCTGTGGAATGCCGGTGAGCGGATCGGCGCGACGGGAGACTGGCTGCTGGCACCGCGGATCGAGAGCGCTTGGGTGTCCGGCCGCCATCTCGCCGAGCAAATGCTCGAACGCACCTGAGGCCGCGCGACCGCCTGTGCATCAGGCCATGTCGAATTGACCAGCGCCAAGCATCAGTCGCCGCTCGATCCACTTCGAAAACACCAGATGCGGCACCGCGACGGTTGCGAGCAGCTGGAACGCCTGCGCGGTAAGGTCGGCGGGAAGTCGCTGCGCCAGGCTCGTGGCGAAGATCGCCCACCCCCCGATCGCCGTCAGCGACAAGATCGCGCCGGTCGCAAGCCACCAACGATGCGAAACCTTGCCCAGCGTGATCCGTGCATCCACCAGATGGCGCGGCGAATGGAGGAACACGAAAAACAGGGCGAACCCGACCACCGGCGGCGCGATCATCAGGCCGAGAATGGCGGCCCCGGTCGCCGCGGCCCACTCCCGCGCGCCGCCGCGCCACGCATCGACGATGCCGACGATCGTCACCAGCAGCGCAACCGGTGCGACTGCGATCAGAACCTTTGCCACGATCTCGCCGCTGGCGTTGCCGACCATCGCGACGAACAGTCGTGCGACGTCGGCGGGGTGGCCGATCGCGGGTGCGGCGATGATCGCTGTTCCGGCCGCGACCTTGAGCAACGGCTCGTCGAGCATCGCCCAGTCCTCGCCGAAATGCACCGAGGCGGCCGTGATGAAGAGGACCAGTGCGACCAGCGGACTGATGATCCACATCACGGCCATCGCGACCGCGATACCGACATAGCCGCCCACTGCCAAAGCCAGGCCACGACGGCCGAGACGCGTTGCGCGCGCCAGCAACGATATGTCGTAGGCGCCGTGTGGCATCCCACCGCCGATGAAAACCACCGTCGCGATCAGCGTCGCTACGGGTCCTCCGAGCGGCACGCCTGCAACCAGCGCGGCGGTCAGATAGACGGCGGCGAGCCAGAAGCCGGGAAACACGACGCCGCCGCGCCCCGATGAGGCGCGGCGGTCGAGGCTGGTCACGGCAATCTGTGCCGCGACACGGACGGACGCATTCGGGTCAATGGGTGTGAAGAGCGACACCACCCGCCTCGACCTGCGACTTGCGAACGGAGATCATGTAGATCAGCACGCCGAGCCCGGCCTTTGCGACGATATCCGCGATCGTGTAGCCGAGTTGGATGACGGTCGTGGCGGTCGCGCCGCTGATCCCGGCATAGGGCGCCATGTAGACGATCGGGTAGAAACCCCATGACGCGAAGGTCAGCAGGCGTGCCTTTCGCACCAGGGCGCGCGCGACGGCAGGCTGTTGCTCGATCGACTCGCCGAGACCGCGGAACAGCTCCCAGACGATATAGACGAACGGGATCGACGACAGCGTGCCCCACAGGACGCGGGTCGGGATGTCGGTCGCGATTTCGCCGGGATACCCCAGGACGATCATCAGCGCCGCGGCGGAGCCGAGACGGACGGTCTTGGACGACGTCTCCTCGGGCGACAACCGCATCACCAGCACCAGCTCGATCAGCAGCAGCGGCACGGTCAGCAGCCAGTCGACATAGCGATAGGCGTCGTTGAACGCGAAGCCGGTGCCCGCGATGATCCCGTCCTTGAGCGAATAGGACTCGTTCCAGCTCTCGAAGATCCGCAGATAGTGATACGCCGCGATCGCGGTAACCAGCCCCGAGATGGTGACGGCGGTACGGTATGCCGGCGCGACCTGCGATCGGCACAGCCACAGGAAGGCGGTGGTCGCGGCCATCGTCGCGAACGTGAATGAAAACGCGTTATATACCAGCGAGAACTGGAACGGGGTTATGCTGTCCATGAAGGTCTCCATCACCTTGCTGTGCCGCGCCCGCTACGGTGGCGAACGGGCCTTGTTGCGGGAGAGCGAAGGCCGATGGAGAGATCGGTTGTCGTCCACCCGGAGATGGCGCCACAGCGACTTGAAGGGCAACGGAGGGAGTCCCACCCAAGTCGCGGAACCGATGGCTAATACGGCCCGCGACCCAGCCGCTGTGACGACCAAGCACCGGATACGCCGGGGCCGGGCAGCGGGCGATACGGACCTTGGGCCATATCCGCCGCGGAATTACCGCGACGACCGGCTAGCGATTCAGAGGCCCGCCTCGACCGCGAGCCGGATCAGATCGGCGGTAGTGTTCAGGCCCAGTCGGTCCATCAGGATGGCCCGGTGCATCTTGACCGTCTTCTCGGCGAGGCCGAGTTCGGCGGCGATCTGTTTGTTGAGCAGGCCCTGTGCAACGAATTTGAGCACCTGACCCTGCCGTGGTGACAGCGCCTTGACCATCTCCGCGGCCCTGATCCGGCGCATGCTGGTCGGTGTCGCCGCATTGGTGTCGATCTCGACCTGCGAGCCGAGGAAATACAGGAGACGGTCCTCCTCGTCATACAGCGGCGCAACCAATACGGCGTTTCGGAACGGCAGGCCGTTGCGCTTGTAGTTCAGGATCTCGACCAGCACCGGCTTGTGCTCCCGCACGCCGCGTCGGATCTCTTCCGACAACCAGGGTTCGGTCGCCGGTCCAGAAAGGAATCGGCAATTGCGCCCCACGACCTCGTCCGTCGAATAGCCCGTCAGATCGCAGAACGGCTGGTTGCAGGCGATAATCGGATTGTCGGGCAGGCGTGGGTCGCTGATCACCGAGGGTATCGGGCTGTCGGTGACGAGCCTGACAAAGCGTTCGTTCGAGCTTGCGTCGATGCTGTCGATCGAAATGGTGCCTATAGTCATCCCACGTCGCCCCCCCGACGCTCGATCAGTCGCATGCGCCCTCTACCGGTCGATACCATGTTTCAGCATATCATCGTTAAGATATGGCCGATCGAGAAACAAACGTCGTCGGATAGGCACGTCACGAACGCGTATCATGGTCGAGAAAACGAACGCGCGGTTCGGTCACGGGTAGCGCGAAGCTGCTTGATATAATCGACTACGGCCTGTGGCTCATAGGGTCTGGCGAAATGCGGGCTTTCTTCACAAAGATCCGTCGCCGTATCGACGATACCAGTGAGATTGCCCGCCAATTTGACGTCAACTTCAGAGTGATTCCCGCGTATCCAGGTGGATAGCTCGAACCCTGACTTGGTACCGACGGCTTGAATGTCGCAGAGCACGATATCGACGGCAAACGACGGATCTTTGACGGCAATCACGGCTTCATCCGTGCTGGCCGCCTCCACGACATCGTAACCGCAGTGCCGGAGGTAGTCGGCGATCGCGTGACGCGACAGGATATCGCCGTCGACGATAACGACGGCGCCGGTAGCGGTCGTCGGACTGATCGACTCCGTCATACCGTGCTGGCCAGTTCTTTCGCGATACACTCGAGAACTGCGTCGATCTGATAGGGCTTCGACAAGATGTGGCTCGCTCCTTTGGCCAGCGCCTCTTGGGAACCCAAGTGACCCGAGGCCAATATGACCGGAACGTGCGGAAACAGGCTTTTCATAACCCCGAGCAAACCCAACCCATCGATCGAGCCAGGCATCCGCACGTCGCTGAAGACGACGTCGATCGACTTGCCGGCCATCAGGATATCGACCGCTTCATCGGCGTTGATCGCTTCGATGACGGTATAGCCCTGATCCCTGAGGGCATCGGAGACGAACATCCGAATGAACAGCTCGTCCTCGACGACCAGAATGTGAACCTGCCGCGTTGCGGGTTCGGGCTCTCCTAACGCCGGCTCCACTCTCGTTCCCCATCTTGAAATGCTGGCCAGCATTTTCGCCTAGGGTCGAGCTGCCCTACGCGGGCGGCTATGTACGATGCGCTTGCTGCCCGCCCCATCATAGATTGGTCGGCAACATAGTTTCCAACCCATCCCGAACGCCGATCGAAGACGGTCCGACTAAGCTGCGAAGTCGCCCGGCTGCGCAATCCGCTCTATTCTCTTCTTCGCAGGCATGGCCGAGGCTTGCGAGAGACCCTGGCCGTGTTCCAGCAGAAGGGCCGTCGCGGCATCGCGATCGACCGCCGGCGAAAAGATATACCCCTGCCCCAGCTCGCAACCGATCTCACGAAGCTGGTCGACCTGTTCTTCGGTCTCGATCCCCTCGGCCACGATCCGGATGCCCATCTTCTTCGCGGTACGGATAAGGCCCTCGACGATCGTCACGCTCACCCCATCGGGTTCGAGATGGTCGACGAACAATTTGTCGATCTTGATGATGTCGACCGGAACCGTGAGCAGATGCGTCAACGATGCGAAACCCGTCCCGAAATCGTCCAGCGCGATACGTATGCCGTCGGCACGTAGCGCCTTGATCGCTTCCTGGATCGCCTGGTCTCCACGGCCCATGTACACCGTCTCGGTCACCTCGAGAATGACATGATCGATAGGGACCCCTTCGCGTTCGAGCGCTGCGTTCAGGACCTGTCCGACGGCGCCGCCGCTCAGGTCCGCAGAAGAGACGTTGATACCGACATGCTGGAACGGAATGCCCAGATCCAGCCACCGGCGCAGGTCGGCGGCGACAAGGGTCATCATCCGCTCAGTCAGCGACGTCGCGACCTGTGCGTCGGCGGTCGCTTCGTGGAAGGCGGCGGCGGAAACCATCTTGTCGCCGATACGCATGCGGCAAAGCGCTTCCAGCCCAACGATCTCCCTCGTGTCCAGTCGGAAGATCGGCTGATAGAACGGCTCGACCCGGTCCTCCCGCAAGGCAGCGCTCAGTTCCCTGATTGCACCCATCCGGCGCGTCATGCTCGAACGGAGCCCTGCCCAGTATCGCACGAACCCGCCCCGGCCCGTTTCCTTGGCATGGTAGAGCGCGAAGTCGGCATTCTGGCGAACGCTCTCCACACCGGCATCGTCCTGCGAGAAAGGCGCGCCTCCGATAGTAGCGCGCGGGACTATGATGTGCCCGCCGCAGTCCGTAGACAGCGAAAGTGCGCGCAGGATGTTCTCCGCGGTCGCCTCCAGATCCCGCAGGTCCTCGGCCGCCTGCAGGATGACCGCGAACTCGTCACCCCCCACACGGAACGTCCGACCTGGACTTACCGCTTTGGAAATCCTTTCGCCGGCCACCTGAAGAAGCGTGTCGCCCGCGTGATGGCCAAACGTATCGTTGACCACTTTCAGGTTATCCAGATCCAGGACGAACAGCGCCCAGCTGCCGACCGGAGCATTTTCGAGCTTGGAAAGCGCCGCATGATAGGCGGCGCGATTGGGGCACCCGGTCAACGAGTCGGTAAATGCTCGACGCTGATGTTCGAGAACACGCTCGTGCCGGTCTATCGCTATTTGCGTAAGATGAACGCAGTTGGCCACGACTTCGTATTCGAAGGCCGTCGGCCCCCGGACCTCGCGATAGTAGAACGCAAATGTCGCGATCGCATGACCCTCCGCATCGCATATCGGACTGGACCAGCAGGCACGCAGCCCATGCGGAAGTGCGAGATGCTTGAAAGCCTGCCAGCGGACGTCGCTTTCGATATCCGTCACGGCGACATCCGTTTTCAGATAGGCCGCAGTCCCGCACGAGCCTGCCAAGGGACCGACCGAAACGCCGTCCAGCGCCTGGGAATATGCTTCTGGGAGGCTAGGCCCGGCTAGCGGATGGAGCAGGCCTGCCAAATCGACCGTCAGAACCGAACACGTTACCCCTGGAAGGATTTTCTCGACTTCCCGACAAAGCCTGCTGCACGTCGGCTCGAGCCCCGCACCTCTGGCAATCATTCGCAAGATGACGTTCTGAAGATGCAGCAAAATACTGACAGTATCGCTGCCGCTTTCAACCCTGTGAATTTCAGAAAGAGCCATGGGACCGAACATTATCGAATCCTTGGTTTAAATTCCTTTAAAGTCCTGATCCAAAGCTCAATTATGGAAACATCCATTTTGATTTTATTCCAAGCTAAATCCTATAATAGATCTGTTCTAACCAATATTACACAGGTTACCATCGACTGTGAAATAAGCTCCATCGACCGGCCGCTGCCGGCATCATCATGAGAAAATAGCTGCACGAAGTTGCCCGGGTACACTGACCAGCCTTGACGGCTCGGAACCGGCAGCAGATCAGTAACTGATAAGTCAGGAAACGTTTCTGTCCGTCCAGTTGGAACGGACTGGCCGACCGATCCCTACGATTGGCCAGACCGAAAACTTGACACCCGGATCAGCGAGCGTAAGGTAACGCTATCAAACGCCAGCGTCAGACAGGCTTGATCGGGAATTGGATGATTTTGGCGCCTCATACCCCAGGCACGATCGATGCGGCCGCTAGCGGCGCCGTCACCGGCTAACATCGCGAACTTCACCGACACGATGCTGCGGCCCCCAAAGAATGCGGAGACGGAACGATGATCACGCGCCGTAAGATGATGGGCGGCGCGGTGGCGGCAGGGCTCATGGCATCGCCGTTGGCCGCCGCAGTGCGGTTCGACCGGTGCAAGCGCGGGTTCGACATCACGCTAGCCGGCGGCGGCGTGGTGCCCGTGTTCGTCGATGCAAACGACCTGCCCGGCGTGCGTCGGGCCGCGAGCGATCTGGCCGCTGATATCGGCCGTGTGACTGGCACCGCGGCGCAGGTCGTCGGCGACCGCACGCGTCTGCCGGCGCGGATCATCCTGGTCGGATCGATCGGCCATAGCCCGCTGATCGACCGGATGATCGCCAGCGGTAAACTCGACGTCGCCGGCATTCGCGGCAAATGGGAGTCGTTCGTCGTCGAGACGATCGCCAACCCGTTGCCGGGCGTGACCGAGGCGCTGGTGATCGTCGGCAGCGACAAGCGCGGCGCGATCTATGGCGCGTACGACCTGTCGCGGATGATCGGCGTGTCGCCCTGGTATTGGTGGGCGGACGTGCCCGTCGTCCGCCAGGCACACCTTCGCGTCGCGAACGGCCGTTACGTGCAGGGATCGCCCGCGGTGAAGTATCGCGGCATCTTCCTCAACGACGAAGCCCCGTGCCTGTCAGGCTGGACCACCGAGAAGTTCGGCGGGATGAACGCGAAATTCTACGGCAACCTATTCGAACTGCTGCTGCGGCTGCGCGCCAATTACCTGTGGCCGGCGATGTGGAACAACGCGTTCGCGATCGACGACCCGGCCAACGCGCCGCTCGCCGAAGAGTATGGCATCGTGATGGGCACGTCGCATCACGAGCCGATGATGCGCGCGCACAAGGAATGGACCGACAACCGCAAGGACTATGGCAACGGCGCGTGGAATTACGCGACCAACGGGCCGGCGGTCGCCAAATTCTTCCGTGAGGGGATCGTCCGCAATCGCGACAACGAAGTCGTCGTCACGATCGGGATGCGCGGCGACGGCGATGTCGCGCTGGAGAGCACCGGCGGTATCCAGTCCGACGTCAAATTGCTCGAAGGCATTATCACCGACCAGCGCGCGATCATCGCGTCCGGCATGGGCAAACCCGCCGAACAGGTGCCGCAGGTGTGGGTGTTGTTCACCGAGGTCTATAAATATTACGATGCCGGGCTGAAGATCCCCGACGACGTGACGCTGATGCTCGCGGACGACAATGTCGGCAATCTGCGCCGCCTGCCGACCCCGACCGAGCGCAGCCGCAAGGGTGGCTTCGGCGTGTATTTCCACATGGATATGCACGGCGGGCCGTTTGCGTATCAGTGGATTAATTCGAACCCGCTGCCGAAAATCTGGGAGCAGATGAACCTGGCCAACCAGTACGGCGCGAACGAGATGTGGATCGCCAATGTCGGCGACCTGAAGCCGCTCGAACTGCCGATCGAATTCTTCCTGGCGATGGCGTGGAACCCCGCCGACGTCGCCAAGGACAAGATCGCCGACTGGACGCGCGCCTGGGCGGAACGCCAGTTCGGGCCCGAGCATGCGACCGAGATCGCGTTCCTCGCGGCGCGCTACGCAAAATACAACGGTATGCGCAAACCCGAGCAGCTCAGGCCCACAACGTTCAGCCTGGAACATTACCGCGAGGCGGAGCGCATGTGCGAGGCCTGGAGCGATCTCGTGCGCCGCGCCGATGCGGTGAACGCGGCGCTGCGTCCCGACCAGCGCGATGCGTTCTACCAGCTCGTGCTATATCCGGTCCGCGCCTGCGCCAACCTGATGCTGATGTACGCCGCCGCCGCGCGCAACGCGCGGTTCGCCGAGCAGGCACGCGCCAGCACCAAGGCCGAGGCGGACGAGGTGCGGCGGCGTTTCAAGTACGACCACGAACTCCGCGACACCTACAATCACGTCATGGCCGGCGGCAAATGGAACCACATGATGGACCAGACGCACATCGGCTATTTCGATTGGTATCCGCCAGAATCCGACATCATGCCCGCGGTCGCCGACCTCGATCTCGACGGCGTGACCAGCTTCGGCATCAGCGTCGACGGGGACAGCCGCGGATGGCCGGGCTATTACCTGCCCCCCACGTTGCCGACGCTCGACAGCATCACCCGACTGCCCACCTATCTCGACGTGTTCCCGCGCGGGCTGGCCGAAGCCCCGGTGACGGTGACCGCGGATCAGCCCTGGGTGACGATCCGCGAAGGCAAGGCGTTCAGCGCATCGCCGCGTGACAAGCGGTTCTGGATCGATGTCGACTGGGCAAAGGCACCGGTAGGCAAGGCAAAGGCGACGATCGCGGTCAAGGGCGACACGACGATCACCGTCCGGCTGGATGCGGTTCGCGCGACGCCGCAGCAGGAGAAGGACGCGCGCGGTGCGTTCGGTGGGCTCGCCGGCGCCTTCGCGGTGCCGGTTGCCGAATTTACGCGGTCGGTCCCCGTCGGCAACGTGCGCTGGGACACGATCCCCGATTTCGGTCGGGTCGAGACGGCGATGTCGATCTTCCCGGTCGATGCGCCCTCCTTCGCGGACCCGACGCGCGCACCGCGTCTGGAGTACCCGATCTTCCTGGCGGCAGCGGGCAAGTACCGCGTCGATCTGGTCACCGGCCCGACGCTCGAAGTCATCCCCGGGCGGAAACTGAGCGTCGCGGTCTGGCTCGACGACCAGCAGCCCGAGATCGGTACGGTCTTCACACCCGAAGACGGTCCGTCGCAGGACTTTCTCGGCGCCAAGCACGCGGTCAACACCGCCGACAACGCGCGGACGATGCGGTTCACGATCGACGCGGATCGCCCTGGCCGCCACGTCCTGACCGTCGCGATGATCGATCCGACGATGGTGGTGCAGGCCATCGCGATTGCGAACGACGATCCCAAGGCGTCGTATTTCGGACCACCGATACTCGACACGCGCCCTGCGAAACTCGGCCGACTGGTATCGCCCTGGGCGATCGTTCGGTCATGATGCCCCAGTCCTCCTGTATTTGACGAGATCGCGATGCGTACATGCCTGGCTCTTATCGGTATCCTGATCGCCGCCGCGCTGCCTGCACCCAACGGGCGCGCGGCAGCACAGGATAACGCTGCGGCCGTCTCGGCGGACGTAGTCGTGAACCTCGACGCACCCGGCCCGGTCATCGCCAAGCACATTTATGGCCAGTTCGCCGAGCATCTCGGACGCGGCATCTACGAAGGCATCTGGGTCGGTGAGAAGAGCAATATCCCGAACATCCGCGGCTATCGTCGCGACGTGGTCGAGGCATTGCGCCATATCCACGTCCCCGTGATCCGCTGGCCGGGCGGCTGCTTCAGCGAAATCTACGACTGGCGCGACGGGATCGGGCCGCGCGCGAAGCGGCCGACCCGCGTGACGATGAACTGGCCGAACACGATCGACACCAACCAGTTCGGCACGCACGAGTTTCTCGACTTCGCCGAACTGATCGGCGCGGACGCCTATGTCTCGGGGAATGTCGGATCGATGACGCCGCGCGATATGGCGCAGTGGATCGAATACATGACCTCCGACCAGCCGGAATCGACGCTGGTGCAACAGCGCAAGTCCAACGGCCGCGACAAGGCGTGGCGCGTGCCGTTCTTCGGCATCGGCAACGAGACCTGGGGCTGCGGTGGCGAGATGCGTCCCGATTACGCGGCCGACGTCAACGCGCGCTATGCGATTTTCGCGCGCGCGCCGAGCGGCTATCCGATGGTCAAGGTGGCGAGCGGCGCCAGCGTCCAGGGCGGCGGCGACTTCGAGGCGTTCACCACCGCGATGATGGCGCACATGGGCGCGACGCAGGCGCTCAGCTTCCATTATTACGCGATGCCCGACGGCGCGAAGGGCCCCGCGGTCGGCTTCGACGAGGACGGCTGGGCGAACGAAATCGCGCTCGCCTTGCGGATGGAGCCGCTCGTGTCGCGGACCGAGGCGATCATGGACCGCACCGATCCCGAGCGGAAGATCGCGCTCTTCGTCGACGAATGGGGAAGCTGGTACACCCAGCCGCCCGAAGCTCCCGAGGGCGCGCATTACCAGCAGAACTCTTTGCGCGATGCGATGGTGGCCGCGCTCACGCTTGACATCTTCCACCGCCACACCGCCCGCGTGCGGATGGCCAACATCGCGCAGATGGTGAACGTGCTGCAGGCGATGATCCTGACCGACAAGCAGAAGATGCTGCTGACGCCGACCTATCACGTGTTCGACATGTACCAGCCGTTCATGGATGCGACCCCGTTCCCCGCGCTGGTCGCGAGCCCGACCTACACCAAGGGCAAGGTCAGCATGGCGACGATCGACGCATCGGCGGCACGGGGCAAGGACGGGAAGCTCTATCTCTCGCTGGTCAATGTCAGCCCGAACAAGGCGGCGCATGTCCGTACGAACCTGACCGGGACCGCTCGGGGCCGGTTGCTGACCGCCCCGCAGATCGACAGCCACAACAGCTTCGACGCGCCGGACACGGTCAAGCCGGTGCCATTCGCCGGTCGCGTAGAGGCGGACCACATCGTTTTCGACATGCCGGCGAAATCGATCGCGGTGGTAAGGATCGATTGAGATCTTCCCGTATCACGGTCGCCCTACCCGCATAGCCGCTCCCTCTTAACGGAGCGCTGATCGAGACGACCGCCCCGTCTCCACTCGGTTATCCTTGCACGAACGTGGGCGAGCCCCTTGCCGTCGCGTGCCGCGCGGAGGATGCTAGCGGGACAATATGGGAGGATAGAATCATGAGGTATTTGGTTACAGCGGTTGCCGTACTGATCCCCCAGGCTGTCCTCGCCCAAGTCCCGCCCGAGCGCACCGTCCAGGTGACGGGCACCGGGACCATTCAAACGGCCCCGGACATTGCGTTGCTCACCATATATATTCGTGGCGAAGGACCTACTCCAGACGCGGCCACGACGATGATCGCGGCGAAGCAGAAAGCGGTCAACGAGGCGCTGGTCGGCCTGTTGGGGTCGAACAGCGAGCTTACCGCCAGCAACGTCACGATCATCGAAGCGCGGAGCGGCGCGTGCGCCGACGGGCAGGGATATGGCAGTCGACCACGCCTCAGCACCGGCGATTGTGCCGTGTCGGGCTTCATCGCGACGATGCAGACGAGTGTGCGTACGCGCGCGGTCGAGAAGGCCGCGACCGCCGCTGGATTGGCCTCGCGGCTAGGCGCCAGTGACGCCCGCGTGCAGGGGTTCGCGTTGTCCGATCCCGAAGCTGCGCGAGCCAGAGCGAACATGGCAGCGATCGCCGATGCCGCAAAGCGTGCCGCTGCGTTGGCAAGCGGCGCAGGTCTTCGCTTGGGTCCGATCATCGCCGTGCGTGATCAGGCGAGCTACGACATAACGGTGACGGGAGCGTTGCGTGGCGCGAATGCTCCCGCGGCGCCGCCGGCGCCAAGGGTATCGCCAGTCACGATCGACCTGAAACCGACACCGATCGAGACCAGGGCCCAGGTCTTCGTCAGCTACGCCATAGCATCCTGAGCAACGGGCCGGTTCCTACCGGACCGGGCCATATCCGAAACTCGCTTTCCCTGGGCGACGGTGCGCGCAGGGACACCGAGCGGCACGCCTGCAACGGGGTTGGCCAGCAACGTTCCGAACCCGAAGATTAACGGTCACTCGGGGTTGTTCGACGACCTGCCCGCCACCCCGCGCGCGGCCAAGGCGGCGCTCGATACCAGGAAGACGATCGCCCCGATGGCGAAATCCCGTGGTTGCGCATGCCCGCATCGCGCATACATCGGCACGACCGGACTCGGACCTGGACGCGCATGATACGCGCCGAGCCCCCGCCCCTTCTTTCCCCCGCAAAGGACACCGATCATGGCTCTCAAGGACGTTCTTGCCGACAAGCTCGGCTTCGGTACCGCCCCGCTCGGCAACATGTTCCGCGACATTCCGCAGGACGAGGCTCTCGCAACGGTTCAAGCGGCGTGGGACGACGGCATCCGCTATTACGACAACGCTCCGTTCTACGGCGCCGGGCTCGCCGAACTGAGAATGGGTGAGGCGCTCGCCGACAAGCCGCGCGATGCCTATGTCATTAGCACCAAGGTCGGCCGCGTCATCTTGGATGAACTCGAGGACGTCAGCGCCCGTCAACAGGGCGAGAAGGCCGGCGTCTTCGCGCACGGTCGCGCCAACACCGTGGTCAACGACTATTCCTACGATGCGACGTTGCGCTCGATCGAGGGCAGTCTCGAACGCCTGCGCACCGACCATATCGAAATCGCCTTCGTCCACGATCTTGCCCGCGATTTCTGGGGCGACGAATGGATCGGCCGGTTCGAGGAAGCGCGTACCGGCGCGTTCCGCGCGCTCGACCGCCTCCGCGACGAAGGCGTCATCAAGGCCTGGGGTCTCGGCGTAAACCTGTGTGAGCCGATCGAGACGTTGCTCGACCTTCAAGAGCCGCGACCGGATGCCTTCCTGCTCGCGGGACGCTACACCCTGCTCGACCATTCCCGCGCGCTGCAACGCGTCATGCCGCTGGTCGCCGAACGCGGTCTCGGCGTGGTCGTCGGCGGTCCTTATAGTTCTGGCGTACTCGTCGGTGGACCCAATTTCGAATACGCCCCGGCCTCGCCCGCGATCCTCGACAAGGTCGCCCGGATCAAGGCGATCGCGGATCGTCACGGTGTCAGCATGAAGGCCGCCGGTCTGCAATTCTCCTTGGCGAACCCGGCGGTCGCGGCCGTCATTCCCGGCGCCAGCCGGCCAAGCCGGATAGCCGAGGATCGGGCCGCGCTGACGGAGATCATACCCGGCGAGTTCTGGCACGACCTCCGTCACGCCGGGCTCGTCGACTCCGCAGCACCGCTTCCCGGTGACGTGGATTAGATACAGTTACGGTGCGCGTAGCGACCGGAACCCGGACTCGATGTTCCGGGATTCCGGTCGCCCGACTGCGGCCATCCGGCGCATACTGCTTGCCTTGACGGCTAGAAGTAGGACTCGCCTTTTCTACCGGACTGGCCAAAAGTCAGCATCGAAGCATAAGTACCGGGAGCCTACGATCGAGTTGTTCGATCATAGTTATCTCAGCAAATCGTTGCCGTAGTCCGAGGTAAACGGGTATTAAAGAAGGCACACAAGTTGCCATTAGGAGAGAGACATGGACGCGATCACCGAAGGTAGCCCGATCAACGATCCGGGTAAGCAGCCGGCTGCCAAGCGCGCGCTGCTGGGTCGTACCGCCCGTGACTGGTGGCCTGATACGTTGCCGCTGGAAATCCTGCAGGGCCCCGGCCTCGCGGTGAACCCGCTGGGCGATGACTTCGATTACCGCGCGGCGTTCAAGGCGCTCGACTATGCCGCGGTAAAGGCCGACCTCGTTGCGCTGATGACCGACAGCCAGCCCTGGTGGCCTGCGGATTACGGGCATTACGGCCCCTTCTTCATCCGCATGGCATGGCATTCGGCCGGCACCTATCGCACCGGTGACGGTCGCGGCGGGTCGTCGTCGGGGGCACAGCGGTTCGCACCGCTCAACTCGTGGCCGGACAACGGCAACCTCGACAAGGCACGCCGCCTGCTGTGGCCGATCAAGCAGAAATACGGCCGCGCGCTGAGCTGGGCCGATCTGTTCATTCTGACCGGCAACGTCGCGATCGAGTCGATGGGCGGACCGACCTTCGGCTTCTCCGGTGGCCGCGCCGACGTGTTCGAGCCGCTGAAGGACATCTACTGGGGCACCGAGGAAGAGTGGCTCGGCCAGACCCGGATCGACGAGGAAGCCGGCATGGCGCTGGAGGAGCCGCTCGCGGCGATCCAGCACGGCCTCATCTACGTCAATCCCGAAGGTCCCGGCGGTTGCCCGAACCCGATGGGCTCGGCACGCGACATGCGCGAGACGTTCGCCCGGATGGGTATGGACGACGTCGAGACCGCGGCGCTGACCGCGGGTGGCCACACCTTCGGCAAGGCGCATGGTAACGGCGACGCGTCGAAGGTCGGTAAGGAACCCGAAGGCTCGGACATCGCGTCGCAGGGTCTCGGCTGGACGTCGACGCATGGCACCGGCATGGGCGACGACACGATCACCAGCGGGATCGAAGGCGCCTGGACGCCGACGCCGATCACGTGGGACATGACGTATTTCGACATGCTGCTCGACCATGAATACGAACTGGTCCGCAGCCCGGCGGGCGCGCATCAGTATCAGCCGGTCGGCAACCCGGAAGAGACGCTGGCGCCCGGCGCGCATTCGCCCGACAAGCGCGTGCCGACGATGATGACGTCCGCCGACATGGCGCTCAAGGTGGACCCGAGCTACCGCGCGGTAATGGAGAAGTTCCGGGCGGACCCGGAATACTTCGCCGACGCCTGGGCGCGTGCGTGGTTCAAGCTGACCCACCGCGACATGGGACCCAAGCAGCGCTACCTCGGCCCAGAAGTGCCGACCGAGGAACTGATCTGGCAGGATCCGATCCCGAAGGCCGACTACAAGCCGATCGACTCGTTCGACGTTGCCGACCTGAAGAAGGCGATCGCCAATTCGGGTCTGGAGATCGCAGAACTCGTCACCACCGCCTGGGCGTCGGCCTCGACCTATCGTCGGTCGGACCACCGCGGCGGCGCGAATGGTGCGCGCATCCGGTTCGCGCCGCAGAAGGACTGGGACGTCAACGAACCCGCGCAGCTTGCTCGCGTTCTGGCGGTTTATGACGGTATCAAGGCCGAGTTCGACGCGAAGGATCCGAGCGAGGGTGCCAAGCGCGTCTCGATCGCGGACCTGATCGTGCTCGGCGGATCGGTCGGCATCGAAGCCGCCGCCAAGGCCGCTGGCCATGACATCGAAGTGCCGTTCACGATTGGTCGCACCGACGCGACCGAAGCGCAGACCGACGCCGAGAGCTTCAAGGTGCTCGAGCCCAAGGCCGATGCGTTCCGCAACTATCTCCAGACGCGCTTCACCGTGCCGACGGAGGAGCTGATGGTCGACAAGGCGCAGCTCCTGGGCCTGTCGGCCCCTGAGATGGCGGTGCTGATCGGCGGTCTGCGCGTGCTGGGTGCGAACCATTCCAACGCGAAGGCGCACGGCGTGTTCACCGATCGCCCGGGCCAGCTGACGAACGACTTCTTCGTCAACCTGCTCGACATGCGCACCGCATGGAAGCAGGTCAGCGAGGAAAGCGACCAGGAATATGTCGGCACGACCCGCGGCACGCACGATCACAAGTGGACCGCATCGCGTACCGACCTGGTATTCGGCTCGAACTCGCAATTGCGCGCTTTGTCCGAGGTCTATGCCTGTGCCGATGCGGAGGAGATGTTCGTCGCGGAGTTCGTGACGGCATGGACCAAGGTGATGAACGCGGACCGCTACGACCTGCTCGACTGATTGTCGGTTCAGGACCTGAAGAGAGGGCGTCGACAGCAATGTCGGCGCCCTTTTTCATGCCATGCCGATCGGGAGCCCGCCCCTCGCGATCACGACCGCGCAGACTTCGCCGAAGAGTCATGCAGCCATCCCGTGCCGACCGCGTTGAGCGAACCGTAGCAACTCTTTTGGACAGGATTCCATGACCTCTGCACGTTGGCCGTCTCGCCTCTGGATCGTCCGTCATGGCGAGAGTGCGGGAAACGTGGCGCGCGATGCAGCACACGCCGCCGGCGCTGAACGGATCGACCTGTCGCACCGCGACGTCGATATTCCGCTGTCCCCCCTGGGCGAGGAGCAGGCCCGCGCGCTCGGCGCATGGTTCGCCCGCACGGATCCCGACGATCGCCCCGACATCCTGCTGGTCTCGCCCTATGTCCGCGCGCGCCAGACCCTAAACCTGTTCCGTGAACAGGGCGGTTCGGTCGGCGACGAGCCGATCGGGATCGACGAACGCCTGCGCGAAAAGGAGTTCGGCATTCTCGACGGCCTGACCACCAGCGGTGTCGCGTCGGTATATCCGGACCAGGCCGAGTTCCGCCGCATCCTCGGCAAATTCTATCATCGGCCGCCCGGCGGGGAGAGCTGGTGCGACGTCATCTTCCGCCTCCGATCGCTGATGGATACGATCGCACTGCACTATGCCGGACGCCGCGTGATGATCGTCGCGCATCAGGTCGTCGTCCTCTGCCTGCGCTATGTCATCGAGAACCTGACCGAGGACGAGATCCTGGCGATCGACCATCAAGGTGACGTCGCGAACTGCTCGGTCACCGAATATCGCTTCGATCCCGACGGACCGCAGGACGGCGCGCTCACGCTCGTTCGCTACAACGACGTCGTCGACCACAAAGGGTCCGCCCCGGTCACCGCCGAGCCGGACCGTACCACCGGAGTACGAGGATGACCGATACCATTCCCCTCGACAGCAGCTGGATCGCCGCCAACCCGCCCCCAGTTCATGGCCCCGGAACCACGAAAAACAGCCGGGGCCGCGTGTTGGCGATCGGCGGTTCGGCGATGGTGCCGGGCGCGCTTCGCCTGACGGGCGAGGCCGCGCTTCGGGTCGGCGCGGGCAAGCTCCAGATGGCCACGATCGCATCCGCGGCGATCGGCCTCGGCCTGCTCGTCCCTGAGGCCGGTGTCCTCGCACTGCCGCAAGACGGCGACGGAGAGATCGACGGCGCAGCCGGCCCCCTACTCGAAAAATCGCTGAACGGCTGCGATACGCTGGTCGTCGGGCCCGGCATGGGGTCCGCCGATGCCGCCGAGGCGCTACTCCGTCTGATCCTGACACAGCCTTGCGACGAGGTCACGTTGGTCGTCGATGCCATGGCCATCGGATCCGCGCGAGGTCAGCGCGAAGCGCTCGCGGCATTCGACGGTCGCATGGTGTTCACGCCGCATCACGGCGAAATGGCGATGCTGACGGGTATCGAGGAAGACGCGATCGCGCAGTCCCCGGACAAGATCGCGCGGGACGTCGCCGCGCAATACGGCGCCGTCGTCGTCCTCAAGGGCAGCGATACCATCATCGCCGCACCCGACGGAACGACCTTGCATTATGGCGGCGGCGGCACCGGACTCGCGACCGGCGGATCGGGAGATGTCCTGGCCGGTGCGATCGGCGGCCTACTGTCCCGCGGCGCGTCCCCGATCATCGCGGCCGGCTGGGGCGTCTGGTTGCACGGACAGAGCGGGCGACGCGTCGCAACCACGCGCGGTCCGATCGGCTTTCTCGCCCGCGAGGTTCCCGCCGAGTTTCCGCGCCTGCTCCCGCAATAGCTCACGCTCGGAGGCCCATCATACCCTCGCCGATGATGTTGGCGTTCGCTCGTGGCGCGCTTAAGCAGCTCGCATGCACATTCCGACGGTCTCGATCCTAATCCCGACGTTCAATCGCGCGCATTACGTCGGCGACGCGATCGCCAGTGCGCTCAAGCAAACGCTGACCGATACCGAAGTGATCGTCGTCGACGACGGATCCTCCGATCGAACGCTCGAGATCATCGCAGCATTCGACGATCCGAGATTGCGACTTGTACGCCATGAGATCAACCGCGGCATTCCGGAGACACGCAACACCGCCCTTGCGGCCGCGCGCGGCCAGTATATCGCCTGGCTGGACAGCGACGACGTCGCTCGCCCGACGCGGATACGCAAACAGGTCGATTTCCTGCGCGACAACCCGACTATCGCGATGGTCGGTTCGGCTGCCGGCAAGATGAACGCGGACGGCACCCCGAAGAAAGGGACCCGCATGCCGCCGCTCAGCCCGCCGATGATCGCCGCGTGGCTGTTGTTCCGGTCGGCGTTTCAGCAATCCTCCATCATGGGACGCGCAGAGATACTGAAGTCGTATCGGTACGATCCACGATACCGGGTCTGCGAAGACGTCGACATGTTCGTACGCCTACAGCACGACCATCGTCTTGCGAACCTGCCGGAAATCCTGATCGATCGTCGCATGCACCCCGACCAGACCGTTCGCCAATTTCGAAGCGAGATCCTGACGAGCCGGGAGATGCTGATCGCGCCGACGCTGGCGGCCCTGCGGATCGACGCGACGAGGACCGACGTCGAACGGCATGTCCTGCTCGGGTTTGCCGACTTGCGGGATGCCGATGTCGATACGCAATTCCTGCCCTGGGCCCGCGACTGGCTGTCCCGGTTGCGACGTGCGAACGACGATACGCACGTCTTCGATCCCGGCGCGCTCGATACGGCGAGCGACTATTTCTGGCTTCTTGCCTGCCGCGCGATGGCACCGAAGATCGGACGCGCCCAGGCGATCAAGGCCTTTACCACGCGGTTGCCGACCAGCCTGCTCGGCCCAGATGTCAGGGGATGGGTAAAAGACGCGTGGCGGACCTACGCATATCGCTGAGCGATCCCACATCCCCGATAGCGCGGACGGTGCACCTTCAAGCGGGTTCGGGCTTCTTCGTATAGGTTATGACGAAGAGCAGGCTGGTGACGGCGGTCGACCCCGCGACGACCGCGACGGCCATCCCGACCTCACCCCATAGGGGCAGCGTGACCAGAGCCGTGGCCAGCATGATCGCGACGCTGACGATCCGGATCAGGAAAATGCGCCCGGCATAGCCGCGAGCCGTCAATACGGTATCCAGCCCGACCGCGACCAGGTCGATCGCACCGGCCGCCGCCATCCAGATCAGGACGACGTTTCCCTGACCGAAGACATGCCCGCCCACCAGCTTGAGTACCGACTTCCCGAACACGACCGCGATCAGCATGATCACCGCGCCCGCCACGGTACTCATCAGGACGGTTCGCAGGACCAGTCGCCGGACGGTTTCGTCTTTGGCTTCCTGAACGGCGCGTACGATTTCGGGAAACGCCGCCCGCGATATCAGCTGGCCTATCTTTCCGAGCGACTGCGCGAGTTGCGCGGCCAGCCGGAACGTGCCGGCCGCGGCGACGCCCAGCTCGTTGCCGACGGCCAGCAACGGCAACTGCTTGCTGGCGAGCGCCAATGTCGAACTGGCGTTCGTACTCAGCGCAAAATTCAGGATGCCGTCATTCTCCCGCACCATCCGCTTGAAGCCGGCCCCGCCCCACAGGAGCTTCAAGTCGCCGATATGCGCGACCATCCCCCAGTACGTGGCGGACGTCAGCACTTCGGCGATCGCCCATACCGCCAGGAACGCCTGGACCGTGGGATGGAAGATCATGACGAGCACGGCCCCGACCGCCCGCGCGATCGGCGTTATACTGTCCGCGATCGCCGCAAGCCGGAACTTGTCCCGCAGGCGCAGGATGCCGACGGCGGCGGACCGGATCGTCACCAGCTGGACCACCGTGAATATCAGCGCGGCACGTTTGAGCGTTGCACCGATACCGAAGGCATCGCTCCAGAGCTCGAGAATGGCGACCGCGAGCGCTGCTCCGATCAAGGCGCTGATGAGATCGAGCGCCGCGGTTCCGCGAAACAGGCGTGCCAGCCTCGGTTCGTCTTCGCCGCGTGACAGGCCGACGCCGAACTGGACGATCACCTGCCAGCTCTGGAACGCGACCAGCGTGGCCAGAGCCTGCGCCGCTCCGGTTATCAGCGAAAATCGGCCAAATCCGGTCACGCCCAACGTGCGCGCCGCAATGCCGAGATACAGCAGGGACAGTATCGCAACGACGCCCCGGCTACCCACCAGCCAACCGAGATTATGTCCGATCGAACGCAGCACATTCCCATTGGAGCGCAGCACGTCGCCGTCGGATCGGAGGTTGGGAGGACGCTGAGCGCTGGACATGATGCTCGCGACCTACCGGGGCTGGCGCTACGTCACAAGCACCGCAATCTCATCGGCACTTGCACGAAATCGGAAGAAAGGAACCGTTCACCGACCGATCGGCGGCGGCTTCGTATCCCGCACGGCGCCTGCCGGTGCCTGGTCTCGCGGACAGTACGCTCGGTCCGACGCCCGGCCCGACCGCCGGCTGGCGCGACCAAACGCGCCCCAGCCGACGTCCGCACGAACGTCCTTCCCCAGCCTAGGCCTTCTTCATCTGGCGCACCGCGTGATCGGCGGCGCGGGCGGTCAGTGCCATGAACGTCAGCGACGGGTTCACGCACGAGATCGACGCCATCTGCGCGCCGTCGGTCACGTAGAGGTTCGACGCGGCGTGCGCCTGGCTCCACTCGTTGAGCACCGACGTACGCGGATCGCGACCCATTCGCGCGCCACCCATTTCGTGGATCGCGTCGCCGGGAACGTGCTCGCCTTCCGTGCTCCTGACGTTGGTGAGGCCCGCCCCTTTCAGCATCGCCTCGCCCTGCGTCCGCGCGTCGGTCATCATCTTCAACTCGTTGTCGCGGAAGCGGACGTCGAAGCGCATCAGCGGCACGCCGAACCGGTCGACCTTCGACTGGTGCAGCGAAACCTTGTTGTCGGCATAGGGCAGACATTCGCCGAACGCGCCCATGCTGAACCGCCACGGCGCGTATTTGCGCATGCCCTGCTTCATCGACGCGCCGAACCCGACCGGCGCCGCGGGGTTGCGATAGGCGCTGCCCTGATAGCCATAGCCGCGCTTGAAGCCGACACCCTCGTCGCCGCCGATATTGCGGAAGCGGGGCACGTAGACGCCGCCCGGACGACGGCCGAACTCGATGAACTCCTCCATGCCCGGAATGTCGCCCTCGACGCCGACGCGGAAGATATGGTCCATCACGTAACGCCCGAGCGTGCCGCTATCGTCGAAATAGCTCCGGTCGCTGCCGGGTGCGCGCGAGTTGAGCAGGATCTGCGTCGAGGCGATCGCCGAGGCGCACAGGAAGACGAGATCGGCCTGCACCGTTTCCGCCTGCCCGGTCTTGGCATCGATATAGCGGACGCCGGTGACCTTTTTTCGCGCCGCGTCGTACACGAGGTTGGTGACGACCGAGTCCGACTTGAGCGTCAGGCGCCCCGTCGCGCGCGCCGCCGGCAACGTCACCGCCTGGGTAGAGAAATAGGCGCCGAACGAACAGCCATTCCCGCACTGGTTGCGGAACTGGCACTTGGTGCGGTTCTGGTCGGGCTTGTCCTCGGTCATGTTCGACAGCCGCGTGTTGATCAGTTTCCGGCCGGGGAACTTGGATTCGAGGCCCTGCTTGAGCCATTTCTCGGCGACGTTCATCGGCATCGGCGGCTGGAATTCGCTGTCGGGCAGATAATCGAGATTCTCGCGCGAGCCGGACACGCCGATATATTTCTCGACATAGCTGTACCACGGCGCGACGTCGTCATAGCGGATCGGCCAGTCGCCATCGATGCCGTCGCGCTTGTTCGCCTCGAAATCCGCGGGACTCCAGCGGAAGCACCAGCGACCCCAGATCAGCGACTTGCCGCCGACCGCGCCGGGCCGGATCCAGTAGAACTTGCTGCCCTCGTCATAGGCATAGGGGTTCAGCCGGTCGTCGTTGTGGAACTCGCGGTTACTGGGCGCGACATAGCCGTGTTTGGCGATGAAATAATCGCTGTCGAGCAACGGCTTGGGCATGATGTTGCGCGCCGGCACCTCGTAAGCGGGCTTGCCGTCATAGGTGTAGCCCTCGCCGTGCTCGACCATCTTGCCGCGGTCGAGCATCAGGACGCGGAGGCCCTTCTCGGTCAATTCCTTCGCAGCGAAACCGCCGCTGACGCCCGAACCAATAACGATCGCGTCGAACCTGTTGGTCTCAGCCATGATCTTCCTCTCCTAATACTCAGATTCACGCCCCGTCGGAAACGCGCCGTTTAGAGACCCCGCTTAAAAACGAAGCGCGCGCAACGTACGAAAGCTCGTGGTGATGTCGGGCAGATACGGCGCCGGAGCCTGATCGTTCTCGACGTAGAAATGCCGCACGCCGGCGCTCGCCTTCAGCTTGAATAGCGCGGCAAAGTCGATCGTGCCCTGCCCCACCGCGGTCATGCTCCGATCGGGGCGCATGTCCTTGACGTGATAGGCGTAGAGGCGCGGCGACAGGCGTTCGATCAGTGTCGTCAGGTTCTCACCGGCATGCAGCGCCCAGTAGAGATCGAGTTCGAGCTTCACGAGCGCCGGATCGGTCTCTTTCAGCAGACGTTCGTACAGGCTGACGCCGCCCGGCTTGGTCGTGAACTCGAAATCATGGTTGTGATAGGCGAAGCCCAGCCCGGCCTTTTTCAGGTCGGTCGCGAACCGGTTGAAGTTCGGCAGTGCCGCGTTCCAGCCAGCCTCGTTGCGATGCTCGTCGGTCATGTACGGCAGCACGACCGTGGTCGCGCCGAGCGTCTTGGCCATCGTCACCGACTGGTCGAACCGGTGAAGCAGCGCGTCGTAGCCGATATGCACGGACGGTGCGGTCAGGCCGAGCTTGTCCATCGTCCGGCGCAGCATCGCGTGGTCCATGCCGTCATAGCCGCCACCGCCAAACTCGATCTCGCGGTAACCGATCCGCGCGACCTTGCCGAGCGTGCCGACCGGGTCCTTCGCGAAGATGTCGCGGATCGTGTAAAGTTGCAGGCCGATCGCCCTCAACTGCGCCGCCGACGCGGCCGGCACGAACGCAAGCGCGGCCACCGCGCCCGAACCCGCGAGCAGGTGTCTACGGCTGAGCATCATGCGGAATACACCTTGTTGACCTGAGAATAGGGAAACTCACCATTATACTCACCAGGCACCGGCAAATACTCCCGCTCCTGCGTCATTCCGATTTCGGAGGTGTAATAGCCGGTGACGACGAGCTGCCGGAACGCCTCGAAAAAGACGCCGCCGGACGGGATCTGGTCGTTCATCGCGAGCGTGAGCAGCGCATCCTGCTGCGCCGCCGTCGCCTTCGCACCGGCGACCTTATAGTCCTTCAGGCTGCGCGCCTCGATCGCGTCGAGCCCGGCAAGGATCGGCACGCGATCGGCCGGCAGGGCCCAGTCGGCGAGCAGCTTCTCGATATAGGCCGGGACGCCGGCGGCGATCGCGCCCGGCGTATCGGTGGTCGGCAGCACACGTTCGCTGAGTGCGGTCATCAGCGCGCGCTGGGGGGCCGTGAAGACCGCGACGCTGGGCGGGCCCTCGCTGATGACGGGGATGCCGGCGGCCGCGCCGGGCGCCTGCGCGACACCGGCCGCGCGCGCGATCGGCGCATACAGGGCCGTGCCGAACATGGCGACGACGCCCGCGAGTGCAGTTCTACGATCGATCATTTACCGTCCTTCTTCAGGTCCTGTGCGATCGCCGCCTCGGGCAACGGACGAACCCAGATATTGCGGAACGACACCGGCGAATCGTGATCCTGGAGCTGGATCGGCGCGGCATCGGCGTGCGCCTTGTAACTCGCGACCTGTCGCCAGATGGTCGTGCCGAGCATCGCCTGGTGGTTCTGGACGAGCACGCCGTTCAGCAGCGCGGTGACATAAGCGGGGCGGACCAGGCTACCGTCAGCGGCGAAGCGGGGTCGCTCGAACACGATATCGTAGGTCTGCCATTCGCCGGGGCGACGCGAGGCGTTCACCAGTGGCGGCTTCCAGCCATAGACCGCGCCGACCGTGCCATCGGCATAGGTCGGGTTCTGCGAGCCATCGAGGATCTGCAGTTCGTAGCGCTGCATGAACCAGATGCCGCTGTTGCCGCGGTCCTGCGAGGTCTTGGTCGGCGGGTTTGGCGAGCGGAATTCGAGATGCATCTGCACGTCGCCGAAGCTCTGTTTCGAAACGAGGTTGTTCTCGCCGCCGCTCTTCGCACGCGACGGGATCGTCAGCGCACCGTCCGCGATCGGCCATGCGATCCGATCGGGCTTCCATGCATCGAGCGAACGTCCGTCGAACAGCACGACCGCATCGGCGGGTGGACCGCCGGGGGTCGCGGCCGGCGCGACGACGACCGGCGCAGGGCGGTCGGCGTCATGAACGCGCCACTGGCCGCCTGGCAGCATCGGCGTGTCCTTGAAGCCGGGCTTCTCCTGAGCCGCGACCGACCCCGTCGCCATCAGCGTCAACGCCGTGGCGACGCTCGCCATCAAACAGGTGTTCATGCGTCTTCCCCTCATCCCCGTCCCCCTCATGCTGCATCGATCTCGCGATAGGCGGCGATCAGGCGATCCTCGCCCGCTCGCCCGGCGATCGAATTGCCGTGTTCCATGCCGATCACGCCCGAATAGCGTTTTGCCCGCAGCCACTTCACGATCGAGGCGTAGTTGATTTCGCCGGTCGATGGTTCGTTGCGGCCCGGATTGTCGCCGAACTGGATATAGCCGATCTCGTTCCAGCAGGTGTCGAGCGTCGGGATCAGGTTCCCCGACTGGATCTGCTCGTGATACAGATCGGCGAGCACCTTGACCGCCGGGCTGTTGGCACCGCGCGCGACCGCATAGCCTTGCGAGATCGTCTGCATATAGACGCCCGGATGGTTGGTCCGCGTGTTGAGCGGCTCCATCACCATCGCCGCCCCCGATGGCGCGACGATATCGCCGGCGCGGCGCATCACGTCGATCACGCGCGCGGTCTGGATATCCACCGGAACCTTCGGGTCCATGAACCCGGTGACGACGGTCATCCGCTTCGCATTCAGTCGCTTGGCGACCTCGAGCGAGGCGCGGATATCGGCGAGGAACGCCTCGCGCTCGGCGCCGTCGGTCGCGCCGAGCAAGGGCCGCGACTTCGACCATTTGGGCATGCTGGCGACGAACACGCCCATCGTCATACCGCGCTGCGCCAGCGCCTTTGCCATCTGCTCCTGCTCGGCCACCGACCGCGTCGCCGCCTCGTTGTCCTCCCAGGCGGTGAAGCCCTGATCGGCGGCGTAGGCGATCTGTTCGATCCGCCCGCCGCGGCTGGCGAAGCTGCCCTCGTGCGGCGCGTAGCCGAGCGAAAAGCGCGCGGCGTTCGAGCTGCGGCGTTGCCCCCCGGCCATGCCCGGCACCAGCGACGCGGCAGCGCCTGCCGCGAGCCCGGCCCCGAGCAGATTTCGGCGGGAGAGCGTCATGCGACCATTACCGTCATTTCGAGCCCTCGGCCTTGAGGTAGGCGATGATCGTCGCTCGCTTGGCGGCATCGGGCGTCGCGATCGGCATGCGCGTGCCCGGCACCTTCTTCTGCGGTGCGGCGAGATAGTCGTTGAGCGTCTTCTCGTCCCAGCGCAGCTTCGATGCCTTCATCGCGGGCGAGTAGTTGAAGCCGGGCGTCGCGGCGGCGGCACGGCCGACCACGCCGTACAGGTTGGGGCCGATGCCGTTCTTGCCGCCCTTCACGACGGTGTGGCACGCGCGGCACGCGGCGAAGGCCGGCGGTGCAGCCGCGGTGGATTGCGCGGTGGTCGGCGCTGAGACCGTGACTGCCGCAACTGCCGCGATACTTCCCGCGACCAGAGCCATGAGCAGCTTCATTCATTCTCTCCCGGATTTACTAAAGTCCATTTCTGGTCTGCGCCGGCGTTGGCGATCACCGCCTCGATGAAGCGCATCGTGCGCAGGCCATCGGTCACGCCCGGAAACCAGCGGCGCTCTCCGCCACTGCCGTCTTGATCACCGCGGATCGCCGAGGCGAACGCGCGGTAAAGATTGCCGAAAGCCTCGATATAGCCCTCGGGATGACCGGCAGGTGTACGCACCAGCGAGGCGGTCGCGTCGAGCATGCCGGGGCCACCGGTCCGCACGATCTCGGCGGGGCGGTCGAGCCAGCGGAGCGTCAGCGTGTTGGGTTCCATCTGCGACCAGTCCAAGCCGCCGCGTTCGCCGTGGATGCGCAGTCGCAGCCCGTTCTCCTCGCCTGCCGCGACCTGCGTCGCCTTGAGCACGCCGCGGGCACCGCCCTCGAACCGGAGCAGCGCGCTGACGTCGTCGTCGAGCCGACGACCGTCGACATGCGTCGTCAGGTCTGCGGAAACCGAGTGTACCGACAGGCCGGAGACATACTCGGCGAGCTGGAACGCATGCGTGCCGATGTCGCCGAGGCAGCCGCCGAGCCCGGCGCGGGCGGGATCGGTGCGCCACTCCGCCTGCTTGTTGCCGTCGGTGTCGATCGGTTGGCTGAGCCAGCCTTGCAGATATTCGACCTGGACCAGGCGGATCGTGCCGAAATCGCCGCGTTCGACGCGCGCGCGCGCCTCCTCGATCAGCGGATAGCCGCTATAGGTGAACGCCAGCGCGAACAGGCGGCCGCTGGCCTTGGCGGCGGCGGCGATCGCCTCGGCCTCGACGACGCTCATCGCCATCGGCTTTTCGCAGAACACGTGGAAGCCCGCGTCGAGCGCGGCGATCGCCATCGGGGCGTGGAGGTGGTTCGGCGTGACGACCGCGAGCGCGTCGATGCGCTGGTCTGCGGGTAGGTTTCGCTCGCTTGCGATCATCGCGTCGATCGACGGATAGACGCGCTGTGGGTCTAGTCCGAGCAGCGTGCCGGTGCGCGTGTTGCGGCCGGCGTCGGTGCTGAACGCGCCCGCGACGAGGTCCCAGTCGCCGTCGAGCGCGGCTGCCATCCGGTGTACCGCGCCGATAAAGGCCCCTTCCCCGCCGCCGACCATACCGAGACGGAGGCGGCTCATGCCTGCTCCTCCGACAGTCCGAGCAACTTGCGGATCGCGGTGCGGTCGATGCCGCTGGCGGCGAAGTCGTCGAATGGGCGTTCGGTCAGGCGGATCATGTGGTCGCGGATGAACGGTGCGCCTTCGCGCGCGCCGTCGTCGGATCGTTTCAGCGCGCACTCCCATTCGAGCACCGCCCAGCCGTCATAGCCATATTGCGCCATCTTGCTGAAGATCGCGGAGAAATCGACCTGCCCGTCGCCCAGCGAGCGGAACCGGCCGGCGCGATCGACCCAGTTTTCATAACCACCGTACACGCCGGTTCGGCCGGTCGGGTTGAACTCGGCATCCTTGACGTGGAAGCACGAGATCCGGTCGTGATAGCGGTCGATGAAGTCGAGATAATCGAGCTGCTGCAACACGAAATGCGACGGATCGAACAGCAGGCGTGCGCGCGGATGGTTGTCGACCGCCGCGAGGAAGCGTTCCCAGGTCGCGCCGTCATGGACGTCTTCGCCGGGATGGACTTCGAACGCGCAATCGACGCCGGATTCCTCGAACACGTCGAGGATCGGGGTCCAGCGGCGGGCGAGTTCGGCAAAGGCCTCCTCGATCAACCCGGCGGGGCGTTGCGGCCAGGGGTAGACGTACGGCCATGCCAGCGCCCCCGAAAAGGTAGCGTGCGCGGACAGACCGAGATTGGCGCTGGCGCGGGCGGCGAGCTTGACCTGCTCGACCGCCCAAAGCTGGCGCTCGGCGGGCTTGCCGTGGAGTTCGGTGGGCGCGAAGCCGTCGAACAGCGTGTCGTATGCCGGATGGACGGCGACGAGTTGGCCTTGCAGATGCGTCGACAGCTCGGTGACTTCGATGCCGTGTTTGGCCAGGCGGCCGCGAAGATCATCGCAATAGGTCTTGCTCTCGGCGGCGAGCTTCAGGTCGATCAACTGCGCGTTGCAGGGGATCTGGACGCCGACATAGCCGAGGCCAGCCGCCCATTCGGCCAGCGCGTCGAGCGTATCGAACGGAGCCTCGTCGCCGAGGAACTGGGCGAGGAATATCCCGGGGCCCTTCATGCCGGTCATGCTGCACTCTTTCTGGTGTCGTCGCGGAAGGTGAACTGGAACAGCAGCGCGATGACGGCCGCGGCGATCGCGGGATACCACCACATATGCTGCCAGTCGGCGATGGTCGGCGATGCGGGCAATTGCGCATACAGAAGCGCGCCGATCTGCGACCCGAGCAGCATGCCGACGCCGTAGGTGAACAGCGTCAGCATGCCCTGCGCCTGCGCGTTGACGCCCTTGGGCGTGGCGATCGTGCCGGTGTAGATCGCGCCGGCGACGAAGAAGAAATCATAGCACACGCCGTGCAGCGCGACGCCGAGATACACCGCCCAGATCGACGAACCGCCATCGCCGATCGCGAACAAGGCGTAGCGCAACGCCCATGCGGCCATGCCGACCAGCAGCAGCGGCTTCACACCGAACCGGCGATACAGCCACGGCATCGAGAACATGAACACGAGTTCGGACATCTGGCCGATCGCCAGCGTGCCGCCGACGTTGCTGATGCCGGTGGCGCCGACATAGGGCGAGGCATAGGCGTAATACATCGCCAACGGGATCGAGATCAGCGTCGCGCAGGTCATGAAGATCAGGAACGAGCGCTGACGAAGCAGACCGAACGCCTCGACGCAGAACACCTGGCGCAGGACGCTCTCGTCGCGCGGCGCGTCCGACGAAACATTCGGCAGCGTAAAACTGTAGAGCCCCAGCGCGATCGACACGACCGCAGCGACGCGGAAAATCTCGGGACTCGCCGACAACCCCGCCCAGCCGATGATCAGGCCGGCGGTAATCCAGCCGAGCGTGCCGAACGCGCGGACGAACGGGAATTTGTCGGTCCGCTCGCCAAAGCTCTTCAGCGCGATCGTGTTCGCGAGGCCGACCGTCGGCATGTAGAGGATCATGTAGCAGAGCAGCAGCCAGACGAAGGTCCGACCATTCTCCGGCGTCACCAGCGATGGCAGCACGAACAGCAGCACGCCGCCGACCAGGTGCAGGATCACCATCAGCATCCGCGGGCTGACGTACCGAGCTGCCGCCATGCCGAGCAGGAACGACCCGACGATTGACGCGATCGGGCCGACCGAGAAGGCGTTGCCGATCAGGCTGCCGATCCCGACGGTCTGCATGACGAGGCCGAGGGTTACGGTCCACGCGCCCCAGACGAAGAACTGCATGAACATCATCGCGCTCAGGCGGCCGGTCAAAAGACCACCCGACGGGGCTACGCCTGTTGAATATTGTGCAGTGTCTGCAACGGCCATTCGCCAACCTCTCCGATCGCAGATTTACTGCTTGTCTGACATGAAGCTACGGATCCGTGAAACGTATGTAAAGGATTACATCGGATATATATCGACACTGCCTCCGACCGGATACATGACGACGCCATGCCGACGATCATCGAAGTGGCCGCACTCGCGGGCGTCTCCACCGCCACCGTGTCGCGCGTGTTGAGCCGCCCCGAACAGGTGTCGGAGGAAACGCGCCTGCGCGTGCTCGCGGTCGTCCGGTCCTCCGGCTACACGCCCAACGTAGCCGCGCGCAGCCTGCGCACGTTGCGCGCCGCCAAGATCCTGCTGACCGTCCCCGACATCTCCAACGCGTTCTTCGCCAGCGTCATCCGCGGCGCCGAAGAGGCGGCGCGCGATGCCGGGTACTCGGTGGTGGTCGGTGACACGCGGCACGATCCTGAGGTCGAGGACCAATATGCCGACATGCTCTCGCGCCGCGAAGTCGACGGGCTGATCTTCCTCGGACACCGCCTGCCCGCCAACCTCGCTCCCCTGCTATCGCGCAAGGGGGCCTCGGCGCCAATCGTCAACGGCTGCGAATACAGTCCCGACCTGGGCGTCCCCAGCGTCCATATCGACAATGCCGCCGCCAGCGCCGACGCGATCGAGCATCTGATCGGCCTCGGCCACCGCGCGATCGGCGTCGTCACCGGTCCCGAGATCAGCCCGATCAGTCGCGACCGTCTCGCCGGGGCGATCGACGCCGCAACCCGCGCCGGCCTGCGCGAGAGCCTGCACATCCGCATCGGCGACTATTCCGCCGGCTCGGCCATCGACCATACCCGCGACCTGATCGCGCAGGACGTGACCGCGATCTTCTGCTTCAGCGACGAAATGGCGATGGGCGCGCTCAGCGCGATCGGCGACGCGGGGCTGTCATGCCCGAACGACGTCTCGGTCATCGGCTTCGACGACCTTCCGCTTGCGCGCTATTTCCAGCCGCCGCTGACGACGATCGCGCAGCCCAAGGCAATGATCGGCCGCCGCACCGTCGAGTTGCTCGTCGATATCCTCCGCGGGGTCGACAGCCCGTCGCGGCAGGTCACGCTGGATCACGAACTGATCGTCCGTGGCAGCACCGCCGCGCCCGTAACGCCCCGCCGCTGAGCTGACGCTACGAGCAAAGTCGGTCGCCATCCCTTCTCGGCCCGACTCCGACTTGCAGCAGGACTGCTGTCCTTATTGACAATCAAATTAGTTTAATAAAGTATCGGGGTGCAGCACGCGGTTCGCATAGAAACCCGGCGGCGGAGGAGGAGGATTGCCCCGTGACCGATACACCACGCCCTGCCCCGCCCCCATATCCGCGCCCCCGCGTCGCCCGCAGCCTATCGATCGCGCGGCGAACCACGGCAATCGCTGCGATCCTGATGCTGACGCCCCTCGGTGCGGTGAATGGCCAGCATTCCCCCGGATCGGACAAATCGCCGGTCGAGGAAGCCAACCCGCTGGTCGGCACCGCGCCGCTCGATCGCCCCGAACTGATCGGCAACGCGCCACCGCCGGGCGAGCCGGTCTATTCGGGGATCACCTCGCCCGGTGCGCGGCTGCCCAACAGTTCGGTCGAGGCGGCGCCGGTCAACGTCAACGTCGAGGCGACCTATCCGACCGGGGTCGCCACGCCCTATCATTATCCGAGCCCGACGATGATCGGCTTCACCGGCGGCGGCGGGCCGTCCTATGGCGCGCGGGCGCAACCGATCATCATGCCGGTGGTGGGCGACTGGACGGTGCCGCCGGCCTATACCCAGGCCTATTACGACAAGGCGAAGGAAGTCGCGCGGCCGGGCTATTATTCGGTCTATCTCGACACGTTTCGGACGCGCGCCGAACTGACCGCGACGCAGTGGACCAGCCTGATGCGGTTCACCTTTCCGGCCAGCCAGCGATCGCACCTGATCCTCAACCTGCCCGGCCGCGGCGGCGAGGTCGAGGTGGTCGGCAACGACCAGGTGCGCGGCATCGCGGCGGAACGGGGCGACGACGATGCGCGCGACGGCCGCTATTTCGTGGCCCAATTCTCCAAGCCGTTCAGCGGCTATGGCACCTTCCGCAAGTCGCCCGGCAATAGCCGCGGCTACGGCATCGGCGACAAGGACGTCGTCCCCGCATCGCGCAGGATCACCGGCAGCTTCGCCGGCACCTACCTGAACTTCACCACCCGGCAGGACGAGACGGTGCTGGTGAAGATCGCGCACGGCCAGAGCTTCGCCGACGCCGAACGACGCCTGCAACAGGAACAGCCGGGGTGGAATTTCGAGGGCGTCCGTCAGGCAGCGACGAACACGTGGGCGACGTTGCTGAACCGCGTCCGGGTGAAGGGCGGCACGGCCAAGCAGCGGATGCTGTTCTATTCGACGCTGTTCCAGTCCTTCGCCAGCCCACGTTTGCTGGCGCACAAGGGCGAGCGCTTCACCGACACCAACGGCAAGACCCGGACCGTGACCTATGATCGGTACGGGCCGGTGCCGTTCTGGGATACCGGGCGCAACCAGATCGTGCTGCTGGAGCTGATGGAGCCCGAGCTGGTCCAGAACGTGATGCGCTCCGAACTCGATATGGCGCGCGTGCGGGGGTACATGAACACCTCGTTCCACGGCGACAACGCGGTGTTCCTGTATCTCGGCGCATGGAAGCGCGGCATCGCGTTCGACTATGCCGCCGAGTACGAGTTCCTCCGCCGCAACGCGGTCGATCCGAAAGGCCCGCGCGGCTATCTGGCGGAATATCAGCGCAACGGCTGGATCGCGGACGAGATTCCACCGGGCAATCCCAGCCCGCCCTATGCGGGCGGCAAGGCCGGCGCGGCGACGACGCTGGAATATGCGTGGGACGACCATGCGATGGCAGACTTCGCCGAGCGGCTCGGCAAGACCGACGACGCAAAGCTGTTCCGCGCGCGCGCGTCCAACTGGCGCAACGTGTTCGATCCCTCGATCGGGTTCATCCGGGGCCGCACTGCCGATGGCAAATGGATCGCGCCGTTCGATCCGCAGGAGCCCTATTACAACTACATGATGAAAGAGGCATCGGGCTGGTCGACCTTGTGGCCCGTCCCGCACGACGTGCAGGGGCTCGCCACGGCGCTCGGCGGACGCGCGACGTTCAACGCCAAGCTCGATCGGTTCTTTACGACACCCTATACGCCAACCGGCATCTGCCGCGATTGCACGGGGTTGATCGGACAGTACGTGCAGGGCAACCAGCCCGACCAGCACGCGGCGTATCTCTATGCGTGGAGCGGCCAGCCGTGGAAGACGCAGGCGCTGACGCGGCGTATCCTCGACACGCTCTATGGCAGCGATGCGTCCGGCTATGGCTATCCCGGGATGGACGATCAGGGCGCGACGTCGTCCTGGTATGCGCTGAGCGCGATGGGCTTCTATCCGGTTGATCCGTCGAGCGACGTCTATGTGCTGGGCAGTCCGGTGTTCGACGAGGCGGCGATCCGGCTCGGCAACGGCCGGACGCTGGAGATCGTCGCGCGCGGCAATTCGCCGACCAATATCTACATCCAGTCGGCGACGCTGAACGGCAAGCCGTGGACGAAGCCCTGGTTCAGCCATGCCGACGTCAAGGATGGCGCCCGGCTGGAGCTGATCATGGGAGCCAGACCCAATCCGAATTGGGGGAGCGCCGTTGCGGATGCGCCCCCGTCCTTGTCCCCGCCCGCGTCATAGCGAGGGGAGTTCGTCGGCTCCCCCCCTTGCCGGCGAACGGTTCAGCGCCTCGGGAACGTCGTTCCCGAGGCGTCTTTTTGTCTATCGCCGCTTAGCTTCGAACGACGGCGGTTCGAACGACGGCGGGCGGTCCGCCTTGGCCGTGCCGAACGACGACGGCTTCGGTCCCATCGTGAACTCCAGTTCGCCACCGCGCGCGAGTTCGGCGTGCGCGATCCAGTTTCGCGTCCAGGGCTTGCCGTTCCAGCGGACCGACTGGACATAGGGGCTGGCCGGGGCATTGCCCTTGGCGACGACGCGTAAAGTTCGCCCCTCACCGAGATCGACCTGTGCCGCGTCGAACAGCGGCGAGCCGAAGACATAGACGCCGCTGACCGGATCGACCGGATAGAAGCCGAGCGCCGACAGGATGAACCACGCGCTCATCTGGCCGCAATCGTCGTTGCCGATGACGCCGTCGGGATCCGCCTTGTACATCTCGGTCAGCAGGCGACGCACCATCGCCTGCGTCTTCCACGGCGCGCCCGCATAGGCGTAGAGATAGGCGGCGTGCTGATCCGGCTCGTTGCCGTGCGCATACTGGCCGACCAGCCCGGTGATGTCGGGTGGCGCATTCTTGGGGAGCGTCGACGGCGCGGTGAACAGCGCGTCGAGCTTCTTCACGAACCCCGCATCGCCGCCGAACAGCGCGATCAGGCCATAGGCGTCGTGCTGGTTGAGGAATGTCGCCTGCCACCCGTTCGCCTCGGTATAGTCACGCTGCTTCTCGGGATTGTGACCGAGCTGGATCGGGTCGTAATCGACCCACCAGCTGCCATCGGCGAAGCGCGGCCGGGCAAATCCGATCTTGGGATCGATGACGTTGCGGTAGTTTAGGCTGCGCTTGCGCAGCACAGCGGCGTCGGCCTTGGCGCCTGCCGCCTCGGCGAGCACCGCCATCGCCCAGTCGTCATAGGCATATTCCTGCGTGCGGCTGACCGACTCCCACGTCTTGTCCGCAGGCACGAAGCCGAGGTCGTAATAGAAGCCGCGGCCGAGCGTGCTGTCGATGTCCGGAAAGGTGCGATCGAACGCGCGCCTGCGGATCTGCGGCCACGCGGCGGCGTAATCCGCCTCGATCCCCTTGGCGCAGGCTTCGGCGAGTACCGACACCGAGTGCCAGCCGATCATGCAGGCGGTCTCGACGCCCTGCAGCGGCCAGACCGGCGATCCGGTCGGGCTCTGCACGGTCTGGCGGACGAGATCGCGGGTGAACTGCGCCGCCTTGTCGGGCTGGACGAGCGTGAGCAGCGGATGCAGCGCACGATAGGTGTCCCACATCGAATAGGTGCTGAACGCGGGCTCGGCGGCGGTCGTCTGGTGCACCTTGCGGTCGAGCCCGACATAGCGGCCGTCGCGGTCGGTAAAGAGCGTCGGCGAGAGGAACGCGTGATACAGCGCGCTCGCCATGATCGTGCGCTGTTCGGGCGTACCGCCGTCGACGCGGACGCGGTCGAGTTCGGTCTGCCAGATACGCGCTGCCGAGCGCCGGACCGCATCGAACTGCCAGCCTGCCGCTTCCCCCTGGAGCGCGGCCTTGGCGCCGGCGACGTCGACCGCGGAGATGCCGGTCTTGATCAGGATCGGTGCGCCGCCCGCCTGATCGAAGAAGAACGCGACCTTCAGACGATTGCCGGTGACGCCCTTGGCACCCGCCGGTGCCGGCGTGTCGTCGTCGCCGAAGAACTGGACGCGGTCGGGCTTGCGAGACAGCTGCATCGCGAAATGGATGCGCCGTCCCTTCGCCCAGCGGTGAACGCGGCGGCTGCCGGTGAGCATGCCGTCGGGGGAGAGCGCCAGCGAGGCCTCGTCGATCAACGTGCCCTTGTCCCAGACGTCGAGGATCATGTGCGCGAAGTCGACCAGGATGTGGCCGGGCCCTTGCGGGAAGCTGTAGCGGTGGTGGCCGGTCCGCTCGGTCACGGTGAGTTCGGCGAGCACGCCGGATTCGAGCTTCACGCGGTAATAGCCGGGCTCGGCGAGTTCATCGGTGAAGCGCTGGCGATACCCGTCTTCGGGTTTGCCGAGCGCGCCGGGTTTTAGCTGCAACGGTCCGCGCGTCGGCACCACGAGGACGTCGAGCATGTCGCCGATCCCGGTGCCCGACAGATGCGTGTGGCTGAAACCCATGATCGAGCCGTCGTTCTGGTGATAGCCCGAACACGCATCCCAGCGGCTGTTGTCGGTATCGGGACCGAGCTGGACCATGCCGAACGGCAGCGACGGACCGGGATAGGTATGGCCGTGGCCGCCGGTGCCGACGAACAGATCGGGCTTGCCCGCGACCGGGCGCTGGCCCTGCGCCTGCGATGCGGCGGGCAGGACGCCCGCGAGGCCGGCGAGCCCGGTGGTGGCGAGCACCTGGCGGCGGTTGGCGGTGGTCATCGTCTGTCTCCCGGAGTCCGTGTCAGTAGCGGGGGGTCAGTAGCGGGCGGCGAGCAAGGCGGGCTTGCGGCGCTCGAGGTCGAGGATCAGCTCGCCGAAAAGGCCGTTGGCCCAGGCGAACCAGTGCCGCGTGAACTTGGCCGGATCGTCCTTGTGGAAGGATTCGTGCATGAAGCCGGTGCCGCCGTGCGTGGTCTTGAGCCACGTCAGGCACTGGCGGATCACGGCGTCGTCGTCGCTGTTCATCGCGTGCGTGACGATCGACATCGGCCAGATCATGTCGAGCCCGATATGCGGCCCGCCGATCCCGCGCGCGGCGGTGCCGGTGAAGAAATACGGGTTGCGGTCGCTCCAGGCGAGCGCGGCGGTGCGGCGGAACAGCGGGTCGGTGCGGTCTGCGGCGCCGAGCAGCGGCAGGCCCGACAGGCTCGGCACGTTGGCGTCGTCCATGAAGATCGCGTTGCCGAAGCCGTCGACCTCATACGCCCAGACCTCGCCGCCCTGCCCGTCCGGCATCCGGCCATGTTTGCGTAGTGCCGTCTCGACCTCGGTCGCCAGCGCCTCGCTGTCGGTCGCGCCCGCCGTATCGCCGCGCGCCTCGCGCTGGACCGTCGCCAGCATCCGCAGCGCCGACACCGCGAACAGGTTCGACGGGATCAGGAACGGATAGAGGCACGCATCGTCCGACGGGCGGAACATCGAATGGATCAGGCCGACCTTCCGGGTCGGGGCGCCGTAGCCTTCGAACATCAGCGTCTCGGTCGGCGAGACGTTCAGGCGCTGGAAATGATACGGGCCCTTGCCGTCCTTGCGCTGCTGTTCGCGGAAGGTGGCGACCGCGCGGCGCATCGCCTTGGCCCAGAGATCGTCGAACGGCGTCTTGTCGCGCGTCGCGGTCCAATAGCCGTGCGCGAGCCGCATCGGATAGCAGAGCGAGTCGATCTCCCACTTCCGCTCGGCGACGCCCGGCTTCATCTCGGTCTGGTCGGTCCGCGCGCCGAGGTTCGACTTGGCGGTCGGATCCTCCATGAACGCATTGGCGTAGGGGTCGATCAGGATGCACCGCGCCTGCCGTGCGATCAGCCCCGTGAAGACGCGGCGCAAGCCGGCATCCTGCGGCGCGAGGTGCACATAGGTCTGCATCTGCGCCGAACTGTCGCGCAGCCACAGCGCCTCGATATCGCCGGTGATGACGAACGCATCGGGTTTGCCCCCGGGTTTGCCATCGCCCGTGCCGACCTTGACCGTGGTGTCGAGCGTGTTGGGGTAGCAATTCTCGAACAGCCAGGCGAGTTCGGGGTCGGCGATCTTGGCCTTCACGCGCGCGATCTCGGCCTCGACCGCGGGGCTGACGAAGCGGCGTTGCGCGCGTGGCGGTCGCTTGGTCACGAGGGGCGCGGCGGCGGCAGAGGCGCGCGGGAGGCTGGCGGTGACGGCCAGCGCGGCGGCCCCCGCCATGACGTCGCGACGACGAAAGCGCATTCCAGTCTCCATGGTCAACGTCCCGCCACCGGGGCGCTCATCGAGAACGGCGCATCCGCCTTTGCCGCACCCCAGGCGGTGTTCGGCGTCGGCCCCATCACGAACCGCAGCGTGCCGCCCTGCTGCAACGCCGCGCGGGTCAGCCAGGGCTTGTCGTGCGGGGTTCCGTTGAAGCTCGCCGACTGGATATAGACGTTGCCGGGGCCGTTGTTCGCCGCCTCGATCGTCAGAATCTTGCCGCCGGGCATCGTCAGCTTCACGGTCTGGAACAGCGGGCTGCCGATCGCATATTGCCCGACCGCAGGCGTCACCGGATAGAAACCCAGCGCCGAGAACACATACCACGCCGAGGTTTGGCCGTTATCCTCGTCGCCGGGATAGCCGTCGGGCGCGGGCGAGTAGAGCTTCTTCATCACGTCGCGGACGTGATATTGCGTCTTCCACGGTGCGCCCGCCCAGTCGTAGAGATAGGTCATGTGCTGGATCGGCTGGTTGCCGTGCGCATATTGCCCCATGTCGACGATCTGCATCTCGCGGATCTCGTGGATGGTCTGCCCGTAATAGCTGTCGTCGAAGATCGGCGGCGTGGTGAAGATCGAATCGAGCCGCTTCACGAACGCCTCGCGCCCACCCATCAGGTCGGCGAGACCCTGCACGTCCTGCATCACCGACCAGCTGTAATGCAGCGCATTGCCCTCGGTGAAGGCGTCGCCCCATTTGTACGGGTTGAACGGCGTCGACCAACTGCCGTCCTTGTTGCGACCGCGCATCCAGCCACTCTGGGTGTCGTAGAGCTTGCGGTAATTCTGCGCGCGCGTGGCGTAGAGCTTAGCATCCTCGGTCTTGCCGAGTGCCGCCGCGAGCCGCGAGATCGAGAAATCGGCGGTGGCGTATTCGAGCGAGCGCGCGGCATTCTCGTTGATGCCGACGTCATAGGGCACGTAGCCGAGGCGGTTGTAATATTCGACGCCCTCGCGCCCGACCGCGCCGACGACCTTGCCCTTCTTGTCGACCGGTCGCCCTTGCGAGGTCGTCGCGTTCTTGACCATAGCCTCATACAGCGTCTCGACGTCGAACCCGCGTACGCCGTTCAGATACGCGTCGGCGATCAGGTTCGCCGAGTTCGATCCGATCATCACGTCGCGGTGGCCGGGGCTCGCCCATTCGGGCAGCCAGCCGGACTCCTTGTAGGTGTTGACCAGCCCCTGCATGATCTCGCTGTCGCGCTCGGGATACATCAGCGCGAAGAACGGGAAGACCGCGCGCCACGTGTCCCAGAAACCGTTGTCGGTATAGAGAAAGCCCGGGTGCACCTTGCCGTCATACGGGCTGTAATGGACGGTCTGGCCCTTGCCATCGACCTCGTGAAACATGCGCGGGAATTGCAGCATGCGGTACAGCGCCGAATAGAAGATGCGGCGGTTGTCGAGATTGGGATCGGTGACCTGGACACGATCGAACTCGCGCTGCCAGATCGCCTTGGCTTTCGTCTTGGTCTGCTCGAACCCGTCGCCGCCGATCTCGCCGCGCAAGTTTCGCTCGGCCTGTTCGAGGCTGATGAACGACGACGCCACCTTGACGCCGACCTGCTCGCCCTTGCGCGTCTTGAAGCTGACGACCGCGCCGACATGATCGCCCTGGCGCGTCGGCGTCGCGGTGACCTGCCCCTCGCCGTCCCAGGTCTGGCTGACGGTGAAGTCGTGATCGAATTCGGCGACGAAATAATTGTGGAAATTGTCGGGCACGCCGCCGTGATTATTGCGGACATAGCCGGTGATGCGGCGCTTGGCCTTGTCGATCGAGACCATCGAGCCGCCGGCATAGCCGTCGAGGATGATGTGCGCGTCGTTGCTCTGCGGGAAGGTGAAGCGGAACTGCGCGGCGCGGTTGGTCGGCGCGACCTCCGCCGTCACGTCGTAATCGGCAAGGTAGACCTTGTAGCTGTACGGCCGGCTGTCCTCCGCCTTGTGGCTGTACCAGGACGCGCGTTCGTCCTCCTTCACCTTCAGCGCGCCGGTCGTCGCCATCAGCGAGAACGCGGCATAATCGTTCATCCACGGACTGGGCTGGTGGGTCTGCTTGATGCCGTTGATCTTGTTCGCGTCGTAGGTGTAGCCCCAGCCGCTGTTGGTCTTGCCGGTGACCGGCGTCCAGAAGTTCATGCCCCACGGCACCGCCACCGCGGGATAGGTGTTGCCATAGGACAAGGTGTAGTCGGAATCGGTGCCCATCAGCGGGTTGACCAGATCGACCGAGGGCTGGTCCTGCGGCTGCATCACTCCGGTGGCTGAAGCGGCCGCCGCGCTGGCCTTGGTCTGCGCCAGTATCGGCGCGGGCGCGACGAGGGCGAGCGACGCGATCGTCGCTACCGTGCCGCGCAAATTGGCGATCACCCTGTTTCTCACATCGCTCTCCCTGAAGATTGTGTCGGCTTCTGCATGCCGATCGGTCGCGGCTTGACGCCCGCATTGGTCATCACCACCGGCTCGATCCGACCATCGGCGGCAAAGACCATCCTGTCGATCGCGATCTGCCGGTGTTCGCCGCGATCGGTGTCGAGCGGACGGCGGTGATAGGCGATGTACCAGTCGTCGGTGCCGGGCACGTTGACGACCGAATGATGCCCGGCGCCGCGCGCGATGCGAAGGTCCTGCGACAGGATCTTGCCGCGCGGCGTGAACGGTCCGGTCGGTCCCGGCCCGGTCGCATAGGCGACGCTATAGTCCGGGCCGGTCCAGCCGCCCTCCGACCACATCAGGTAATAGACGCCCTTGCGCTCGATCATGAACGAGCCCTCGACATAGCCGGGCGGCGTCACTTCCTTGTATTTCGAACCGTCCGCGAACGGCAGGATGCGTTTCAGGTCCGCGCTGAGGCGGACGACGTTGCAATGCTTCCAGCCGCCGTAAAACAGATAGACCTGGCCGTCCCGGTCGCGAAACGCGAACGGGTCGATCGGTTGCGCACCGTTGTGGAAGGCACCGACCAGCGGCTTGCCGATCGCATCCTTGAACGGACCGCCGGGCCGATCGCTGACCGCGAGGCCGATCCCGCCAAGCTCCGCATTGCTCTGGATGTCGTTGGCGCTGAAGAACATGTAATAGCGGCCATTCGCCTGGATTACCGACGGCGCCCAGATCGCATAGGCCGCCCACCCTGCGTTCCGCACGTCGAACACGTGGTCGTGCTTGGTCCAGTGCACCAGATCGGGCGACGAGAACGCATTGAAGAAGGTCTGCATCCCGTAGGACGGGCGCACCGTCTTGCGCTGCCGGGCGAGCTTTTGCGCGGCCGAGAAGCGGCTGGTGACGTCGGGCTTGCCGTAGTGATCCGAATAGGTCGGATAGATCCAGTAGCGCCCGGCGAACACGCGGATTTCGGGATCGGCATACCAGCCGGGAACGATCGGGTTCGACGCGCTGGCCAGACCGCACATCAGCAGCGCGGACACGATCAGCGCGATCCGAACCCCGCGCCGCCCGCGCGTTTCACCCACGCCCTTCGACGTGGCGCCGCGAGAAAAGGGAGGGTAGCGCCGCGAAGGCGCCACCCGAGACAAGAGTCGATCAAACCAGGCCATCAGAAGTTGAACGACACGCCCACATAGGCCCGGCGACCGAAGTAATTCCGGTAGGTGAAGCGGTCCTTCGTATCGTTGCCGAGATGGCGGCTTTCCTCGGCCTTGGTAAGGTTGATTACCGAGGCGGTGAGGTTCAGCCGGTCAGTCAGCGCATACGCCGCGTTGAGATCGACCTGCGCATAGGGATCGGTGTATTCGTTCAGGCCCGACTCCAACCCGCCGACGACTTCGCCGCGCCGGTTGTACGATGCACGCAGCAACACCTTGCCATGTTCGTAGAAGACCGAGGCGTTGACCTGGGTCTTGGCGCTGCCGACCAACGCGGACGAGCCGACCTTCTGACCGTCGAGCGTGACGTCCGCCACCGACGTGTCGTTATAGGTAAAGTTGACCTGCGCGCCGAGACCGAAGGGCAGCGTGTGCTGCGCGTACAGCTCGACACCCTGCGACCGCGCGTTCGAACCGTTCGCGACCGTCGAGTAAGGCTGGATCAGCTGTTGCGTCCCATTGACGTCGCGGGTGACGTTCAACACCAGCGGGACGACGAAATCGGAGACGTCCTTGCGGAAGAAGGTCGCGCCGAGCACCGAACCGCGATGGAAATACCATTCGATACCGAGATCATATTGCCACGCCGAGAACGGATTCAGATCCGAGTTGCCGCCGCTGCCCGACCAGCCGGCGAACTCGCCGAACTGGCCGCGATCGAACGCATAGGCATCCGAGCGGAAGGTAAGCGAGCGCTGTGAACCAAGATTTTCGAACGACGGCCGCGCGATGACCTTGGCGACCGCGCCGCGGACGAGGAGGTCGGGGGTGACTTCGTACGACACGTTGAAGCTCGGCAGCCAGTCCGTGTAGGTCTTCGACTGGTCGGCACGCGTGTTGACGATCGTCTCGCGCACGTTGAGTGGCAGGACCTGGCAATTGCCGTCGGGACCGAGCGGACGGTTGGGATCGGTCGGGCCGCCGGGTCCATTGACGCAGTAATCGTTGAGATATTGCAGGCGATCGGAGGTGTTGCCCGACTGTTTCGTGTTGGCCACGCGGAGACCCACGTTCCCGCGAAGACCGCCCGTTCCGAAGTTCAGCTGGGCATAACCGGCGAAGACCCGCTCCCCCAGGGAATAGACGAAATCGGGCTCGTACACGCGCACGGCCTGGCCGTAGGTCGAGTTCAGATAGTTCAGATATTCGTCGAAATTGATGCCCGGCACGACGTTGGCGTTGAAGCCGCCGTTGATGTTGCCGATCTGGTTCGCGTAGAAGAATTCGGGACGCGCAACGGCGCCGGCTGCGGTATCCTGATAGCGGAGCAACGTCGCCGGATCGGCATACCAGTCGTTGCGACCGGTCTCGCGGCCGATCCGCAGGTCACGCCATTTGCCGCCGATCTGCACCGACTTCAGGAACCCGTCGAAGCGCCGCGTCAGATCGAGCTGCGCATAACGCTGGCCGAGGTCGCTGTTGACGAAGCTCGAGTTGGTCGAGCCGACGTCGATCTGCGCGATGCCGTTGCGGATGTTGTTCTGGATTTCGGGCGAGAACTCGAAATTGGCGATGCCGTCCGAGATGTCCCAGTTGCTGACCAGATTGCCGTTCTGCTCCTGTCCCGGCGTCGTCAGGCGCGGCTTGGCGGCGGCGCTGAAACGCACCGACGGGCCACCGCTCGACTTTGTCTTGCCGAGTTTCAGGACGGCATCGAAACGATCCTGGCTATATTTGACTTCGGTCTCGAACGTGTTCGAAACCTGTTTCTCGCGGCTATACGTGCCGGCGATCTGCGGCGTTTCCATCGTGCACGGGGTCGCGCGGGCGAGACAGCCCGTCCCCGGCGCCGGTACCGCGAAGTTCGCCGACTGGAAGATCGTGCCGCTCTTGTCGAGCGTCGCGCCGGTGAAGAAATCGTTATAGCCCCATTCGGGGATTTTCAGCACGTTCGACGTGTAGTCGCTGGAATAGCCGAACCGGAAATAGTTGGACGTGACGGTGACGTTGTCGAACGGGCGGAACTGCGCGGTGGCCTGCACGCCGTACCGCTCGCGCTCCTGGTCGAACACTTCGGCATTGACCGACTGCGGCGCCCAATAGCCCGAATAATGCGTGCCATCGCGCGCGGTCGTGCCCTGCCCCGGCCAGTAGGAAATCGCGTCGTTGTTCTCGAAGGCCTTGCCGTTGACGTCGGTCGCGGGAGTCCTGACATTGCCCTGCGCGTCGCGGTCGCTCCACCACAGCCAGCTTTCCGACGAACTCCGCAACTCGCGGTTAGTGCGCTTCTGCCAGACGCCGCCGACCAACAGGCCGAACGTCTCCTCCTTGTTCTTCCACGAAACCTGGCCGCCGAGCTGCGGCTCGTATTTCTCGGTGGTGTCCGAATAGGTGCCTTCGGCGGAGACGAACCCCGACCAGGCGGGCACGTCGAACGGCCGCCGCGTGTTGAGGATGATCGTGCCGCCGACGCCGCCTTCCTCCAGGCGCGCTTCAGGCGATTTATAGACTTCGGTGCTGGCGATGAAGGTCGACGGCAGCAGGACGTAGTTGAACGACCGCTGCGGCTCGCCACTGTCGGCGCCGGCCAGGAAATTGCCGTTGAGCAAGGTGAGCGTCAGGCCCGCCTGAAGGCCGCGGATGCTGACCCGGCTGCCCTCGCCGCCGTCGCGGGTGATGACCACGCCCGGCACGCGCTGCAACGCGTCGGCGACGTTCTTGTCGGGAAACTTGCCGACGTCCTCGGCGGTGATGACGTCGACGAAGGCGTTGGCTTCACGCTTCTGGGTGAGGCTCTTCTCGATCGAGCGACGATAGCCGGTGACGACGATGTCTTGTCCTGCATCCGGGGCGGCATCCTGCGCCGATCCATCCGGCTGCGTCGTGCCGGCGGTCTGGCCGGACGGCGCCGTAGCGGTCGAGGCGGGCTGCGCCTGGTCGGACGGCGTAGCGCTTGGTGCTGGAATCGTGGAAGGCGCGGCCTGTTGAGCCTGCGCAGCACCGGCCAACGCCGCAGTAAGACTGACCGTCGCCAACAGGAACGACAACGGACGACGGCGATGCGTCACGATCGAGCACGATTCTATGCTTACGGTCATCAGACTTTCCTCTTCCTCGTGAGGATGCCTGCGCCCCCTCACTTACCCCTGCGAATAGCGCGCCTGCCCACCGTTTTCGGTTGGGCTGTCCGGTTGAATCGGATCCTGTCGGCGTGCAGTCTCGACGCCGCTATTTGCCAATTGTAAAAGCAAATTGTCAAATAGATTGTTGCATTAGTTTTGGCCCGTTGCGGACGTAACTCGACGAATACCCTTCGGCGCGTCGTTAGTCTGAGTGAAGACATCGAGAGGATTCACCGCCGCTCTCGCATAGTCGCGCGCCACCGACGCGCAGCCGGCCTTATCCCAACGCCAAGCGCAGGGTTCGATCAGTCGACGTTAGCAGTGGCGAAATCGGCGACCCGCGTCAGTCCGCCGGTGCGCCCGAATCCTTCCAGAGCGCAGCGGCCTTGGGCAGCAGGAAGTGGCTGAACGGCAGGATCGCCGCACCGACCGCCGGCGCGTCCTCCGACAAGGCGGCACGACGGACCGGCGCGATCGCGGGCGCATCGGTCGCGTCCCGGATCAGCACATTCACGCGCTCCGCCACCCGCTCCACCAACCGGCTCGGAAGCCGCCCGCCGATCAGGATCACCGCCGGGTCGATCAGGCAGTTGATCGCATCGAGCGGCGTGCACAGCGTGTGCGCCGCCCGCTCCACCCATTCCTCGAGGCAGCGTTCGACGTCCGGCGCCCACTCGGACTGATGCAGCACCTGCCCGATCTCGAACCCCGAACTCGCCAGATGCTCGGCAAGCCCGGACAACGAGACGAGTTTCTGCACTGTCTCGCGTCCCCGCTTGCCACCGCCGGCCGCCATAAACCCGAGTTCGCCGCTGCGTCCGTGCGTGCCGCGAACATAGGCGCCATCCGCGACGAAGCCGCCCCCCAGCCCCGACGACACGAGGATGTAGAAGAAACTGCTGTAATTCTGTCCGAAGCCGAGCTGCATCTCACCCATCGCAGCGGCGGCTGCATCGTTCTCGACGAACACGGGCAGCGACAACGGCTTTTCGAACAGCGCCGCCATGTCGATCCCGTCCCACGCGGCATAGGCTGCGGGGCGGCCCGGCATCGCGACCAGCGCAAGGTCGTCCGGCCGCGCGACGCCGATGCCGACCAGCTTGGCGGGATCGACCTTCGCGGTTTTCAGCATCTGCCGCACCGAGCGCCGGAAAAGATCGCGAACGTCGTCGGGCAGCGCGAAGCTGATCTCGATCGACTTGCGCGCGAGGATCTGCGCGAGGAAATCGACCAGCACGATCGTGATATGGTCGCGGTCGATATTGACGCCGATCGAGTAGCACGCGTCGGCCCGGACGACGAGTTTGGTCGGCGGTTGACCCCGCCCGCCGCGGCGCTGCCCGGCCTCCTCGATCATCCCTTCCTGCAACAGCCGCCGCGTGATGTTGGCGATCGCCGGTCCGGTCAGCCCGGTGATCCGTGCGAGGTCGATCCGCGTCAGCGACCCGCCGAGGCGAATGGCATGCAGCGTCACGCGCTGGTTGTGATCTGCGGCACGCTCGAGGTTGGTCCCCGACAGACGCGGCGGCGTTTGAAGAGTCATGCGGACCGATCATCCATGCTGGAGAACAGAAGACGAAGCCGCCGTCCGTCGCGACGTCGCGACTTCGATGCTGGCGGCGAAGTGATCCCGCGATTGCGAAGGCTTGGCAAGCGCGCACTATTCGCATCCGGTGAATACGCGGCATATAGCCCCGATCCGAAGACCATGTTCTGCATCCCCCCGCTTCCAAACTGTTCGTTTGAATTATCCAATTTGATGTTCTAATCCACTTCTGCGGTTGCGCAAGAGCTGGCGATGAAGCCAGTCTGACGACCGAACGAATAGAGGGGATGTGCGCGACATGGTTCATCTGGCACCCGGCAAGCTCCCTCGCCTATTTCCCTCCGAACGGGTGACCTCGATGTTCAGCTTCACGCGATCGTGCCTCATGGGTGCGCTGTTCACCACGATCCTCGCCGGCCCCGCCTTCGCGCAGGATGGCGCCAAACCGAGCGATGCGGTCGATCCGTTCATCGGCACCGGCGGCGAAGGCCACACGTTCCCAGGCGCAGTCGCACCGTTCGGCATGGTCCAGTTGTCGCCGGATACCGATACGTCCTGCGTGATCCGCACCTGCTACGGCCACGCCGCCGGCTATCGCTACGACGACCCGACGATCGAGGGGTTCAGCCACACGCATTTCTCGGGCGCGGGACATTCCGATCTCGGCGACATCCTCGTCATGCCGGTATCGGGCGACACTGTGCCGATGGACCCCGGCACGCCAGCCGCGCCCGGCTATCGCTCGCGTTTTTCGCACGCCACCGAGGTCGCCAAGCCCGGCTATTACGCGGTCACCCTCGAAGGTCCCGGCGTGCGCGCGGAAATGACCGCAGGCACCCGCATCGGCGTACATCGCTACGCCTTCCCCAAGGGCAAGGCCGCGCATCTCGTGGTCGACCTCCGCTCGTCGCTCTACAATTACCCCGGCAAGATCCTGTGGTCGGGGCTGCACCTGCGCGACGACGGCGTGCTCACCGGCTTTCGCGAGACTCGCGGCTGGGCGCCCGGCCGCAAGCTCTACTTCGCGATGCGGTTCTCCGCCCCACTGGTCGGCCACGCACTGGTCAACCGCGAGAAGGACATCCCGTACAAGGGCTTCCAGGGCCCGGGCCGCGGCAGCGATGCACTGGCGGAGAAGCTCGGCCAAGCGCTTGAGGCGCGGCTCGATTTCGGCCCGCTCGACGTTCCGCTCGAGGTGAAGGTCGGAATCTCCGGCGTCGACGAAGCCGGCGCGCTCGCCAATCTCGACAGCGAACCCGGTGGCTTCGACGCCGTCCGCGCCAAGACCGGAAACGACTGGGATACCGCACTCGGCGCCGTCAAGTTCGAGGCCGCCCCACCGATGCGCCGCGTCTTCGCGACCGCGCTCTATCACAGCCTGCTCGCCCCGAGCGTGTGGAGCGACAGCGACGGACGCTACCGCGGACCCGACGATCAGGTGCACCAAGCCGATGGCTTTACGGTTCGCTCGACCTTCTCCCTCTGGGACACGTTCCGCGCCGAACACCCGTTGCTGACGCTGATCCAGCCGGAGAAGACCAACTCCGACATCGTCCGCTCGCTGATCGCCAGCCAACGGCACAGCCCCGACGGCATCCTCCCGGTCTGGCAATTCGCGGGGCGCGAGACGTGGACGATGATCGGCTATCACGCCGTCCCCGTCATCGCCGACGCGTATATGAAGGGCATCGGCGGCTTCGATGCGGACACCGCATTGCAGGCGATGGTCGCGAGCGCCGACCACGCGTCCTACGGCGGCCTCGGCGAGTATATCCAACGCGGCTACGTCCCGATCGACAAGGAGCCGGAGGCGGCATCTAAGACGGTCGAATATGCCTATGACGACTGGACGATCGCGCGGATGGCGCGGCGGATGGGCAAGACCGACATCGCCGAACGGTTCGAGAAGCGCGCGGGCAACTGGCGCAACAGCTTCGACGCGAAGTCCGGCTGGCTGCGCGCAAGGCTCGTGAACGGGACCTTCCGCACCCCCTTCGATCCGACCGCGATCAACTACGGCTCCGATTATACCGAGGGCAATGCGTGGCAATATAGCTGGTTCGTGCCGCAGGATCAGGCGGGGTTGTTCCGGCTGCTCGGCGGCGATGCGAAGACCGTGAAGAAACTCGACGCGATGTTCGACTTCGACAATTCGAAGGTCGATTACAGCCACGCCGAGGATATCGCCGGGCTGATCGGCCAGTATATCCACGGCAACGAACCGAGCCATCACGTTGCCTATCTCTACAATTACGCCGGCGCACCGTGGCGGACGCAGGAGCGGCTCGGCCAAATCGTGCAGAGCCAATACGGCGCTAAGCCCGAGGGGCTGAGCGGCAACGACGATCTCGGCCAGATGTCCGCATGGCTCGTCTTCACCGCGCTCGGCTTCTACCCGGTCGCGCCGGGGTCGAACGAATATGTCATCGGTCGCCCGTTCCTGTCGAAGGCGACGCTCGCGCTGCCCGGCGGCAAGCAGTTCGCGATCCGCACGGACAATCTGTCGGACGCCAACCCGTACATCCGATCGGTCACCCTGAACGGCAAACCCCTCACCCGCAGCTATCTGCGCGACGACGAGATCCGCCAGGGCGGCGAACTCCGCTTCGTGATGGCCGCGAAACCGAACAAGCTCTGGGGCAAGGGCACGAAGGCGCGGCCGTTCTCGTCCTCGACCGCCGCTTCGATTCCCCCGCGCAACTAAAGTGCGCAATTAAAGGCCGTCAGCGCGATTGCTCCGGCGCCCTGGTTGCGCCTAGCTTCGCCCCAACGCTTCCGGAGCCCGTCACCATGACCGTCAAATTCGTCCTGCTCGCCTCGATCGCCCTCGCCGCCACCGCCGCGGCACAGGACAAGACCGCACCCGTCGGCGGCGACATTCCCGCCAAGTTCGTGCCGCCGACCGCCGCGCAGGATTACGTGAAGCGCGAGGTGATGATGCCGATGCGCGACGGGACCAAGCTCTACACCGTCATCGTCTATCCCAAGGGCGTCACCAACGCGCCGATCGTCCTCACCCGCACGCCCTACAACGCGAAGGGTCGCGCGAACCGTTCGGACAGTGCGAGCATCCTCGCCACGCTGCCGCTCGCCGATGAGATGTTCGTGAAGGCAGGGTATATCCGCGTCTATCAGGACATCCGCGGCAAATACGGGTCGGAGGGCGATTACGTCGTTACGCGTCCCGTCATCGGGCCGCTCAACCCGACCAAGGTCGATCACGTCACCGACGCCTACGACACGATCGACTGGCTGGTGAACAAGGCGAACCTGCCCGAGTCGAACGGCCGCGTCGGCATGATCGGATCGTCGTACGAGGGCTTCACCGTCGCAATGGCGCTGCTCAATCCGCACCCCGCGCTGAAGGTCGCCGCGCCCGAGAGCCCGATGATCGACGGCTGGATGGGCGACGACTGGTTCCACTACGGCGCGTTCCGCCTCGCCAACATCGCGTGGCTCGGCAGCCAGACCGGCTACAAGGGCGCAGGCAAGGCCCCACCCACCGGCGGCTACGACGATTACGAGAATTTCCGCGAAGTCGGCTCGGCTGGCGATTGGGCGAAGAAGTCCGGCTACGACCAATTGCCCTATTGGCAGCGGATGGTGTCGCACCCGTCCTATGACGGCTTCTGGCAGGGCCAGGCGCTCGACAAGCTGCTCGCCGCCAACCCGTCGAACGTGCCGACGATCTGGGAACAGGGTCTGTGGGACCAGGAGGATATGTACGGCGCGATCACCGCGTGGGAGGCGTTGAAGGCTAAGGGTAAGCTCGGCAACAACCACCTCGTGATGGGGCCGTGGCGCCACAGCCAGATCAACCGCGAGGGCCGCAGCCTCGGGCCGTTCCAGTGGAATGGCGACACCGCACAGCAATTCCGCGAGGATATGCTGCTCCCCTATTTCAACCAGTATCTGAAGGATGGCCCCGCCGTCACGCTGCCCGCTGCCGCGATCTACAACACCGGTGAGAACCACTGGGACAAGTTCGCGACCTGGCCGCTCGCCTGCGAGACCGGCTGCACGTCGCCGCTGAAGCCGATCTACCTGCAGGAGGGCGGCGCGCTCGGGTTCGGCAAGGCGGCGACCGGCGGTGACAGCTATGTTTCCGATCCGTCCAAACCCGTACCGCATCTGCCGCGCCCGGTGAACTTCGGCGACGGCCGCTGGGGCGACTGGCTCGTCAGCGACCAGCGTGGCGTCGATGGCCGTCCCGACGTGATGACCTACACCACCGAAGCACTGACGACCCCCGTGCGCGTGTCGGGCGCACCCATCGCGGACATCTTCGCGAAGACGACGGGCACGGACGGCGATTTCGTCGTCAAGGTGATCGACGTCTATCCGGCCGAGAACGCCACCGATCCGAAGATGGGCGGCTATGAACTGCCGATCAGCCTCGACATCTTCCGCGGCCGCTATCGCCAGAGCTTCGCCAAGCCGACCGCGATCCCGGCGGGCAAGGTGCAGGAATACAAGTTCCGCCTGCCGACCGTGAACCACGTGTTCCAGCCGGGGCACAAGATCATGATCCAGGTCCAGTCGAGCCTGTTCCCGCTCTACGACCGCAACCCGCAGACCTTCGTCCCCAACATCTTCCTCGCGAATAAAGCGGACTATAAGCCGGCAACGGTCACCATCGTCCGCGGCGGCGCATCGGCGAGCGCGGTCTGGTTGCCGGTCGTCCCGCTCGATCAATCCGCGGCAATGGCAAAATAGTTCGTGCGAACCCGGTCGAAATGAGGACAGCGTCGCCGCCCGGCCAACGTGGCGGCGGCGGCGCTTCGCCAGGTTCCCCGCGACACAGCTCCCTCCCACCAGACTGACTAGAGTACTGCCTCGCCTAGTCGTTTCGGATCACGCGCGCCCGCCTGCGATTTCGTATTCAACGACGCAGGTTATCGAGGGCAATGCTATGACGACGGTTCAAGACGACAGCCGCTTTCTCACCGAAGACGACGACGATTCGACCTATTTTCAGCGTCGAGCCGAGTGGCATGAAGGCCGCGCGAAGGTTGCCGAGGACACGAGCACGCGGTCGCTCCATCTGCGGTTCGCGCGCCTTTATGCGGCGCGTGCGATGTCCTGAGATGGTACAATAGACCTAGTATTTCTACACAAAACTACCAGGAACCAAGCAGTTACCGGTAGGTTATGCGTCCAGTCCCCGTCGCGATACCGCGGTCGGCCATATACTGGAGCAGCTCACATGAAGCGCATAACTGCCGCCACCGGGGCTTTGGCCCTGCTGGCGTCCATTGCCGGTTGCGCCGCACCCGCGACCCGCATCTCGACCGGGCTCCAGCGCTACGGGCTCGATCCGTCGCGCTCCGATTGCGTCGGCGAGCGCCTTCAGGCGAACCTGTCGCTCGGCCAGTTGCAGCGCCTCGGCAAGGCCGCCGCGGCCTATCGCCAGGGCGACACCACGCCCGGCGTACTCACCCCGTCCGATCTCATCCGCGTCGCCTCCGAACTCCGCGATCCCAAGATCGCGCTCGAAGTCGGCAAGGCCGCGGCGGGCTGTGGCGTGCTGCCGTAACGCAATCGTCTTTCCCAATTTCAAACATCGAGGACCCGAGATGAACAAGGACGAATTCCAGGGCGGCGCCCGCTATGTCGGCGGCAAGGTCGAGAAGGCCGTCGGCGACACCGTGAGCAGCCGCGACTGGCAGGTCGACGGCGTCGTCGACCAGGTCGCGGGCGGTGCGCAGAACCTCTACGGTCGCGCGAAGTCGGCGATCGAGGACGCCGTCGACGGCGCTCCCGAACTCGCCGACAAGATCGGCAGCGAAGCACGCGAAGCCGGCGACCGCGCCGCCGACGCCGCCCGCCGTGCCGCCTCGACCGCGCAGGCGTCGGCCAAGGACGCGCCCGTCCTCTGGGCTCTCGGCGCCGCCGCGATCGGCTACGGCATCGCCTGGTTCGTCCACGGCCAGCGCGACTGATCGCGTGACCGTGGCGCCGCCCCTCAAGTCGCTTCGTGACTCCGCCGATTTGCGCCATCTGCGCCAGATCATCGCAGGGCTGAACGAAGGCGTCATCCTCGTCGATCCCGATCAGGACATCCTGTGGGCCAACACGGCCGCACTCGGGATGCACGGGGTCGATTCGGTCGAGGATCTCGGCGCCACGGTCGACGATTATCGCCAGCGTTTCCAGCTGCGCTACCGCAACAACCACAAGCTCGACGACGCCGATTACCCGATCGAACGCGTCGTCTCGGGCGAGGCGTTTTCGGAGGTCGTGGTCGAAGTCGCGGTCGCCGGCGAGGACGAGCCCCGCTGGGTGCATCAGGTGCGCAGCCTCGTCCTGACGAACGACGCGGACGAGCCCGAATGCCTCGTCATGATCATCCAGGACGTGTCCGCGCGGTTCGAGGCGGAGGATCGCTTCGAACAGTCGTTCAACGCGAACCCCGCACCCGCGATCATCTGTAGGCTGTGCGATCTTCGCTTCGTGAAGGTCAACCAGGGCTTCATCGACATGACCGGGCACGACCGCGACACCATCCTGTCGCGCACGGTCTATGACATCGACGTCCTCGAACGCGCCGAAAAGCGCGAGCTGGGCAAGGAACGTCTCGCCGAGGGCCGCACCATTCCGCAGATGGAAGCGGAATTGAGCCTGCCGGGTGGCGAGACCAAGCTCGTGATCGTCGCAGGCCAGCCGATCGACATGGGCGATCAGCCCTGCATGCTGTTCACCTTCGCCGACCTCGAACCGCGCCGCAAGGCCGAGACGCAACTGCGCCATAGCGAGGAACGCTTCATGCGGACCTTCTCGCTCGCGCCCGTCGCGCTCGCGATCGGCGCGCGCGACGGTCACCGCCTGTGCGACGTCAACGAGGCCTTCACCAGCCTCACCGGCTATCCGTCGGCTGAGATCATCGGCCGCCCGCTCGGCGACGTCGACCTGTGGGAGACGCCCGAGCTGCGCCACGCGATCGAAGCCGACATCGACGCCGGACTGGCGATCCGCGACCGGGAAGTCCGGATCCGCGGCAAGGACGGCGACGTCATCGACTGCATCGTCTCGACCGAGCCGATCCATCTCGACGACGAGGCGTGCGTGCTGTGGGCGATGCGCGACATCAGCACGCGAAAGGCATCCGAGCGTGAACTCGTCAACGCGATCGAAGCGGTGATGAAGGACACGAGCTGGCTCAGCCGCTCGATCATGGAAAAGCTCGCACGCATCCGTACGCCGAACACCGAACCGGTCGGCGTCGGGCTCGACGAACTGACGCACCGCGAACGCGAAGTGCTGGCGCTGATCTGTCGCGGGCTCGACGACAAGTCGATCGCACGCACGCTCGACGTCTCGAGCAACACCGTGCGCAACCACGTCGCGCGGATCTATTCGAAGATCGGCGTCAACCGTCGCAACGCCGCCGCCGCCTGGGCGCGCGCGCGCGGCTTCGACGGCGATTCCATGCCCCACGCGCTGCACGTCAAGGCGCCATCGAAGGAACTCGCGGCATGACTCGCGACAAGGATACGGCGAACCGGGACGAAGCCCGCGCCCGCCAGGCGAAGGGCTCCGTTCAGGAAGCGATCGGCAAGATCATCGGCAACGCCGCGATCGAACGACGTGGCTCGCAGGAGAGCGAAGCCGGCGCGCGGCAAGCCAAGGCCGACCAGTCGACCAAGGCTGAACGCCCCTCCCCGGCCAAGGCCGACACAAAGATCGACACCCCCATCGATAGGGACGGCAAGGACTGACGCCGTCTCCGGAATTCAAGAATAACAGGAGTGAATAATGGCTAACCATGTGAACCCCGGCGTTCTGCCGGCGGACGACTTTCGTCGTGTGAAGACCCCGACCCGCATCTCGTGGGGCGCAATCTTCGCCGGCGTCGTGATCGCGATCGCGATCCAGCTCGTGCTCGGCATTCTCGGCACCGGCATCGGCCTCAGCCTGGTCGATCCGGTCGAGGGTACGACCCCCGGCGCGACCGGCTTCGGCATCGGCGCGGGGATCTACTGGATCATCACGACGATCATCGCGCTGGGTGCCGGCGGTTATGCCGCGGCTCGCGGCGCTGGCGTGCATGACCGGTTCGACGGCCTGATCCACGGCCTGGTCGTCTGGGGCGTCACGCTGATCCTCACCATGTACCTGCTCACCTCGGCAGTCGGCGGCATCATCGGCGGCGCCTTCCGCACCGTCGGTTCGGTCGCATCGGCAGCCGGCACCGGCATCGGCGCAGCAGCTCCCAAGGTTGCCGACGTCGCCAATGTCGACGTCACCGACGTTCGCGAGGAAGCCGCACAGTATCTGTCGGACGCACCGTCGGACCCGGCGCAGATGACTCCTGAGCAGGCGCAGAAGGAAATCGCCAAGGAACTTCCCGCGCTCGCAAAGGGTGGCCAGGATGGCGCGCAGGCCGAAAGCCGCATCGTCGACATCGTCGCTGCCCAGCGCAAGATCAGCCGTCCGGAGGCTCAGGCCCAGGTGACGCGCGCCAAGGCTCAGTTCGTCCAGACCAAGAACAAGACGGTCGAGACCGCCAAGTCGGCCACCGATACCGCCGCCGGTGCAGCCGCGGGCACGTCGTTCATGATCGTGATCGCGCTGCTCATCGGCGCCGCCGCAGCAGGCTTCGGTGCGACCACCGCCGCCCGCCGCCGCGTCTACACCGACGCCGTCTGATACGGCCGATCGGTTCATGTAACGGATGCCGTCCGCGTAACTGGACGGCATCCCATTCGACGAACGGGTTTCCCTCGTCGCTGCCGACCCGGTAACGCGGTGCGGCGAGGTCCCGACAGAGATAAAAAGGTACCGAGATGGCTACGTCGCAAGAGGATCGTCGTTCGCTTCGCATGGCCATCGTCCGCGCGCTGCAGCTCGCCGATTCCCAGGACGATCATCTCGTCGCTGCCCTGTTGGCCCAGGCGCTCGACGCCGCAGAACACGCGCCGCCCGAATAACATCCATGACGCACGCGCCCATCGACATTTCATAGTGAACGCCTCCGCGCCGTGCCTGTCGAGACGCAAAACTCGCGCCGGTGGGTTGGCTGATCGCGCCAAGCCTGCGAAAGCAGTGCGATGAAATCCCACGGAACCCTGCTCGAGCCCGGTCGCACCTGCTGGCGGATCGAACCTGCCACGCAGGCCACCGTCATCGTCGATGCCGACGACTATTTCAAAGCCGCCCGCGCGGTGATGATGAAGGCAAAGAAGCAGATCCTGCTCGTCGGCTGGGATTTCGACGCGCGCATCCGCTTCGGTGGTGGTGACGCCGACGACGGCGGTCCCGAGCGCGTCGGCGAGTTCGTCAGCTGGCTCGCACGCCGCACGCCGGGGCTCAACATCCACATCCTCCGCTGGGATACCGGTGCGATCAAGACGCTGTTCCACGGCCAGACGTTGTTGCGCATCGCCAAGTGGATCAAGGATCCGCAGGTCCATCTTCGCCTCGACGGCCATCATCCCCCCGCCGGTTCGCATCACCAGAAAGTGGTCGTGATCGACGACGACGTCGCGTTCTGCGGCGGGATCGACATGACCGTCGACCGCTGGGACACGCGCGCGCATGCCGACGACGAACCGCGCCGGATCGAGCCCGATGGCTCGCCCTACGGTCCGTGGCACGACGCGACGACGATCCTGCAGGGCCCCGTCGCCCGCGCGCTCGGCGATATGTGCCGTGGTCGCTGGGAAGTATCCGGCGGCGGCGCTCTGGAGCCGGTGACCGACGGCGCCGACTGCTGGCCCGAGCATGTGACGGCCGAGTTCACCGACATCGAGGTCGGCATCGCGCTCACGATTCCCGAAATGGCCGAGCAGGAGCCCCGCCACGAGATCGAGGCGCTGTACGTCGACCTGATCGCGCGCACGAAACGCTTCTTCTACGCTGAAAGCCAGTATTTCGCCTCGCGCAAGGTCGCCGAAGCGATCGGCAAGCGGCTGCGCGAACCAGACGGTCCGGAGTTCGTGATCGTCCACCCCACCACCGCGGAGGGCTGGCTCGAACCGATCGCGATGGACTCGGCGCGCGCGCGCCTGGTCGAGGCGTTGCACGAACACGACCCGCATAACCGGCTGCGCCTCTACCACCCGTTCACCGCCGGCGGGCAGCCGATCTACGTCCACGCGAAGGTGACGGTGGTCGACGACGAAGTGCTCCGCGTCGGCTCGTCCAACTTCAACAACCGATCGCTGCGCCTCGACAGCGAATGCGACGTCGTCATCGACGCCGCCCGGGCTCGCAACGCGAACGAGCACGGCACGATCGCCAGCATCCGCAACAGCCTGCTCGCCGAGCATCTCGACACCGACGTCGCGACGATCGAGACGTCGATCGCGGAAACCGGCTCGCTGATCGAGACGATCGAGCGACTGCGCGGCGACGGCCGCTCGCTCCGCCCGTACGAGGTCCCCGAACTCGACTCGGTGCGCGAATGGCTCGCCGACAACAAGATCCTAGATCCCGAGGGTCCGGGCGAGATGTTCGAGGGGCTGTCGGGTCGCAAGCCGCTGCTCAAGAACCTGCGCCCGCACCTCCATCGCGCCGACGGCAGCATCTCCCCGGTCGTGGCCGCCGTCGCGGTCGGCGGCACCGCGGCCGGCATCGCGCTCATTGGCACGATGCTATGGGGCCTCCGCACCAGGAAATGACGGCGAACGCCAGCGCAGACTAAATTTGCGCCGCGTGATCCCGATCCACGATTTCGCCCGTTAAGCGCCTGCCCTGCAACGACAGGGCAGCGAAACCGGCGGGAGGTACGATGAAGGGCACGCATCCGTGGTCGCGCTGAGCGAGCGGCGAGCGGTCGTCGTCATCAGCGACTGGGTCGATGGCTGGCCTCCAGCAAACCCCGCGGCATCGACGCACCGTGATCAAGCGGCATGGCGCTCGCTCGATCCCGACAGCCAACCCTGGAGAGGAGCCGCCGCGCACTGCGAACCGGTCGCGGGGGGATATCTGGAACGACTGCCGCTCGCCCTCGTCGCGGCGGGCATCGTCGAACAGGCGGAGATCTGGCATCACTGGCGCGGCGATGCCGAACCGTCGTTCCACCGCGACAGCCCGGTGCTCGCGCGACGCGCGTTCCGCCTCGATCACGACCACGCACCGTTCGCCTCCACCGAGATGATCGACTTCGTGCGAACCTTCGGCGCGCCGCACATCCTCGTCGTGCTCGGCCTCGGTGTCGCGCCGGACCTGCTCGAAGCCTGCGCCGACAGTATCATCCTCTACAATTCGATCGACGCGCCCTCGCTCCGCGTGCCACCCGAGGTCAGCGCGCATTTCGACCTCGTCATCACCGGGGCGCAGTGGCAGTCGGACGAGGTCGAGGCCCGCCACCCCGGCATGCGAACCGCGATCATGCCGATCGGGCCCGAATTCGCCGCAACCGATCAATTCCGTCCGCTCGACACGGTCAAGGACGTCGACTTGATCTATGTCGCTGCCGCGCAACCCTATAAGCGCCACGACATCCTGTTCGACGCCCTCGCGAAGCTTCCCCGCGACGTGCGCGCTCTCTGCGTGTTCGGCTACGGCGAGGACGCCGACGCGCTCCGCCAACGCGCCCGCGACCAGGACCTGTCGATCGAATTCGTCGGGCCGCCGGGCGTGCCGATCGACGAGGTCAATCGACTGATGAACCGCGCCAGGTTCGGAGTCGTCTGCGGTGTCGACGACGGTGCGCCGGCGATCCTCACCGAATACATGCTCGCCGGGCTGCCCGTGCTCGCCAATGCCGATCTGCGCTGCGGACTGCAGTTCATTCTGCCCGAGACCGGCATGACCGCTTCGGCGAACGGGTTTGCCGATGCAATCCTTACAATGCGCGAAACCGCGGACGATTTCCGGCCCCGCCAGGCCGTTCTGGAACGTTGGACGTGGACGCATAGCGTGGCCCGATTGGCGCAGATTATCGAGCGAATACATGATGCAAAGCAATGACAAATACCTGACCGGCCGTGATGACTTGGCCGGAACATGGTTTTAGGTTCGAGCAACAACGCGGATGACCGCGGATTCGCGGATTGGAAGAGCGTGCACGGTATCGGACCCACCCCCAGCCTCTCGATGTCCGATGATGCACTTGCTCCGCCACTGATCTGTTTCTCGCATCTCCGTTGGGATTTCGTGACCCAGCGCCCGCAGCATCTGATGAAGCGGTTCGCGCGGAACCAGTCGGTGTTCGTCTGGGAAGAACACATCCCCTGCGACCACCCGCTGCCCTTCCTCGAACACCACCCCTTCCCCGCCGACAACGTGATCGCGCTACGCCCGCGCCTCCCGCATTGGTGGAACGCCGAGCAGGTCGAGACCGGGTTGCGGCAACTGCTCGACATGCTGGTCGCGACGAGCGTCCACGCCAAGCCCGTGCTCTGGTTCTACACGCCGATGATGCTCCCGTTCGCCGAGCATCTCGACGCCGCCGCGATCGTCTACGACTGCATGGACGAACTGTCCGCCTTCCGCTTCGCCGACCCCTCCTTGCTCGACCGCGAAGCCCGCTTGCTCGCGCGTGCCGACCTCGTCTTCACCGGCGGCTACAGCCTGTACGAAGCCAAGCGCGACCGCCACCGCGACGTCCACGCCTTCCCCTCGGCAGTCGACGTCGCGCATTTCGCACGGGCGCGTACCGGCAACATAGAACCCGAAGACCAGCGCCACATCCCCGGCCCCAAGCTCGGTTTCTTCGGCGTCATCGACGAGCGTATCGAGCTCGCATTGCTCGACGCGGTCGCCGCTGCACGTCCCGACTGGTCGTTCGTGATGATCGGCCCGGTCGTGAAGATCGACCCCGCGCACCTGCCCCGCCGCACCAACATCCACTGGCTCGGCGGCCGCGGTTACGACGAGCTCCCCGCCTATCTCTCCGGCTGGGAGGTCGCGCTGATGCCATTCGCGATCAACGCCGCGACGCGCTTCATCAGCCCGACCAAGACCCCCGAATATCTCGCCGGCGGCCTGCCGGTCGTCTCGACCCCGATCGTCGACGTGATCCGCCACTACGGCGACGCGACCGCCGTGGCGATCGCCTCCGATGCGCCGGCGTTCGTCGCCGCCTGCGAAGCAGCCCTCGCCCTCCCCCGCCAAGGCGCATGGCGCGACGAAGCCGACCGCCTGCTCGCCACACAATCCTGGGACCGGACCCAAACCGCCATGGCAACCGAGATCGACCGCGTACTCCACGCCAAGCGAACCTTCCGCCCCGCCCCGGAACGCGAACGCTACGACACCCTGATCGTCGGCGCAGGGTTCGCCGGCGCGGTCCTCGCCGAACGTCTCGCGAGCGACAGCGGCCAGCGCGTCCTCGTCGTCGACCGCCGCCCCCACATCGGCGGCAACGCGTATGACGAGCATGACGCGGCGGGCGTGCTGATCCACCGCTACGGCCCGCACATCTTCCACACCAATTCCGCCGACGTGTTCGACTATCTCTCGCGCTTCACCGAGTGGCGCCCGTACGAACACCGCGTCCTCGCCAGCGTCGACGAAAAGCTCGTGCCGATGCCGATCAACCGCACCACGCTCAACGAACTCTACGGCCTGTCGCTCGAGGACGACGCGGAAGCCGCCGCCTTCCTCGCCAGCCGCGCGGAATCGGTCGAGGACATCCGCACCTCCGAAGACGTCGTCGTCGCGGCAGTCGGCCGCGATCTCTACGAGACATTCTTCCGCGGCTACACGCGGAAGCAATGGGGCCTCGACCCATCCGAACTCGACCGCGCCGTCACCGCGCGCGTGCCGACCCGCACCTCGACCGACGACCGCTATTTCACCGATACATTCCAGGCGATGCCGGCGAACGGCTACACGCGGATGTTCGAGGCGATGCTCGATCATCCCGGCATCACGCTCGATCTCGGCGTGGAATACCGCGACGTGATCGACCGCGTCGACGTCGACCACATCGTCTTCACCGGCCCGATCGACGAATATTTCGACTTCCGTTTCGGCAAGCTGCCTTATCGCAGCCTCCAGTTCCGCCACGAGACGCACGACGTCGCCCAGTTCCAGCCGGTCGCCGTCGTCAACTATCCCGACGAGACCGTGCCGCAGACCCGCATCACCGAATACAAGCATCTGACCGGCCAGCTCCACGCGAAGACGAGCATCAGCTACGAATTCCCGAGCGCGGAGGGTGACCCCTATTACCCGATCCCCCGCCCCGAAAATCAGGCGCTGTTCAAACGCTACGAAGCGCTCGCCGATGCGGAGGAAGGCGTGACCTTCGTCGGCCGGCTCGCGACCTATCGCTACTACAATATGGACCAGGTCGTGGGACAAGCGCTCGCCACCTATCGCCGGATGGCCGCCAAGATGACCGCGCAATCGACCACATCGCAGGCCCCTATATTATCGGCAGCAGAATGACCCGTATCTGCCTGCTGACCGACAGCCTCGCCCCGTCGGGCGTCGGCGCACACATGATGATGCTCGCGGAAGGCCTTGCCGGCGACGAAATCGTCTTTGCAGGGCGTCCTGCCACCGGGTTGCTCGAACGCGCCGCCGCCAAGGGCTTTGCGGTCAAGATGCTCGACGACGACGCGGCGTTGACGCGCTGGATGCAGCGGTCGGCACCGGATATCGTCCATGTCCATGCCGGAATCGGTTGGGAGGGCCATGCCGCGGTCCGTGCAGCGCAGGCCGCCGGCGTGCCCGTCGTCCGCACCGAGCATCTTCCCTATCTGCTGACCGACGCGGCGCAGTGCGACGAGCACCGCGATACTGCAGCGGCGCTTGCTCGGCTGATCTGCGTTTCGGATGCGGTCGGCGACAGCTACCGCGCGGCCGGCGTCGATCCTGCGCTGGTCGAGACGATTCACAACGGCGTCGGCCCGCACCGGCCGTCACGGTCGCGAGGGGCGCTGCGCGGCGAATGGGGCGTCGGTGACGCGCCGGTATTGCTGATGGTCGCGCGCCTTGCCGAGCAAAAGGGTCACGCGCTCCTGCTCGACGCGCTGCCCGCAATCCGCGCCGCGCACCCGGACGTGATCGTACTGCTCGCCGGCGAAGGTCCCCTCCTCACGCAGACCGCGCGCGCCATCGCCGCCAAGGGCCTAGCCGGCACCGTCCGCATGCTCGGGACTCGCAGCGACGTCGCCGACCTGATGACGCTCGCCGACCTGCTCGTCCTTCCCTCCGCATTCGAGGGCCTGCCGCTGGTCGCGCTCGAAGCGATGGCCGCCGGGCTCCCCGTCGTCGCGACCGTCGCACCCGGCAATGCCGAAGCGATCGAGGACGGCGTCACCGGTCGCCTGACCGCCGCGGACCCGGCGAGTTTCGCCGACGCGATCGTCACGCTGCTAGCCGACCGCGATAGCCTCGAGGCAATGGCCAGCGCGTCGATCGAACGTCAGCAAGACCTATTCTCGGCCGATCGCATGATCGCCGATACGCGCGCGGTCTACGACGCCGTGCAAGACCAGACCAAACACACAAAGGGAGACGGCGTGGAGCGGACACGGATTGGGTTCATCGGCGCGGGCGGCATCGCCAATCGCCATTTCGGCGTGCTGGAGCAGTTCGACGACGTCGCGATCGTCGCGGTGGCCGACGTCGACATGGCCCGCGCGACCGAGGCCGCAGCCCGCTTCGGCGCGCGCGCGTTCGACGATGCCTCCGCGATGCTGGCCGCGGTAGACCTCGACGCGCTCTACATCTGCGTGCCGCCGTTCGCGCACGGCGAACCCGAACGCCTCGCGATCGACCACAAGTTGCCGTTCTTCGTCGAAAAGCCCGTCGCGCTCGATCTCGGCACCGCGGAGGACGTCGCGGCGTCGGTCGACCGGCTCGGCCTCGTCACCGCGGTCGGCTATCACTGGCGCTATCTCGACACCGTGGACGAGGTGAAGGCGCTGCTCTCCGCGACGCCGGCGCGCCTCCTGTCCGGCTATTGGCTCGATTCCACCCCGCCGCCGCGCTGGTGGTGGAAGAAGGACGCATCGGGCGGCCAGATGCTCGAACAGACGACGCACTTGGTCGATCTCGCGCGCTACCTCGTCGGCGACGTCGTCCGCGTCTACGGCCAGTCGGGCTATATCGACCGCGCCGCCTTCCCCGGCCTCGACGTCGCGACGACCAGCACCGCGATGCTCACCTTCGCGAGCGGCGCGATCGCCAACTTCGCCTCGACCTGCCTGCTCAACTGGAACCACCGCGTCGGCCTGCACCTGTTCGGCGAAGGTTTGGCGATCGAACTGACCGACCGAGACGTGATGATCGACATCGGCCGTGGTCGCCCGGTCCGCGGCACCGGCAGCGATCCGGTCGTGCTGGAGGATCGCGACTTTATCGACGCGGTCCGCGGGGCTGAGAACCGTATCCGCTGCCCATACCCCGCCGCCCTCGAAACACTCCGCCTCGCACTGGCGATCGAACGCTCCGCCGTCGAAGGCCGCGCGATCGACGTCCGCGAGCGCGAGGTGGCGCATGTCTGAGTGGCGCCACGTCCGCTCGCTCGGCGTCGAACGCCCCGGCCAGGCGTATTTCTTCGGCTATGACGAGGCACCCCCGGGTGACGGCCAGGTCCGGCTCGACCTGCTCTACACCGGCTTCTCCGCCGGGACCGAACTCACCTTCGTCAAGAACAGCAACCCGTATCTCCACTCGCGCTGGGACGCAGGGCGCGGCGTGTTCGTCCCCGGCGAACCGAGCGCGCAGTATCCGGTGCCGTTCCTCGGCTACATGGAATGCGCGCGCGTCAACGACAGCCGGGTCGACGATTTCGCCATCGGCGACGTCGTGGGCACGGTGTTCGGCCACAAGACCGGCCACACCGCGGACCCGTTCAACGACCTGCTGACCAAGCTCCCGCCCGAGCTCGACCCGATCCTCGGCATCTATATCGGCCAGATGGGTCCGATCGCCGCCAACGGCATTCTCCACGCAGATGCCGAACTGCTCGGCCCCAATGTCGTCAACCTCGGCGACGGCATCCGCGGCCGCCCCGCGCTGGTGATCGGCGCAGGCATCGTCGGCATGCTGACCGCCCTGTTCGCACAGGCCGCCGGCGCGAGCGAAGTCGTGATCGCCGACCCCTCCCCCTTCCGCCGCCTGCGTGCCGAATGCCTCGGTATCACCGCGATGACCGAGGACCAGGCGTGGTCGTATGCCAAGGCACGCTGGCTCCACGGCGGCGACGATCGCGGCGCCGACGTCGTGTTCCAGACCCGCGCCGACGCCGCCAGCCTCCACGCCGCGATGCGCGCGCTGAGACCACAAGGCACGGTGATCGACCTCGCCTTCTACCAAGGCGGCGCCGACCGGCTCCGGCTTGGCGAGGAATTCCACCACAACGGCCTCAACCTCCGCTGCGCTCAGATCAACCGCGTTCCCCGCGGCCTCGGCTTCCAATGGGACCGCCGCCGCCTCGCCAACGAAACGGTGAAGCTGCTGCTCGCCCGCGGCCCCGAGATCCGCGCGCAGCTCATCACGCACGTCGTGCCCTATGACGACGCCCCCAAGTTCATCGCAAAGCTGGTCGGCGAGCGGCCCGAATTCCTCCAGATCGTCTTCAAGGTCAGCGATTGAGCACCGCACTTACCGCCGACGCCCGACCGATCCGCATCCTGTTCGTCTTCGCCTGGCTCGTCGTCGGCGGCGAGGAGACGGAGGTGCGGCTGCTCGCCCAGGCGCTCGATCCGACACGCTACCGGATCGAGGTCGTCGCCTGTTTTCGCAAGCACGGCATGCCCGATCAGACCCACACGCAATTGGAAGCGATCGGCGTCCCCGTCGACCGCACGCCCTACGCGCTCGGCTTCGACGAAACCGTCGCCTACCTCGCGAGCAAGCTCCCCGCATACGACGTCGTCGTCTCCTGCCAGAACGTTGCGGACATCTATCCCGCGCTCGAACGCATGCACCTTCGCCCGCCGCTGATCGAGCATGGCGGGCTCGTCTCCGAAGCGCTCGCCGGCCCCAAGCATTTTACCGCGCGCTATGTCGGCGTCTGCGCGTCGATCCGCGACGCCGCCGCCGGCCGCATGCCCGGCCGCGAGCAGCACGCGATCGAGATCCCCTCGATGGTCGACACGCGCGCGTTCGATCCTGCGCGCCGTGACCCTGTGCGGGCAGCACTCGGGATCGCCGCCGACGTACCGCTGGTTGGCTGGCTCGGCCGCCTCGACCCGAAGAAGCGCGTCGAGGATTTCATCGAAGCCGCCGCGCTCGTCCACGCCAGCCACCCGCGCGCCCGCTTCGTCGTCATAGGCGGACCGGACGCGTTCATCCCCGAATACGCCGTCGCGCTCCGCAACCGCGCGCACGCTCTCGGCCTGGACGGCGCGCTGACCTTCCTCGGCGACCGCGGCGACGTGCCCGACCTGCTCGCCGCGCTCGACATATTCCTCTGGCTTTCGCGCGGTGAAGGCATGCCGCACGTCATCGCCGAAGCCGGTGCCGCACGCCTCCCGGTCATAGCAACGCGAGACAACGGCTCCGAACAACAGATCGTCGACGGCGTGAGCGGCCTGTTCGTCCCCCACGAAGACCCGCCTTCAGTTGCCGCCGCGATCGGCAAACTGCTCCAAGACCCGACACTTCGAACCCGCCTCGGCACCGCCCTCCGCGCCAAGGTCGACTCCGACTACGCAGTCGCCGCCGTCGTCCCCCGCTGGGAAAGCCTTTTCGCCGAAGTCCTGTCCGACCGGCCGACCCTGCCCCGCCCGACCGGCCTCTTCCAAAGCGTCCTGCAAGGCGGCTTCGAATCCTCCACCCACCGCCGCGCGCACGACCGCAAGCGAGTCGACGTGATAGCCGCAAGCCATCACGACACCCTAGCCGCGCATGACTACAATGAACTCGCCAAGCTCGGCATCCTCACCGTCCGCGACGGCCTGCGCTGGCATCTGATTGAAAGCGAACCCGGCCGCTACGACTGGTCCAGCCTCGACCGCCAGCTAGACGCCGCCAAGGCGACCGGCACCGAAGTCATCTGGGACCTGCTCCACTACGGCTGGCCCGACGACATCGACATCTGGACGCCCGCCTTCGTCACCCGCTTCGCTGCCTTCGCCGCCGCCGCCGCCCGCCACATCGGCCCGGCCGCACTCGGCGAGACCCGCTTCTACGCCCCGGTCAACGAGATCTCGTTCTTCGCCTGGGGTGGCGGCGACGCAGCCTATCTCAACCCGTTCGCCCGAGGCCGCGGCTACGAACTCAAGGTCCAACTCGCCCGCGCATCGATCGCCGCGATGGAGGCTATCCTTGCGGTCGACCCCGCCGCAAGGTTCGTCCACGCCGACCCGGTCATCAACGTCATCACCGACCCTGCCCGCCCCAGCGACGCCCCCGCCGCCGAAGGCCACCGCCTCGCGCAGTACCAGGCCTGGGACATGATCGCCGGAAAAGCCTGGCCGCAGATCGGCGGCCGACCGGCGTTGCTCGATATCGTCGGCGTCAATTTCTACCACAACAACCAATGGATCCACGGCGGCCCACCGTTGTCGTACGACCACCCCCTCAGCCGCCCGCTCCACGCGATCCTCGCCGACGCCTACGCCCGCTACGGCCGCCCGATCTTCATCGCCGAAACCGGCATCGAGGGCAGCGCCCGGCCAGCGTGGCTCCGCATGATCCTGCGCGAGGTGAAGATCGCCCAGTCGCTCGGCGTCCCGGTCGAAGGCGTATGTCTCTACCCGATCCTCGATCACCCCGGCTGGGACGACGATCGCTACTGCCCCAACGGCCTCCTCGCCTGCTCGCCGGACACCGCCGACCGCGTACCGAACGCCGCGCTCGCCGACGTCATCCGGCGGGCGCAAGCGGCCGATATCCTGCGTTAACTCGGGCTTCGATACTGATCTAAGTCGATACGATCCCGAGGACATTTCCGCCGCCACGTCGCGTTGACGGTCGCCACAAAGGCAAGCGGAGAGAGATCACATGGCCGTTAAATTTGCAGGAACGATGAACGCGATCAATCGCGGACTCGACGCGACCAAGCCCACCAAGGGCGCCGACATGGTCGAGGATTGGGAAGCCGCTCTGGCCGATACCGAAGTCTCCGGCGCCAAGGGCATCCTTCGCGACCTCGGTTCGCTGCGCAAGCAGCTCGAGCGTGACGAACCCGACGCCGACCGTGTCCACGCGCTGCTCCACCGCCTCGGCACCGCGACGACCAAGATCGCCGACAAGGCGGACAAGTCGCAGGACAAACTGAAGGCACTCGGCGAAGCACTGACCGAAGCGGGTGAAGATGCACCCGACGAGGAAGAGGACGTCGCCGCCGCCGCCGCTCCCAAGCGCGCCCGCAAGAAGGCCTGAACAAAAAACGGGCCGGCGATCACATGATCGCCGGCCCGTTTTCTTACCAAGTCACGAAAAGCTCAGGCGGTAACCGCCTCCGCCTTCGCGTTGATCTTCGACGTCGCCATCGCGGTCAGCTTGTCGTCGGTCGCATATTCCTCGTCGAGCGTTTCCTTCAGGATCGCCGCGATCTCGCTGCGACCAAGCTGGTTCGCCCACGCGATCAGCGTGCCGTAACGCGTGATCTCGTAGTGCTCGACCGCCTGCGCCGAAGCGATCAGCGCCGCGTCGAGCACCGCCTTGTCGGCGATCTCGCCCGCGACTTCGTTCGCTTCCTTGATGATGCCGTCGATCGCCGGGCAGGTCACCGCCTTGGCCTTCTCGCCCAAAATTTCGAAGATCCGCTCCAGGCGAACGATCTGGCCTTCGGTCTCGCGCAGATGCGTTTCGAAACCCTTTTTGAGACCCGGCGCAGTCGCCTTTTCGGTCATCTTCGGCAGCGCCTTGGTGATCTGATGTTCGGCGTAATACACGTCCTGCAACTGGTGCAGGAACAGGTCTTCGAACGTCGCGATGTCCTTGGAAAACAGGCCCATGATCATATCCTCGCAGAGCTGGTGCACGCGAAGCGAAATGCTCCGGTGGTGGGGAAACGCCCTTACCGCGGGGTAAGTTTCGTCTCTTCAGCCACCGGATTTTCTCGGGATCAGCCCTTCAGCTTGGCCGCCGTCTCGGCGATCCGCTTGCCCTGATAGCGCGCGCCATCGAGCTCTTCCTTGCTCGGCTGGCGGCTGCCGTCACCGTCCGAGATCGTCGTCGCGCCGTAAGGCGATCCGCCCTTGACCACGTCGACGCCCATCTGCGCCTGGAAGCCGTAATCGAGCCCGACGATCGTCAGGCCGTGATGCAGCAGGTTGGTGATGATCGAGAACAACGTCGTTTCCTGGCCGCCATGCTGGCTCGCGGTCGAGGTGAACGCACCACCGACCTTGCCGATCAGCGCGCCCGAGAACCACTGGCCGCCGGTCGTGTCCCAGAACTGCGCCATCTGCGCGGGCATGCGGCCGAACCGGGTCGGCGCACCGACGATGATCGCGTCATACTGCTCCAGCGCGGCGGGGCCTTCGATCTCGGCATGTGCGGTGTCGGTCTTGAAATGCGCGGCCTCGATCACCGACTGCGGCGCGGTCTCGGCGACGCGGCGGATGTCGACCTCGGCACCACCGGCGCGTGCGCCCTCGGCGACGGCATCCGCCATCTGCTCGATATGGCTGTAGGACGAGTAATAGAGCACGAGAACCTTGGTCATGGTGTTTCCTTATTGGCTCCCCCTCCCGCAAGCGGGAGGGGGCTGGGGGGTGGGCACCCGGCTTCGGCAAGCGAGCCGGATCGAAGTGCGTATCTACAACGATGGTCACGGTAGAGGTGAGCGCGAGCCCACCCCCTGCCCCCTCCCGCAAGCGGGAAGGGGAAAGCGCTTACTCCGAGTCCACCAGAACGATCTCGGCGTCCTCTTGAGCCGTGATCGTCACCGTCTGGCCGCCCAGCAGCGCCGCTCCGTCGCGCGCACCAAAGGCTTCGTCGCCGATCGTGATCGCGCCGGTCGCCGGCACTAGGTACACGTGACGCCCCTCGCCGACCGCATAGTCGACGCTGTTGCCGGCCTTCAGGGTCGCCGCCAACACCCGCGCATTCGCCCGGATCGGCAAGGCATCGCCGTCACCCTCGAACCCACTGGCCAAGGTCACGAACTGGCCCGACCGCTCGCCCTTCGGAAACGGCTTGGCACCCCAACTCGGCGCGCCGCCTTTACGCGAAGGCTCGATCCAGATCTGGAAGATCGTCGTCGTCTCGGGCTCCAAATTATACTCGGCATGCCGCACGCCGGTTCCCGCGCTCATCACCTGGACATCGCCCGCCTCGGTGCGGCCCTTGTTGCCGAGCGAATCCTGGTGCGTGATCGCGCCGCTGCGGACATAGGTGATGATCTCCATGTCCTGATGCGGATGCGGCGGGAACCCGGAGTTCGCGGCGATCTGGTCGTCGTTCCAAACCCGGATCGCACCCCAGCCCATCCGGGCCGGATCGTAATAGCTCGCAAACGAGAAATGATGCCGCGCGTTCAGCCAGCCATGATCGGCATGGCCAAGGCTATCGAAGCTGCGGCGTTCAACTTTGGAAAGGGCAACTTTGGAAAGGGTCGTGGTCGTCATGATAGGTCTCCACTGGTTGATCCCAAGATAAGCGCTGCGATCACACCGTAAATAGAAACGCTGGAAACCGATCGTTTCGGTCGGTAATGTTCCTACTCTTGCCCCCCTCCCTGGAAGGGAGGGGTTGGGGGTGGGTCGGCCGCTTGGCGGGCGCAACATTCCCTCGATGGCAACCCACCCCCAGCCCCTCCCTTCCAGGGAGGGGAGTTAAAGCGCGAAAGACCTCCCCATGCGCCTGCCCGATCTCGAAGCCTGGGCGATATTCGCCAGCGTCGTCGAGCACCGCTCGTTCAGCGCAGCCGCCGACGCGGTAGGGCTCAGCAAGGCGACCGTCTCGAAGGCGATCACTCGCCTCGAAGCGCATCTCGGCCAGTCGCTCTTCCACCGCACCTCGCGCCGCCTCGCGCTCACCGAAGCCGGCAAGCCCCTCGCCGAACACGCCGCACGCATCCTCGCCGAAGCCCGCGCCGCCGAAGAATCCGCGCACGACGCCGCCAGCGCGCATACCGGCCGCGTCCGCCTCGCCGCACCCATGAGCTTCGGCGTCACCAACGTCGCCCCGATCCTCGCCGAATTCCTCGTCGCGCACCCGGGGATCGAGGTCGACTTCCACCTCTCCGACGCCCGCGTCGACATCGTCGCGGAAGGCTTCGACGTCGCGTTGCGGATCGCCGAGCTGCCCGACAGTTCGCTCCGCGCCCGCCGCCTGTGCAGCATCCAGGCGCACACCGTCGCCGCCCCCAGCTACCTCGCGAAGCACGGCACCCCGACGCACCCGGCACAGCTCGGCGAACACCAGCTGGTCGGCTATTCGAACGTCGTCGGCCCGTGGCGCTTCCACGGCCCCGGCGGCGCCGACGTCTCGGTGCGCCTGCAAGGCCAGCTCACCGCCAACAGCGGCGAGGCGATCGTCCCCGCGCTGATCGCCGGCCTCGGCATCGCCCGCCTGCCCGACTTCATCATCGACCGCCATCTCGCCTCGGGCGCACTCGTCACGATCCTCGAAGACTGGGCGCCCGCCAAGATCGGCCTCCACCTTCTCACTCCCCCGAGCCCGCTCCGTCCGGCGCGCGTCGAGGCGTTGATCGACTTCCTCGCGGCACGGCTCCGCGATCCGAACGCGGGGCAACCGTAAAGCGGCGACCTTGCGTAAAACCGGGCCGGATGCCATGTAACGTGCTGGATAGACGCTCGAGTTTGCAACCCAGCGCAATCCCAACGACACCCGATACCGGGATGAGGACTTTGAGCAGCGGCCGCGCTCAGTCGGTAGTACGTGTATCGATTCCGTGATTTCCGCGTGGCTGACCCGATAATCCGGTCATGGATTTTCGTCGTCTTCGGCCTGTGTCGGGACAGCGGACCATGCCGAAACGAAAAGGCATGACCATGCGGCCAGACGCTAACGACACGATTTCTCCAGCACCCCAGACCGGCGTGACCCGGCGCAACCTGCTCGGCTCGGCGATCGTCGCCGGCGGTGCGGCGGCGTTGCCGATTGCGCACGCCGACGCCGCGACCACCGAACGGACGGTCGACGTCCTGCTGATCGGCGGCGGCATCATGAGCGCGACGCTCGCCGTCCTGCTCCGCGAACTCGAGCCGACCTGGACGATCGAAATGGTCGAACGCCTCGACAAAGTTGCCAATGAAAGCTCCAACGGCTGGAACAACGCCGGTACCGGCCACTCCGCGCTGTGCGAACTCAACTACACGCCGGTCAACACGGCCGACGGCAAGGTCGAGATCGCCAAGGCGGTCGAGATCAACGAGCAGTTCCAGGTCACGCGCCAGTTCCTCAGCCATCAGGTCGACACCGGCATCCTCGCCAACCCGCGCTCGTTCATCAATTCGACGCCGCACATGAATCTCGTCTGGGGCGATGCCAACGTCGCCTTCCTGCAAAAGCGCCACGCCGCGCTTCAGGCCAGCCCGCTGTTCTCCGGCATGGAATACACCACCGACCCGAAGCAGATTTCGCAGTGGGTGCCGGTGATGATGGAGGGCCGCGCGCCCGGCACGAAGCTCGCCGCGACGCGCTCGCCGCTCGGCACCGATTGCGACTGGGGCGAAGTCACGCGCCAGTACATCGCGTCGCTCAACAAGCAGGACAATTTCACGCTGACCACCGGCCACGAAGTCCGTTCGCTCGAACGCGAGACGATCGGCGGCAAGAAGGCCCGCTGGCGCGTCACCGCGCGCGACATGAAGACCGACGAGAAGCAGATCATCAAGGCGCGCTTCGTATTTGCAGGCGCCGGCGGCGGCGCGCTGCCGATCCTGCAGAAGTCCGGCATTCCCGAAGCCGACGATTATGCCGGCTTCCCGGTCGGTGGCTCGTTCCTCGTCGCAGACAAGCCCGAAATCACGCACCGCCACCTCGCCAAGGTCTACGGCAAGGCTGCGGTCGGCTCGCCGCCGATGTCCGTACCGCATCTCGACACGCGCTTCCTCGACGGCAAGCAGGCGCTACTGTTCGGCCCGTTCGCGACCTTCTCGACCAAGTTCCTGAAGGAAGGCTCGTATTTCGATCTTCCGGCCTCCGTCACGCTCGACAATTTCCGGCCGATGCTGGCGGTCGGCTGGGACGATTTCGACCTCGTCGAATATCTCGCCGGTCAGCTCATCATGTCGGACAGCGACCGGATGGACGCCCTGCGCGAATATTTCCCCGGCGCGAAGGACGGCGACTGGCGCCTGTGGCAGGCGGGCCAGCGCGTCCAGATCATCAAGCGCGATCCTGAAAAGGGCGGCGTGCTGCGGCTCGGCACCGAGATCGTCGCGTCGAAGGACGGCTCGATCGCCGCACTGCTCGGCGCCTCGCCGGGTGCCTCGACCGCGCCGTCTATCATGCTCAACCTGCTGAAGAAGGTGTTTCCGAACCACCTCGCGACCGCCGGCTGGCAGGCCAAGATCCGCGAGATCGTGCCGACCTACGGCGTGATGCTTAACGAAACCCCGGACGTCCTTGCCGAACATTGGGCATCGACCGCCGACACGCTGCAACTCGCAATCCCCTCGCCAACGGTAAGCGTCGCAACCACACGGCGCCCCGCGGCAATGCGCGTAAAGCCAGACCGCAGCCCCGACCTCGCGCTGTAAAGAGTGCAAGCCGGCCGCCTCCCCCTCCCCTCTCCCATCGGGGAGAGGGAGAGACGCCAAAGGCGGCGAAGGGTGAGGGCACAAGCACCGCGTACGTTGGCTGACGCCCCCCACCGTCATCCTGACGAAAGTCAGGACCCAGAGTCCCAGCCACGCCCCCACACCCCCCATCCGAACTTTCCCAAACCCCGACGGCAACTTAAGCCACGTCGACCAACACCCAGGAACATTCCTGTCCTACATCACGACCATCTGCCACGATCGACCAATGAGCAATCCAACCGGCCACCCCCCGCAACGCCAACCGAGCCACAAAACGCCCGCATCCAGCGATCGAACGCGACCTGCGAAAACTCTCCCAGCGTCTATACTTCCTATACTTCACTCGGTTTTGCCTCGTACGGCACCCCTCACGCGGCCCGCACCAGCATGAACCGCCTGGCCCCCGAAGCAGACGATTCGCGCTCCATTTGCCGGGATCGCAGTCAGTCCGCAGCGTGCATCTGCGCGCACTGCCTGGCGAGGACATCGCAAAGACTATCGACCTGACGATGCTCGGGCCCGACCTGACGCCCAGACCTCTGGCCGATTATTTGTAAGGAATTCAGTTGCTCGGCGGCGATCCGTGCTTTCCGGCTCGTCAACCTTAGTCCCAAATTAACCTTTTGCCTTCAGATGTTGTGTGGTTAATGAATAGAAGTCGAGCGGCTGGCATGGGGTGTCGGGCGGTTTCGCTAAGAGGGGACGACGCATGCGCGTGCTGCTGATCGAGGACGAGCCGACCACGGCCAAGGCTATCGAGCTGATGCTGACGACCGAAGGGTTCAACGTCTACATCACCGATCTCGGGGAAGAGGGCCTCGATCTCGGCAAGCTGTATGATTACGACATCATCCTGCTCGACCTGAACTTGCCGGACATGCACGGCTACGACGTGCTCAAGCGCCTGCGCGTCGCCCGCGTCGCGACCCCGGTGCTGATCCTGTCGGGCGTCAACGAAATGGACTCGAAGGTGCGGAGCTTCGGTTTCGGTGCCGACGACTATGTCACCAAGCCGTTCCATCGCGAGGAACTGATCGCGCGCATCCACGCCGTCGTCCGCCGCTCGAAGGGTCACAGCCAGTCGGTCATCCGCACCGGCAAGCTCGCGGTCAATCTCGACGCGAAGACGGTCGAAGTCGGCGGCAGCCGCGTCCACCTGACCGGCAAGGAATATGCGATGCTGGAGCTGCTCTCGCTCCGCAAGGGCACGACCTTGACCAAGGAAATGTTCCTCAACCACCTCTACGGCGGGATGGACGAGCCCGAGCTGAAGATCATCGACGTGTTCATCTGCAAGCTGCGGAAAAAGCTCAGCCTCGCCTGCGATGGCGAGAATTACATCGAGACCGTCTGGGGTCGCGGCTACGTACTGCGCGAACCCGACGAAGCGCTCGAATCCCAAGTCGCGTAACGCCCAGTTTCCGGGAGCACGAAGTTTTACAGGATGCCCGCTCCGTCGCCGTCATCCTGACGAAAGTCAGGACCCAGGGTATAGAAGGGCGCCCTTGATTGCTCTGGATCCTGACTTTCGTCAGGATGACGGTCTATTTTTCGGAGGCAGCGCCCGCCCAAGTCTTTCGCCGCCACCGCCGGAACAACCCACGCTTGCTCAGCGACTCGAACATCTCACCCGGCCCCTCAGAATCGGGCATCTCGTAACACCACAGCGTCTTGCTTACGCCAACCCGCCTCTGCCGCAACCGCTCGATAGTCTCGATCAACGCCCCCGTCTCGGATCGCCGCAATAACCTCCGAAGTCGCAGCGTCTTTGGCCCGGACCGCCAGATCACACTCGGTATCGAGCCGCAACGACCGGTTGTTGACGTTCGAAGATCCCAACCGAAACACGTCGTCGTCGTCGGCGGCGATAAGGATCTTGGCGTGGCAATAGATCGGCGCGCCCTCCTTCGTGTACGGATGATACATCCGCAACCGCCGGTGCGTGTCGCGCCGATGCAGCGCCTCCATCAACGCCAGTGCATCGTCGATGATGACGATCTTCTGGTGATGCGACGCTGCGGTCGGATGATGCCCGTCGAGCTTGGTATGAATCCGCTTGTGTCGCATCCACTTGATCATCGTGAACAGCGTCGACCCGCGGAACAATCGACTTGATCGCACCGATATCCCAGCGCAGCACAAAAAACTCGAGTTCGGGTGCGCGCTCGACCAGCCAATGCAGGAGCGCCCCAAGAGTCTTGGGTCACCCGGCCGGTCGACGCCCGGCTCTATCGAAATGCGCGCATCGAAGTCTCAGCCGATCAGCAGAATGGGCCGCCTGGCGCCGAGCACCGCAACGTGCGCCGTCCGGAAATAGTCCGCCGCATTAATGATCACCGCCATCTGCTCGGCGCGTTCGATCCGCCAGAACTCCTTCCGAACCCGCGTCGGCATCCCTTCGTCCGCTGCCGGATGATATGCGCCGCGCGCCATTTGGTTTCGTGAACGCCCTGTATAGCCGCGCGCCCCGGCCCCATCTGGAGGGACGATGGCCGTTCCTCCTACCCAGCCGCCGGCACGGCGCAAGGTGATCCTGTCGACATGGATGCCTTCTACGCTTCTCTCCGATTGGCACCGTCAAAAGGCCAGTTTTCTGCGGCCTTCGCATAGCTCTGAATTGGACGAGCCCGCCAAGCAATCATCAGGCAATCGCTGTGGATCACGGATGAAGAGGGTTTGGGTGCCCAATATCTGAATCGCTTTTGCCACTGATCGCCAACGTCGAAACCGTGCAGCGATAAGGCCAGGCGTTGGATCGCTCGCGGTGCACTGGCCGAGATTATTCATGATTTTGCATTAATCGATGTAGGGACTGCAGGGCCTCACGCAGAGCTGGCACCCCACGAGCGTATCCCACGAGGTCGGCGATCATTTCGGCATCGCAAGGCTCACGCCTCGCAAGGCCCAGATGCCGTTCTAGGGTCCGCATATGCCTTGAGACGTTGCGTATCCTTCCATTCCTCAAGCGCCAGACGGTAGGCTGAGATACGCCAATCAGTTCGCCCACCTCGCGATCGTTCATGCCGGTCCGAGTCAGCAGGTCGTCGATTCTAGCCTGATCAGCCGGGGAAGCGATGATTGCGTATCTATTCAGGTTCATGCATAAATACTATGAACGAACCGGAAGGGCAGATCAATGCAGTTGGCATGGGCGGGAACCCGATCGCGCTGAACAGCGGAGGAGCGCTGCCCGGCGACAAGGCCGTGGGTGGCGAAAGCGCGCGCGACGTCCTGGTAACGCAATGCGAGGCGGCAATAAGAAGCTATCTTGCCAAGGAGCCAGCGAAATGGACCAAGGAAATCCTTAGGAATCAGGCCGAGAAATCGACCGGTCGACGGTTCTCCAATGGGGTCCTCGAAGAAGCGAGGAGGCGACTGATCGCCACCTCGTCGGATCCGAACAGATTGCGGACGATCCAAGAAGCGGTCTTGAGGCCGATGCCGTCGATCTTTTGAAGGGCATCGCGCATGGCTTGCGGATCGAGTTCGTCAAGCCGGATGTCGCGAAGCTGCTCGCGCATGCCCGACAGGCGTTGCGCCCGCTGATTGGGAAAGCGATACCGGACGAGTCTGTCGCCGATGTCCAGCGGTTCCTTCAGCAAGGCCAGGATCAGGTCCTGCGTGATCGCCGAATCCAGATCGAAGACGCGATGGGCCTTCAACCTTATGTATGCCGCCTCGTTGACCTCGTATTTGATGCCATAGCCGCCAAGAAGGGAGAAACCGGTCTCCTCGGCGACTGATGCGTCGGGCGATACGTAGTCCGGGTTGGCGTCGTCCCATCGGCAGCGCACCGCCCAATAAGCCGGCGTATTGGAGATTTCAGGAATGCCCCAGGCAACACCCGGAACGATTTCCTCGCGGGAGTCCGGGATGCTGCCGGCGCGTGCCGATGCTCCTCTTCTCGCGTGCATACCGGCTCACCGCATCCGCCAGCGTCAGCTATAACAAGTTCATCGCCAAACTCGCATCGGACCATAACAAGCCCGACGGCATCTGCATCATTACGCCCAGGCGCGGTGCGGCGTTTGTCCAGTCGCTGCCGGTCAAACGTTTTCACGGAGTCGGGTCGGTGACTACGCAGAAGATGGAGCGGCTCGGCATTCTTACGGGCGCAGACCTTTACGGCCAGCCCCTCGCGTTCCTGCAGGCGCACTTCGGTAGCTATGCAGACTATCTCTACGGCGCAGCACGCGGCATCGATCACCGCCCCGTGCGCGTCAACCGCGCCGCCGAGTCGGTCGGCGCGGAACGGACGTTCGAGACGAACCTGACGACTGCGGAAGATCTTCGCGCGGCGCTGCACCGGGTGGCGGATGCGGCATGGGTGCGGATCGAGCGGCACGGCACCCGCGCCCGCACGATCACGCGCGCACGATGGTCTCAGGCGCCGGTGACCGACAAGGCTGCATTTCTCGCGGCCGGCCTCGACCTCCTTATGGCGCAACTGCCCGTACCAGATGGCGTGCGCCTGCTCGGGCTAACGTTGTCGGGCATTATGGCCGAGGCGGACGAGGTTCAGCCAAGCCTGTTGTAGTTTGCCAGAACCCTGTCGGGAGGTTCAGTCAGCGTCTGCGCCCCTGCCGTCCGGCGCCAACAGCGTTAGGACTGCAACGGCGCCCTGCCCCGGCCCTTCGCTCTCGAGACGCAGCGAACCCTGCATCGCATTCACCGAATTGGCACACCAGTGCAGCCCGAGCCCGCCCGACTTGTGCGCGCGAGTAGAGAAGCCACGGTGGAACAGCGTTGCCGCTACCTCGGGCGTAATCCCTTCGCCATCGTCGCGAATCTCGATCGTCACGCGACCCTCAGCCTGCTCGGTCGCCGCGACGATCGATCCGCTGCCGGTCCCGCGCGCGACGATCGATTCGGCCGCGTTGGCGAACAGATTGCCGATCACCTGGCTCAGGATAAGCCGGTTCGCCATCACCAGGCTGGGACCCGCCGGAAACCCGAACGCGATCGATGCCCCGTCCAGATAGCGCACGATCGTCGCGTTGCGCGCAATGATCGTCGTCACGTCGCAGATTTCCAACGCGGGGCGTTCATGTGCCGCCTGCTGCTGCTGGCCGATGATCTCCAACACATGCCCCATCGCTTCGCGGCCGATGCTGAGTTCGTTGCGGGTCGATTCGCGATTGGCAGCTTCGATGTCGATCGCAGCCGCGATAAAGGTCGCGAGCTTCTGACGGCGTTCATCCGAAACGTCGCCGCGCGCGAGTTCGTCGATTGCCCGATCGAGCGTGGCGCGGTCGATCGACCGTTCCTGCGCGATCTCGCGGCTAAGGATCGTGCTGATCGGGTTCAGCGCGTTGCGGACGTTGTGCATCACCGCCACCGCGCTTTCGGTGCGCCCCAGATCGAACGACTGCACGCCGATCTGTTCGCGTAGGTTCCTCAACTGCCGCAACATTGCGTTGAAATTGCGTCCCAGCGAACCAATTTCATCGCGTCGCCCGTCCTCTTCGAGCAGCGCGAGCGAGCCCGACGCGCGGACTCGGCGCATATGATTCTCGATCCGCAGCAACGGACGCAGCACGAGTTGCGAGATCAAGCGGCGCAACACAATGAGCACGAACAGCAGGAGCAAGATTGATCCGGCAACCGCAAACGCCAACATTCGGCGGCCGAGCCTTGACACATCGCCCGGCAGGTCGAACCGGGTAGTTGCGACGGCGCGTCCATCGGCACCGATCATCGGCACGATGATCATCGCTCTCGCCCCGCGGGAGGTCGTCGCTCCCGCATGGTCCGACCCGAGATCGATTGTTGCATCGACGCCCAACGTCTGGGAAATCTGCGTAGCGGTTATTACGTGGGCGATCACGATATAGCCTTGGACGGTATCGTCATCGCCCCAAACTCCCGTTCGCGCGACGCCGATCGCTGCGACACCGTTCCCCAACCGCGCATAGAAGCGGGTCGACCGCCGACCGCCAAGGGCATGCGCGAAGTCCGTGCGACCGAGCAGCGCGGCCCATTGTTCCTGCCGGCTCGAGCCAGCGGGTTCGTTCCATTTGGCGCAAACGACGCGACCGTCCGCGCCAATTTGGGCAAAACCATCCGCAGGGAGCGATCGCGTCGCTGGCGTAGCAAGACTAGCTGGCGCATGCCGGGCTTCCGATAGCTCTGCTGGATCGCGGTACGTACGCGCTTCGGCCTGCACCTCAGCTGTGTATCTGGACAACATCGCTTGCGTCCGTTCGACCTGCCCGGCGATCGCCACGTCTTGCAGCCTGGTAAAGCTCGGCGTGATGATCGACGCCAACAACACGGTGATCGCCACCGTCCCGCACAGGGCAACGACCATCATGATCAGCACGAGCTTCGCGCCAAGCGACGTCGCCCGCCTCACCCTGCCGAATTGCAACCCTAGCGTTGCCGGAACACGACCCATCCCGACGGTCGGCATTAGTTCGGCATTCCGTTGCCCAGCTGCCGCGGCGGCGTAGGTCCATCGCCTGCGAGATCGTCCTGGCCACCAAGATAACGCGCGTTCGCCATGCCGAGTGCGACATCCGCGGTAACCGGACGCGAGTAGAAAAAGCCTTGAAGATGGCTTGCCCCGGCAAGTTTCAGCGCCTGGACCTGCGCTTCGGTCTCGACCCCCTCGGCGATGACGCCCAGTCCCAGCGCGCGGCCGAGATGGATGATCGAATGGACGATAGCCGCGCTTTCGCGTTCGCGACTCATTCCATCGATGAACGAGCGGTCGATCTTCAGGCAATCGAGCGCGAACTTGCGGATGTTGTAGAGGCTCGAATAGCCCGTGCCGAAATCGTCGAGTGCGATTCGAAACCCCATTTGACGTAGCTTGTAAAGCGTCTCCGCGGCACGTTCGGCGTCATCGAAGATTGCGGTCTCGGTGATTTCGATCTGCAACCGCGCGGGCTCGACCCCAGCACGCTCGACGCTCTCCATGATGTGCCCGACGAAATTGTGGCGGCGAAACTGGCGCGGGGAGAAATTGACCGAGACATACTGGTCGGGCCATTGTTTTAGGACAGGAAGCGCTTCGCCCAGCACCCAGTCGCCCAGTTCGTGGATCAGGTTTGATTCCTCGGCGATGGGAATGAACGTGCTCGGGCTCATTGCGCCGTACTCGTCGGTGTTCCAACGGATGAGCGCTTCGAAACCGACCACTTCGACCGCGTCGCGCGACACGATCGGTTGATATACGAGGCTTAATTCGCCCTTCGCGATCGCCTGGCTCAACCCACCCTCGACCCGCCTGCGAAAGCGGATGCCTTCGTCCATGCTCTCGTCGAACAGGCGAACGATCCCGCGTCCGCTACGCTTGGCGTCGTTGAGCGCCAGATCCGAGCGGCGCATGACATCGACCGGATCGTGACCCTGACCACCCTCGCTGACTACCACGCCCGCCGATGCGCCGCCCTGCACCGAATTGCCGAATACCTGGAGGCTGACCGAGCACGCCGCGACGAGCCGCTCGCACGCCGTGACGCCTGCCGCTTCATTCGACGTCTCGAATAGGATGCCGAACTCGTCGCCGCCTAGCCGAGCAACCAGCGCATCCTCCGGCGCCGATCGTTGCAGGATCACACAGACTTCGCGGATCAACGCGTCGCCCGCAAGATGCCCAAGCGTGTCGTTGACCAGCTTGAAGCGATCCAGATCGACCATGACCGTCGCAAACAATCCCTCCGCCCGCGTCCGGTCGGCCAGCGCGCGCAGAAAAGCGAGCCGGTTCGGTGCGTCAGTCAGCGAATCATGCGTCGCCATGTGAACCGCGCGACTTTCGTTCGCGGCGAGCTCTGCGCTTTGCCCCTCGAGTTGCACCACCTGCGCCGCCAGCGTGATGCGCGCAGCTTTCAGTTCGCGATCGATCTCCCACCGTTTAGCAAGGGCCGTTGCAGTCTGCGTTACCTCGGCGACCTCGAACGGCTTGGCGATGTAAAAGATTTTGTCGGCGGGCCCCGCAACCTTGCTGATCTCGATCGGCGAAAAATCGGAGAAGCCGGTAACGATGACGAGGTTGATCTCCTGGTCCAGCGCCCGGATGCGTTGCGCGGTCTCGCGACCGTCGATGCCGGGCGGCATGCGCACGTCGATGAACGCGACCGCGAACGGTTTGCCGTCCGCCAGAGCCCGCGCGACTGCCGCCACGGCATCAAGTCCTTGATCCACATGGGCCAGCACGAGGTTGGCGCTATGCTCCCCCTGAACCTCACTCGCGGTCCCGCCGAATAGATCCGCTGCCATCGTCCCGAGCGCGACCCCGCCGTCCGAGCGTTGACCGGCGAAGCTTCGCCGGTAGCTGTCGTGCATCGCTGGCTCGTCATCCACGATCAGAATGCGCATCGTTACCGTCCTTCACCGACCACCGCATCCGTGCGCCGCGGTACGCCAAGCGCCTTCATCGTTACGAAGGATAGTAACCTAAATCAGTTAATCGCCTGTGAAAGAAATTTGTAACTTATGTCCAAGCGCTTGAGCACCCAGCACGATTGCGCCTAGAGGCCCCGCGTTGTTGCCGAGGGCGGGCGGCACGATGAACGTATCGACCAACGCGACCTCTGGCAGCGTGATGTAGCCGCCAAGACTGCGCGTCATCGCCGCCCGTACGCGCGGAAACAAATGCGATGCACCCATCACGCCGCCGCCCATGACGATCCGACGAGGGATGCCCGTAAGGACCAGCGTATGGCAGAGTTGTCCGAGTGCATCGGCAACACTGTCCCAAACGGAATGCTCGGCCGGCGCTTCGTCTGCGGGGAAGCCAATCCGTGCGGCGATCGCCGGGCCGGCTACCAAGCCTTCGACGCACGCGCCGTGGAACGGGCAGTTGCCGATCCAGTCGTCCCCGTGGAATCGTGCAGGGCGGATATGCCCGAGCTCGGAATGCGTCAGCCCGTCGACCGGACGGTTACCCGCGATCATGCCGGCGCCGACACCAGTGCCGACCGTGACATAAGCAATGTCCGGCAGGCCCTTCGCCGCGCCCCAGAACGCCTCAGCCAGCGCTGCACCGACTACGTCGCTATGAAAGCCGGTTGGCACCCCATAGCGTCGGCTCAACCGTCCCGCGATGTCGGTCCCTGCCCAGCCCGGCTTCGGCGTGGAGGTGATATGACCGTAATCGCCCGAATGACGATCGATCGACACCGGCCCGAAACTCGCGATACCGATCGCCACGAACCCGCTCCAGCGATCGAGTACAGCTTCGATCGCGGCCAGCGTTTCCTCGGGACGGGTCGTCGGGATCCGCACGGTTACCTCGATCTGGTCGGGTCCTCGCGCAAGAATGCAGATGCATTTAGTGCCACCAAGTTCGATACCTGCGACCAGGGGTGCTTCCGTCATCCTCAACTCCCAACACGTGAATGCGGCCCGCTTCCTTTGCCGACGCCGTCCAGTCAAGTGCAGGCCGGTTATTGCGATCATGCTGAACGATGATTTGATCTGCTGTCGATCCGTCCGGTCATGCGTTATGGCAATCGAGTTCACCCGAACAGACAGGAATCCCCAATGGCGAAGAAACCCGCAAAGTTGATCAAGGCGGACACTGGCGTCTCGACCGAGGCACAGCCCCAGTACAAGGTCGAGTATCGCGAGATCCAGCCCTACGGCACACTGAAGAGCTTACCGATCGCCCTCGAAGACAATGCGCGCGCGCAGAGCGTGGCAACGCTGAACCAAGTGCTCGCGGACACGATGACGATCCGTGACATGTACAAGAAGCATCACTGGCAGATGTCGGGTGCGACTTTCTATCAACTGCATCTGCTGCTCGACAAGCATTACGAGGAACAGGCCGCGCTCGTCGATCTCGTGGCAGAACGGATCATGGCGCTCGGCGGTATCAGCATCGCGATGGCGCCGGATGTCGCCGAGATGACGACGATTCCCCGTCCGCCAAAAGGCCGCGAGGACGTTCCGACGCAGCTCGCCCGTCTGCTCAAAGCCCACGAGATAATCCTGCGTCAGGCACATGAGGGCGCGGAAGCCGCCGACGAGTCAGGCGACGACGGCACGAACGACTTGCTGGTGAGCAACATCATCCGCACGCACGAGCCGCAGGTGTGGTTCCTTGCGGAACACCTAGCTGCAACCGAATTGGTCCGCAGCGACAAGTAAAATTACGGCCTCCTCTTCACTACGAAGAGGAGGCCGCATTTCCTCCGAAAAACCGCGTTGGCGTCAGCCACCCATCGCATTTATCGCGTAGCGTTGTACTTCAACTGATCGTCGGTGAGCTGGAAGCCGACCAGAGCTTCGAAGCTCGCACGCAGCACCGCCTGCCGAACTTCCGGGGTGCTCAGCGGGTCGACCGCAGCGTCCTGGTCACCCGCCTTGCGCCGACGGGTCAGCTTCTCCCGAACGTCTTCCGGCAAAGTCGCCGCAGCACGCGACACGGTTGCAGTGGTGGCGGCCGACGCCGACGCCAGCGCCTGTCCCGCTGCGAAATGCAACACCACCCGGCCGACGCGCTTAGCGACGACCGCGCTGCCCCCACGCACGACAGTGATAAAATACGGCAACGTCACGTCGCGCGCGGCCTCGGTACGCGTGCGGCGGGCACGAATGTCGAAGGTAACGTTGGTGACGACCTGATCCGTTGCATCGGCACAGGTCGAGCGGACGTTGGTCATGAAGGCGGCGACGTCGATCGCCGACTGGTCGCGGCTGGTAACCGGATCGAACAGCGTGATGTCGCCGGTCGCCGCCGGGATAGCGACGGGCGGGCAGACCGAACGGACCGCGGAAATGCCGCCGGTCGCATCGACTTCGCCCTTGCCGGCGCAACCGGTCAGGAGGATCGCACACGCCGAAACGGCTAGGATAGGGGCTTTCACGGCGACGCTTACCTTCTCGAACGAGCGAAAGGGCCACCGCGTGTCGCAAGCGGCCCCTGTCGCGGCGCACCATAGGAACCGGCTATCGTCGAGGCAAGCAATCGCGTAGAGGCTGACGCATCATGAGCCCAATCGACAAGCCGCCGCTCGAACTGTTGATCGCAGCACCCCGAGGCTTTTGCGCCGGCGTGGACCGCGCCATCCGGATCGTCGAACTTGCGATCGAGAAGCATGGCGCCCCGGTCTATGTCCGCCACGAGATCGTCCACAACAAGTTCGTCGTCGACACGCTGAAGGCGCAGGGCGCGATCTTCGTCGAGGAATTGGACGAGGTGCCGGATGGCGCACCGGTCGTGTTCTCCGCGCACGGCGTGCCCAAATCGGTGCCGGCCAATGCCGAATCGCGCGGGCTGGAATATCTCGATGCGACCTGCCCCCTGGTGTCGAAGGTCCACCGCCAGGCCGAGCGGCTGGTTGCGGCCGGGCGGCATATCGTGTTCATCGGTCATGCCGGGCATCCCGAAGTGATCGGTACGTTCGGACAGGTGCCGCAAGGCTCGATGTCGCTGATCGAGACGGTCGAGGACGCCGAGGTGTTCGCACCGGCCGATCCGTCGAACCTCGCCTTCCTGACGCAGACGACGCTGTCGGTCGACGATACCGCCGCGGTGGTGGCGACCTTGCAGCGCCGCTTTCCGCAGATGTTGCCGCCGCGTGGCGAGGACATCTGCTACGCCACGTCGAACCGCCAGACCGCGGTGAAGGCGATCGCGCACAGCGTCGATGCGGTGCTGGTGATCGGTGCACCCAACTCGTCCAACTCGGTGCGACTGGTCGAGGTGGCCGAGCGCGAGGGTACGCCGGCGATGCTGATCCAGCGCGCTAGCGAACTCGATTGGGACTTCCTCGCCGGCGTCGCCACGCTGGGGATCACCGCGGGCGCGTCCGCACCGGAACTGCTGGTGCGCGAACTCGTCGATCGGTTGTCGGAGCGCTATGCCGTGACCGAGCGCGAGGTCGAGACCAACCGCGAGACGATCGCGTTCAAGCTGCCGCGCGGGCTGGAGGCGGCCGCCTAGCATGGCGGTCTACACGCAGGTTTCGGCAGAGGCGCTGAGCGCGTTCCTCGCCAAGTTCGATCACGGTGAACTGGTGTCGGCCAAGGGCATCGCCGAGGGGGTGGAGAACAGCAATTACCTGGTCGATACGACAACCGGGCGATTCATCCTGACGCTTTACGAAAAGCGCGTGTCGGCGGACGATCTGCCGTTTTTCATGGCGATGCTCGACCACCTCGCGGTCGACGGCAACCCGGTGCCGCGCGCGCTGCCCGATCGCAGCGGTGCGCTGATCCACGAGCTTTGCGGGCGGCCGGCGTGCCTGATCGAGTTCCTGACCGGGGTGTCGGTATCGCATCCGACCGAAGCGCAGGCGTATGCGGCGGGTGCCGCGTTGGGGGCGATGCACGTCAGCCTGACCGGCTTCGATGGCGTGCGGCCGAATACGCTGGGGCCCGACGGGTGGCGTGCGTTGCTCTCGAAGTGCGGTCGCGATCTGGATGCGATCGAGGCGGGGCTGTTCGATACGGTGAGTGCGGCGGCGGACGCGGTCGTCGCCGCGTGGCCGAGCGACCTGCCGCGCAGCGTGATTCACGCGGACCTGTTTCCCGACAACGTGCTGATGCTCGGCGACCGGGTGACCGGGCTGATCGACTTCTATTTCGCGTGTACCGATATCCGCGCCTACGATCTGGCGATCCTGCACAGCGCCTGGGCGTTCGATGCGCAGGGCGAGGGCTATGACGCCGGGGTCGGCAAGGCGCTGGTCGCCGGGTATGTCGATCGGCATCCGCTCTCTCCGGCCGAACGCGCAGCGCTACCGGTGCTGGCGCAGGGGGCGTGCCTTCGCTTCCTGGCGACGCGGGCGTGGGATTGGCTCAACACGCCGGCGGATGCGCTGGTGACGCGCAAGGATCCGCTGGCGTACTGGCGGCGGTTCGAGGCGTATCGCAAGGACGATCTATTCGCATGACTGACGACGTAGCTGCCCCGACCATGACCAAGGTCGAGATCTTCACCGACGGCGCGTGCAAGGGCAATCCGGGGCCGGGCGGCTGGGGTGCGGTGATCCGCATGGGCGCGCACGAGAAGGAATTGTCGGGTGGCGAGACGCCCACGACCAACAACCGGATGGAGATGACCGCGGCGATCGAGGCGCTCAACGTGCTGACGCGGCCGTGCGCGGTGACGCTGTACACCGACAGCAAATACGTGATGGACGGCCTCACCAAGTGGGTGAAGGGCTGGCAGCGCAACGGTTGGAAGACCGCCGACAAGAAGCCGGTGAAGAACGCCGAACTGTGGCACGCGCTCCTGGCCGCGGTGGCGCGGCACAAGATCGAATGGCAATGGGTCAAGGGCCATGCCGGCCACCCGGAGAACGAGCGGGCGGACAAGCTGGCTAGCGATGCCGCAGTCGCTGCCAGACGTAAGTAAGCCTAGAACCGCGCGGGCGAATAACGTGCGACGTCGATCGCTGCGACCGCAGGGTCAGGATCGACACCGAGGAGCAGGCTGGCGGCTAGCAACGCAGCCGCGGGGGCGGTCTGGATGCCGAAGCCGCCCTGCCCCGCACACCAGAAGAAGCCGGGCACGTCCCGATCGAAACCATAGATCGGCAGGCGATCGGGCGCGAACGTGCGCAGGCCAGCCCAGCGTCGCTCGACAGCAGCGACTCGCCAGTCGACAACCTGCTTGAACCGAGCGATCGCGATCGCGACGTCGATTTCCTCGGGTGCGGCGTCGCACGGCTCTGTCGGCGTTTCGTCATGCGGGCTCAGCCACAGTCGACCGCCGGGCTCGGGCTTGAAATAGAAGCGCCCGCCGAGGTCGGCGATGTGCGGCATGCCCTCGGGCGCGCCGGGATCAGTGCGGAGTTGCGCCATCGTCCGGCGATACGCTTGCAACCCGAGCGGACGCACTCCTGCCTGCGCCGCGACCGCGTCCGACCACGCGCCAGCCGCATTGACGATCGTCCGCGCCTGGAATGCGCCCGCCTTCGTCTCGATCGTCCATACCCCGTCGGCACGTCGCGCCCCCACAAACGCGGCATCGGTGACGAAGACCGAACCGCTAAGGCGCGCGGTTGCGATGCTTTCGGCATGGAGCGCCGCGACGTCGATATAGGCGCAGCTCGCCTCTTGTACGCCGAGCGTCCATTCGGGAAGCAGTCCGGGCATGAAAGCGGCGGGATCGACTGGGTCCAGACGGACCTCGCTATCGGCAAACTCGGCGAGGAACAGGTCCATCGCCGCTTCGTCCTCCGTGCGGCCGATGTGCAGCGAACCGAGTGGCGCGAGATGCCCACCTGCGCGCAACAACGGCCCGGATGCCGTGGTCAGCGGCTGAATATCCGGCCCGCCATAGGTCTCCGACCAGAAGGCGGCCGAGCGCCCCGTCGCGTGATAGCCCGGTGCATCTTCCGCTTCGAGAACGAGCACCCGCACCCGCGACCCGATCGCCGCAGCAAGGCTCGCCCCCGCCATCCCCGCGCCAACGATCGCGACGTCGTACACGCGCGTCATCGTGCGCCTCTGCGCGCAGTCAGGAACGAGTCGATCGCCGACAGCGCGCGATCTCGTACTCCATCGGCCTCGCGCAGGATCTCATGCGCGGACTCCGGACCAAAGCGGACGACCTGCGCAGCGGGCAACCGCGCCGCGAGCCGCAGCGCCGCACGCGGGTCGACTAGCTTGTCGGCCTCCGCGATCAGCATCAGCACGGGCGTCTTGATCGACTCGACTCGCGGATCGTTGGCGAGCGTCGCTGCGCCTGCGAACCCCTCGGAAAGCCATGCCCAACTTGGTGGGCCCAGCACGAGTTCGGGATGCGTCGCCTGCCACCATCCCTCGTCGCTGTAGCGATCGGCGTCATGCGTCAGCAGCGACTGGCGCGAGGCGACCGATCCAGGCCGCTCGTTGCTGCGCCATGCCGCCCGTGCAGGGTCGCCGCGACCGGCAATCCACCGCGCGATCCGGGCGCTGAACGCTGGCCCGAACGGCGCTTTCAACCCAATCATCGGCGCAATAAGGATCGCCGCATCGGGGGCGATGGCGCGAGCGGTAAGCGCGCGCATCACCATCATCCCACCCATCGAATGGCCGAGCACCACGCGTGGCCCCCCCTCGGCCCCCGCCTCCGCCTCCGCCTCCGCGCTCCAGTCCACCCAGAACGCGGCGAGGTCGGCATCGAAAACGCCATAGTCGCTCGCATGGCCGACGTGCGGATCGCTCGACAAACGCCCAGAGCCGCCCTGGCCACGCCAGTCGAACGCGGTTACCGACCAGCCCTCCGCATTAAGGTGCGCGAACGTCTCGAGATATTTCTCGAAGATATCGCCACGCCCCGTCTGGAACAGTATCCGACCACACGGCGCCGATGCCGGCCAATCGAATCGCCGCAGCTTCCAGCCGTCGGGAGCGGTCCAATAGCCGATGTGCGCGTCGTCCGGGATCGTTCGCCGTACCCATGCCCTATCGCTTGTCATGCGCAAACCCGTGCCACCATTCGGAATTCTCCAGGGACGGTTACTTTTTCGAAAGCCATGTCGATTAGGACCTAGCCGATGGGATGGAACATTGCTCTTCCAATTTTGATCCTGGTGGTCGGCAGCCTGCTGGTCTCGGCGGGCATTCAGGACGCACGAACGCGGGAGATCGCGAACTGGAAGACTGCGGCGGTCGCGCTGCTGGCGCCGGTCTGGTGGTATGCCAGCGGCCTAGATCCATGGCCAGACATGGCTCTTCAAATCGGCGTAGCGCTCGTCGTCTTTGCGCTGTTCCTGCTCGCGTTCCATTTTGGCATGATGGGCGGCGGCGACGTGAAGCTGATCGTCGCACTGGCGCTGTGGCTGCCGTTCCCAGCGTTCCTGTCAATGCTGATGGTCATGTCGATCGCCGGCGGCCTCGTCACGCTCGTCATGATGATCGAGCATCGCGTCAATCGTAACGAAGGCAAAATCGAGGTTCCCTACGGCGTCGCGATAGCAATCGCCGGCCTTCTGGCGCTCCAAGAACCGCTCCTTAACCAGGCTCAATGATGATCAACGGCAAGATACATTCGCGGCGCCTGAAAGGCACGATCTAGTCATGGATACACGCAAGATCATTTTACTGTTCGGCGCGCTTATTGTCGCCGCCGTTACGGCGCTCTTTGCCAGAACGCTGATCGCCGGCAGCTCCGCGCCGCAGGCGGGCGCGGTCGTTATCGCAGCCCCTGTCGTCGACGGCCCCGAAGTGCTGGTCGCGACCCGTTCGCTGCCGGTCGGCACGATTCTGGACGGGACCGCGCTGAAATTCCAGCCCTGGCCAAAGGAGTTGGTCGACAACGCCTATTACCTCCGCGACAAAACCGACCTGAAGTCGCTCCAGGGTACAGTGGTGCGCAGCATCATCACCGCAGGACAGCCGGTAACGAAGGGCGCGCTGGTGAAGCCCGGCGATCGTGGGTTTCTTGCCGCAGCGCTCGGACCCGGCATGCGCGCAGTAACGGTCCCCGTGTCGGCGCAGGGCGCAGTCGCCGGATTCGTGTTTCCCGGCGACCGCATCGACCTCGTCCTGACGCAGGAGGTAAGGGGCGGCGGCGACGGCGATCCGCTGAAAGTGTCGGAGACGATCATGCGCAACATGCGCGTGCTGGCCACCGATCAGCGGACCGACAATCTGGTCGGATCGGACGGCAAGACCGAGGTCAAGACGTTCTCCAACGTGACGATCGAAGCGACGCCAAAGATGGCCGAACAGGTCGCACTTGCTCAGACACTCGGCTCGCTGTCGCTGTCGCTGCGGTCTATCGCGGACAACTCGGCCGAACTCGAAGAGGCGATCGCGTCGGGCGCGGTGAAGGTGCCGGACGGCACCGATCCGAAAGCGGAGAAGGCGATGTTGGTACGGGTCGCCAGCCAGCCGATCTCCGGCGGGTCCAGCTATCAGACCGGCGCCGACATCTCGCGGTACCAGCGCAGCACGGTGCCTGGCAAAGCATCGAGCAACCAAGATGATCGTCCGATGCAGATGATGAGCGCGCCGCAGCCGGGCGGCGGGGCACCGGTTGGGGTGCAGGGTCCGGCCGTACGCGTCGCGCGCGGCAATGCCGTGACCATGGTTCCGGTTGGGGGGAAGAACTGAGATGCGTATTTCCATGACGCGCCCAATCGGTTGGCCGCTTGCGGTCGCCCTCGCTGCAGCCACCGCCGTCCCTTCCGTCCCCGCACTTGCCCAGTCCCGTACCCAGGCAGCTCCCTCAGGACTGCCCGTTGTACAGGTCAACACCGGTCGCGGCCGTCTCGTGACGCTGGCGCGGCCGATGAGCGACCTGTTCGTCGCTGACGACACCATCGCCGACGTCCAGGTCCGCTCGCCGACGCAACTCTACGTATTCGGCAAGAAGACCGGCGAGACGACAATCTCTGCGACTGCAAAGGGCGGCGCAGTCGTCTACGCCTCGACGATCCGCGTCGGCAACAACCTCGACTCGGTGCAGCAGATGCTCGGGCTCGCAATGCCCGAAGCGCAGGTCGTCGCGACGCCGATGAACGGGCTGATCCTACTCACCGGCACGGTCGCCGCGCCCGAGGACGCGGCCGAAGCCGAGCGGCTGGTGCAGGCGTTCGTCGGCGATTCGACCAAGGTCTTGTCGCGACTGAAGACGGCGACACCTCTGCAGGTGAACCTCCAAGTGCGCGTCGCCGAGGTCACGCGAAACTTCGTCAAGAACATCGGGGTGAACCTGACAAGCCGGAGTTCGGGCAACTTCCTCTTCAATATCGCTCAAGGTCGCCAAGGCACCATCACGACCGTGCCCGGCGTCATCAATGCCCCCAATGCGCCGGTAGATGCCAACGGCGCATTCCCCGGCAACACCCTCTTTGGCTTTCCTGCCAAGGCGGCGATCGGCTCGACCGTGGGTCTGGCGGGACGCCTGCTGGGCATGGACGTGCTCGGCGCGATCGATCTAGGTGAGACGCTCGGTCAGGTGACGACACTCGCCAATCCGAACCTGACCGCGCTGTCGGGCGAGACGGGCACCTTCCTCGCAGGCGGAGAAATTCCGATCCCACTGGCGCAGGCGCTCGGCACGATATCGGTCGAGTACAAGCAATACGGCATCAGCCTTGCCTACACGCCGACGGTATTGTCGGATGGCCGCATTTCCCTTCGAGTACGTCCCGAAGTGTCGCAACTCGATTACGCCAACGCGATCACACTCAGTGGTACGCGCGTGCCCGGCCTTACGACGCGCCGTACCGAGACGACGGTCGAACTGGGCTCAGGCCAGAGCATGATGATCAGCGGCCTGCTTTCGAACAACAACAACAATAGCTACGACAAGACGCCGGGCCTCTCGAACCTGCCGATTATCGGCGCGTTGTTCCGCTCGAACGCGTTCCAGCGCAACGAAACCGAACTCGTGATCGTCATCACGCCGTATCTGGTGAAGCCGGTAAACAACGCCCGCGACATCGCGTTGCCGACCGACGGTGCGCGGGCGCCGACCGATATTGACCGCGTGCTGTTGGGCACGCTGAGCGCCAGCGGCGGCGGCAAGCGACCGGTGCCGACGATCGCACGGCCGTCCCATGCCCCGCCGTCGATCGGTGCCGCCGCGCCCGTCATGCCAATGCTGCGTAGCAATACGCGTCGCAACGAGGACGATACGGCCGCAGCCCCGATTACCGGTGAAGGCGCCAAGCCAAGGAAGGGCGCCATCCCCGCGCCAGGTTTCTCGAATTGAGTCGGCCTCTGCCCCGCCGTTCGCGAACACCGCATCAAGGATTTCCGATGATGACCAAGTCGATCCTGTTAGCGTCCCTCATGCCCGCGCTGTTGCTCGGTGGCTGCATGGGCACCGAGAACCGCGGGCTTGAATCGGTCCATCAACCGGTCGTCAGCCGATCCGACTATGCAATCGATCTCGGCGTGTCGGGCGGAGCGCTGGCAGCGGGTGAACAGCAACGCCTTGCCGGTTGGATGAACGCGATGCGGCTCGGCTATGGCGACCGCGTCGCGATCGACGATCCCGCCGGCGAAGGTCCTGCAGCGCACGGCGACGTTGCAGCGGTGGTCGCAACCTACGGCCTGTTGCTGAGCGACGGCACGCCGGTCACACCCGCCGCCGTCACACCCGGATCGATCCGCGTGGTAGTCAGCCGGACGCGGGCGCAGGTGCCGCGCTGCCCGGACCAGTCGCGTGATTCGACCAACGATTTCGAAGCCCACACGTCATCCAACTTCGGCTGCGCGATCAACAGCAATCTTGCGGCGATGATCGCCAACCCCAACGATCTGGTGCGCGGCAAGGAAGGTGCGGAGACCATCAATACCGCCGCCTCGTACAAGGCAGTCGACACGTACCGCAAGAAAGTACCGACCGGAGCTGGTGCCTTGGTCGCCGCCACGCCAGGAGGCAAGTAATGAACGCTCCGTGGAAGCCCGCTGGCGCCGCCAGCCGCGACCCTTTCACCGCCTATGTCTGCGACGAGACGACCGCGGCGGCATTGCGCCCGATCGCGACCGAACTCGGCTGGGCAGCCGAGAAGATCCAGAAGGGCGGGTTGCGCAATGCGATCCAGTCGCTTTCGGTATCGGCGTCACCACAAATTCTTTTTGTCGATCTGGCCGAGTCGGGCGATCCGCTCAACGACATTCACGCACTTGCAGAAGTCTGCGAACCCGGCACCGTTGTTATCGCCGCAGGCCAAGTGAACGACGTCCGCCTGTACCGTGACCTCGTCGCAAGCGGAATCCAGGATTACCTGCTGAAGCCACTCCATCCCGACATGCTGCGTGAGGCGTTCGTGCATGCGCAGATGATGCTCAATGCGCCGAAGCCCGTCGACGCCACGCCCGAGCGTCCGCATTGCTCGGTCGGGGTGATCGGCACGCGCGGCGGGGTCGGCGCATCGACGATCGCAACGTCGATCGCGTGGCTGCTCGCTGATAAAGAGAAGCGCTCGACCGCGTTGCTCGATCTCGACGTGCATTTCGGCACGGGTGCGCTCAGCCTCGATCTCGAGCCCGGCCGCGGCCTGACCGACGCGATCGAGAACCCGAGCCGAATCGACGGACTGTTCATCGAACGCGCGATGGTCAAGGCGACGGAAAACCTGTCCGTGCTGAGCGCGGAAGCCCCGATCAGCGCGCCGGTCATCACCGATGGCTCCGCGTTCTACCAGTTGCAGGAGGAGATGCGCGCCGCGTTCGAATGCACCGTCGTCGATTTGCCGCGAGCGATGATGATCCAGTACCCACATTTGATCAGCGACGTGAAGCTTGGGGTGATCGTCACCGACCTGACGCTGGCAGCGGCGCGCGATACGATCCGTATCCTGTCGTGGTTGAAGACAAATGCGCCGCAGATCGAGTTGTTCGTGATCGCGAACCGCGTGCACACGGGCGGCAATCTCGAAATCAGCCGCAAGGATTTCGAAGGCTCGATCGAGCGCAAGATCGATTATCTCGTGTCGTTCGACCAGAAGCTCGCGGCGCAGGCGGCAAAGCTAGGCAAGCCGATCGTCGAGGTCGGGAAGACCAGCAAGACGATCGCGCCGATCGTCGCACTCGCCAGCGCGCTTGCCGCTGCGGTCACGGACTGCGGCATCGACGGCGCGAAGGCGTCCAGGGGCCGGTCGCTGATGGGCAAGTTCGGCGAACTTAGAGGGCTGATGACCAAGCACACGCTAAAGCCGGCAAAAGCGAAATGACCGCACGCGTTAACGCCCATTTGACCAGCATCGCGCGATGACCAGCATGGCGCCGTTCCTGCTCGTCATGGTCGGCGCGAGCATCGTGCTGGGGATGATCGTCTTCGCATTCGCCAGACCATCGCCCGACCGCGCGAAATCGCGCCGGCTCGTGGCGTTGCGCGAGCGGCACGGCGACGCGGCTACGGTAGCGGACGCGCACATGCGGCGCATTTCGCATGCGCGCGATACCAAGATGGACCTGGCGTTCGGTCGCATTCTGCCCAATCCCGAACAACTCGCAAAGCGTCTCGCAATGACCGGCAAGGACTGGACGGTCGGCCAATACGGCTTGGCGACCGCGGGGATCGCGCTAGCCGTCGCGGTGCTCATGTTGTTCAAGGGCATGCCGATCCTGCTAGCGCTGCTGTTCGGCCTATTCGTAGGCATCGGCCTGCCGCATCTAATTGTTGGGAGGGCGATTGAGGGGCGGGTGGGGAAGTTCATTGGTAAGTTTCCGGATGCGATCGAGCTGCTCGTGCGGGGGTTGCGGTCCGGTTTGCCGATCAGCGAGACGATCGGTGTCGTCGGCCAGGAACTCGACGGCCCGGTCGGCGAGGAGTTCCGATCGGTCAGCGACAAGATGAAGATCGGCCGGACGATGGACGCCGCGCTCCAGGAAACCGCGGACCGGCTCGACGTCCCCGAATTCCAGTTCTTCGTCATCACCATCGCGATCCAGCGCGAGACCGGCGGCAACCTTGCGGAGACGCTGGCGAACCTAGCCAACGTGCTGCGCATGCGCGGCCAGATGAAGCTGAAGATCAAGGCGATGTCGTCCGAATCCAAGGCGTCCGCCTACATCATCGGCGCGCTGCCGTTCCTGGTGTTCGCGCTGATCTGGTTCATCAACGGCTCCTACATGCAGCGATTCTTTGTCGACGAGCGCCTGATCCTGATCGGGATGGGCGCCATGGTATGGATGGCGATCGGCGCCTTCATCATGTCGAAGATGATCAGCTTCGAAATCTGAGGGACTGACGATGGGCGACACCGCCGGACCTACCCTGCTCGGGATCGACATACTCTGGGTCGCGACGATCCTGTCGGGCGTCGCCGCGTTCGCCGTGATGATCGCGATCTATGCGGCGACCACGGTCCGCGATCCGATGGCCAAGCGCGTCAAGGCGCTCAACGACCGCCGCGAACAGCTCAAGGCGGGGATCACCGCCTCGACCAAGCGTCGCGCGAAACTGGTCCAGCGCAACGACGCCGCAGACCGGATGCGCGGCATCCTGTCGTCGATGAAGGTGCTGCAGGACAGCCAGGTCAAGGCGGTCCAGGTCAAGCTGATGCAGGCCGGCATACGATCGAAGGAATGGGCGCCCGCCGTGATCTTCGGCCGGCTCGTGCTGCCGATCGTGTTCGGCGGGGCGATGCTCTATTGGGTCTATGGCACCGACGGTTTCGCGACCTGGGGCCCGTTCAAGAAATACGGCCTCGTCGCGATGACCTTCATCCTGAGCTACAAGGCGCCGGACCTGTACCTCGACAACAAGATCAACAAGCGTTCGGACGCGATCCGCAAGGGCCTTCCCGACGCGCTCGACCTGCTCGTGATCTGCGCCGAAGCCGGCCTGACCGTGGATGCGGCGTTCCACCGCGTCGCCCGCGAACTCGGCCGCGCTTATCCCGAACTGGGCGAGGAATTCACGCTCACCGCGATCGAACTGGGCTTCCTGACCGACCGCCGCAGCGCGTTCGAGAATTTCGCGTCGCGCGTAAAGCTGGACGCAGTGAAGGGCGTCGTCACGACCATGATCCAGACCGAGAAATACGGTACGCCGCTCGCCTCCGCGCTCCGCGTGCTGTCGAGCGAATTCCGCAACGAACGCATGATGCGCGCCGAGGAAAAGGCCGCGCGGCTGCCCGCGATCATGACCGTGCCGCTGATCCTGTTCATCCTGCCGGTGCTGTTCGTCGTCATTCTCGGCCCCGCCGCCTGCTCGATCTCCGACGCCCTGCTGAAGAGCTAACGCGCTGGTGAACAGCGGACGCTTTGGTGAAGAGCTGAAGCACTGGTGAAGAGCTAAGGCAACCGCAACGCGACCAGATCGTTGAGCCCCCGTAACAGGAGGGTTTCCAGATGCCGTTGTTTTCCACGCCCACGCAGTTCGCCGCGCTCGCGCTGATCTTCATCGCCGGTTGGCTGTTCGGATTGGCGAGCCATCCCGGCGGCAAGAAGTGGAAGGCGCGCTATCTCGCCGAACGTGACGCGCACGCGGCCGCCAAGAAGGATGCCGATATCCGCGCCACCGCTGCCGAAAAGCGCGCGGTCGAGGCCGAGCATGAGAATGCACGCCTCGTAAAGGCGACCCCGGTGGCGCCGGTAGCGGCTCCGGTGACGCCGGTCGCGCCCGTCACGACGACCCGCGCGCAGGTCGAGGACCGATCGATCTTCACGTCGCCCAGCACGCGCCAGGTTGCCGCATCGTCGGCACGTCCGGCATACAATAACGATGGCACGAAGCGCGGCTGGTTCGACTTCGACCGTCGCTAATCTCCAAAGGGCGGCCCGCTCACGATCGAGCGGGCCGCCCATCTTTGCCTATTGATGTCGCGGCCTATTGATAGTGGGCGACGTTCTCGAACCCCGTGTTCGTCTTCGCCATCTTGACCAGCTTCCTGGCGTAGGAGCGCACGTGACGGTCGAAGCGCGTGTCGTTGTAGACGCCGCGCCAGATATACTCGTCGCGCTCCAATATGGCGGCAAGTGCGGCGGCAAACGCGGCCTGGGTGTCCGCCACCCCCTTCCGGTTCATCAGCGAACAGACCATCTCCTCGGCGGAGGCCTTGTCGCAGTCATCCTGTAGTTCCCGACCACCGCGTTCGGCGACGACCTGCTCGGATCGTGCGGCGACGATGCGCGCGTCGAGCCATTTGCGGACCGCGTCGCCGTCCCAGTCCTTTGTCTCTGCCTTTGCCGTTTCCGCCAACGCTCGCTCTCCGTTTCGCGCGCGCTAGCCGGCAGTGCGCGCCTGCCAGCGCCGATATCCGATCACGGCCAGCACGACCATCGCCGCGTAAAGACCGGCGGTGAGCACCAGTCCCTTGTACGCGAACATCCCGACGTACAGGACGTCGACCACGATCCACAGCAACCAGTTCGCCGCATGACGCCGCGCGACCCAATATTGCGCGACGAGGCTGAAACTGCTGAGCGTCGCGTCGGCCCATGGCAAGGCAGCGTCGGTATAGTGGCTCATGAACCAGCCGATCGCGAACGCCCCGACCGCCCCCACGCCGAGACCGGCGAGCGCGCGTGATGGCCGCAAGGGCTCGACGACGACATCGCCGCTATCGTCCTTGCCCCGCGCCCAGGCCAGCCAGCCATAGACGATGGCGATCGCGAAGAACGCCTGAAGCACCATGTCCGCGTACAACCGCACGTCGAGGAACAGCTTGAAATAGAGCGCACACGCGACGAAATTGACCGGCCAGCACAGCATGTTGCGCTTGGCGGTTAGCCATATCCCGGCAAAACTGACGACGACGGCGACGATCTCGAACGGTGTCATGACCGCGCGATCCGACGCAGGAAATCCTGGCCCGGAGACGAGAAGAACCACGCGGCATGGTCGATCAGATACCCGTCCCAGGCCATGGCGGCGGACGCGGTATCCGCCACGACGGCGGTAAAGTAATCGGCCTCCGACAGCGCGAATTCGACATGGACCAGCGGCAACAGGGACACGATCGCGGCAATCTCCGCACGGCTCAGCGGCAGGACGGTGGCATAGCCTGCCACCAGCGCCAGCGCCGTCTGGGGATCGGCGATCGCATCGTCCGCCCCCTGCCCCAGATCCAGCCAGCGCACCGCCGTCCGCTCGATCGCCGTCGCGATATCGTGAACGGCACTCGTGCGATCCGCCAAGCCGAAGTCGAACACGGTCCGCACTGCGCCCTCTCGCGTCCACAGCAGGTTGGACGGGTGCCAGTCGTTATGCGTCCACAACGGCGCTTGGTCTGCGAGGAGCGACGACAGGTCGCTATCGGCTTGCCCGAACAGTCGGGCGAGTTGCGCATGCCACGGCCGATCCGCGAGGAACGCCGCGAGCGCCGGGCGGGCGGCGACGTATGCGCTCGCCGCCGTCAGGGGATCGGCGGCAGGGAGTATCGCGAAACTCGAGACCAGGGGTTGCTGCCGCCGCGCAGGCGCATCGAACCCGCGCGCCGCGACGTGCAGTTTCGCCAGCGCCACGCCGGCGGCATGGGCATGGTCGAGCGACAGGAACGCCGTCCACGACAGCCGGTCGCGGTACAGATCCTCGCCCGCAGCCTGACGGTGCAGTTCGTACGACCACGGACCGATCGCGACGGCGGTCACACCCTCATCGGTCGTCATCACCTCGGGCACCGACACGCCTGCGCCGGCGAGGTGCGCGATGAATCCGTGTTCCTCGGCTGACCCTTCGACCGTGCGGACAAGGTGATGGTGGCGCTTCAACAGGAACGCGCCGTTTGTTGTGTGCACCAGCGTGGCGGCGGAGAAGGGTCGCGGGGAATGCCAGTGCAGCCCGGTCATCCGCCCCGCCGCCGGAAAATGCTCGAGCACGGCCTTGGCCTCGTCCGCAGCGATGGCGGGCCAGGTCGGCGCCTCCATCGCGGTGCCCATGCCGTGGACGAGATGTTTCGGCTGCGACGCCACCTCAGAACGCCCGAGAAATCGTCGCCATGACCGCTGCGCCGCTGCCAACATAATAGGCGGGCGGCGAGCCTGCGATGACGGTCCCGTTGCGGCCGATCGTGTCCTGTGCGTTGGTGCTGACCGACTGGACGCCGGCGAGGACGTGCGGATCGGTGACGTTGATCGCGTTGACGCGCAGGTCGGTGCGCTTGCCGTCGAGCCAGTCGGCGAGGTGCATGCCGACCGACAGATCGAGCGTCGCATAGCCCTTGATGCGCTCATCGTTCATGAAGCTCGCATATTGCCGGCCGATATATTTCGACGCGACGCTGCCGAAGAACCGGCCGTCATCATAGATCCCGCCGGCGCCGAACTGGACGGTCGGGCTGGATACCGCATGCTTGCCGCGGGTCGGCAGGAAGTCCGCGCCGACCGGCAGGTCGTCGTCGATCCGCGCGCGCAGATATTCGCCCGAGAGGTACAGGCTGACCCCGGCGACCGGGCGGTAGTCGATCTCCGCATCGACGCCGTACGAGGATTGGCCACCGGCGTTGATCGTGGCGTTCACCTGCGCGCCGCCCTGGTCGAGCACGGTGGCGAGCTGTCGGTTGCGGAACTTGTAGTGGAAGCCCGTCACCGAGGCGGAAAGCTGCTCGCCGATGAAGCGATAGCCGATCTCCTGCGAGACCGAATATTCGTTCTTGAGCGCGTCGGTGCCCCGTACGACGACTTCGCCACCGTAATAGCTGTTGTAGAGCGTGAATTCGTTGGGCGTGCGGAAGTTGGTGGTGATGTTGGCGAACAGTTGCTGGCGATCGTCGAGCCGGTAGTGGATCGCGGCGCGCGGCAATGCGGCGAAACTGTCGTTGCGGACCTTGTCCTGCGGTCCAGGCAAATAGGTGCGGCCGTTGCGCAGCACGTTCACGCCCTTGAGCCCGGCATCGATCGTCAGCCGCGGCGTCAGCGCGATGCTGTCGGCGAGGAAGAAGCCCTTCGTCACGGTGACTGTGCGCTGATTCTCATAGGCGAGCAGGCGGCCATCGGCGGTACGGATCGCCTTTGCGCGGTAGCCCCAGCGGTCGACCGGCTGCCCCTCGCCGTCGATCGACGTGTAGGATTGCGTGACGCGATCGGTGCCGTAGTCGAACCACAGCCCGGCGGTGAGCGTGTGCATGCCCGTCTTGAAGGTGAGCTTGCTGACGTTGCCGGTCCGCATCTGGTCGCCGGTGTAATTGCCGAGCACGGTCGCAACGCCGTCGACCGCGCCGGGCAGCGCGATCGGCTGGGCCAGTTCTTCGGTGCCGAGGAAGTTTCCTTCGGTGGTCAGCTGCGTGCCGTAGGGCGAGTTGCCGTAGCCGAACTGGAGATAGGTGGTGGTGTCGAGTGCAAGCCGATCGGTCAGCGCCAGATGGACCGGCGCGGAGGCGTAGAGGTTGCGGAACGGCGCGCGGTACAGGCGCCAGTAGTTGGTGTTCCCCGCCGTGTAGCGCTCGTCGAAATTGAAGCCGCGGCCCTGCGCGTTCCACTCGGCGAGCGTCGGGCTCGGGTAGCTCGACGAGTTCGCGTCGTTGTACGACAGCGCGAGGCTGGCGCGGTTGCCGGCGCCCCATTCGCCCAGGATCTTGGCGTCGATATGCTGGCGCGTGTCGTAGCCCGCCCCCCGCCAATTGTCCGCGCGCGTGTTCGAATAGGACAGGAAGGCCTTCAACCCGGTATTGCCGATCGTCCCGCTATCGATCCGGACGAACGCACGCCGGGCCGCGTAGCTGCCGAGCGACAGGTCGACCAGCGCGCCGGGACGTGTCTTCGGATCGTCGAGCGCGAGCGACAACAGCCCGCCTGCCCCCCCGAGCGTCGGGGAGTCGATATCGACCGACCCTTGGGCGAGCGAGATGCGCTTGAGGTTCTCGGGGTCGGCGAACTGTGACGGGTAGGCGTAATAATAGCCGATGTCGTTCTGCGGTGCGCCCTCCATCAGCACGCCGATCTCGTCCTGGCCGAGACCGCGCAGCGTCAGGCTGGAGCTGGTCGAGAGGCCGTACGGGTCGCTCGATGCGACGTTCGCACCGGGGAGCAGCGTGACGAGCTGGAACGCGTTGAGCGTCGGTGCCTGCTTGACGATGAAGTCGGCGGAAATCGCACTTTGCGCGCGCGGGACCTTCTGGTCCGGGAGCAAGCCGGCTGGATCCTGCTTGCCGACCACGCGGATTTCTGCGGGTTCGACCGGGTCGGCCACCTGCGCACTTGCCGACGATGCGGCCAAGGTCGCTGCGACCAGGCCGAACAGCCTGCGCTCGCGCCCGGCGGACATTATACGAAAACCAGCACTGAAAAACGTCACGTCCACTCCAATCGGAGGGACGACGGGCCAGCCGCAGACCCTCCCTACGCCGGTATAAGCCGGATCAGGTTCAGCGGGTCATGGGCTGCTGCCCACCTCTCAGCCGCGCATGAGCGGCCCCCCGGGGATGCGCGCGGCTTAGGCGGTCGGGCGAGCGGTGGAAAGCGCTATCGCATTGATCTGGCTGGTTGCCTCGATACGCGCACTTGGGGGCCTCTAGACGCCCCGCGGAGAACGGCGCGAAGAACGGCGCGCAGCGGCCGGCCTACCCGGAAAACATGCTGTGAAAACAAGGTAGGCCGACCGCCTCGGCAGCTCGATCGACGAGCACCGCCGGGGTCGGCGAGGGAACGCCGACGCCGCAGCGATGTCACAGATACGTTGCGGTGCGGGATTTGGATTCAGCGCTGGTGGATTCAGCGCTGGTGGAGCGACGTTCGATGCGGTCAGGCGCGACCTTCGCGGCGCTTGATCTCGCCCAACAGCGCCTCGGCGACCGGGTTGCCGACCTCGCCGCCGGACTGTTCGTACGCGGCCGCAAGCTCCGCGTCCGTTGCGTCCTGGAGCAGCCCGTTCACCTCCGCGTTGAAGTCGTCGACCTCGCCCGCGGCGGCATCGGCGGCGTCCTCGCTCGTCACGGCCGGCTCTTCGCCAGCGGCCGGAGCGTGGGCCATCACGGCGTCCTGCTTGAAGACGTCGAAGGCTTCGGCGGCTTCGTTGCGTTCCTCGATCGCGATTTCGAGGCGGGTGAACAGGTCGAGTTGCGGTGCGGTGTTTTCCATGACGGCAGCTTATCCGCGCGGACTGCGTCGAGGCAACTCGTTCGCGCACGGTAGAGGCGCCCGACCGGGAATTTGTATGATCTACAGCAACTCGTGCGACTTCCGGCCGGAGTGGCCGTTCTGCCCTTCGAGCTGCCGACCTTGATCCAGCGATCGGTTGCAGCAAGGAGAGACCATGACCGCGATCCGAGCCGCCGAGCCCTATGACCTGTCCCGGTTGATGGCGTTCGATTCCTTCCCCGGAGACCGGATCGTGGAGATCGTCGACCGCCGGATGCTGGTGGCCGAAGTGGACGGCGTCATCGCCGGCTATGTCGCGTGGCAGACCGGCGGATGCATCGGCAAGGATTACGTGAACAAGCTGGTCGTCGATCCCGACTATCGCCGCCACGGCATCGCCCAATCGCTCATCGCCGCGCTGCATTCGGTTTTGGACGGTAGAATTTTCATTTCGACCGGCGCCGACAATGTCGCGGCGGTCGGTCTGCTGACACTGACGAACTGGCAGCCGGCCGGAAAGATCATGGGATTGCGTCCCAGCGACGAGGCTGAGATCTTCTATTACCGGGACCTCTGAATCACGACAGTCCGTGGCTTTTTCGGGGTAAAACGCGACATCCATTCATGTCGTCAAACGTTGCCGATGATACATCTCAGACATGCCCCAACGGATGCTCAATCCCGATCAGCGGCTTCGCGAGCATCTCGAGGATGCTCTGGTGGAGGCCGATGCGCTTGGCCAGACGGTCGTCGCCGCATTGATCTCCGAGGCGCTCGACGCGATGGCCAGCCACGCTCCTTCATAAAAGGGATCGCCCTGCTGTCCCGAGTGTTGGGTGGCAATGGTAACGCAATTTCCGCAACCCCTGAACACACGATCGCTGGACACATGGTCGGAAGCCCCTCGCGTCCGGAGAACGAACGCGGCTGAAATCCGAGCGGGCGGGCGGTACGTCCTCTGCTGGCTGCAACAGGCGCTGCGGGCGCGGGACAATCCGGTGATCGACGCGTCGATCCGCCTCGGCAACGATCTCGGCCTGCCGGTCCTCGTCTATCACGGGCTGCGCGAGGATTACCCCTATGCGTCGGACCGCCTTCACCGGTTCATTCTGGGTGCGAGCCGCGACCTGGCGCTGGATTGTCGCCAGCGCGGCCTTGCCTGCGTCCAGCATGTCGACCGCGCCGACGCCCGCGAGAAGGGCCTGGTCTATCGTCTGGCAGCCGACAGCGCCGCGGTGTTCGTCGAGGACCAACCGACCTTCGTCGCGCGCTGGCAGCCGGACCGCGTCGCCGCCCGTACCGAAGTCGCGATGTTCGCGGTCAACGCCGCATGCGTAGTACCGCCCGCGCTGCTGGGGGACGGGATCGGTTCGACCACCGCGTTCCGGCGCAAACACGAGGCGGTACGCGCGGACTGGTTGGCGATCGCCGATCTCCCCGCCGCCGTCGCCGCGTATGACGGCCCCCTGCCCTTCACGTCCGATCGACTCGAATCCTGTAGCGATGCCGACCTGGACAGCCTCGTCGAGAGCGCGGCAATCGACCATTCGCTCGCGCTCAGCCCCGACTTTCCAGCGGGCCGCGACGGCGCGCTGACGAAGCTCGAACGGCTGATGGACATCGTGCTGCGGACCTATGCGACGACCCGCAACGACGCGACCAAACCGGTCGGTGCCAGCATGTTCTCGCCTTATCTGCACTTCGGCGTGATCGGTCCGCGCGAGGTCATGGCCACCGTAGACGCCGCCGATGCGCCGATAGCGGCCAAAGCCAAATTCGCCGACGAACTCCTGACCTGGCGCGAGTGGTTTCATTATCAGGCCCGCGCGCTCCCCTCGCCCGAGCGCTACGACCGGGTCTCGGAATGGGCGCGCGAAACGCTCGCTGCGCATGCCACCGATCCGCGTCCCGAGGTGGAAACGCTCGCCGACTTGCTCAACGGGACCACGCGGGACGAGACCTGGAACGCGTGCCAGCGCCAGTTCCTTGCCGATGGCTGGATGCACAACAACCTGCGCATGTACTGGGCCAAGCGGATCATCGCGCTGACCCCCGATCCGGAGACCGCGTGGGCGACCGCCTGTTACCTGAACGACCGGCTCAGTCTCGACGGACGCGATCCATCGACATACGGCAACATCGCTGCGTCGTTCGGTGCAGGGTCACCCGGCCGGGATGGTCCGCCGATCTATGGCAAGGTGCCGACGCGGTCGGATGGATCCACGCGACACCGCGACGGTGGCCCCGAGTGGCTTCGCGGCGCCGCGACGCGTACCGCGCCCGAACCGACGCTGCCGTCGAGCCTCCCGTCCGGACTTTACCTCTCGGGCGAACTGCCCATCTAACCCGAGCGCGCATTACCGATGCGCGCTGACGACCGCCCGACCAGTCCACCCTGCACGAACGGCGCGCCCACCCGGCGCAGCGCCGTACATCGGAATTGACCATGACCTCGACCACGCAAGACCGCCCGGAACCTCGTACGACGGGCTATGTCCTGACCAGCAGCGTGACGTTCGCGATGGCCGCGGCGGCCGGCGTCGCGGTCGCCAACATTTATTACAATCAACCGATGCTGGGCGTGATCGAGAAGGATCTGCCCGGCAAGCTGTCCACGCTGATCCCCACGGCGACACAGCTGGGGTATGCCGCGGGGCTGTTCTTCCTCGTGCCGCTCGGCGACCTCATCGAGCGCAAGCGCCTGATCGTGATCCAGTTCGCGGTCCTGGCCGCCGCGCTGGTCGCCGCCGCAGTCGCGCCCACCGCGGGCCTGGTCGTGGCTGCGTCGCTGCTGGTCGGTGTCGCCTCGACCGTCGCGCAGCAGATCGTGCCCTTGGCCGCCAACCTCGCCGCCCCGGAGCGGCGCGGCGCGACCGTCGGCACGGTCATGTCGGGGTTGTTGTGCGGTATATTGCTGAGCCGAACGCTGGCCGGCTTCGTCGCCACGCATGCCGGGTGGCGCGAGATGTTCTGGCTCGGCGTGCCGATGGCGCTCGCGGTCGGCGCCTGGATGGCGATCAAGCTACCCCGCAGCCAGCCGGCCGCCACGTTGTCCTATGGCGGCCTGCTCCGCTCGCTCGTCGGACTGTGGCGTGAGTTCGGCGCATTGCGGTTGGCGACCGTCACCCAATCGCTGATCTTCGCAGCGTTCACCGCGTTCTGGACGATCCTGGCGCTCCGGCTTCAGGAGCCGCGCTATGCGATGGGCGCCGACGTGGCCGGGCTGTTCGGCGTCGTGGGCGCAGTCGGCATCTTCGCCGCGCCGATCGCCGGGCGATACGCCGATCGAAAGGGTCCGCATCTGGTGATCGCGCTCGGCGCCGCGCTGACGCTGATATCCTGGATAATGTTCGGCGTGTGGACGTCGATCGCGGGCATGGTCGTCGGTGTCATCGTGCTCGACTTCGCCGTCCAAAGCGCGCTCGTCTCCAACCAGCACATCGTCTACGCGCTGCGCCCCGAAGCGCGGGCGCGGCTCAACACCATCTTCATGGGCGGCATGTTCCTGGGCGGCGCGGTCGGATCCGCCGCGGCGACGCAGGCCTGGGCCGCAGCCGGTTGGTTCGGCGTAGTCGTGCTCGGCATCGTGCTGACCGCGTTGGCGACGATCACCCAGGTCACCAGCCTGACGCGGCGGCAGCGGCGGAGGGGGCGGGCGATCTGACCGATCGCCCGACGGCCCTTACAGTCCGATGGAGTATAGCGCGTGGTGGGCCAAGATGAACAAGGTGCGACGATCCGCGCCACCGATGACGAGTTGCAGCGGACGTTCGGGTACGTCGATACGGCGTAACAGCGTGCCGTCGGGCCGGTAGACGAACACCTGTCCATTGGCGACGTACAGGTTGCCGGCCGCGTCGCGCGTCGCACTCTCACCGCCGCGCGGTGCTGCGATCTTGAGGTCGGTTACCCGACCATTGTCGCCGACCAGACCGCTATACGTGCGGTTCTGCGATCCGTTGGTCAGCACCACCCGCTCGCCGGGGATCGCCGTGACGAAGCCATACGAATCAAGCGTATCGGACCAGCGCCAGCCCTGGTGATCGTCAGGCCCCTGGTTCCACACGCGGAACGCCGGCAGGACAAGCGACCCGTCGGGCGAGACATATTCCTGCGTCTTCGCCTCGCCCATCTTGCTGGTGAAGAAATCGGCGAGCGGTGGATATTGATACGTCGTCGGATCGATCCGATCGGCGAATTCGCCGTTCGCCCAGACGTTGACGGGGAACATCGTCGCCGCGCTGCGTCGCACCTTGGCAGGTGTCGGTGCGATCACCTTGACGTCCGCCGGCTTGGTCGGATCGATACTGTAGACGGTACCGTCTCGCCCAGCCGACGACAGCACCATCAGATCACCGGACTTGGCGACCGCGAGGTTCACCGCGTCGAGCGGCGCCTCCGCCACGATCGACAGGCCTTCGCTCTTCGACCAGCCATGGATCCGCTGGAAGCGGCGATCGATGAAGTACAGCTTGCCCTGCGCGTCGACCGCACCGCCGGCGATCGAATAGAAACCGTCGGCCAGCTTCTCGACGCCGGGCGTGAGCGGTATCGGGGTCCGCACTGCCGTCGCCGATGCTGCCGGCACGTCGAGCTTGGCGAACTCGAGTTCGCGGACTTCCTGGCCGCGCGTCATGTCCTTGATCGCGTTCTCGAACGGGAATTTGCTTGCGCGCAGATAGGTGCCGCAACCCTTCGTATCGCAGCTCGCAAAGCCGCTTTCGGCGTTCACGTGGACGTTACGGAAACGGATATCGCCCGAATTGTAGAGCTTTACCGCGGCGTCCATCGGCTTGATCGTGCGCGTCACGCGGTAGCCATGGTAGTTCGCGAACAGGATGTTGCGCGAATTGCGGATCTCGGTCGAGATCGCGTCGACGCCGTCGCGCACCTCCTGCTCGGTCTGCGGCGCGAGGAATTCCCAGTTCTCGACGTTGTCGAGGACGATCTCGGCGCGGTAGTGATGCTCGGCCGACAGTTCGTAGACGTGGCCGGGGGTCTTGGTGTTCGAGACGTAGAAGCCCGCCGAGGCCAGCGTGTTCGGCGACCACAGCGCCGCAAACGTGCCGCCGCCGCCGTCGGTGACCCAGATGCTGGGATATTGCCCGTCGAAGCGCGCGCGCGGATCGCCGAAGCCGATCGGGCTGCCCTTGGTCAGCACGGTGCCGCCGCCGCCCTGGATCTTGACGTCGTTGACCATCGACGCCTCCCCCGCCTTCCAGAGGAGCGCGGTCGCGCGCGGGTTCACGCCGCCGGTCCAGAGCCCCACGCCGGAGACGATCGCGTTGCCGCCCTTCGCGCTCTCCAGCAGAGCCTTGGGGCCGCCGACGCCCATGTACGCAGGCGTCTCGTCGGGGAGATAGAGGTGCGTGAGGCTCGGGTGCAGCGAGATCAGCACGCTGTCCGGCCGCAGCTTCAGCGTGTCGGTCACCCGGTAGCGGCCGAGCGGGAGATACAGCACGCGGTGCGTATCGATCGCCCGCTGCAACGCCTTTGTATCGTCCGTGGTATCGTCACCTTTGACGCCCAAATCATGGACGTTCGCCCATTCGCGCACGGCCGGCATGGCGCGGATCGCAGGCGCGCGACGTTTCGGCAGCCGCGACAACGGCGCTATCGATACGTCGGTCGCATATTCGCCGATCATGCCGAGACCCGCCAGCTTCAGGCCGTAGGAAAAGTCGGCGACCCGGTAGCTCGGGCCCGCGGCCGCGATCGTCTTGCCGCTGTCGCGGAAGCGCGCGAAGGTCGGCGTGTTGCTCGCGACCGCATTGTCGAAGCCGATCTGCGTGAAGACGTTGTCCTCGGCGGAAATCACGATGCCCGCCTGCGACACGTTCTCGAACCGGACGTCCTTGCCCCAGACCGAATCCGAGTAGCCGCGATCGATCTCGATGCCGACCGGCGTATCGCGGATCGCGACGTTGACGAGAGTCAGGTCGACCTCGTGCTCGCGGATCGCGGCGTCGCGCTGACCCTGGAACTCAGAGTCGAGCAGCGTGAACTGCCAGGCGGGCGAGGTCTTTTCGGACATGAGGCCATAGCGACCGCCGAAGAAGCGCAGATTCTCGAACTCGTTGCCCGCTTGGTAGACGCCGGCGAGGCCTGATCCGATGTGAAAGTCGATGTGTCGCAGATACCCATGCTGTGCGACGCGGAAGCGCACCGCGACCGCGCCGGCATTGCCGTCGCCGATCCGAAAATCGACGTTGGACAGCGTGGAATAGAAGGTGCTGGAGGTCGCATCGAAGATCGCCGGATCGAATGGAACGCTGGTGCGCGGCGGTACGGGTGCCTTGCCGACGCGGTACTGATCCTCGCCGGTGAAGCTGACCATCGCCGCGACGCCCGAGCCGAAGCCCGCGCTATTGTCGGTGAGAACGATCTCCGGCCGGGTCGCGCCGATGCCGAAGACGCGGACCGCCGAGCGGATGAAGATCGTGCGCGTGATGCGGTAGCGGCCCGAGGGCAGGAACACGACGCCGCCATGACCGCCGGCCGCCGCCGCGTCGATCGCCTGCTGGATCGCGGCGCTGTCGTCGGCGCGGCCATCGCCGACGCCCTTGACGGTTATCGCGCGTGGATCGTTGGGCTGGGTGAGGTAGACCGAGACGGATTTGGTCGGGGCGGGTTTTGAAGGGGCGGGTTTTGCTAGAGCCGGGGTGGCGACAAGAAGCGCCGTTCCGCAGAGCAGCCATTTCGCAACCATCATCCGTCTCCCGTTATCAGGACAGCAGTCCTACCGTTCATGGGGGTGCGCTTCATCTGCGACGAAGGTCGTAATTTTGGGGGCTGCGGATCCTCCCCGTGGCGGGGGAGGATCGAAAACGGTGGCGTCAGATCGCCAGCGTCTGCGCGACGATCGCGGCCTGCGTGCGGTTGCGGACGTTCAGCTTGCGCATCAGGGCGGTCATGTGGACCTTCACGGTGGCCTCGGCGATGCCGAGATCGAACGCGATCTGCTTGTTGAGCAGGCCCGAATGGACGCCGCGAAGGACCCTGATCTGGGTCGGCGTCAGGCGCGGCGACGCGGCGCAAGAGGCAGCAGCGGTCGCGACCGAGTTTTGGTGCGTATCGTATCCAGGCCGTTCCATGGTCATCCCTCCCTGTGCGCCGGCCAGAATCGCAGCGGCCGAGGGCCGAGACGCGGTGGCTGTCGCTGTTGATCCAATGATCCGTTATGCGGATTCGGTTGGACAGGTTTCGAGTATGGGCCGCACGATCGAACGCAATCAAGCCTTTTTTGTTGTCAGATCGAAAAGACCTGTCGTACAGATCCGCCATCATATCGGCAGGCGAAGGCGCCGCCGACCAACCGGAGGGGCGTGATGTCACGAGCACTGGACGAGCGCGCCCGACCGCGATCTGCACGCCGATGATCAGCGCCGACATGCGGCTGGTGATCGCCGCGCTCGCCGGGATACTCCTGGCCGTCCTGATGATCGTTCGCGGTCGCCTTCATCCCTTTATCGGCCTGTTGTGCGGCGCGTTCACCGTCGGGCTGCTCGCCGGACTTCCCCTCCCCGAGGTGGCGAAGGCGGTGCAGAAGGGGGTCGGCGACATCATCGGCGGCACCGGGCTGGTCGTGGCACTCGGCCTGTCGCTCGGCGCGATGCTGCATCTGTCGGGCGCCGCGGCGTCGCTTGCCAAGGGCGCGTTGCAGCTGACCGGCAAACAGGCCGCGCCATGGGCGACGCTGGGCATCGCGATCATCGTCGGGTTGCCGCTGTTCTTCGAGACCGGCCTCGTCCTGCTGCTGCCGATCGTCGTAGCGGCCGCGGAGGAGATGACCGGCAAGGACGGTGCGGAGCGCGACGCGGCGAAGCTAAGGCTGATCATGCCGGCGCTGGCGGGGCTCGGCGTGGTCCATGCGCTGGTACCACCGCATCCGGGACCGCTGCTCGCGGTCGAGGCATTGGGTGCGAGTCTCGGCAAGACGATGCTGTACGGGATTGCGATCGCGATCCCGACGGCGATCATATCCGGGCCGTTGCTGGCGAAGTTCACGACGCGCGGCGTGCGGCTGGAGGCGCCGGTGCTGCACGACCATGCGCTCGCCATCGCACCGCCGCCGCGACTGTGGTCGCTGTTGATCGTGCTGCTGCCCGTACTGATGATCGCGACCGGCGAGCTTGGCCAGATGATCCCCGGGATGAAGGGCACCGCCTGGCTGGTCGCGGCGAGCAACCCCGTCGTCGCCCTCTTGCTGACCAATTTGATCGCGCTGCCGCTGCTGTTCGGGCGGCGGCTGCGCGATGCCGCGATCCAGAACGCGGTGTGGCACGAGACGATGGGCGCCGCGGGGGCGATCCTGCTCGCGATCGGCGCGGGCGGTGCGTTGAAGCAGGTGCTGGTGACCGCAGGCCTGTCCGACCTGCTCGCGCGCACCGTGCTGATGTATTCGATCTCGCCGCTGTTGCTCGGCTGGCTGGTCGCGGTCGGCATACGCCTCGCCGCGGGCTCCGCGACCGTGGCGACGATCACTGCGGTCGGGATCATGCCGGGCGTCGTCGCAAGCTCGGGGGTGTCGCCGGAACTGGTCGTGCTGGCGATCGGCGCCGGGTCGGTGTTCTTCAGCCACGTCAACGATCCGGGCTTCTGGCTGGTCAAAAGCTATGTCGGCACCAGCACCGCGGATACGTTCCGCACCTGGTCGATGCTGGAGACGTCGATCTCCGTGGTCGGCCTCGCGTTCGTCCTGGCGCTCAGTCATGTCGTCTGAGACTCCGAGCACCACTCTGCCGCCGGTCGTCCCGGACATGCCCGGCGGGAACGGCGAAAGGCTGGCGGACCGGGCCTATACCGGGATCGTCCAGATCATCCTCGACGAGGAGCTCGCGGTCGGCGACCGGCTGCCCGCGGAGGACAAGCTGGCGACGATGTTCGGCATGTCGCGGACGATGGTGCGCGAGGCGTTGGCGCGACTCGCGTCGGACGGGATCACGCAGGCGCGGCGCGGCGCGGGATCCTATGTCAAACGGCGGCCCTCGGAGCGGCTTGGATCGCACATGCCGATGGCGGACATCGCAGCGACGCTCGGCACGTACGAAGTGCGCTTCGTGCTGGAGGCGGAAGCCGCGCGACTCGCGGCACAACGCCGGTCGCACCACCAGATGGACGCGATCGAGCGCGCGCTGGAGGCGTTGCGTACCGCGCTGCTGTCGAACGCGCCTGCACATGACGAGGACTGGATACTGCACCGTGCGATCGCCGAAGCGACGGCCAATGCGGCATTTTTGCCGGTGTTCGACCATCTCCAGGACGCGGTGATGCGGATCCTGCGCGCCGGCGTCGAGATATCGCGGTCGCGCGCGCCCGACGTGATCAAGGCGATGATGGACGAGCATGACGCGATCGTCGAAGCGATTCGCGCGCAGGATGCCGATGGCGCGGCATTGGCGATGCGCTGGCACCTGTCGCAGGGCCGCAAGCGCCTGATGCCCTGACGATCCGGGTTTCGGCTCCCCGCCGGGACCTGCGACCATGGTCGTAGATGATACCGCGCCCAGTATATCGTAGAGAACGGCAAGAATGACACGTCGCCAAGCCGCACAACGGCACGCGCTACGTGCAACTAGGGGACGGACGGATGCAAAAGGTTACGCGCGGTCGGCGATCAGTCGGATCTTTCAATGTTAACGCAACCAGCATGATCGTGCTGGCAACCGCGTTGCTCTGCGCTCCTGCCGCAGCCCAAACCGCAACCCCGCAGTCCGACCTGCCCGCCTCGACCCAATCGGCCGATCCGGCAGCGCCCCCGCAGACGCTGACTCCGCAGACCGCCGCCGACGACCAGGGCGCGACGGAGAAGGACATCGTCGTCACGGGTTCGCGCATCACGTCGAGCGGTTTCAACGCGCCAACGCCGACGACCGTGATCGGCGAGGACCAGATCCTCAAGAACGCACAGCCCAACATCTTCAACGCGATCGCGCAGTTGCCGTCGCTGCAGGGATCCACCGGCGCCTCCACCGGGACGTTCAGCACGTCGAGCGGCACGCAGGGGCTCAGTTCCTTCTCGCTGCGTGGCCTCGGCCCCATCCGTACGCTGACCCTGCTCGACGGCCAGCGCGTCGTCGGCGCGAACGTCTCGGGCGTGCCCGACATCAGCATGTTCCCACAGCTGCTGATCAAGCGCGTCGACGTCGTGACGGGTGGCGCATCGGCCTCCTATGGTTCGGACGCGGTCGGCGGCGTGGTCAACTTCATTACCGACACGCGCTTCAAGGGCTTCAAGGCGAACATTCAGGGCGGCATCACGAATTACGGCGACGACAAGCAGGCGTTGGTCCAGGCCGCGTTCGGTACGTCGCTGTTCGGCGATCGCCTGCACCTGATCGTCAGCGGCGAATATGACGACGAAGACGGCGTCGGCCCGGGCGATTTCGGCACCGACCTCGCCAAGGGTCGCGACTGGTACCGCGCCACCACGCTCGTCAACACCGGTCAGACGAACAACGGCCTGCCGCAGTTCAACTACCGCGACTATGCCCAGCCCTATCAATATGCGCGCTACGGGCTGATCAACAACGGCCCGTTGCAGGGCATAGCCTTCGACCAGAGCGGCGCACCGTACAATTTCAACTATGGTTCGAACGGTCGTCCGACCGGTACGGGCGGCGTGACGAATTGCTTCCCCGCCAACAGCTTCTGCGTCGGCGGCGACCTGTCGGGTGCGCCGGGTTCGGGCGCATCGCTGAAGTCCTCGCTGGAGCGGCTCAACGGGTTCGGGCGGATCGGCTTCGATTTCGCCCCGGACAACGAGGCTTATGTGACGGTCAACCTTGCGCAGGTGAAGACCAGCAACCAGCCAAGCCCGGGATACAACCGCCCCAACCTGACCGTGCAGTGCGCCAACCCCTTCCTGCCGCAACTGGTGCGGGATCGCTGCGCGACCGCGATCAACCCCGCCACCGGGACCCCAGGAATCACGCAGTTCGGCTTCGGTAGCAGCAACGGCAACTTCCCCGATCCATTGGTCCAGACGGACCGTCGCCAATACCGCTTCGTCGGCGGGCTGAAGGGCAAGTTCGAGATCGGCAGCACGCCCTGGACCTACGACGCCTATTACGAACACGGCATCACGCTGGCGGCGATCGACGTCGAGAATACCGTGCTTCAGAACCGCTACGTCGCCGCGACCAACGCGATCACGCTGAACGGTGCGATCGTCTGCGCCGATCCGGTCGCGCGCGCCGCTGGGTGCCAGCCGATCAACATCTTCGGCGGCGCGGTGCCGTCGACATCGGCACTTGCCTATGTCACGCCCGCCAATGGGCCGCTCCAGCGCACCAAGCTGACGCAGGACGTCGCCAGCCTCAACTTCTCGGGCGAGCCGCTCAACCTGTGGGCCGGGCCGCTGTCGGTCGCGTTCGGTGGCGAATATCGTCGTGAATTCTACCGCGTCCACGGCGATCCCTATGGTGCGGGCGTTACCGCACTCAGTCCCAACAGCGCCGCCTATCCCGCCGATCCGCTGTTGAATTCGGCGCTGGGCAGCAACTGGGCAGCGGGCAACTACAAGAACGGCCGCGGCAAATACGAGGTGTACGAGGGCTTTCTGGAGCTCAACCTGCCCTTGTTCAACAGCGAGGCGATCGGTCGCGCCAACCTCAACGGCGCGGGCCGCGTGACGCATTACAGCACATCGGGCACGGTTTGGGCCTGGAAGGCGGGCGGTACCTGGGATACGCCGTTGGACGGCATCCGGTTGCGCGCCGTCACGTCGCGCGACGTCCGTGCGCCGAACCTGTCCGAACTGTTCGCCGCACCGACCGTCACCACGCTGCCGAACTTCACCAATCCCTTTTCCGGCAGCGGTGTGCAGGCGTTCCAGAACACCGTCGGCAACCCCGATCTGAAGCCGGAAATCGCGCGCAATACCGAGGTGGGCATCGTCCTGTCGCATCCCTCATGGGCGCCGGGTCTCGGCCTGTCGTTCGACTACTACAAGATCAAGCTCGACGGAGTGGTCTCGACACTGTCGCCCGACCAGATCGTCCGCTTCTGCTTCGAGGGCAACCAGGCGTTCTGCGGCGGCTTCGTGCTGAACAGCCCGACGCAGGGCGGCAATTTCATCAACGTCCAGCCGTTCAACCTGGCATCGTGGAAGACCAGCGGGTTCGACATCGAGGCGAGCTATCAATGGAAGAAGCCGCTCGGCATTCCGGGCAACTTCACGCTCCGCGTGCTGGGCACGCATGTGAAGGAGTTCCTGGTCGATGCCGGGATCGCCAACGTCGACGTCGTCGACCAGGCCGGGGCCAACAACGGCAACACGCCGGACTGGAAATGGCTGGCGACGCAAAGCTACGACAACGAGCTCTTCAGCATCAATCTGCAGGAGCGCTGGTTCTCGGACGGCGTCTTCGGCAACCAGTATGTGGTCTGCACCACCGGCTGCCCGGTCTCGACCGCCAACCACCCGACCATCGACTACAACAAGATGAAGGGCGCGTTCTACGTCGACCTCGGGGGATCGGTTAACGTCACCAAGCAGGTCAGCATGTTCTTCAAGGTCGACAATCTGTTCGATCACGATCCAGCGCCCGCGCCGCAGACCAATACCGGCCTCGACGTGAACCCCGCGCTGTACGACACGCTCGGCCGTATCTACCGCCTGGGCGTCCGCGCCCGGTTCTGATCGGCGGCTCCCCCGGTAGCGATCGCTACCGGGGAAGAGCAGGGTTCAGCCTTGCCATCCCGCACGGAGCGGCAGACGCAGGACGCGGTCGTTGGCGGTCATGTACAGCGCCAGCCCGCGCTCGCCGAACGCGCAGTTGGCGATCGGCGCACCGGTCGTCACCAGCGCGAGCGGCTCCGCATCGGGCGTCATGACCATCATGCCGCCGGGCACCGAGCATATCAGCGTCCCATCGCGCGCGACCTTCATGCCGTCGGGCAACCCCGCCCCGCCCCGCGCCTTCATCGCCTTGGCATCGAGCAGGACCCGGGCATTGCGCACGCCCTTGGCATCGAGATCGTAGACCATGATCCGCGGCGCGGTCTCGTCGGACACCGATACGTAGAGCCGGGTCTCGTCGGGGGACAGCGCGATGCCGTTCGGTCGCGTCAGGCTTCCCTCGAGCAGCTCGACCGTGCCGCCCGGCCGCAGTCGATACACGCCGTTCACCGCCAGTTCCTTCAACGGCGACGTATCGCCCTCGGTCAGGCCGTAGGGCGGATCGGTGAAATACAGCGTACCGTCGCGCGCGACGTGCATGTGGTTCGGGCTGTTGAACCGCTTTCCCTGATAGCGGTCTACTACGACTTCGCGCCGCCGCGTGACCAGATCGACGCGATCGATCGACCGCCCGCCACTGTTGGCGACCAGCAGCTTGCCCGCTCGATCGAGCGTCAGTCCGTTCGCACCCGGTTCTCGGATGCGCTTCGGATCGGTCCCGCCTGCGCCCGACGGATCGAGGAACGGCACCGCCGGGCTACCCTTGCGCCAGCGACGCACGATGTTGGCGGGTGGATCGGAGAACAGCAGATATTGTCCGGCCTCGACCCATAGCGGCCCCTCCGCCCACCGAATGCCGGTCGCGATCGTCTCGATCCGCGTGCCCGGCACGACCATGCGGTCGAACGTCGGCGACAGTCTCTGGATGCGCGGCTCGGGCGGCGTCGCCGCGACGCCAGCGCCGAAAGCCGGTGTAGCGGCCATCGCCACCGCGCCGAACAGGATTTCGCGACGTCCCGGTCGGAAGGAGGCGCCTGTGCGATGCTCAAACATTGGTGGGGCGATCGGTGCGTGGATGGACCGCGGCCTGTCCGGCAATGCTTGTGTTCATATCGTCCAGACCCTTTGTTTGCGCGGCGTTTCATTGGGGCGCGAATTTATACCTCGGAGTTGGGCAGCAACAAAATCTCCTCCCCTCCCTGAAAGGGAGGGGTTGGGGGTGGGTAGGTTTCCGTATCTTCAGACGCTTGCGACCAAAGCGGGCCTACCCACCCCCAGCCCCTCCCTTTCAGGGAGGGGAGAAGTTTAGCGGCGGGTGGGGGTGCGCCGGGGTTGCACCTGCCTCCGGGGCGGGCTCATTTTTCGAGCCCTCTCACAGCCGGTACGCCTGCTTGACGAGGTCATAGGCGAGCGCGCGGGCGACTTCGTGCGCTTCGTCCTCTTCGAGCCGGTGTTCGGCGACGAGTTTGGCGAGGAAGGCGCAGTCCATCCGGCGCGCGACGTCGTGGCGCGCGGGGATCGACAGGAAGGCGCGGGTGTCGTCGTTGAAGCCGACCGTGTTGTAGAAGCCGGCGGTCTCGGTCGCGCGTTCGCGGAAGCGGCGCATGCCCTCGGGGCTGTCGTGGAACCACCAGGGTGGGCCGAGGCGGAGCGACGGGTAATGACCGGCGAGCGGGGCGAGTTCGCGGGAGTAGGTGTCCTCGTCTAGGGTGAAGAGGATCAGGGTCAGCCGGGGGTCGTTCCCGAACCGGTCGAGCAGCGGTTTCAGCGCGCGGACGAACTCGCCGGGGAGCGGGATGTCGCCGCCCTTGTCGCGGCCGAAGCGGGCGAGCACCGAGGCGTTGTGGCTGCGGGAGACGGCAGGGTGAAGCTGCATCACCATGCCGTCCTCGACCGACATCGCCGCCATCTCGGTGAGCATCTGTGCGCGGAAGAGTTCGGACTCCGCAGCGGTCGGCTGCGCCATGACGCGGGCGTAGAGGGCTTCCGCTTCGGCGGGTGTCAGATCCGCGGTTGCCGCCGAGGGGTGGCCGTGATCGGTCGAGGTGGCACCGGCATCGCGGAAGCGGGCGCGGTGGAAGCGGTGCGCGGCGAGATAGCCAGCATAGCTGCCGACGTCCTCGTTCGCGGTCTCGCCGAAGCGGCGGACGTTGGCGGCGAAGCCCGGCGTCTCGGGGTCGACGACCGGGTCGGGGCGATAGGCGGTGACGACGCGGCCATTCCAGTCGCTCGCGCGGATCGCGGCATGGTGCTCGAGCGGGTCGAGCGGGCTTTCGGTGGTCGCGATCAGTTCGATGCCGAACCGGTCGAACAGTGCGCGGGGGCGGAAGTCGGGCGTCTTCAGCGCGGCGTCGATCGTGTCGTAATACACGTCCGCGGTGGCGGGTTCGAGGCGGACGTCGATCCCGAACGCCTCGGCGAACACCCAGTCGAGCCACATCCGCGACGGCGTGCCGCGAAACAGGGGGTAGTTCTCCGCGAAGATGCGCCAGATCTTTCGCGGATCGGTTTCCGTGATGCTGCCGTCGACCGTCGGCACCCCGAGCGCGTCGAGCGGCACGCCCTGGCTGTAGAGCATCCGGAAGACGTAGTGATCGGGGACGATCAACAGCGAGGCGGGGTCGCTGAACGCCTCGTTCCGCGCGAACCATGCCGGATCGGTATGACCGTGCGGGCTGACGATCGGCAGGTCCTTGACGCCCGCATGCAGTGCGCGGGCGATGTCGCGGGTGCGGCCGTCGCTGGGGAAGAGGCGGTCGGGGTGGAGGCGTAGCGGTTGGGTCATGCGAGGCGTTCCGGATCGACGGGGGTATAATGCGGTACGAGCAGGTGGATAACCAGCAACGCGACGAAATAGGCGCATCCGGCGACCACGAAGATCGGACCATAGCTGCCGACGCCGGCGAGGATAGTGCCCGCGAACTTGGCCATCAGCATGCCGCCGAATGCGCCCGCGAGCCCGCCGAGACCGATCACCGACCCGCCCATGCCGCGCGGGAACAGGTCGCCGGGGATCGCGTACACGTTAGCCGAGAAGCCCTGGTGGCAGGCGCACGCCAAGCCGATCGCCGCGACCGCCCACCAGAGGCCGGGTGCCTGCGCGGCAAAGATGATCGGCAGAGCGAACAGCGCGCAGGCGAACAACGCCGTCTTTCGTGCGCGGTTCGGGGTCGCCCCCTTTGCCAGCAACCGCGACGAGAACCAGCCGCCTGCGATCGATCCGACATCGGCGAGCACGTACACCGCGACCAGCGGGGGACCGAAATCGAGCATCTTCACGCCGTATTGCCGATTGAAGAAATCGGGCAACCAGAACAGGAAGGTCCACCACACCGGATCGATCAGGAAGCGGCCGAGCATGTACGCCCAGGTCTGGCGCAGTCGCAGCAGCGTGCGCCAGCGGACGGGCTTGGCGGCGGGGACCGGATCGGCCTCGATCCAGGCCAGTTCCTCAGGCGTGACGCGCGGATGCTTGCGCGGCGTGCGGTAGAAGGCGAGCCAGGCGACCAGCCAGAGCACGGTCAGCGCGCCGGTCGCGATGAACGCCATCCGCCAGCCGAACGTCACCGCGATCACCGGCACGATCAACGGCGTGAGGATAGCGCCGACGTTCGAGCCCGCGTTGAAGATGCCGATCGCCAGCGCACGCTCGCGTTGCGGAAACCATTCGTTCGCCGCAGCGAGTGCGGCGGGGAACGCCCCTGCCTCGCCGATCGCGAGCGGGATACGCGCGAAGATCATCATGCCGGCGCTGGTGAACAGTGCGTGCGCGACGTGACCGATGGTCCACAACGTCACCGCGACCGCATAGCCGATCTTCGCGCCGACCCGGTCGACGAACCGGCCGAACAGGACATAGGCGATGCCGTAGGCGGCCTGGAACGCGATCGCGAGATCGGCATAGCCCTGCTCGCTCCAGTTATAGCGCGCCTGGAGTTCGGGCTTGAGCACTGGCAGCACGAGCCGGTCGATATAGCTGAGCGCGACGGCGGCGAACAAAAGCGCGCAGACGATCCACCGCACCTTGCCGCGCGGTTTTTCGGTCGCTGGAGTAGCGGCCCCGTTCACCAGTTGCACAGCGTGCCATCCTCAAGACGCGCGACCGGGAGATAGGCGCGCTTGTAATCGTAGGTCGCGGCGAGATCCTCGTCGATGTCGACGCCAAGCCCCGGCGCCTCGCCCGGATGCATCATGCCGTCGTCGAAGCTGTACGCGTGCGGGAATACCGCATCGGTCTCGTCGGTGTGCGGCATATGCTCCTGCACGCCGAAGTTGGGCACCGACAGCCCGAAGTGCAGCGCCGCCGCCATCGCCACCGGTGACAGGTCGGTCGCGCCGTGGCAGCCGGTACGAATCTGATACAGGTCGGCAAACGAGGCGATCCGGCGCAGGTGCGTGATGCCGCCCGCATGGACGACGGTCGCGCGAATATAGTCGATCAGCTGGTTCTGGATCAGGTCCTTGGCGTCCCAGATCGAATTGAACACCTCGCCGACCGCGATCGGCGTCGTGGTGTGGTAGCGGATCAGCTTGAACGCCTCTTGGTTCTCGGCCGGCGTCGGATCCTCGATCCAGAAGAGGTTGTACGGCTCGAGCGCCTTGCCGAGCCGCCCCGCCTCGATCGGGGTCAACCGGTGATGGATGTCGTGGAGCAGATGCACGTCCCAGCCCATCGCCTCACGCGCGGCCTTGAACAGTTCGGGGACGACGCGGAGATACTTTTCGGTCGACCAGACGCTTTCGCTCGGCAGGTCGGCGTCGGCCGGCTCATAGCGCGCGCCGTGCTTGGCGACGCCGTAGGTCGAGGCGAGCCCCGGCACGCCGCATTGCAGCCGGATCGCCTTGTAGCCCTTCGCCTGCTCGGCCTTCGCGACCGCGATCGTGTCCTCGATCGTCGTGCCGTTGGCGTGCGCGTAGACCATGCAAGCATCGCGCGCCGCGCCGCCGAGCAACTGGTACACCGGCATGCCCGCGAGCTTGCCCTTGATGTCCCAGAGCGCGGTGTCGACTGCGGCGATCGCCGCCATCGTCACAGGACCACGCCGCCAGTAGGCGCCCTTGTAGAGATACTGCCAGACGTCCTCGATCCGGTGTGCGTCGCGGCCGATCAGGCACGGCACGACGTGATCGGTCAAATAGCTCGCGACGCTAAGTTCACGGCCGTTGAGCGTGGCGTCGCCGAGCCCGGTGGTGCCGTCGTCGCATTCGATCTTCAACGTGACGAAATTGCGTCCCGGACAGGTGACGATGACGCGGGCGGAAACGATCTTGGGCATCGAAGGTCCTTCAGGCGATTTCGAGAATAGCGGATTTGAGCTGTGCCGAACTCGGCCCGGCCATGATGGTGAACAGGCCGGGCTCGACGACCTCGCGCATGTCGACGTCCCACAATGCGAAGGCGTCGGGGCCAAGCGTGAAACGCAGCGTCCGCCGCTCGCCGGGTGCGAGCGTCACGCGTTCGAAGCCCTTCAGCTCCATCACCGGCCGGGCGACCGACGACACCTGGTCGCGGACATATAGCTGCACGACCTCGTCACCGGCGCGCTGGCCGATATTGGCGACGTCGACCTCGACGCCGACGCTGCCAGCGATGCCGATCTTCGCCGCCGACAGCCGCGGTGCGCTAACCTCGAAGCGCGTGTAGCTGAGGCCGTGCCCGAACGGGAACAACGGGGCCGTCTGCGCGAACAGATAGCCGCGCTGGGTCGAGGGCTTGCGGTTGTAATAGAACGGCACCTGGCCGACTTCGCGCACCACGGTGACGGGCAGCTTTGCGCCCGGATTGATGCGCCCGAACAAAGCCTCGGCCATCGCCGTGCCGCCCTCCTGCCCTGGATACCAGCATTCGAGGACCGCGTTCGCCTTCGCGATCACGCCCGGCCAGCTCGGTGGGCGGCCGTTGATCGCCGCGATCACGATCGGCTTGCCCAGCACATGCAGCGCGTCGAACAGCGCGTTCTGCTCGCCCAGCAGATCGAGCGTGGTGCGATCACCGAGATGGTTCTTCGAGAACCCCTCTCGGCTGGTCTGCTCGGTATCGCCGATCGCGAGGATGATCGTATCGACCCCGCGCGCGACCTCGACCGCCTCGGCGATCAGCGCGCGGTTCTTGACGGGATCCCCGAGCAGCACCTCGTCCTGCGAACGGTCCTCGCTCTGGGTGATGAACACGCCCTGCGCATGGACGATCGTCGCTGCGTTCCCCACGAGCGCACGCACGCCGTCGAGCAGCGATACCGTCTGGCGGGGCGGCGCGGAATAGCCGCCGAGCCGCGCGATCGCCGCATTGGGCCCGATCACCGCGATCTTGCCCTTCGGCGCGAGCGGCAGCGTGCCGTCGTTGGTGAGCAGGCACATCGATTTGCGTGCGGCTTCCAGTGCGACGCCGCGCGCTTCCGCGTTGCCGGTCAGGCGAGCGGCGGCGCGGGGATCGACCGCCGACTCCTCGAACAGCCCGGCGCGAAACTTTAGTGCGAGCATCCGCGCGCACGCCGCGTCGACCGCCGAGATCGGCACCGTCCCCGCCCTGACCTGTGCGGGCAATGTCCGGAAGGCGATCCCGTCCGGCAGCGCGCTGTCCACGCCCGCCTCCAGCGCCAGTTTCGCCGCCCCGCTCAGGTCGCGCGCGATGTGATGGATCGTGTCGAGTTCCTCGATCGCGCCGTAATCGCTGACGATCGCGCCCGAAAATCCCCATTCGCCGCGCAGCACGTCGCCGAGCAGCCAGCGGTTCGCATGGCTCGGCACGCCGTCGATCTCGTTATAGGACGGCATCACAGCGCCGATCCCGGTGCGCGTCACGACCGCACGGAACGGCGGGAAGAAGCTCTCGCGCAGTTCGCGCTCGCCGATCGGTGCGGGGCCGATATTGTTACCCGCCTGGGGCTGGCCGTGGCCGGTCATGTGCTTCAAAGTCGCGAAGACCTTGCCCGGCGCGAGGGTGGTGCTGTCGCCCTGCAAGCCCTCGACCGCGGCGACGCCCATTTCGCCGCAGAGATAGGGATCCTCGCCGAACGTCTCCTCGATCCGGCCCCAGCGCGGGTCGCGCGCGATGTCGACGACCGGCGACAAGGAGAGGTGACTGCCGTGCGCGCGCACCTCGCGCCCGATGATAACCTGCGCGCGGCGCATCAGGTCGCGGTCGAACGCGGCAGCCATGCCGATCGCCTGCGGGAACATCGTCGCATCGGGGGCCATGTAGCCGTGCAGCGATTCCTCGTGGAAGATCACCGGGATGCCGAGGCGGGTGCCGCGTGCCCAGCGCTGGACCGCGTTGACGAATGCGATCGTCGAGGCCGTTCCGCGCCACGCCGCTCCGGTGCCGCCGGCGACGGCCGCGATCGATGGACCGCCGCGCTTGTCCGACGGCCGTGTGACCTGTCCGAAGCCCGCGGGATACGCAGCAGTTGCGCGCGCCGGGTCGAAATCGAGCCCGCCCGGCGTCATCACATCCGCCTTGGTCGCCCAAAGTGAAATGGTCTGGCCAACTTTTTCCTCAAGCGTCATTCTGGCCATCAGGTCGCGGACACGAAGATCGACCGGCGCGCGTGCGTCGCGGTAGATCGGTGCCGCCGCCGCGGCCTGCGCGATGTCTGGAACGAGCCCTGCGATCGAGACCGAGCCGAGCAAGCCGAAAAGGTCGCGTCGCGTCGGCATGATGGTCGGCGCGATCGTTGCTGTCTTCGTACCGGCCAAGATTGTCTCCTAATGTGAAACGCGGCATTGCTGTCGAAGCCGTCGTCGTGATAGCGATAACATGGCTGATCATCCGCGATCCTGTCAATGTAGCGCGGAACGGCGGGAGAGGATTATGACGAAATTCGATCGATGGATCGGTAAGTTCGCACTGCTGTTCGGGGCAGTGATTGGTTTGACCGGACCGGCCCACGCCGAGGATGGCTATGACCTTTGGCTGCGATATCACGCGCCGGCGACGGCAAGTGCGCGCGGTGCCCCGATGGTCGAGACACGGGGCGATACGCCTACGCTGCGTGTGGCGGCGGCGGAACTGCGGCGCGGCGCGGGGCTGTTCGGGACGAGCATGCCGCCAGTCCTGCTGGCCACCGCCAGCGATCGCGACGTCGCGGCGCTCCGCTTGCCGCTGGCCGCGCTCGGCGACGAAGGATACCGCGTCGGACAGGTCACGATCGGCGGTCGCCGCACACTCCTCGTCACCGCGAACACCGATCGTGGTGTCCTGTACGGCAGCTTCGCGCTGCTGCGGCACCTCCAGACCGGTGGCAGCCTCGACCGCATCGACCTGACATCGAGCCCCCGCGTGAAGCTGCGCGTGCTGAACCATTGGGACAATCTGGATGGCGTGGTCGAGCGCGGCTATGCCGGTGTCTCGCTGTGGGATTGGTGGACGCTCCCCGACTTCCGCGACCCGCGCTACACCGATTACGCGCGCGCCAACGCGTCGCTCGGGATCAACGGGACCGTCCTCAACAACGTCAACGCGAAGGCCGACAGCCTGACCGCGCCGTATATCGCGAAGGCCGCGGCGCTCGCCGACGTGTTCCGGCCGTACGGGATCAAGGTGTACCTTTCCGCGCGATTCTCGGCCCCGATCGAGATCGGTGGCCTGAAGACGGCCGACCCGCTCGACCCGCAGGTCGCGGCGTGGTGGAAGGCGAAGACCGACGAGATCTATCGCAGCATTCCCGATTTCGGGGGCTTCCTGGTCAAGGCGAACAGCGAGGGCCAGCCGGGCCCGCGCGACTATCACCGCAGTCACGCCGACGGCGCCAACATGCTCGCCGCCGCGGTCGCACCGCATGGCGGGATCGTGATGTGGCGCGCGTTCGTCTATGCCGAGACCGACCCGGACGACCGCGCGAAACAGGCCTATACCGAGTTCAAGCCGCTCGACGGGACGTTCGCCAAGAACGTCATCGTCCAGGTCAAGAACGGCGCGATCGACTTTCAGCCGCGCGAACCGTTCCACCCGCTGTTCGGTGCCATGCCCAAGACGCCGCTGATGATCGAATTCCAGATCACCAAGGAATATCTCGGCTTCGCGACGCACCTTGCGTATCTCGGGCCGATGTTCGCCGAGACGCTGGCGAGCGAGACGATGCAGAAGCCCGGCGAGACCGTTGCGGACGTCGTCGACGGGTCGGTCGAGGGTCATGATCTGACGGGCATGGCGGGCGTCGCCAATATCGGGCGCGATCGCGACTGGGCTGGCTCTACGTTCAATCAGGCGAACTGGTACGCGTTCGGCCGGATGGCGTGGGATCCGACGCTCGGCGCCGCGCCGGTCGCTCGTGAATGGGCCGCGATGACCTTCGCGCCCTCTGCCAAGATCGTCGATCCGGTGGTCGCTATGATGATGGGATCGCGCGAGGCGGTGGTGGACTACATGACGCCGCTCGGCCTGTCGCACGTCATGGCGACGGGACATCATTATGGCCCGGCGCCGTGGGTGTCGGATCTCAAGCGCCCCGAATGGAACCCGGTCTATTACCACCGTGCCGACAAGAGCGGGATCGGCTTCGATCGGACGAAGACCGGGAGCAACGCGGTCGCGCAATATGCACCCGGACTGGCGCGCAAGCTGGCTACACCCGCGACGACGCCGGAGCGCGAACTGCTGTGGTTCCATCATGTGCCGTGGACGTACCGGACGGCCTCGGGTCGATCGGTATGGGCGGAAATGGTCCATGATTACGATGCGGGCGTCGGCTACGTGGCCGGTATGCGCCGGCAGTGGGACGGGTTGAAGACCGAGGTCGATGCCGAGCGCTGGACGAAGACCGCGACGTATCTGGCTGTCCAGGAGCGCGAGGCACACTGGTGGCGCGATGCGAGCCTTGCCTATTGGATGTCGGTCAACGGCCTGCCGCTTCCGGCCGGAGCGGCGGCACCCGCGCATGACCTAGCATGGTACAAGGCGCAGCACTTTCCGTACGCGCCCGGCAACCCGCAATAAGAACGGCGCGGAACAGCGCCGACACTATAGAAGAGGACGAGGACGCGATGATGAGACGGTGGCCGGTAGCGCTGGTGTTGGGCGCTCTGATCGTGACGGGCGCGGGCGCGCGGGACACGGCGCCCGCACGAGACGCGCATTGGATCGCGACATGGGGATCGTCGCAGATGATCGCCGAGGGGGACAATGCGCTGCCCGCCGATCGTGCCGGCGCGATCACGCTGCGGCAGGTGGTGCGGGTCTCGGCCGGCGGTGAGCACGTACGCATCCGGCTCTCCAACGCGTTCGGCACGCGGCCGCTGGCGATCGGCGGGGCGCACCTTGGCCGGCCGATCGCTCCCGGTACGCCGCGGATCGAAGGCGGCGCCCGGCTGACCTTCTCGGGGCGCAGCGACGCGGTGATCCCGGCTGGCGCGGAGATCTATAGCGACCCGGTCGCGTTCCCCGTCGCGGCGGGTGCCGATCTCGCGATCAGCCTCTATTTGCCGGACGCTGCCAGCCCGCAGACCGGCCATCCCGGCTCGCGCGCGACGAGTTTCACGCTGGCCGGCAACGCGGTGGCGGACGCGACGCTGGCGGGCGCGACGCCGACGACGCACTGGTATGCGATCGCGGATGTCGAGGTCGCTGCCGCGCCGACGGCGGGGACGATCGTCGCGATCGGCGACTCGATCACCGACGGTTACGGCGTGAAGCCCGAGCGCAACACCCGCTGGACCGACGTGCTCGCGCAGAGGCTTCGCGCAACGACGGCGACACGCGCGATCGGGTTGGTCAATGCGGGGATCGGCGGCAACCGCGTTCTGCTCGACGGGCTTGGTCCCAATATGGTCGCACGGTTCGACCGCGACGTCGTTGCGCGCAGCGGCGTACGCTGGGCGATCGTGCTGGAAGGGGTGAACGACCTCGGCGTGCTGACCCGCGACGCGCCCGCTACCCCTGCGCAACATGCCGCGATCGTTGCGCAAGTTACCGCCGGCTTTGCGCAGATCGTCGCGCGGGCGCATGCCCACGGGATCAAGGTGATCGGCGGGACCGTGATGCCGTTCGGCGGCAACACCTATTATCACCCCACGGCGGAGAACGAGGCGGATCGGCAGGCCGTCAACAGCTTCATTCGCAGTTCGGGCGTGTTCGATGCGGTGATCGATTTCGACAAGGTGATGCGGGATCCGGCGCATCCCGATCGGCTGTCCCCCGCGTATGATTCGGGGGATCACCTGCACCCGTCCGAGGCCGGCTATAAGGCGATGGGCGAGGCCGTACCGTTGAACCTGTTCGGCGGTTCGCGCACGCCTGCTCGGTCGCGGTCGGTGATCGGGGTTGCGGCGCCTGTGCCGGTCGGTCCTGGCGGGGACAAGGGTCCTGCCATCGCGATCACGTTCGACGATATCCCGGCGCATGGTCCGCTCGTGCCGGGGCAGACGCGGGTGGATGTGATCCGGGCGATTGCCGGGGCGCTGGCCGCGGCGAAGGCGCCGGCGTTCGGGTTTCTGAATGCGGGGTTCGGGCTCGATGCGCCGGACGATGCTGCGAAGGCGATCGCCGCTTGGCGTGCTGCCGGGCTGCCGCTCGGGAATCACACCTATTCTCATGCCAATCTCGATACGGTGGGCGCGGCGGCGTTTGCGGCCGATATCGGGCGGAACGAGGCGCCGCTTGCCGCGGCTGCGAAGGGGACCGACTGGCACTGGTTTCGGTATCCGTTCCTGTCCGAGGGGCGTTCGCCAGCGGTTCGCGAAGCTGCTCGTGCCGACCTCAGGGCTCGGGGGTACCGAGCTGCGGCGGTGACGATGAGTTTCAACGATTTCAGCTGGAACCCGGTCTATGCCGCCTGCTCGGTCAAGCGGGATGGCGGGGCGATCGCCAGGCTGGAGGCTAGTTTTCTGGGCGATGCGCGGGCTGCGGCGTTGGCGGCGCGGGCGCGGGCCAAGGCTCAGGTGGGACGGGATATTCCCTATGTCCTGCTGATGCACGTCGGGGCGTTCGATGCGCGGATGTTGCCGAAGCTGCTCGCGCTGTACCGCGAGATGGGGTTTCGTTTCGTGACGCTGCCCGACGCCGAAGCCGATCCCTATTACGCGCCGGCGGTCGACCTTTCGCTGCCGGGACCGACGCCGTCGCTCGCCGGCCCGCCTGCCCTGCCCGCGCTGGCCGGACCGCCGGCGGGCCTGTGTAGCTGAGTGCCGCCCCTCTCTCCTGCGGATCCGGAGAGAGGGGTTTCACGTCACTTCTCGTTGAGCGCCGCCTGCGCCGCTGCGAGGCGAGCGATCGGGACGCGGTAGGGGCTGGCCGAGACGTAATCGAGGCCGACCTTCTCGCAGAACGCGATCGACGCCGGATCGCCGCCGTGTTCGCCGCAGATGCCGAGCTTGATGCCCGCCCGCGTCTTGCGCCCACGCTCGGCGGCGATCTCGATCAGTTCGCCGACGCCCTCGACGTCGATGCTGACGAACGGATCTTTCGCGTAGATGCCCTGCTCGACATAGGCGCCGAGGAAGCGCGAGGCGTCGTCTCGGCTGACGCCCAGCGTGGTCTGCGTCAGGTCGTTGGTACCGAACGAGAAGAACTCGCCGACTTCCGCAATTTCACCAGCCCGCAACGCCGCGCGGGGGAGTTCGATCATCGTGCCGACGAGGTATTCGATCGTCCGGCCCTTTTCGGCGAACACGGCCTGGGCGGCCTTGTCGACGACCGCTTTCATCAGTTCCAGCTCGCGGCGGGTGGCGACGAGCGGGATCATGACTTCGGGGATCGGGGCCGCGCCGGACTTCTCCGCGACGTCGACCGCTGCCTCGAAGATGGCACGCGCCTGCATCTCGTAGATTTCGGGATAGGTCACGCCGAGACGGCAGCCGCGATGGCCGAGCATCGGGTTGAACTCGTGCAGTTCCGCCGCGCGACGCTTGAGCATGTCGACGTCGACGCCCGCCGCGGTCGCGACTTCGGCGAACTCGGATTCCTCGTGGGGGAGGAATTCGTGGAGCGGCGGATCGAGCAGGCGGATCGTTACCGGCAAGCCGGCCATGACCTCGAGGATTTCGGTGAAGTCCTTGCGCTGTTCGGGGAGCAGCTTTTCGAGCGCGACGCGGCGACCCTTCTCGTCCGAGGCCAGGATCATCTGGCGGACGTTGGTGATGCGGCTGCTCTCGAAGAACATGTGCTCGGTGCGGCACAGGCCGACACCCTCGGCGCCGAATTCGCGCGCGACGCGGCAATCTTCCGGCGTCTCCGCATTGGCGCGGACCTTCAGGCGGCGGACCTCGTCGGCCCACACCATCAGCGTCGCGAAATCGCCCGACAGTTCGGGCTGCACGGTCGCGACCGCGCCGATCATCACTTCGCCGGTGGTGCCGTCGATGGTGAGCAGGTCGCCCTCCTTCACCTCGCGGCCACCACAGCGCATGATCTTCGCCTTGGCGTCGATGGAGAGCGTGCCGGCGCCGGAAACGCAGGGGCGTCCCATGCCGCGTGCCACCACGGCAGCGTGCGACGTCATCCCGCCGCGCGCGGTGAGGATGCCCTTGGCCGCGTGCATGCCGTGGATGTCGTCGGGCGAGGTCTCGGTGCGGACGAGGATGACGGCCACACCGTCGGCGGCCTTCTTCTCAGCGGCATCGGCGTCGAACACGACTGCACCCGAGGCTGCACCTGGCGATGCGGGAAGGCCCTTGGTCAGGACGTCACGGTGCGCCTTGGGATCGAGCGTCGGGTGGAGCAGCTGGTCGAGCGCCATCGGCTCGACGCGCAGGATCGCTTCCTCGCGGGTGATCAGCCCCTCGTTGGCCATGTCGACGGCGATCTTCAGCGCGGCCTTGGCGGTGCGCTTGCCGGCGCGGGTCTGGAGCATCCAGAGCTTGGTCTTCTCGACCGTGAACTCGATGTCCTGCATGTCGCGGTAGTGGTTTTCGAGCGTGTCGAACACGTCGGCGAGCTGGTGATACACCTCGGGCATCGCCTCTTCCATCGACGAGGCCTTGGCGCCGGCGTCTTCGCGCGCGGTCTTGGTGAGATACTGTGGCGTGCGGATGCCGGCGACGACGTCTTCGCCCTGCGCATTGATCAGGAACTCGCCGTAATAGGCGCGGTCGCCCTTGGACGGGTCGCGCGTGAACGCGACGCCGGTCGCCGAGGTGTCGCCCATGTTGCCGAACACCATCGCCTGGATGTTGACCGCAGTGCCCCAGCCGCCGGGGATGTCGTTGAGGCGGCGATAGACTTTCGCACGCTCCGACTGCCACGAGCCGAAGACCGCGCCGACCGCGCCCCAGAGCTGGTCGTGGACGTCCTGCGGGAAGGGCTTGCCCCAGAGCTTCTCGACGAGGGCCTTATACTCAGCGACGAGTTTGCGCAGGTCGTCGGCCGAGAGTTCGGTGTCGAGCGTGAAGCCCTGGTCTTCCTTGGCGATCTCCAGCGCTTCCTCGAACGCGCCGTGATCGAGTTCGAGGACGACGTCGGCGTACATCTGGATGAAGCGGCGATAGCTGTCCCAGGCGAAGCGCGCGTCCTCGGACTTGGCGGCGAGGCCTTCGACGGTCTGGTCGTTGAGGCCGAGGTTGAGGACGGTGTCCATCATTCCAGGCATCGAGGCGCGGGCGCCGCTCCGGACGGAGACGAGCAGCGGGTCGGCGGGATCGCCGAACTTCTTGCCGGTCACGCCTTCGATGTGCGCGAGGCCGGTCGCGACCTCGTCGCGCAGACTCTGCGGGAACTGGCCGCCTTCGTCGTAATAGACCGCGCAGAAATCGGTCGAGATGGTGAAGCCCGGCGGGACCGGCAGGCCGATCGATGCCATCTCGGCGAGGTTCGCGCCCTTGCCGCCGAGCAGGTTCTTGTCGCCCTTGCCGCCATCCGAAACACCGCCGCCGAAGCGATACACATATTGGGTCATGGTCGGTCCTCTAAGTGCCTGTTTTCATTAGCAGGGCAAAAGTGAAGTATAGGAAGTATAGACGCTGGGAGCCGTCTCCACTTCCCCTCCAGTCAGCCCTCGATCTTCGAAAAATCTGCGACGTTGTGCACTGCGGCGCGGACTCGCTCAAGTAGCGCGAGGCGGGCGGAGCGCTTGGCGGGATCGGGATCGTTGACGATAACGCTATCAAAGAACGCGTCGATCGGTGCGCGGAGCGAGGCGAGCGCAGCCATCGCCGCGGCGAAATCCTCGCGCGCGATCGCGGCGGTGGCGCGGGGTTCGGCGGAGTCCAGCGCGGTCATCAGCGCGGTCTCTGCTGGTTCGGGCGTGTAGGACAGCATCTTCTCTTCGCCCCTCCCTGGAAGGGAGGGGTTGGGGGTGGGTCGGTCAGAGGCGGGCTCGGCATTCCCACGAGGGCTACCCACCCCCGGCCCCTCCCTTTCAGGGATGGGAGAAGAAGGGGCTTCCTTCTTGAGGATATTGGCGGCGCGCTTGTAGCCGGCGAGCAGGTTCGCACCGTCCTCGGTGGTGACGAACGCCTGGAGCGCGTGGACGCGCGCGAGCAGGCGGACGAGATCGCCCTCGCCGCCGAGTGCGAACACCGCGTCGATCAGGTCGTGCCGGACGCCGGCTTCGCGTTGCTGGACTTTGAGGCGGTCGGCGAAGAAGTCGAGCAGTTCTCCCGATATTAATCCGGCCGCATGCCGGCCGAGGACAGACTTTATCTTGCCACTGTTAATAAGTTGCTGCTCTATCGTATCACGCAAATCTGAAGCTACCGCGATCCTCGCCTTCTCGATCGCACTGTCTGCTCTACCAAGGCTATTTTCCACGAGCAGAGCGCTATCCACGTCCACCACCCTCTGCACCTCAGAAGCGACCGCGGCCATCTCATGCGCACGCGGAAGAAGCAGACTACTAACCGTACGGTTGACGGCCTCACTTAATGAAAAGCGCAGCTTTCCAACAACAATTAGACTTATCACGCCTAGAGCAGCTCTCCGCAGAGCAAAAGGATCTTTGGAGCCAGTCGGCCTCTCCTCAACTGCAAAGAACGATGCAATCGTATCAAGCTTGTCCGCCAGGCTTACCGCGACCGTTACCGGGTCGGTGGGGACGTCGTCGCCTTGGCCGACCGGCTTGTAGTGGTCGCGGATGGCGGTGGCGACGGACGGGTGCTCGCCCTGCGCGGCGGCGTAGTAGCCGCCCATCAGGCCTTGTAGCTCGGGGAACTCGCCGACCATGCCGGTGACGAGGTCTGCCTTTGCGAGGCGGGCTGCGCGGTCTGCTTGGGTGGCGAGGTCATCTCTCCCCTCCCGCTCGCGGGAGGGGTCGGGGGTGGGCTCGCGCTCACCGGCTGGCGTGGCGTTGGTGGTGAGCGCGAGCCCACCCCCCGGCCCCCTCCCGCTTGCGGGAGGGGGGGAAGAACGGACTATTCCCTCTTCTACCAACCAGCGCGCGAGCTTCGCGACGCGGTCGACCTTGTCGGCTACGGTGCCGAGCTTCTCGTGGAAGACGATCTTCGACAGCTTCTCTGCCTGCTCTTCGAGCGGGACCTTGAGGTCGGTGTCGTAGAAGAACTTCGCGTCCGACAAGCGCGCGGCGAGGACTTTCCGGTTGCCCTCGACGATGCCCGCACCCCCGTCGTGCGCATCGATGTTAGCGGTACAGACGAATGCGTTCGCCAATTTTCCGTCGGCGCCGCGGCAGACGAAATATTTCTGGTTCACGCGTGCCGTGAGCTGGATCACCTCGGGCGGGACGTCGAGAAACGCGGGGTCGAACTGGCCGAGCAGGGGAATCGGCCATTCGGTGAGGCCGGCATTCTCGGCGACGAGGCCCTCGTCCTCGATCAGTTCGAGCCCGGCCTGCGCTGCGGCTTCGCGGGCGTGGTCGCGGATCAGCGTGGCGCGTTCGTCGTGGTCGACGATGACGTGGCAGGCGCGCAGCTTCTCGACATAGTCGTGGGCGCCGCCGATCGTGATCTGGTACGGGTGGTGGAAGCGGTGGCCGAGCGTGGCGGCGCCGCTGGCGATCCCGGCGATCTCGAACGGCACGATCTCTTCGCCGAGCAGCGCGACGATGCCTTGCAGCGGGCGGACCCAGCGGAGCGATTCGGTGCTGGCGGAGGCATCACCCCAGCGCATCGACTTCGGCCACGGGAACGCGCGGACGATCGCGGGGATCGCGTCTGCCAGCACGGCGGCGGTGGCGCGGCCGGGCTTCTCGGTGACCGCGAAGAGCGTGCCGTTGCGGTCGATCAGTTGCTCGCGGGTCAGGCCGGTTTTGCGGAGGAAGCCTTCGAGAGCCTGGGGTGGCGCTGAGGTTTTGGGGCCCTTGGTTTCCTCGGAGACGGCGGCCGTTTCCAGCGGCAGGTCGCGGGCGATCAGCGTCAGGCGGCGCGGGGTCGCGTAGGTGACGATGGCGCTGGTGGCGATGCCGGCCTTGGCAAGCTCTGCGGTGAACAGCTTGGCGAGATCGTCTCGCGCCTTGGACTGCATCCGGGCGGGAATTTCTTCGGAGCGGAGTTCTAGGAGAAAGTCGGTCATATCTTCACCTCCCCTCCCGCAAGCGGGAGGGGATTGAGGGGTGGGCGCCCGGCCCGTCCATGCGCAGCATTTGCGTGGGACGTGGCGCGGCGGTGGGGAGCGTCATGGCCGGCGTATCGATGGTGGTGAGCGCGTGCCCACCCCTCGGTCCCCTCCCGCTTGCGGGAGGGGAGGAAGGATGAGGCATCACGCTGCCCATCCATGCTTGTCCATCCAGGCGGCGCAGGCGCCCTTCGCCAAGTCTCGGACGCGGCCCATATAGGCTTGGCGTTCGGCTACCGAGATTACGCCGCGGGCCTGGAGGAGGTTGAAGATGTGGCTGGCTTTGATCGCTTGCTCGTAGGCCGGGATCGGGAGCTTGGCGGCTAGCGAGTTCTCGCATTCGGCTACGTGCTTGCGGAACTGGTCGAAGAGCGAGTCCGTGTCGGCGATCTCGAAGTTCCACTTCGACATCTCCTGCTCGTTCTCCAGGAACACGTCGCCGTACGTCACGCCCGCGTCGTTGAACGCCAGGTCGTAGACCGAGTCCTTGTCCTGGATGTACATCGCAAGGCGCTCGAGCCCGTAGGTGAGTTCGCCGGCGACGGGCTTCATGTCGAAGCCGCCCATCTGCTGGAAATAGGTGAACTGCGTCACCTCCATGCCGTCGCACCAGACCTCCCAGCCGAGACCCCAGGCGCCGAGCGTGGGGCTTTCCCAGTCGTCCTCTACGAAGCGGATGTCGTGGCGCAGCATGTCGATGCCGATCGCTGCGAGGCTGCCGAGGTAGAGTTCCTGGAGGTTGGCGGGGGATGGCTTCAGGATGACCTGATACTGGTAGTAATGCTGGAGCCGGTTGGGGTTCTCGCCGTAGCGGCCGTCGGTCGGGCGGCGGCAGGGCTGGACGAACGCGGCGTTCCACGGTTTCGGTCCGAGCGCGCGGAGCGTCGTGGCGGTGTGGAAGGTGCCGGCGCCCATTTCCATGTCGTAGGGCTGCAGGATCAGGCACCCGTGTTCGCTCCAGTAATCGTGGAGCGTGAGGATCATGCGCTGGAAGCTGAGAGGCTTTTTCACGGGCTGGGTCACGGGCTGGGTCACGGGCTGGGCTTTGGCGGATGGGGGTGCGGGAGGCAAGTGGTGCGTTGCGGTCTGCGCTCCTACATGGGGGCGAACTCACGGTAAGGATGCCCTCCCCTTGAAGCTGTTCTCGAAGATCGCGTCGTTCCGATCCGCGCTGTCCGCCATTGCTATGGCGTTCGCTTTGCCCGCCTGTGCACAGGTTGCGCCGACGCCGGCTCAGTCGGCCAACGATGCCGATCCGGCGTTGTGGGTGGTGAAGGACAAGGACACGACGATCTACCTGTTCGGGACGATCCATGTGTTGAAGCCCGGCATGACGTGGTTCGACGAGGCGGTGAAGACCGCGTTCGATCGGTCGCAGCAGGTGGTGCTGGAGTTGGTGATGCCGGACCCCGCCAAGATGCAGTCGCTGGTGATGGCGACCGGCGTGTCTAAGGATGGGCCAACGCTGACCGAGCAGCTGCCGGCGGACAAGCGCGCGGCGTATGCGAAGGCGGTGACGGATCTGGGCCTGCCGGCGAATGCGTTCGATCGGTTCAAGCCTTGGCTGGCGGCGACGAACCTGTCGATCGCGCCGCTGTCCAAGCTTGGATATGATGCTGCGAACGGGCCGGAGCAGGTGATTACGGCGGCGGCGAAGGCTGCGGGGAAGCCGGTTACGGGGCTGGAGACGGCGGAGCAGCAGCTGGGGTATTTCGGGGGGCTTTCGCAGACCGCGCAGATGCAGTTCCTGGGGAGCACGATCGACGAGTTGCCGAAGCTGGAGACGACGATGGCGACGATGGTCGACGAGTGGGCGAAGGGGGATCCCGAGGCTTTGGCGCGCGAGATGAACGATAGTTTGAAGGATTCGCCGGAGGTGGCGAAGGTGTTGCTGGTGGATCGCAATGCGCGGTGGGCCGAGTGGGTCGCGAACCGGATGAAGTCGCCGGGGACTGTGTTTGTTGCGGTTGGTGCGGGGCATCTGGCGGGGACCGATAGCGTTCAGGCGCAGTTGGCGAAGCTTGGGGTGAAGGCCGAGCGGGTGAAGTATTGAGGTTCTGAGTCCCTCTCCCCTCGGGGAGAGGGAGGGAGGAGCCCTTGCGACGGAAGGGTGAGGGGGAGTGGGATAGATGCCCCGAGCCTCACCCCCCTCACCCTCCCACACGCAAGCGCGTGCGGGCCCCTCCCTCTCCCCGTAGGGGCGAGGGTCCAGGTTTAGTTGATTAAATCTCCCACTTCCGCTATGCGCCCGCGCTTCCGGTCCATGGTCATCCCTGGAGGCGTGGGCGGGAAGGACAACAAACGAGTTTCGGAGAATATAGATGAGCGACCAGTTGACGCTCGCAGCCGAGACGCGTGACCGGGTTGGCAAGGGAGCCTCCCGGGCGCTGCGTCGTGATGGCCGCGTGCCTGCCGTGATCTACGGCCTGAATCAGGAACCCACCTCGGTTCACCTCGAGGAAAAGGCGCTGATGAAGGCGCTGATGACCGGCCACTTCATGAATTCCGTCGTGATGGTCAACGGCGTGCGCACGCTGCCGAAGGACGTCTCGTTCCACCCGGTTTCGGATCGCCCGATCCATGTCGATTTCCTGCGCATCGGCGAGCATTCGACCGTCACCGTCGCGGTGCCGATCGTGTTCACCGACGAGGACGACGCACCGGGCATCAAGAAGGGCAAGGGCGTTCTCAACATCACGCGCCACGAGGTCGAGCTGGTCGTCGACGCTTCGGACATCCCGAGCGAGATCACGATTTCGCTCGCCGGTCTGGAGATCGGTGACTCGATCCACATCAGCGACGTGAAGCTGCCCAAGGGCGCGACGCCCGCGATCGACGACCGCGACTTCGCGATCGCCACGATCGTGCCGCCGACCGTCCCGACCGTCGAGGACGAAGAGCTCGAGGCTGAGGTTGCCGAAGCACAGGCTGCCGAGGCTGCTGCCGAGGAAGAGACCCCGGTCGAGCCGAACGACGATAACAACGACGACGACAAGATCACGCCGCAGAAGAAGGACTGAGGGTTCAGCCCTTCGTCTTCGGATGATCTGGCGGGCGGGAAAGCTAGGGCTTTCCCGCCCGTTTCGTTTTATATCACATCCGTCCGACCAATGCCGCCCCGCCCCCGTCATCCCCGCGTAGGCGGGGAACCAGACCCTCGGACTTCAGCTATGGAAGCGCGAGGCTAGCCAGTATGGGTTCCCGCCTCCGCGGGAATGACGGTTAGGGGCGTGGGGCAGCGATCACTTCCAGGAGAATACCACGTGCAGATCTGGGCGGGACTCGGCAATCCGGGGGCGCAATATGCGATGCACCGGCACAATGTCGGGTTCATGGTCGCCGATGCGATCGCCGAGGTGCACGGCTTCGGCGCGGTCAAGAAGCAGTTCCAGGGCTGGACGCAGGAGGGGCGGATCGGCTTCGAGAAGATCCTGCTGCTGAAGCCCGCGACCTTCATGAACGAGAGCGGGCGCGCGATCGGCGAGGCGCTGCGGTTCTACAAGCTGGGCGTCGAGGCGCTGACGGTGTTCCACGACGAGCTCGACATCGCGCCGTTCCGGGTGAAGGTGAAGACCGGCGGCGGGACCGCGGGACATAACGGGCTGCGCTCGACCGACCAGCATCTGGGACCCGAGTTTCGGCGCGTCCGGCTGGGGATCGGGCATCCGGGGCACAAGGATCGCGTGACCGGCTATGTGCTCGGCAATTATTCTAAGGCCGAGATCGAGCCGCTCAGTGACATGCTGGGCGCGGTCGCGGCGGAGGCCAAGTGGCTGGCGGAGGGCGACGACGTCCGCTTCATGAACGATGTCGCGTTGAGGATGCAGATATGACCACCCGCTCGCTGTTTGCCACGCGGTTCTACGAGGCCGATCTCGGGGACGATGATCTGGTCGAGGAACTGGAGGACGCCGCGCTCGAACTGGCAAAGGCCGATCGCGCGGGTGTCGCTTGGTCCAAGGCTCATGGGTATCGTGGATATACGTCCTATGCATCGCTGAACGACCTGCCGTTGCGCGATCCGCGGTTCGGGGATCTGGTGCGGTTGCTGAACAAGCATGTCGCGCAGTTTGCCAAGGACTGTGCGTTCGATCTGGGTGGGCGCAAGTTGAAGCTCGACAGCTTCTGGGTGAACGTCCTGAAGCCGGGCGGCGCGCATTCGGGGCATATTCATCCGCATAGCGTCGTGTCGGGGACGATGTACGTGGCGATTCCGGAGGGGGCCGGGGCGTTGAAGCTGGAGGATCCGCGGTTGCCGATGATGATGGCGGCGCCGACCCGGCTGGAGGATGCGCCGGAGGATCTGCGGACTTTCGTTTATGCCGAGCCTAAGCCGGGGAGTGTTTTTCTTTGGGAGAGCTGGTTGCGGCATGAGGTCGTGCCGAATGCTGCCAAGGGCGAGCGGATTAGTATTAGTTTTAATTATCGTTGGTGAGCGGGGTGCCGCGATGCGGCGCGGCGGGGTAGATAATTCCACCCCGGCGGAGGCCGGGGCCCAATTGGGGAACGTCGCTAACGAAGGACCGCCCTTCCTTCACAACCGCCTTCCCAATTGGGCCCCGGCCTTCGCCGGGGTGGTGGTTATAGAAGCGTTACCCTTATTTCTTCCCCCTCCCCTTCAGGGGAGGGTTGGGGTGGGGCTTGGCCGCATAAGTCAGCCTTCGTGGCACTGCCCCACCCCGACCCTCCCCTGAAGGGGAGGGAGTAGTAGGGCCCGATTACGCCGTCTTCATCGTCGCCATGTCGATGACGAAGCGGTACTTCACGTCGCTCTTCACCATGCGCTGATAGGACGGCTCGATCTCGTCCATGCGGATCATCTCGATGTCCGATACCAGGCCGTGCTCGTTGCAGAAATCGAGCATCTCCTGCGTCTCGGCGATGCCGCCGATCAGCGAGCCGGCGATCGCGCGCCGCTTGAAGATGAGGGCACCGACCGACGGCGACGGATGCGCGTGCTCGGGGACGCCGACCAGAGTCATCGTGCCGTCGCGCTTCAGCAACGCGGTGAAGGTGTCGAGGTTGTGGCTCGCCGCGACGGTGTTCAGGATGAAGTCGAAGCTGTTGGCGTGTTCGGCCATCGCGGCTTCGTCCTTCGAGACGATCAGGTCCTTTGCGCCGAGACGCTTGGCGTCCTCCCGCTTGTTGGGCGAGGTCGAGAAGACGTAGACTTCGGCGCCCATCGCGTTGGCGATCTTGACGCCCATATGGCCGAGACCGCCCAAGCCGACGATGCCGACCTTCTGGCCGGGGCCGACCTTCCAGTGCTTGAGCGGCGAGTAGGTGGTGATGCCCGCGCAGAGCAGCGGCGCGACCGCGGCGAGGTCGGCTTCGGGGTGCGAAACCTTCAGCACGAAGCCTTCGTCGACGACGATCTTGTCCGAATAGCCGCCGAACGTGTGCCCGCCGAGCACGGGATCGGGGCCGTTATAGGTGCCGACGAAGCCGGTCGTCTCGCAATATTGCTCCTCGCCGTCCTTGCACGATGCGCACTCGCCACAGCTGTCGACCATGCAGCCGATGCCGACGACGTCGCCGACCTTGAATTTGGTGACGTCGTCGCCGACTGCGGTGACGTGGCCGACGATCTCGTGGCCGGGAACGCAGGGGTAGAGCGTGCCTTCCCATTCGCCCTTGGCGGTGTGGAGGTCGGAATGGCAGACGCCGCAGAACGCGATGTCGATCGCGACGTCGGTCTTGCCAGGCTCGCGGCGCTCGAAGCTGAACGGCGCGAGCGGGGTTTCGGGGGATTGCGCGGCGTAGCCGTGGGCGGTCGTGGTCATGAAGTTCCTGATCTATCTCAAGCTGGGCTCGGGATATAAGCGTCGACCATATGATAACTACCGGTCGGTATGTTTATTTTGCTGCACTGCGGCGATCGAGTGGGTCGATTAGGGGGATTGTGTTCCGTGATGCGTTGAGCTTCTCCCATCCCTGGAAGGGAGGGGTTGGGGGTGGGTCGGTTTCCGGATCTTGGAACGGTTGCGGCTCAAGCTGGCCTACCCACCCCCAGCCCCTCCCTTTCAGGGAGGGGAGCAGAACGGAAACGCCGGCCGCCGGCGCGGCCCTCACTGGCCTTCCGGCCTCGCGTCGCCTAAAGCGCCACCACATTCTTATACCAAGGGCATATCATGGGTTTTCGCTGCGGCATCGTGGGGCTGCCGAACGTCGGCAAGTCCACTCTCTTCAACGCGCTGACCGAGACGGCCGCGGCGCAGGCGGCGAACTATCCGTTCTGCACGATCGAGCCCAACGTCGGTAACGTCGGCGTGCCCGACAAGCGGCTCGACGCGCTGGCGAAGATCGCCGGATCGCAGAAGATCATCGAGACGCAGCTTGGCTTCGTCGACATCGCCGGCCTCGTGCGCGGCGCGTCGAAGGGCGAAGGGCTCGGCAACCAGTTCCTCGGCAACATCCGCGAGGTCGACGCGATCGTCCATGTGCTGCGCTGCTTCGAGAATGGCGACGTGACGCATGTCGACAACAAGGTCGACCCGATCGCCGACGCCGAGACGGTCGACACCGAACTAATGCTCAGCGATCTGGAGAGCCTGGAAAAGCGCGTGCCGAACCTCGCCAAGAAGGGCATGCAGGGCGACAAGGAAGCCAAGATCGGCGCCGCCGTGCTCGGTCAGGCGCTCGAACTGCTCCGCGAGGGCAAGCCCGCGCGGCTGACCGTGCCGAAGGACGAGGACGAGGCGCGCGTGTTCGCGCAGGCGCAGCTGCTGACCGCCAAGCCGGTGCTGTACGTGTGCAACGTCGACGAGGGCGATGCGGCGAACGGCAATGCGCTGTCGGCGCGGGTGTTCGAGAAGGCGAAGACCGAGGGCGCGGAAGCGGTCGTGGTGTCGGCGGCGATCGAGGCGGAAATCGCGACGATGCCGGCGGAGGATCGCGGGGAGTTTCTTGGCGAGCTGGGTCTGGAAGAGACTGGTCTCGCGCGGGTCATCACCGCGGGGTACAAGTTGCTGCATCTGCTGACGTTCTTTACGGTCGGGCCGAAGGAAGCGCGTGCCTGGACCGTCCACGAGGGCGCGACCGCACCGCAGGCGGCGGGCGAGATCCACGGCGATTTCGAAAAGGGCTTCATCCGCGCCGAGACGATCGCGTTCGACGACTTCATCGCGCTGGGTGGGGAATCGAAGGCGCGCGAGGCGGGCAAGCTGCGCGCTGAAGGCAAGGCGTATGTCGTGCAGGACGGCGACGTGATGCACTTCCTGCATAGCTGATCGACACGCGACGGTGACGGGTCAGCGATAGTCCTCGCAGGCTATCCCGTCGTCGTCGCCGTCCATGCCTTCGCGGTAGCCCGGCTGGCCGCGGTAGAGCGGTGCGGCGCCTGCCGCGCGTACTTCGCGACATCCGCTGTAGAAGACCGCGCTTTCTGACGGGAGGCTGGTTGAACGGCGGGCTGGCGTCGATGATTCATATGCTGGCCGAACGACGTTGTAGGGCTCGGCTTCGGATGCTGGTCGGGCGGGCGCGACGACAGGACGCCGCAGCACCGGCCGCGCGGTAACGGGCGTATCGGGTGCCGCCTTGGTATCGACGATCGCCGGGGCTGCAGTCGGTTGCGGCTCGGTGGCCTTCCAGACACCGGCAAACATCAGTGTCGAGGCGATCGCCGTGACCGCGATAAAGGAGCGCTCCATGGCGCTGTTATATGTGCGTAGTGGTTGACGAAGACTTATCGGTGGGTTGCTGGCTTAGGAGCCGGGAAGGCAAAGGCGCGATGTCTGCTATAAGAAAAAGTCCCCGCTCCGACACTTAAGGCATAACCTTTGCGCGGGATCGTTGCTACCCCCGACCGGCGAGCGGCGAAATTCGAGGAGCGTGTGATGCGTCATACTTTGTCGGCGGCGATTGGAGTTGCCATCTTGAGTTCTGCCTCAGGCTCCGCGAGCCCGGTGCAAGGTGTGGTTTCAGGTATCTATGAACTGGACACGGCGCGGAGTGACAACGCATTCAAGGTTATCGACGGCGCTACCGCCAACATTCCCGACGACAAGCGCCCTCGTATTCGGATGAGGCTCCGCAAGTCCATTGCGGTAAATAGAATTAGAATTTCCACTGCAGGACGTCGAGTCGGGATCGCGTATGATGCCAAAACACCGATCGTAGTTTGGGTAGGCGAAGAGCCGATCAAGTGGACGCTCATCCCAGAACTTGTTTTCGATGTATCGGTAAAATCGGATGGCGGAACCATCGCTCTAACATTCCGTGGCGAATACGGCGAGCGGACGTCAAAATATCATAGTGTCGGCCAGGACTTGGTGGAGAATACCACCATCGTCAACCCGCTGTTCTCTACGCCGATCGTCTATAATCAGATGTATAAAAAGATTAACTGACAGGATTTAATGGTAAACTTCTGGCGAGACGCGGTTTTTCCGTAGATGCGGGTGCCGGTCAAGATGATCTGTCTAGCGCCTGCTTTCCGGCTCGCTACGACTGTGAACGAACGGCAGCAATTGGGCGCTAGGCGTCGGTCTTGGTATGATCAGGCAATGCCAGTGGTCGTCTTGCTGCCTTGCGACCTGCGGCGGCGACTATGACGGCGCTGGACAGGAGGATGCCGGATACGAGCGCGCCGACCGATAGCAGGCCGGCGGTGGTTACCGAGGCGTCGAAGGTGGTGCGCTTGCCGATCCGGATCGAGACTTTGGCGGCGGGGGTGCTTGGGGTTTTGGTGCGTTCGGGGTGCGTTGGGGTCTTCATGGGTCGAGGCTGAACCTTTCGCGGCTTGCGGGCAAGGCTGCGCGTTGGCGCTGTGTGGGCTTTGGCGGGGGTCGGGGAGAGACTGCGAGGTTGTGGCGGGTCGTGCGGGGGGTTAGACCGGGGCATGCTCGCGCGCCTGATCCTGGCTTTGCTCCTTGCTGCGTTTGCGTTTCCTGCGGTGGCGCCGGCGGCGTGTCATGATGCGCCTGCTTCGCGGGGGTCTGCCGTCGTCATGGATATGGCGGCGATGGGCGGGACACAGGAGGCTATGCCGGATCACGAGGCGCCCGATCGGAAGGCTACCCCGCTGCATGGGTGTATCGGGTGCGTGCCGCCCTCGAACTGGAATGGCGCCCGCGTTCTGGACGTGGCGTTGCGGGAGCCGGCCGTGGTGACCGGACGGGTGGCTGTACTGGATCTTGGGGCTGGCGTCGCGCCGGCTTTGCGGCCTCCGCGAGAGGCTTGATCTTCGGGTGCTGATGCGCCCCGATTTTCAGGCTTTTCCAAGGATATACTGATGGTTCGATATAGGTTTCTCGCGGCTGATGCCGCGGGGGCGAGGTTGCTCGCGGCTGGTGCCGTGAGGACGATGCAGCTTGCGGCTGGTGCCGTGAGGGCGATGCTGCTTGCGGGTGGTGTCGTGGGGGCGGTGCTGCCGGTTGCTGCGGTGGCGCAACATTCCATGTCCATGCCGGGCATGACTATGCCGGATGCGGCTCCTGAGAAGACGGTGGAGAGGGTTGAGTCGCGGCCGGTGGCTCGTCCGCCGCAGTCTGGGGGGGCTGTCGATCATTTGACGATGGACCATTCGGCGATGGGTCATCCCGCTCCGGTCGCGCCGCCTACCCCGGACGCTATGCCGGGTATGGATCATGCGCAGATGGATCATGGCGCGATGGGGCATGCGATGATCGTGGACTCCGCCTATCGCGCGGCGTCCGATGCGGCGGTGGCGAAAATGCCCGCGGGGTCGGCGATGGCCGGGATGGCGATGGGGACGTCCGCCGGCTTCTATAGCCAAGGTAGCGGGACGTCGCGGCTGCCGGCCGCCGAGGGGCCGATGCGTGGGTATATGACGCAGGCGGGCGAGTGGATGCTGATGGCGCATGGCTATGCTTGGGGCGTCGTCACCGACCAGGGGGGGCCGCGCGGCAAGAGCGAGGCGTTCGTGCAGTCGATGGCGATGCTGATGGCGGACCGCGACCTCGGCGACCGCTGGCATATCCAGTTGCGGGCGATGAACAGCCTCGAGCCGCTGATGGGCGCGCGGGGCTATACCAATCTGTTCGCGACCGGCGAGCTGGCGAACGACCGGCCGCTGGTCGATCGGCAGCATCCGCACGACCTGTTCATGGAGCTTGCCGCGAAGGTCGATTACCGGCTGGGGAACGGCAACACGCTGTTCCTGTATGGCGGGCCGGTCGGCGAGCCGGCGCTGGGGCCGAGCGCGTTCATGCACCGGGGGTCGGCGCGGTATCAGCCGATGTCGCCGATCACGCATCACTGGTTCGATTCGACGCACATCACCTACGGCGTGGTGACGGCGGGGTATGCGACGCCTGCGTTCCAGCTGGAGGCGTCGGCGTTCAAGGGGCGCGAGCCGGACGAGCATCGCTGGGGGATCGAAGCGCCGCGGTTCGATTCGTGGAGCGTGCGCGGGACGTGGACGCCGTCGCCGTTCTGGGCGGTGCAGGTGAGCCATGGCCGGCTGAAGGAGCCCGAGGCGCAGCATCCGGGCGAGGACGAGAACCGATCGACCGCGAGCGTGCAATATGCGCGGGGCGGGCTGGCTACGACGGTTGCGTATAGTCTGAAGGACCGGCTGCCGGGGGAGAAGCTGAGCGCGTTCCTGGCGGAGGCTACGTATGAGCTTTCGGCTCGGCATGCGGTGTTCGGGCGGGTGGAGAACGTGGCGAACGACGAGCTTTTTCCCGATCACGACGATCCGCTGCATGATCGGAAGTTCCGGGTGACGAAGGCTGAGGTCGGGTATGCGTACCGGGTGCCGATCGTCGGGCCGTTGGGGTTGGCGCTCGGGGGGACCGTCGCGGCGTATGCCAAGCCGGCGGCGCTGGACGCGGCGTATGGGAAGACGCCGGTGAGTTGGACCTTGTTCAGCAAGTTGGCGGTGGGGTTGTAGGCTGCATAACAGCGCACAGCGCTCCTTGTTCTCCCGCGAAGGCGGGAGCCCAGTCTGGGTCCCCGCCTTCGCGGGGAAACAAGCTAGGGTGAGCTCGCCTCCGCACGGATCGCTTTCTCTCGCCGAGCGCGCCGAGTAAGGATCGCGCGAGGTCGGCACCTGCTCGGGACGAACGGTTATGATGAAGACGACTGTGCTCGCATTTCTGGGGCTGGCACTCGCCGGGTGCGCGTATCCGTACACGCCCCCTGCCCTTGCGCCGATTACCGCGCCTGCCCCCGCATCGACCGCGGCGGCTGCGATGCCGGGCGAGGCTCGGGCGCCGGTTACGATTCTCGTGTCGATCGATGGGTTCCGGCCGGATTATCTCGACCGCGGCGTCAGTCCGAACCTCAACCGGCTGCGCGCGGGTGGAGTGTTCGCGAGCATGCGGCCGTCGTTTCCCAGCGTCACCTTTCCCAACCACTGGACACTGGTGACGGGGCTGCGGCCCGATCGCAGCGGGATCGTGGGCAACAAAATGGAGGATCCGGCGCGGCCGGGCGAGACGTTCACGATGGCGACCGACGATCCGTTCTGGTGGAGCGAGAGCTCGCCGATCTGGGTCGATGCGGAGAAGGCGGGGATCCGGACCGCGACGATGTTCTGGCCGGGCGCGAACGTCGCCGTCGGGGGGACGGCCAAGCCGAACAGCCATGGTGCGATTGAGGGCGGTACGCGGCCGGCGGACTGGCAGCAGTTCAACCAGCAGGTGTCAGGCACGCAGCGCGTCAACGCGGTGATCGACTGGATGCGGCGGCCGGCGGCGATCCGTCCCAAGCTGGTGACGCTGTATTTCGATACGGTCGACAGCGCGGGTCATGCGGGTGGGCCCGACAGCGCGGGCGTTACCCAGGCGGTGGCGGATGTGGATGCCAGTATTGGAGCGTTGGTCGACGGGTTGGCCGCGCTGGGGCAGCCGGCGAACCTGGTGATCGTCGCGGATCACGGGATGGCGGCGACGAGCAGCACGCGCGTCGTCGCGCTCGATACGATCGCGGACAAGGCGGACTATCGCACCGTCGAGATGGGGCCGTACGCGACCCTGTTCGCGGTGCCGGGGCATGAGGCGGCGCTGGAGGCGCGATTGCTGAAGCCGCACGATCACCTGCAATGCTGGCGGAAAAGCGAGATTCCGGCGCGGTTCCATTATGGGCGCAATCCGCGGGTCCCGAGCTATCTGTGTCTCGCCGATGTCGGCTGGCGGGTGGATGCGAGTGCGCCGACCAGGGCTTCGGTCGGCGGGATGCACGGATACGACAACATGGCGCCGGAGATGCGTGCGCTGTTCATCGCCAACGGACCGGCGTTCGTTCGCGGCAAGACGATCCCGGGCTTCGATAACGTAGCGATCGAGCCTTTGCTGCGCGACCTGATCGGGTTGCCGGCCGAGGCGGGACTGGACGGCACCGCGGCGCCCTTCCAGAAGGTGATGCAACGATAAGAGGAGAGGCTCGCGTGCAGTATTTCGAAGATATCGAGGTCGGTCGGACCGCGTCGTTTGGCGCCTATGCCGTCGCCCGCGAGGAGGTGACCGCGTTCGCCGCGAAATACGATCCGCAGCCGTTTCACTTGTCCGACGAGGCGGCGGCGCAGACGCATTTCGGGCGGTTGTCGGCGAGTGGCTGGCATACGTGCGCGATGACGATGGCGATGCTGGTCGCGCACCTGAAGGAGAACGAGCAGGCGGGGCTCGGGTCGCCGGGTATCGACGAGTTGAAGTGGGTGAAGCCGGTGTATCCGGGGGATACCCTGCGCTGCGAGAGCGAGGTGCTGGAAAAGCGCGTATCGGCGAGTCGGCCCGAGATGGGGATCTTCAAGAGTCGTATGCGGGTGTTCAATCAGGACGACGTCATGGTGATGACGTTCGTTTCTAATGGACTGGTTTCGACGCGCCCTACGGAAGGGCCGGCTGGCTGACAGGTGGGCGTCAGCCCGAACGCTGTCTGGCTCTCATGCAGTAGTGATTCACGCGAAGGCGCGAAGTCTGTCCTGAGCTTCGCCGAAGGGGCGCAAAGCTAGACAGAAGGTTTGTTCACGCGGAGGCGCGGAGGCGCGGAGAAGATTTGAGATGACCGAGCCGCTTGGTGAGCTTTGGTGCCTTTTGAGAGGAGGTCGCCCTCCCCTCGCTATTCTACAACTCTCCGCGCCTCCGCGTCTCCGCGTGAACAACCTTCTGCCTCTTCGCGCCCCTTCGGCGAAGCTCAGGACAGGCTTCGCGCCTTCGCGTGAACCAATCTTCGCTAGTTACCGAGGCGTGCGACCGCCGCCGGGATTGCCGCCACGGAATCCACGGTTACCGCCGCCGAAGCTGCGACCCTGGGTTCCGCGATTCTGGCGGTATTCGCGCCGGTCCTGACGGGCCTCGCCACGATACTGCTGGCGCGCTTCGCGACGTTCGCCGCGGAACTGGTCCGGCGTGATCTGTCCGTTGCGGAGCTGGCCGCGATCCTGGCGGCGGTCCTGGCGGAAGTCGCGATTGGCTTCGCGACGATCCTGACGATATTCGCGCGCCGCGGGATTGTTGCCGCGGGCGAAATTGCCCCAGTTGCCGTTGCCGCGGTAGTTGCCGCGACGGCCCTGCCAATAGCGCTGTTGGTTACCGTTCCAGCGATAGGGGCGACGGTTGCGATCGTAGACGTAGACGCCCGAGCCCGGATAGTAATAGTCGCCGTTCCAGCCATAATAGGAATTCAGGCCGCCATAGCCTGCGAACCCGTCATAGCCTGCACCGTAATAGCCGCCGCCATACCCGCCACCGTAATAGGGGTCGCTCGCATAGCCGAGGCCAGCGCCGCCATAGCCGTAACCGTCTGTGCAACCGGCGACGCCCAATCCGAGGCCCAGGGCTAGGCCGATAATGCCGAAGCGTTTCATAAACATGGAAAATCTCCCGTACACGGAGGGCGGACACAACGCGCCGCCATTCGTCGCACAACGGAGACACTATGTCGCAAGTTCCATGAACGGGGTCTGACGGGATTTCGTACCGGGGGTGGGAAAGGGGTCTGATGGGGTTTTGGGTTCCGTGGGAGTTTGAAGGTACGGGACGCCCTTCCTTACTGTTCCCCCGCGTAGGCGGGGGTCCAGGGTACCTGACCGCTACGGTACTTAGCTGGGCCCCCGCGTCCGCGGGGGAACAAGACTGGTGGGCTTCCGCGGTAAAAGTGCGATCAGTGGCCGGGGAAGTGGATCAGGGCTGAGGCTTCGATGCCGTCCGAGCGGAGCGCGTCGGCGCCGCCGAGCTCGGGGAGATCGACCAGGAACTGGGCCTGCGTGACCATCGCGCCGGCCTTGTGGAGGAGGCGGACGGCGGCGCGGGCGGTGCCGCCGGTGGCGATCAGGTCGTCGACCAGCAGGACTCGTGCGCCGGGAGCAAGCGCATCGGCGTGGATTGCGATGCGGTCGGTGCCGTATTCGAGCGCATAGTCTTCGGCGATCGTTGCGCCGGGGAGCTTGCCGTCCTTGCGGATCAGCAGGACGCCGGCCTTGAGCGGCGCGGCGAGCGCTGCGGCGAAGAGGAAGCCGCGGGCTTCGATGCCGGCGACGAGATCGACGGGGCCGGAAACTGCCGCGACCATCCGTTCGATCGCGGTCGCCCAACCGTGCGGGTCGAGCAGCAAGGTCGTGATGTCGCGGAACTGGATGCCGGGCTTGGGGAAGTCCGGGATGGTGCGGATCAGGGCCTTGAGGTCGGAATTCTGCTCGGCGAAATCGGACATGGATCGTTCCCTTCGTTCCGCGCGACGGCGGCGGATAGGCCGAAACGCGACGCTGCGCCCCGGCCGAAACGAAAGCGGCGGATCGGGCTTATCACCCGTCCGCCGCTCCCTCTATCCGTGCGCCCTTACCGCGGGAGCCCGGCCGCCATCAATGCTTAACGTCGCGCCAGACGTTCTGGTACGCGCCCCAGGCGAGGCCGCAGAAGATCAGGATGAAGATGATCGACGCGAACCCGGCGGCGTGGCGTGCCTCCAGATTGGGCTCGGCGGTCCAGGTCAGGAACGCGGAGACGTCGGTCGACATCTGGTCGATCGTCGGCTTGGTACCGTCCGCATAGGTCACCTGGCCGTTGGACGTCAGCGGCGGCGGCATCGCGATGTTGAGGTTCGCGAAATACGGATTGTAGTGGAGGCCGGACGGCGTCTTGATGTCCGGGAATTCCCTCAGCAGCGCGGCGGGCTGCGTCGTGTAGCCGGTCAGCAGCGAGTGGACGTAGGCGGTGCCCTCCTCGCGCGCCTTGGTGATCAGCGAGAGATCGGGCGGCAGCGCGTTGTTGTTCGCGGCGCGGGCGGCGATCTCGTTCGCGAACGGCGACGGGAAGCGATCCGACGGGATGTTCTTACGCGTTGCCGCCTCGCCGGTTTCCGGATTGATCGAGGGCTGCTCGATCACCCACTGGCTGGCGATCGCCTTAACCTCGGGCTCCGAATAGCCGATCTTCTGCAGGTCGCGGAACGACACGAGCCGCAGCGAGTGGCAGGCGGCGCAGACTTCCTTGTAGACCTGGAACCCGCGCTGGAGCTGGCGACGGTCGAACTTGCCGAACACGCCGTTGGAGGCGAGCTCGAGCTCCTTCGGATGCTTGTGCGCGACACTCTCCGCGGTCGGTGCGACGGGGTCGGTGATGACCCCCGCCACGCTGCCGAAGAGCGCGATGCCGAGCACCAGCACGAAGGCCGCGCCGACCAGGGATGCGATGAGACGAACCATGTGTGTGTCCTCGAGTTCGTATCAGTGCGCGGCGTGCGGCGCGGACGCCGTCGACAGCGCTGTCTGGGCCGGGCTCGTGCCACCGTGATTGGCCAGGACGGCCTCGGTGATCGAGTTGGGCAGCGGCCGCGGTCGCTCCGCGCGCGAGATCAGCGGCAGGATGATCAGGAAATGCGCGAAATAGTACGCCGCGCAGATCTGGCTCAGGATCACGTAGAACGCGTTCGCCGGGGCGCCGCCGCAATAGCCGAGCACCAGAATGTCGGCGACGAGGACCCAGAACGCGATCCGTGCCTTGGGCCGGTAGTTCATCGAACGGACCGGCGAGCTGTCCAGCCAGGGCAGGAAGAACAGCAGCAGGATCGAGCCGAACATCGCCAGCACGCCCCAGAGCTTGGCCGGCAGGATGAAGTCCGCGGTGAAGGCGCGCAGGATCGCGTAGAACGGCCAGAAATACCATTCGGGGACGATGTGCGCGGGCGTCGAAAGCGGGTTCGCCGGGATGTAGTTGTCCGGGTGGCCGAGATAATTTGGGAAGAAGAACAACAGGCTGGCGAAGATCAGCAGGAAGATGCCGAGCCCGAAGCCGTCCTTGGCCGTGTAGTAGGGATGGAACGGGACGGTGTCCTGCTCGCCCTTCACGTCGACGCCGGTCGGGTTGTTCGAGCCGGGGATGTGCAGCGCCCAGATGTGCAGGATGATGACGCCCGCGATCACGAACGGCAGCAGATAATGCAGCGAGAAAAAGCGGTTGAGCGCGGCGTTGTCAGGCGCGAATCCGCCGAGCAGCCAGATGCGGATGGTGTCGCCGACCAGCGGGATCGCCGAGAAGAAACCGGTGATGACCTGCGCGCCCCAGAAGCTCATCTGGCCCCAGGGAAGCACATAGCCCATGAACGCGGTCGCCATCATCAGCAGGAAGATGACCACGCCGAGCAGCCACACCATCTCGCGCGGTGCCTTGTACGAGCCGTAATAGAGCCCGCGGAAGATGTGCGTGTAGACGACGATGAAGAACATCGAGGCGCCGTTCGCGTGGGCGTAGCGCAGGAACCAGCCCGCGTTGACGTCGCGCATGATGCTCTCGACCGAGTCGAACGCGACCGCGCCATTGGCGGCGTAGTGCATCGCGAGGACGATGCCGGTGATGATCTGGATCGCGAGCGCGGCACCGGCGAGGACGCCGAAGTTCCAGAAGTAATTGAGGTTGCGCGGCACCGGATAACCGGCGCCGACCGCGTTGTAGACGAGCCGGGGAACGGGAAGCCGCTCATCCAGCCACCGCGTCAGCGGCAGCTTCGGTTCGTATTGCTTGGCCCAGGGAAAGCTCATGGTGTTTTCCTCAGCCTACCGTGACGACGGTGTCGGAATTGAAGGCATAGTCCGGCACGTGGAGGTTGGTCGGTGCGGGGCCTTTGCGGATGCGCGCGGCGGTGTCGTAGGCCGAACCGTGGCACGGGCAGAAATAGCCGCCGAACGGACCCTTGTTCTCACCCTCGCCCGCGCCGAGCGGGACGCAGCCGAGATGCGTGCAGACGCCCAGCGTGATCAGCCAGTTCTTCTTGCCTGCCTTGGTGCGCTCCTCGAGCGTCTGCGGATCGCGCAGCGTCGAGATATCGACCGCGTCGGCTTCCGAGATTTCCTTCGGCGTCAGGTTGCGCACGAACAGCGGCTGCTTGCGGAAGCTGGTCTTGATCGCCTGGCCAGGGAGGATCTTCGACAGGTCGATCTCGGTGGTCGACTGTGCGAGCACGTCGGCCGAGGGGTTCATCTGGTTGATCAGCGGCAGGACGATCGCGACCGCGCCCACGCCGGCGAACGAGACGGCTGCGATATTGATGAAATCACGGCGGCGAGGGTCATGGGCCTCTTCGTGAAACGGCTCTGGCGATTCGCCGGGAGGAACCATGTCGTCGACTGTCGCCATTCATCTCGCCCTTGCACGTTATTTTTTTCGTGGCCGACTGGGCTTTCGGTTTCGCGAAACCATATGCCCATTCCGCCCGACCGTCCCCACGGAGGCTGCGATCTGATAGACGGCGAGACGGCGGTTTGCCAACTGCATTTTGCTTTGGGTTACCGCCGCGCCCTCGCTGCGCTAGGGGATGGGGCATGCGTATTGCCCTCTACCAACCCGATATCGCCGGAAATGTCGGGGCGATTTTGCGCACCGCGGCGTGCATGGGAATCGGCGTCGACCTGATCGAACCGATGGGATTCACCTGGAGCGACAAGGCCGTCGCGCGCTCCGGCATGGACTATGCCGGCGTGGTCGACGTGGTGCGGCATGTCGATTGGGAGGCGTTCCTGGGACAGGTGACCGGGCGGATCGTGCTGCTGACGACGAAGGGCGCGGTGCGGCTGGATGTGGCGGAGTTTCGCGAGGACGACGTGTTGTTGATGGGAAGCGAGGGGGCTGGCGTTCCTGACGAGGTGCATGCGCGGGCGGATGTGCGGGTGCTGATCCCGATGCGGCCGGGGTTGCGGTCGATGAATATTTCGGTGGCGACGGGGATCGTGGCGGCGGAAGCGCTGCGGCAGACGGGGGGGTGGCCGGTTTAGGTAGGGGCGGCGGGGGTCATCGCGACTCTTCTGCTCCCTTCCCGGGGGGGGGGGTGGGTCGGTTGGCTTTTGCCACTCGACGTCTGGATATGCGGAAGCCTACCCACCCCCTGCCCCTCCCTTCCAGGGAGGGGGGCCAAGAGGGCCGGCGGTCGGTGGATATTTTGGTGGCGACGGAGCTCGTTGCGGCGGGGGCTTTGCGGCATCCGGCGGGTGGCCGGCTTAGCGATGGCGCGGCGTGGCTTATCGCGCGACTCTTCTGCTCCCCTCCCTGGAAGGGAGGGGTTGGGGGTGGGTCGGTTGGCTTTTGCCACTCGACGTTTGGATATGCGGAAGCCGACCCACCCCCTGCCCCTCCCTTCCAGGGAGGGGGGCCAAGAGTGTCGGTGATCGGTGGACGTTTCGGTGGCGATTGGGATCGTTGCGGCGGAGGCTTTGCGGCATCCGGCGGGTGGCCGGCTTAGCGATGGCGCGGCGTGGCTTATCGCGCGCGTGTTCTGCTCCCTTCCCTGGAAGGGAGGGGTTGGGGGTGGGTCGGTTGGCTTTTGCCACTCGACTTCTGGATATGCGGAAGCCGACCCACCCCCTGCCCCTCCCTTCCAGGGAGGGGGGCTAGACGTGTCGTGTCTTTCAACCGTCGCCTGCTGGCGATATGACGCCCCCATGATCGAACTCGACCCCCAGCAAGCCGCCGCCCGAACCTGGTTCGAGTCCCTTCGCGATCGCATCTGTGCGGAGTTCGAGGCGATCGAGCGGGAGGCGGGATCGGACGCTTCGTTCGAATACACTCCGTGGAACCGGACCGATCCGTCGGGTGAGCCGGGCGGCGGTGGCGTGATGGGGGTGATGAAGGGTCGCGTGTTCGAGAAGGTCGGCGTCAACGTCTCGACCGTGGGCGGCACGTTCGAGGGCGAGTTCGCCAAGTCGATCCACGGCGCCGGCGAAGACCCGCGGTTCTTCGCGACCGGGATCAGCCTGGTCGCGCACATGGCCAACCCGCACGTGCCGGCGGTGCACATGAACTGCCGCTTTCTCAATACCACCAAGCGCTGGTTCGGTGGGGGCGGCGATCTCAACCCGCCACTGCCGATCGAGGAGGATACCGTCGACTTCCACGCGACGATGAAGGCGGCGTGCGACGCGCATGATCCGGCGCATTATCCACGCTTCAAGGAATGGGCCGAGACCTATTTCTACATTCCGCACCGGAAGGTCAGCCGCGGCGCGGGTGGGATTTTCTTCGACCATCTCGACGGCGATTTCGAGACCAACTTCGCCTTCACCCGCGATGTCGGCGAAGCGTTTCTGGATGCGTATCCGCGGATCGTGCGGCGGCGGATGGATACGCCGTTCACTGCCGCCGACGAGGCACGGATGCTCGAATGGCGCGGGCGTTATGCCGAGTTCAACCTCGTCTATGATCGCGGGACTTTGTTCGGGCTTAAGACCGGCGGCAATATCGATGCGATCCTGATGAGCCTGCCGCCGCGCGCTACGTGGTCATGATCCGGTGGCGCTGATCCCGGTTGCCGACGACGTCCTCGCGACGATCGTCACGACGCTGGAGATGCGCAAGCGGCCGCCGTTGCGACCGAGCCCTGGGTCGCGGTTGCGGCTGGTGCGGTGGGAGCGGCCGGCGCTGGCGAAATACCGGGCGCTGTTCCGGCGGGTGGGGAGCCCGTGGCTGTGGTTCTCGCGGCTGGTGATGGCGGACGATGCGCTGGCGGCGATCGTGCAGGATCCGGGGATCGCGGTGTATGCGGTGCTCGATCCGGCGGGGATCGAGGTGGGGATGCTCGAACTCGATTTCCGCGCGGGCGGCGCGTGCGAGATCTCGTATTTCGGGCTGATCCCGGAGCTGGCGGGGCAAGGACATGGGCGGTGGCTGATGGCCGAGGCTTGCGCGCGGGCCTGGGCGAAGGGGGTGGAGCGGGTCTGGCTGCATACCTGCACGCTCGATCATCCTAGCGCGCTGGGGTTCTATCGCGCGCAGGGGTTCGTGGCGGTGAAGCGGACTATCGAGACGTTTCCGGATCCTCGGGCGACTGGGGTGCTGCCGGAGGATACTGCGCCGCAGATTCCGTATTTGGGGAAGCGGGGGTAGGTCGCAGCCTTTTCATCAACCGGGGGGCGTATGCGCCGACCTCGTCCACCTCCCCGGCGGAGGCCGGGGTCAATTGGGGGACGTTGCTGACTGAGCGATGCGGCCGATTACTGCGACCTCTCCAATTGGGCCCCGGCCTCCGCCGGGGAGGTGCTTTTTCCAAGCGAACAGCACTAACGGCTTGCGTGCGCCTTAGGCTTGCCCGCTTTTACCGTGCCAAGCAGCGCCAAGCGGAAACGTCGGCAACTGCCCCGACCCCTCACCCCGACCCTCTCCCCGCAGGGGAGAGGGAGCAGGAGGTGCTGCCTCCCCCGCAGGCGGTGTGTAGCAACAGTCCTACTCGCTCGCCGGCCCCTGAGGCCCGCCCTTACCTCGCCAAGCGGCGGTAGGCGGAGATTGCTATCAGGGCCATCGCTATGCCGGCTGCCATTGCCGCCACTGCGGCGCCGGCGTCGACGATCACGAGCGCGACCGGGTTGGCTTGCCCGCCGGCACGCAAGGCTCGGTCGGCCATCATGAAGGGTGCGCCGACGAGCCAGCCGCTGATGTAGCTGAACGCGGCGAGCCCCATGAGCGGCAAGCCGGAACCGCGGCTGAGACTGAAGCTGCGGCGGATCGCGCCCAACGCGCCGAGCGGGGCTTCGGCGAACATTGCGGGGCCGGTCAGCATCGTCCGGCCGAGGATGTAGAGGCCGGGGATCGCGTACAGCAGCAGCCCTGCCCCCGCCGGCAGCGAGACGATCACCATCGCCAGCAGGAAGCGCGGGAATATCCGCAGGCAGCGCGTCAGCGCCTGACGCAGGTCGAGATGCTCGCGATCGAGATACAGCGCGTAGAACAGCGACGTGCCGAAGAAGCTCGTCACATAGGCGAGCAGGTACCAGCCGCCATGCGCCGCCGCCCAGGTCTGCACCGCATCGGCCCAGACGATCGCCTGCGCCTCGTTATTGCCGGCCGCGGCATCGGGCATCGGCGGATCGGGGACGACCAGCGCTAGCGCGAAGGCGGGGAGGAACAGGAACGGTGCGGCGATCCGCAGCAACAGGTCGCGGTCGCGTTTGAAGAGCGTCCAGGCATCGGTGAGAACGGTCGCGAAATCGAGCTTCATGAGACGGCGTGTTTCTCTCTGGTGGCGACATAGAGCTGTGCGGTGAAGACGGCGGCGAGCGCGGTGAAGGCCGTGGTGACGACCGAGCCGGCAACCCCGGCAAGGAAGGCGGCCGTCGCGACGGAGTCTGCGCCTAGCACGAGACGGAAGACGATACCCGTGACGGACTGTGCGGCACCGGTGGCGACCATCAGGACGATCAGGAACAGGATCATGACGCCGATGATCCGCCACGTCATGCCCTTGGTCAGCTGGATCGAGCGACGGATCGCGCCGACGCCGAGACGTTCGTTGAGGATGACCGGGTTGAGCAGCACCAGTCGCGCGCCGATCCAGAGCAGGACGAGCAGATAGGCCAGCCCGTAGAGCGCGGTGAAGCTGGCGGCACCGACGCTGGGCGGCGTCATCCGTGCGCTCGATCCATTGGCGGCGGCGGCGAAGTCGAAGCCGGACTGGACCAGCACGACGATCGGCGGCACCGCGAGCAGCAGCGCGACGATCGTCAGCAGGACGGTGATGCCGAGCGCGGGCAATACGCGCGCGCCACCCCGGCGGCGCGCGGACGCGGCATCGACCGCCGGATCGGTGGCGATCGCGACGATCGCGAGTTGCGCCCAGATCATCGCGACGAGCGCGACGAGCGTCAGGGCGACCCCGACCAGCATCGAGACCGGATTCGCACGCGACGAGAACGCGACGAATCCGTCCCGCACGACGGTCGGCAGCAGGATGCCCAGCACCGCGATCGACGCGATCATGCCGGTGCGCCCGTTGAGCACCTCGATCGTGCGATCCCAGACAGTGCCCATCTTCACGCGTACGTTGCCTGTGCCCGCCTGTGCCATGTCCGCCTGTGCCATGCCCGTGCTCCCGCCATTCCCGTTCCTGCGCGAGGTAGCCCAAGCCCCTGCGCTTGACCACATGGTTGAAACGCGCGGCGCGGTTGCAAGTCGCGTCGGGGGTGCGCAAGTGGGATCGGTGACCACCCCCCTCCCCTCCGATATCGAATGGCGCACCAGCGCCGGCCTCACCCCCTATGCCGACGCGCTGGCGGAGATGGAGGCGCGCGCGGCGGCGGTCGGCGCCGGCGAGGCGCGCGAGCTGTTGTGGATGCTCGAACATCCGCCGGTCTACACGGCGGGCACCAGCGCCGAGCCCGGCGACCTGATCGACGCCCGCTTTCCGGTGATCCCGACCGGCCGCGGCGGAAAATACACCTATCACGGGCCGGGGCAGCGGATCGGCTATGTCGTGCTAGACCTCACCAAGCGGGGCCGCGACGTGCGATGCTACGTCCACGCGCTCGAATCATGGGTCATCGCGGCGCTCGGCGAACTGGGCGTCGAAGCGTTCGCGGTCGACGGCCGCGTAGGAATCTGGACGCTCGACCGGGGTGTCGAGGCCAAGATCGGCGCGATCGGCGTGCGGGTAAGGCGCTGGGTGACGCTCCACGGCTTCTCCGTGAACGTCGACCCGGACCTGTCGCACTTCGGTGGTATCGTACCCTGTGGCCTGCCCGAATACGGCGTTACCAGCCTGCAATCGCTCGGCATTTCGGCCGATCTTGCAACTTTCGACGCGGCCCTTGCGTTGACGGCGAGCGCTTTCCTTGAAACTGTTTGTTGTCCTTGAGAAAACGAGGCTTGAGGGCAAAGCGTTATCGGATTAATGTCCACTACGATTTGGGTATTAAGGGCGAGCAGCCAGCCAAATCCTCTATCTAGGGAGCTTCCACATGCGTGCACTCATTTCCAAGGTCCTGACCGGTTCGCTGATCGCCAGCGCAGCACTTGCCGTTTCGGCTTGCGGTCCGAAGACCGAGACGACGACCGACAACACGATGGTCACCGACATGAACGCCACCGAAGGCATGGACACCATGACCGACAACATGACTGCCGTCGACGGCACGATGAACGGTGGCATGATGGCCAACGACACCATGATGGCGAACGACACGATGATGTCGAACGACACCATGATGACCAACAACGCAATGTAATCCCCTAGGAAACCAACCGTTCAGGCGGGTGATTTCCGACAGGACTTACGTGACGTGAAGGGCCGTCCGGGCAACCGGGCGGCCCTTTGTCGTTCGGGTTCCCACGGACCGGACCGGGCATCTCAGCCGATCGTTACGGCTGCGGCGAACGACGCTCGGTACCCTGCGGCGTGGTCCCTCAACGCGCGTGCCGTTCGATCCCCGGAAAAGGTTAAAATCGCTTGGGAGTTTCTGCGAAACGCTTTAGATTCGTTTGCTTGGAATGCCCTGGGGAGGTTGGAATGAAGGTGTTGCGTACCGCGCTCGCGCTTTGCGTGGCGTCGAGCGGGCTCGCTGTCGCGCAGTCGGCGTCGGCGCAGTTCTTTTTGCAGTCGCGCGATTTTTCGGCCGCACCCGTCACCGGCGAGGAAGCGGACCTCGGCCAGCCCTTGCCCGGCGCGACGTCGGCGGAAATGCGTGCGGCCCTGGTGTGGCACATGCGCGCCGCGCTCAACGTCGCGGCGTTGCAGTGCCAGTTCGAACCGACCCTGCTGACGGTGCCGAACTACAACTCGATCCTGACGGACCACGGCGAAGAGCTGAAGGGGGCATTCGACACGCTCACCAAATACTTCCTCCGCGTGAACAAGGCAGCGGGGGCCCGCGCCGGGCAGGCCGCGCTCGACCAGTTCGGCACGCGAACCTATTCGAGCTTCGCCACGGTCGCGGCGCAGTACGGCTTTTGCCAGACCGCAGGGTCGATCGGGCGCGACGCGGTATTCGCACCGCGCGGTCATTTCGCCGAAGTCGCGCTGGCCCGCTCGCGCGAGTTGCGGAACAGCCTGATCCCGTGGGGCGAGCAGCGCTTTCCGCGGTACATCGGCCGCGAACGGTCGGCCCCGACGATGATCCGCCTCGATCCGATCTGCTGGAACAAGAAGGGCGAATGGGTCGCGAAGAAGTGCGGCGCCCAGAACTGGCCGCCCGCCGGTGTCGGGATAGCGACGCGCTGAGGGTCGGCGTGGCGATTGCTCTGATCCCGTCACCCCCGCGAGAGCTGGGGTGACGGACTAGGGGATCGGGCATTCTTGGTCTCGCGCACGATCGCGCGGCACACTTTCAGCGCAGGCCGAGCAGCTTGTGCGTCTGGAGCGAGAGCCGCCACTGCGGGCGCTCCATGACCAGATCGACGCAGGCCTCGCGGTTCGCATCCGCGCGTGGATCGTCGAGCGGCTGGAGCAGGAAGTTCGCGAAGTCCCAGGTCTCGACCTCTTCGATGTCGCTGCCCGGCTGGGGCCAGACCAGCTTCAGTTCGTGCCCAGCCCGCTGGACGACGATGCTGCCGGCCTTGGGACTGATGCAGATCCAGTCGATCCCCGGGTGCGCCGGTATCGTGCCGTTGCTCTCCATCGCGATCCGGAAGCCGTGTTCATGCAGTGCATCGACGATCGCGTCGTCAATCTGCAGCATCGGCTCGCCACCGGTCAGGACGGCGAACCGGTCGCGCGCGCCCTCTCCCCAGAAGCCCGCGACCGCCGAGGCCAAGGCCTGCGCGTCGGCGAACTTGCCGCCGCCGAGCCCATCGGTGCCGACGAACTCGGTATCGCAGAACTTGCATACCGCAGTCGCGCGGTCCTGTTCGCGGCCCGACCATAGGTTGCAGCCGGCGAACCGGACGAACACCGCACGACGGCCGGCATTCACGCCCTCGCCCTGCAGCGTGAGGAACATCTCCTTGACGGCGTAGCTCATGGCGTCAGGCCGGCCCAGATGCTGGGGGCACGGCGTAGCGCGTCGGGTCGGCGATACCGGCCTCGTCGAAGCCGCGCGCGCGCAGGCGGCAGCTGTCGCACTCGCCGCAATGCTCGCCGGCGGGCGTCGGATCGTAGCACGACCAGCTGAGGCCCAGGTCGAGCCCGAGACGCGTGCCTTCGCGGACGATATCCGCCTTGGTCATCATCTGGAGCGGCGCCTGGATGCGGAACGGTTCGCCCTCGACGCCGGCCTTGGTGGCGAGTTCCGCCAAGCCTTCGAAGGCGGCGATGAACTCGGGCCGGCAATCGGGATAGCCGGAATAGTCGAGCGCGTTGACGCCGATATAGATGTCGCGCGCGCCCGCCGCCTCGGCCCAGCCGAGCGCGAGGCTCAGGAAGATCGTGTTGCGCGCGGGGACGTAGGTGACGGGAATGCCGCCGCCGTCCTCGGTACCCGCGCCGTCCTTCGGCACGTCGATATCGGCGGTCAGCGCGGAGCCGCCGAATGCGGACAGGTCCATCGGCAGGACGATGTGGCGCTCGACACCGAGTGCGCTGGCGACGCGGCGCGCGGCGTCGAGTTCGATCCGGTGACGCTGATTATAGTCGAACGACAGCGCGAGCACGCGCTGGCCGGCTTCGCGCGCCAGGGCGGCGGATACCATCGAGTCGAGCCCGCCCGAGACGAGGGCGACCGCAAAGGGAGCAGGGGATGTCATGATGCGTGTTCGCTAGGCCAGCGAGCGCGAAAAAGAAAGGGCCGCCCGGTGGAGCGGCCCCGAGTTTGGCGCGGGATGCGCACCTTAAGGGAGTAAACGTGCTGAATAAGAGCACGTGTGTAGAGGTAGCGATGAGGGGTGAAAAGGACGTTAACGCCGCGCCTTCCCCTCTCGCCTCGGGGGAGAGGGAGGGAGCAGCCGCTTGGCTGCGGAAGGGTGAGGGGTGGTTGGGATTAGCGTCCGGAGCCTCACGCCCCTCACCCTCCCACGCTTCGCGCGGGCCCCTCCCTCTCCCCTGAAGGGAGAGGGGTTAGGCGTCGACCGGGACGGGGAATTTCTTCGCGCAGAACGCGCAGTCGACGATGATGAAGCCGGTTTCGTCCGCCATCGACTGGCGTTCCTCCAACGGGAATTTAGAGATCACGCCCTTGATATAGTCCGGATCGCAGCGGCACCCGCGGACGATCGGGATGTCCGCGAGGATGCGGACGTCCTCTTCCTCGTTGAACAGACGCCAGACCAGCGTTTCCAGCGGCAACGTCGCGTCTGTCAATTCGTCCGCGCTCATCGTCGAGCCGAGCGTGGCGACATGCTCCCATTCCGGGTGGTCGAGCTTGGTGTGCAACCGCTCGCGGCCGTCCTCGCCCTCGGGAAGGTGCTGGAGGAACAGGCCGCCGGAGATACAGCGACCGTCGGGGCCCTTCGCCATGCCGGTGCGGATCATCGTCGGGATCTGCTCGGACTGGGTGAAATAGCTCTGCGCGGCCTGCGACAGCGTGTCGCCGTCGAGGGGCACGATGCCTTGATAGCGTTCGTTGCTGCTCGCCATGTCGAACGTGATCGCCAGATAGCCGGCGCCGAACAGCGCGAACAACGAGGGCTCGGCGGGCGCTTCGGCGAGCTTGTCCGCATCATATTCGATGTACCCACGCACTTCGCCGCCGCGGTAGTCGCAGACGAGCAGCTGGACGACGCCGTTGTCGGTGCGGGTCTGCATCGTCAGCTGCCCGCTCGAATCCTTGAGCGTCGAGCCGATCAGCGCGGCGAGCGTCAGCGCCTCGGCGAGCAGCTTCTCGATCGCGGGGGGATAAGCGTGCGCGGCGAGCACTTCGTCGAGCGCGGTACCGAGCCGCACGATCCGGCCGCGGGCACTGCGCGCGGGGATCGCGAAGGCCAGCGCGCGGTCGAGATCGGTCATGTTGGGGTCGTTCACCATCATTCCTTTGTCATCCTCGCGCAGGCGGGGATCCATCATGGCAAACGACCGTGAAAGCCGAGCCGGTAGCGTTTATGGGTTCCCGCCTCCGCGGGAATGACGAAAATGGGGAGCTAGACCCGTGGCTTCAACCGACACGCCCCCTCAACCGATCTGCCCGAAGCACCAGCGCAGCACCGACTTCTGCGCGTGCAGCCGGTTCTCGGCCTCCTGCCAGATGAGCGACTGCGGACCGTCGATGACGTCCGACGTCACTTCTTCCTCGCGGTGCGCGGGCAGGCAGTGGAGGAACTTCGCGTCGGGCTTGGCCATCGCCATCAGTGCGGCATCGACCTGATACGGCGTCAGCGCCTTCAGCTTCGCCTCGGCATGTGTCTGGCCCATCGAGATCCAGGTATCGGTGACGACGATGTCCGCGCCCTCGACCGCCTCGCGCGGATTGGAGACGACGCGCGCCCTGCCCGACGCCCGAACGATCGCTTCTTCCTCGGGCTGGAACCCCTGCGGGCACGCTGCGACGACGTCGAACTGCATCAGCCCGGCCGCCTCGACGATCGAGGCGAGCACGTTGTTGCCGTCACCCAGCCAAGCGACCTTGAGGCCGGGGAGCGTCTTGCCGCTCTCGATGATCGTCAGCAGGTCGGCCATGATCTGGCACGGATGCGAGGCGTCGGTCAGGCCGTTGATGACTGGGACCGAGGCGTAATGCGCCATTTCCTCGATCTTGGCGTGATCGTCGGTGCGGATCATGATCGCGTCGACATAGCCCGACAGGATGCGCGCGGTGTCGGCGATCGACTCGCCGCGCCCGAGCTGCATCGAGCCGCCGTCGGACACGATCGAGGTGCCGCCGAGCTGGCGGATCGCCATGTCGAACGAAAAGCGCGTGCGGGTGGAGCTCTTCTCGAACACCATCGCGAGCGTGTGCCCGGCGAGCGGCGCGTCGGCATCGACGCGGCCCTTGGGGAGGCCCGCACGGGCGGCTTTGCGGTCGAGTGCGTCGGCGAGCATCGCGGCGATCCCGTCGGCTCCGGCGTCGGTGAGATTCAGGAAATGGCGGGTCATAATATCCTCCCCGGCACGGGGAGGGGGACCGCTTGCAAAGCAAGTGGTGGAGGGGGACCTCCACGGGTGCTTTGCTGCGGGGCGATCCCCCTCCACCATGCTTCGCATGGTCCCCCTCCCCGCGTGCGGGGAGGATTTAAATCAATCGTCGGCGGCGGGTACGTAGACGCGCGCGGCGGTCGACAGCTTGTCGATGCACTCGGCGATGTGGCTCTCGTCGATCACCAGCGGCGGCAGGATGCGGATGACGTTCTCGCCCGCCGACACCAGCAATAGATTGTGATGATCGCGCGCGAACGCGACGAACGCGCGGCTGTCGCTCTTGAGCTTCAGCCCGAGCATCAACCCGGTGCCGCGGACGCTGTCGAACAGGTGATCGTGGTTGGGGATCATCTGTTCGAGCCCCTGACGCAGCCGGTCGCCCATCGCCGTGACGTTATCGAGGAAACCGTCCTCCAGCATCACGTCGAGCACGGCCTCGCCCGCTGCCATCCCAAGCGGGTTGCCGCCATAGGTGGAGCCATGCGTGCCGGCGACCATGCCCTTGGCCGCTTCCTCGGTCGCGAGGCACGCGCCCAGCGGGAAGCCGCCGCCGATGCCCTTGGCGACCGCCATGATGTCCGGCGTGATGCCGTACAGCTCGTGCGCGAAGAACTTGCCGGTACGTCCGTAGCCGCACTGGACCTCGTCGAGCACCAGCAACAGACCGTGATCGTCGCACGCCTTGCGCAGGCCGGTCAGGAACTCGTGGCTCGCCTGACGGATGCCGCCCTCGCCCTGGATCGGCTCGACCAGGAAGCCGGCCGTGTTGTCGTCGATCAGCGCCAGCGCGCCTTCGAGATCGTTGAAGTTCGCATAGGCGAACCCCGGCAACAGCGGCTCGAACCCGTCGCGCATCTTCGTCTGGTTGGTCGCCGAGATCGTGCCGAGCGTGCGCCCGTGGAATGCTGTGTCGAACGTGATCAGCGTGTGCCGCTGCGGATTGCCGTTGGCGAAGTGATAGCGCCGCGCGGTCTTGATCGCGCACTCGACCGCTTCGGCGCCGGAGTTGGTGAAGAACACCGTGTCGGCGAATGTGTTGTCGACCAAGCGCTGCGCGAGATGCTCACCCTGCGGCGACCCGTACAGGTTCGACACGTGCATCAGCGTCGCAGCCTGATCGGCGATCGCCTTGGTCAGATGCGGATGCGCGTGGCCGAGCGCGTTCACCGCGATGCCGCTGGCGAAATCGAGATATTGCTGGCCGTCCTCACCATAGAGGTACGCGCCCTCGCCTCGGACCGGACGCACGCCACACCGCGGGTAGACGGGCATGAGCGGGGTGATGGTCACAAGCGCTTCCTTTCCGAAACGAGAAGGGCGACCCACTGGCCGCCCGGAATGCCTAATACGGACGCGGGGGGAGACGCGTCAACCTCGGCGGGCGCGCTATCGTGTCAGACTTTAGCTTGCCGCAACGCTTCGTTCATTCGTGACTGCCAGCCGGGACCGGTCGCGCGAAACTTGTCGAGCACGTCGGGGTCGAGACGCACAGTTACCGGCGTTTTGGTCGGTGCCTGCTGAGGGCCGCGCCGGCGCACAAGCGCGGCCACGACATGCGGCGGATGAATTTCGGATGCGGGTCGCGCGCGCGCGATCATCTCATCAGTCCATTCGGGATTTTCGTCGAAATCGGGAGGCGGGGGAAGCTTATTCATACCGTCGCATCTCCTTGTCGTGTGCGCGTCGAAAACTGATCACCCGCATGCCTTCGTCCGTTTCGACATAGACGACGCAGTATCCGATCCCGTTGATCCGCCCCCGTGCCTGGAACCGGATTTCACCATAGTCGAAACGGTCGTCGACGATTGTCACGGGATTCATATCGAAACCGCGAAAGTCACTGAGGGAAAGACCATGCTTTGCGATGTTAGCCGCGTTTTTCTCAGGATCGAACGCGACAGACATCTAAACTTTCCGATCAAATTGTCAATACGATTTGCGCTAGGCGTCGATCGCTTCCTCGTCCATGCGGCCGGCGTTTTCCTGGATGAAGGCGAAGCGGTGCGCCGGGTTGTTGCCCATCAGGCGGTCGACCAGGTCCTTTACCTGCGCGCGCTCTTCGTATTCCTGGGGCAGCGTGATGCGGAGCATGCCTCGGGTGGCGGGGTCCATCGTGGTTTCGCGAAGCTGGCTCGGGTTCATCTCGCCGAGGCCCTTGAAGCGGCCGACGTCGACTTTCTTGCCCTTGAACACGGTGCGCTCCAGCTCGGCGCGGTGGGCGTCGTCGCGGGCGTAGACACTCTTGGTGCCGACGGTGAGGCGGTAGAGCGGCGGTTGCGCGAGGTAGAGATGCCCGCGGCGGACCAGCTCGGGCATCTCCTGGAAGAAGAACGTCATCAGCAGCGTCGCGATGTGCGCGCCGTCGACGTCTGCGTCGGTCATGATGACGATGCGTTCGTAGCGTAGCGTATCCGGGGTGCAGTCCTTCCGGGTGCCGCAGCCCAGCGCGAGCGTGAGGTCGGCGATTTCCTGGTTGGCGAAGATCTTGGCGCTGGTGGCGGATGCGACGTTGAGGATCTTGCCGCGGATCGGGAGGATCGCCTGCGTCTTCCGATCGCGCGCCTGCTTCGCCGAGCCGCCGGCCGAGTCGCCTTCGACGATGAACAGTTCGGTGCCCTCGGGCGAGTTGGCGGAGCAGTCGGTGAGCTTGCCCGGCAGGCGGAGTTTGCGCGCGGACGTTGCGGTCTTGCGCTTGACGTCGCGCTCCTGCTTGCGGCGCAGGCGTTCGTCCATCCGTTCGAGCACGTAGTTCAGCAGCGCCTTGCCGCGCTCCATGTTGTGGCTGAGGAAATGATCGAAATGGTCACGCACCGCCTTCTCAACGAGGCCAGCGGCTTCGGGGCTGGTGAGGCGATCCTTGGTCTGGCTTTGGAATTGCGGTTCGCGGATGAAGACCGATAGCATCAGCTCGCTGCCGACCATGACGTCGTCCGCGCTGATATCCTTGGTTTTCTTGTTGCCGACGAGGTCGCCGAACGCGCGCAGGCCGCGGACCAGGGCCTGGCGGAGGCCTTGCTCATGCGTGCCGCCGTCGGGGGTCGGAATGGTGTTGCAATACCAGCTGTACGAGCCGTCGCTCCAGAGCGGCCACGCGACCGCCCATTCGACGCGGCCCTGGGTTTCGCCGTTCGCGCTGGGGAAATCCTGCGAGCCCGAGAAGAAGTCCGAGGTCGCGCATTCGCGGCCGGCGATCTGGTCGCGGAGGTGGTCGGCTAGGCCGCCGGGGAACTGGAACACGGCTTGTGCAGGCGTGTCGTCGCCGATCAGGTCGGGCGTGCAGTGCCAGCGGATCTCGACGCCTGCGAACAGGTACGCCTTGGAGCGGACGAGCTTGTAGAGGCGCTGCGGCTTGAAGTTCAGTTCGCTGCCGAAGATCTCGGTGTCGGGGGTGAACGCGACGCTGGTGCCGCGGCGGTTGGGCGTGGCCCCAAGATGCTCGATCGGTCCGAGCGTCTGGCCCTTGGCGAAGCGCTGGCGGTAGAGTTGGCGATCGCGCGCGACTTCTACGACGGTGTCGGAGGACAGCGCGTTGACGACGCTGATGCCGACGCCGTGCAGGCCGCCCGAGGTCGCATAGGCCTTCCCCGCGAACTTGCCGCCCGAGTGGAGCGTCGAGAGGATCACCTCCAGCGCGGACTTGTCGGGAAACTTCGGGTGCGGGTCGACCGGGATGCCGCGGCCGTTGTCGACGATCGTCAGGCGGTTGTTCGCTTCGAGCGTGACCTCGATCCGGGTGGCGTGACCGGCGACCGCCTCGTCCATCGCGTTGTCCAGGACTTCGGCGGCGAGGTGGTGGAGCGCGCGCTCGTCGGTGCCGCCGACGTACATGCCGGGGCGGCGGCGTACGGGTTCGAGGCCTTCGAGCACCTCGATCGAGGATGCATCATAGGTATTGGCGGCGGTCTTGCCGGCGCCGGGCGTCGAGGGGGACGCGAACAGATCTTCAGCCATGGCGAGAGCGTAGCCCGAGGCGTGAGACAAAGCCACAGGCTCCGTTTGTTCTCCCTGTTGCTGGAAAGCCACATTGACGCACATTGTTAATCTAGCTGCATAATTTTTCCGCGACCGGCCGTTTATGAAAAACCTGTCATGAAATTTCCGGGAGTGAATATGAACAAGACGATGATGGTGGCGCTTGCAGGCGTTGCCGCTTTGGGTTTCGCGGCGCCTGCCGCCGCACAGGACAGGACCGACGACGCGCCGTTCAGCGGCGTCTATGTCGGCGGCTCGTTCGGCTATGACGTGCAGCCCAACGACGACGGCGAGTCGATCGCATTCGATCGCAATCTGGATGGCGTCTTCGGCGACACCATCTCGACTGCGACCGTAGCCAACGCGTTCTCGCCGGGCTTCTGCAACGGTCGTGCGACCAGCAACGTCGCGCCTGCCGTCGGTGGCCGTGGCTGCCGTAGCGACAAGGACGGCATCGGCTATTCGGCACGCGTCGGCGCGGACTACCAGCGCGGCAACATCGTCGTCGGCGTGGTCGGCGAGTTCGGCAAGAACGAGATCAGCGACAGCGTCTCGGCGTTCAGCACCACGCCTGCCTTCTACACGATGACGCGCGACCTGAAGTGGGAAGCATCGGCACGCGGTCGCCTGGGCTATGCGGCGAACACGACGCTGTTCTACGGCACGTTCGGCGTCGGCTATGCCAACATCGACAACAGCTTCACGACCGGCAACACGGCGAACACCTTCACCACCAACGGTGGCAGCAAGGAATGGGGCATCGTCGGTGGTGGCGGCATCGAGCAGAAGCTGGGTCGCAACTTCTCGGTCGGTCTTGAGTATCAGTACCACCAGTATCAGGACACCGACTACCGCGTGCGCGCATCGGGCGGCCCGACCGGTGGCCCTTTCACGCGCGGCAACGCGTCGGGGACGGACTTCCGTCGCAGCTTCGACGATTTCCGCTGGCACAGCCTGCGCGCCACGGCTGCGTTTAGGTTTTGAGGCGAAGGGCGGCCGCTGCCACGCTGGCAGCGGACTCGCCCGAGCCCGGCCGGCGCGGCTCGCCGCGTCCGACGACATGGGCTTTGCCCATGGCTAGCGAGGTTTGAAGAAGGCCGCGTCCTCGGGTGAGGACGCGGCCTTTCTCTTTTTCACGTTCGATGTTCCGAGTGGTGATCCACACGCTTCGTCATCCTGACGAAAGTCAGGACGCAGAGTCAGATACGTTGCCGCTCGGTATCCTGGGTCCTGACTTTCGTGAGGATGACGGGAGCGTGTTGTGGGGGCGTGGCCGACTTTATCGCCGCGTCTCGACCGAAAGCACGTTCCGGTACTGAGCACGTTGCCCGCGGAAAGTTTGTTTCCCCGCTTAGGCGGGGATCCAGACTGGGCTCCCGTATTCGCGGGAGAACACGGAAAGCATGCTCCTCCCTACCTACCACCCCGGCGGAGGCCGGGGCCCAACTGGGGAACGTTGCTAACAGAGCGAAGCGCACGATTACCAACACGTTCCCAGTTGGGCCCCGGCCTTCGCCGGGGTGGTGCCTCTTGAAGTCGGGGCGGTAGCAGGTTTGAAAAAGGCCGCTTCCTCACCCGAGGAAGCGGCCTTTTTCATATCACGCTAGCCATGGGCAAAGCCCATGTCGTCGGCCGCGGCGAGCCGCGCCGGCCGGGCTTGAGCGAGTCCTGCGCCAGATTGGCGCAGGCCGCCCTGCGCCTCACCGAGGCCGCGGGCCGCCGAACGGCAGCGGTGGGGTCGGGCGGCGGTCGCGACGGGGCAACTGTGCCTGGTAGGCGTGGCCGCAGTGATCGACGCAGTACGGGAAGCCCGGGTTCACGGCCTTGCCGCAGAAGTGGAAGTCGGGTTCGCCGGGATGGCCGAGCGGCCATTTGCAGATGCGGTCGTTCAGTTCGAGCAGGCTCGTCTTGTTCGCCATCTCGGCCGATGGCTTGGCGGGGACGAGGCGACGCGGCGGGGCCGGCGTGCTTGGCGGCTGCTGCTCGCCGGGAGCCTGGCGAAGGAAGCCGCCGGGGCCGACCGAGCGCAGGATCGGCTGTGGCGCGCGGACGGGGGCGGCGACAGCCGGAGCAGCCTCGTCCTCGTCTTCATCCTCAGCCTCATCCTCTGGCTCTTCGGCGACCGGCTCCGGCTCAACCGGTGCCGCGGGCTTGGCTGCTGCCACGACGGGCGGTGCGACCGGTGCGGGCTTGGGGGCCTCGACCTCGACCGGTTCCGGTGCGGCGACCGGCTCGGGAGCCGCTGCGGCTGCAGCCGATGCCGACGCCGCTGCTTCGGCCGCAGCCGCCGCCTTCGCTTCGGGATCGTTCGGCTTCACCGGCGAAGGGCGCGCCTGTAGCTCGAGGCGGTGGGCCTTGCCGATGACGGCGTTGCGGCTGACGCCACCCAATGCTTCGGCGATCTGGCTGGCGGTCTGGCCGGCCTCCCACATCGTCTTGAGCGTCTGGATGCGCTCGTCGGTCCAGGACATGTTCGTTCCTTAGTCTACGTCAGCCGGGTTGCGGGCAGCAGCGGCAGCGATTACCCGCAACCTCCATGAGCAGCCAGCCCCCAATCGGTGAAATCCATTCGGCGGTACATTCCGCCCCCGGCGTTCCCGTCATCAAGAGCGTGAACTGGGAGGGATTGCGAACCCTCTATATCAAGGAGGTGCGCCGGTTCTTCAAGGTGCAGCTTCAGACGGTGTGGGCGCCGGCGATTACCACCCTGCTTTTTCTGATCGTGTTCACCATCGCGACGGGCGCGAGAAGCCCGGTTCCGGTCGATGGCCGGATCGTCGCGTTCGCCGATTTCATCGCGCCGGGGCTGATCATCGCGCAGGGCATGATGGGCCCGGCGTTCGCCAATGCGAGCTTTTCGCTGCTGGTCGGCAAGATGCAGGGGACGATCGTGGATTACCTCCAGCCGCCCTTGGCGACGGGTGAACTGCTCGCCGCGCTGGTCGGTGGCGCGGTGACGCGTGCGGTGATCGTCGGGATCGTCGTGTGGGCGGCGATGGCGCTGTATCCGGGCGTGCACGTGACGCCGCACGCACCGCTCGCCATCATCTGGTTCGGGTTGCTCGGCGCTGTGTTCCTCGCGCTGCTCGGCGTGCTGACGTCGATCTGGGCGGACAAGTTCGATCATGCGGCGGCGGTCACCAACTTCGTGATCGCGCCGTTGTCGCTGTTGTCGGGGACGTTCTATTCGGTCGACAAGCTGGCGCCCGCGTTCCGCGCATTCAGCCATGCCAACCCGTTCTTCTACATCATCTCGGGCTTTCGCTATGGGTTCCTGGGGATTGCCGATTCGCCGGTGATGATCGGCGGGATCGTGATCCTGGTGATCGATCTGGTACTGGCGACGCTCTGCTACCGGTTGCTGAAGAGCGGGTGGAAGCTGAAGAACTGATGCGAGGCCTAGCGCTCTGGCTGGTGGCGTTGGCAGTGGCCTTGCTGCCCGTCGGTGCGGTGGCGCAGGGCGCGGTGGCGCAGGGCGCGGTGGCGGACCCGGTGTTGCGGGCAAAGGCCGATGCGCTGGTCGCGATCCTCGATGGGCGCGGCGCTTACGATGCATATTTTGCCGCGAGTTTCCGGGAGAAGGTGCCGGAGGCGCAGTTCTCGACGATCGTCGAGAAGCTGAAGGCGACGCTGGGCGCACCGCAGAAGATCGAGTCGCTGACGCCGACGTCGGCGTGGAGCGCGGATCTGGTGGTGGGCTATGCGCGGGGGACGGCGAGCGTTCGGCTGGTGCTCGACCCGAAGGCACCGCATGCCGCGACCGGGTTGCTGATTACCGGCACTGCCGCGCGCGACGACAGTATGGCGAAGGTCGAGGCGGAGTTTCGTGCGCTGCCGGGTGCCAGTGGGTTCGGGCTGTATGCGCTGAGCGAGGACAAACCCCAGCCACTCTTCGAATACCGTGCCGATGTCGCAGCACCGCTCGGGTCGGCGTTCAAGCTGTGGGTGCTGGCGGAGTTGGCGCGACAGGTGGCGGCGAGTGAGCGGCATTGGGTGGACGTCGTGAAGGTCGGGGCGCCGTCGCTTCCCTCCGGCGTGTTGCAGACCTGGCCCGCGGGATCGCCTGTGACCGTGCAGACGCTGGCGACGATGATGATCTCTATCAGCGACAACACCGCGACGGATACGCTGCTGACGACGCTCGGGCGGGCGAAGGTCGATGCGATGGCGGAGGCGGAGGCCGGCCGCGTGCCGGTCATGACCACGCGCGAGATGTTCGTGCTGAAGGGTGATCCGGCGCTGACCAAGGCGTGGGCGGCAGGGTCGGTGGACGAGCGGCGCACGCTGCTGGACGACAATGCGGTGAAGATTGCCACGGCCAAGCTGGATCCGACCGTGTTCGCGGGGAAGCCGGTCGCGATCGACAGCGTCGAATGGTTTGCGAGCCCGGCGGCGATGGCGGGGGTGCTGGATCGGTTGCGCGGCGCGGATGCGACGACTCGGGCGATCCTTGCCGTCAACGCGGGGGGCGATCCGGCGATCGCCAAGCGGTTTGGGTATGTCGGGTTCAAGGGTGGTGGCGAGCCGGGGGTGCTGAGCTTGAACTATCTGGTGCAGGCGAAGGACGGGCGTTGGTATGCGGCTACCGGGAACTGGCACCGGGGTGATGATGCCGTGAACGAGGTTCGGTTCGCGGGGTTGATGGGGCGGGCTTTGGCGCTGCTGGCGGGGCGGTAGAGTCGGTCTCAGACAAAAGCACCACCCCGGCGGAGGCCGGGGCCCAATTGGGAGACGCTGCTAAATTCGGGTAGCGCTTCGTTATTTCCACCTTTCCAATTGGGCCCCGGCCTTCGCCGGGGTGGTGGATCTATGGGAATGGCGGCGTTATTTAAGCCCGTCCGGCGGCCTGCCAGCTATCTGCGCAGAGGCCGAAGATCAGGCTGTCGCGCAGGCCCAGATGGGTCTCCCACTCGTCGCGCAACAGGCGTTCGCGGCGGAACCCCAACCGCTCCAGCAACAGGATCGATGCGGTATTCTCGGTATCGGCATCGGCGAATACGCGGCTGCGGCCTTCCGCGAACAGACGGTCGATCACCGCCGACACAGCCTCGCGCGCGATCCCGCGCCCCCAGGCCTCGCGCGCGAGGATGAAGCCGATCTCGGTCACCCCTGCCCCGTCGGCCTCGCTCCCCGAGACCCAGCCGATCGCGCGGTCGTCGCCGGTGCGGGTGATCGCCCAGGTGCGCTGATTGCCGGGGGCGGCTTCCTCGGCGAGGTAGGTGCGGACGTCGTCGACCGAGCCCAGGGGGCCGTCGGCGGAATACGCCATCAACTCCGCATCGGCGAGCATCGGGTGCAACGCGGTCGCGTCGCCCTCGACGAGCGGCCGCAGCCGCAGCCGTCGCGTCTTCAGTACCGGCGATACGCCGGCACGCCGTGGTCTGCGTCCCGGCTGCCTCACGCGGTGAGCGCGTCCACGAGCGCGCGGACTTTCTTCTGGCGCCACTGCGGGAGTGGGGCGACCAGCCAATAGCCACCTTTCGACGGCTGCGACTCGCCGATCAGCTGCACGCGGGCCTGCGCCAGATCGCGGCGGGCCAGCAGTTCGGGGACGGTCGCGCGGCCCAGCCCGGCCGCCGCTGCGTCGATCGCGAGCCCTGCGTCGGTGACGCGGACCAGCGCGACGCCGTCCCCCGGTTCGCTGGGGCCCGACCAGGCGATTGCGGCTTCGCTATCGGTGCCGGGCTTGGCGATCGTCACCATGCCCTCGGATTCGAGCGCCTCGCCCTCATGCTCGCCCGGGCCATCGCCCCAGCGGATCGCGAGATCGAGATTGGCTTCGGTGAAGTCGACATTCTCGTCGGCGGTGATCAGCACGAAGCGGAGTTCGGGATCGGCTTCGGCGATCTGCGCGAGCCGCGGCATCAGCCACTTCTCGGTCAGGTCGCGCGGCGCGGCGATCGTCAGCGACTTGGAGGATTGGCCGGCCTGCATCGCGCGGACGGCTTCCTCGAACTGGAGGAAGCCACCGCGGAGTGCGCCGAGACCGGCCTCGGCTTCGGGCGTCAGCTCCAGCCCGCGCGTGGTGCGGCGGAACAGCACGACGCCGAGCGTATCCTCCAGCGCGCGGATCTGCTGACCGACCGCCGCCGGCGTCACGGCGAGTTCGTCGGCGGCGCGCGTAAACGACAGATGCCGCGCCGCCGCGTCGAGCACGCGCAGGCCGTTCAGGGGGAGATGCGTGCGCTTCATCGCGGACTCCTCAATTCAGCACCGCGGGCGCGAACAGCGAAAAGCGGGGGATTTCGACCGCGAACACCGCGCCGTCTTCGCGGACCATCTGGTAGCTGCCCTGCATCGCGCCCGTCGGCGTCGCGAGCGGGCAGCCCGAGACATAGTCGAAGCTCGCGCCGGGTTCGATCACCGGCTGTTCGCCGACCACGCCCTCGCCCTCGACCGAATGGCGCGCGCCGCGGCCGTCGGTGATCACCCAGTGGCGGGTGAGCAGTTGCACGCTCTCCTCGCCCTCGTTCTCGAGGCGGATGTGATACGCCCAGAACCATCGGCCGCGCTCGGGCTCGGACTGTTCGGGGAGGTAGCTGACCGACACGCGCACCGTCACCCCATCGGTCGTCGCCGCGTTGGGGAACAGCGCTTTCACAGACCGGCCTGCTTCAAGGCCTGGTCGAGGTCGTCGATCACGTCCTGCGCATCCTCGAGCCCGACGTTGATCCGCAACAGGCCCTCGGTCACGCCCATCTCGATCTGCTTCTCGGGCGATACGCTGGCGTGCGTGGTCGAGGCGGGGTGCGTCATCAGCGAGCGCGAGTCGCCGATGTTGTTCGAGATGTCGACGAGTTCGAGGCCATCGAGCAACGCGTGCGCCTGTTCGCGCCCCTCGACCTCGAACGCGAAGATCGGGCCACACGCGTCCATCTGGCGCATCGCCAGTTCATGCTGCGGGTGGCTCGGCAGGAAGGGGTGCAGCACGCGGGGGACGCGGCCTTCGAGGAATTGCCCGACCTTCATCGCGTTCTCGGACTGGCGGTGGATGCGAAGGTCGAGCGTCTCGAGGCCCTTGAGCACCACCCACGCGTTGAACGGCGACAGCGTCGGCCCGGTGTTGCGCGTGAACGGCAGCAGCGTGTTGGTGATGAAATCCTCGGTGCCGCAGACTGCACCGGCGAGCACGCGGCCCTGCCCGTCCATCATCTTGGTCGCGCTGTACGCGGTGACGTCCGCGCCGAACTCCATCGGGCGCTGCAAGGCAGGGGTCGCGAAGGCGTTGTCGACCACGGTCGTGATGCCGCGCTCACGCGCGATGTCGCAGATCGCCTTCAAGTCGGCGATGTCCATCGTCGGGTTGGCGGGCGTCTCGAAGAAGAACACCTTCGTCTCGGGGCGGACCGCGTCGAGGAAAGCCTGCGGATCGCGCGCATCGACGATCGTCGTGGCGATCCCGAACTTCGGCAGCAGCGTGTCGGTCAGCCAGCGGCAGGAGCCGAACGCCGCACGGCCGCCTACGAGGTGATCGCCGGTCTGGAGCTGACAGAGCAAAGACGCGGTCATCGCCGCCATGCCGGTCGCCATCGTCCGGCACGCCTCGGCGCCTTCGAGCAGCGCGATCCGCTCCTCGAGCATCTGCACGGTCGGGTTCTGGAGGCGGGAATAGGTCATCCCCTGCTGCTCGCCGGCAAAGCGCGCCGCGGCGTCGCCCGCCTTGTCGTAGCAATAGCCCGAGGTGAGGAACAACGCCTCCGACGTCTCGCCATATTCGCTGCGGGCGGTGCCGCCGCGGATGGCGCGCGTCGCGGGACGCCAATTCTGGGTGATCGAACGATCCTGGCCGGTCTTGCGCTTCATGCGCGACGCTTTGCCGGGGGGGAGCCGGGATGACAAGCCCGGGGACAAGCCTTGCGGGTGTGTGAGGGCTTCGTTCGCCCCTCCCTGGAAGGGAGGGGTTGGGGGTGGGTCGGGTTCCGGATCGTGGAACGGTTGCGACTTGAGCTGGCCTACCCACCCCCAGCCCCTCCCTTTCAGGGAGGGGGGCCAGAAGGTTCAGTACCGGCCCCAGGTGAATTTCGAGGACAGCGCGTAGTTCCAGACCGCGCCGACGAGTACGCCGACCAGGGCAGATGCCGCCCAAGCGCCGTCGCGCATCTCGTAGAGGAAGGCGGCGATGCCGACGTTGGCGACCGCGCCGACCGAGCAGATCACCGCGAACGACACCCAGCCGTCGACCAGTTGCCGCCAGCCCTTCAGACGCCGATCGCGATAGGTCAGCGCATTGTTGAGGAAGAAGTTGAAGGTGAGCGCCACGAAGGTCGCGAGGATCTCGCTCGCGAGAAACTGCGCGCCGAGGCCCATGAACAACGCGGTCAGCACCGCCATGTGGATGCCGACGCCGAGCAGCCCGATCGCCGAGAACATCGCGAACCGCACCGGCACGATCCGTCCGAACATCCGGTCGTAGATCGCGATCAGATATTCCAGCGCGACGACGTGATCGAGCTTGCTCTCACCCTCGGCGCGGACGCGGAAGGTGTAGGGAAGCTCGACGAAGCGCAGCGGCTGTGGCGAGGCGGTGAGCAGGTCCAGCAGGATCTTGAAACCGATCGCCGACAGCGACGGCGCGAGGCGGCGGACGATGTCGGTGCGGATCATGAAGAAGCCGCTCATCGGGTCGCTGAGATCGGCCTTCAGCACCGCGCGCGAGAGCCTGGTCGCGAACGCGGATTTGGCGACGCGGTCGCTGTCCCATGCGCCGGTGCCACCGCCGGCGACGAAGCGCGAGCCGATGACCACGTCGGTCTCGCCGTGGTGCAGGCGATCGAGCATCGCCGGCAACAGCGTCTCGTCGTGCTGGAGATCGCCATCGATCACCGCGACGAACGGCGCCGCGGTGGCGCACATGCCCTCGATACACGCCGAGGACAGCCCGCGACGACCGATCCGCTGGATCACGCGAACCCGCGGATCGTGTCGTGCGATCGCGCGCGCGGCGCCGGCCGTATCGTCGGGACTGTCGTCGTCGACGAAGATCGCCTCCCAGTTGCGCCAGGCCAGCGCCTGGTCGAGCCTGGCGATCAAGGTCGCGACGTTGGCCTTTTCGTTGAACGTCGGGATGACGATCCCGAGTTCGAGCGCGTCGCCGATCACCGGCTGTTCAGGAGAGGTTTGCCAGCACCGCGTCACCCATCTCGCGGGTCGACAGCGTGCCGCCGAGATCGGGCGTGCGCGCGCCGCCGAGGATTGCCGCCGCTACCGCCGCCTCGATCCGGTCGGCGGCGTCGGGCAGGCCGAGCGAATGGCGCAGCATCATCGCGGCGGAAAGGATCGCGGCGCACGGGTTGGCCTTGCCCTGCCCGGCGATGTCGGGTGCGCTGCCGTGGATCGGTTCGTACATGCCCTTGTTCGAGCTATTGAGCGCAGCGGACGGCAGCATGCCGATCGAGCCCGCGCACATCGACGCCTCGTCCGACAGGATGTCGCCGAACAAATTGCCGGTGACGATCACGTCGAACTGGCCGGGGTTGCGGACCATCTGCATTGCCGCGTTATCGACGTACATGTGGCTGAGGTCGACGTCGGGATAGTCCGCCGAAACCTCGATCACGACGTCGCGCCAGAGCTGCGAGGTTTCGAGCACGTTGGCCTTGTCGACCGAGAGCAGCTTGCCCTTGCGGGTGCGCGCGGTCTCGAAGCCGACGCGGGCGATGCGCGCGATCTCCCTCTCGTCGTAGCGCATCTCGTCATGGCCTTCGCGCAGGCCGTCGGCGGTGGTGCGGATGCCCTTCGCGCCGAAATACACGTCGCCGGTGAGCTCGCGGACGATGACCATGTCGATCGACCGTGCGATCTCCGGGCGGAGCGCGGACGCGTCCTCCAGGCCGGCGAACAGCTTGGCCGGGCGAAGGTTGGCGAACAGGCCGAGGTCCTTGCGGAGGCCGAGAATTGCCTGCTCCGGACGAAGATGACGCTCCAGACTGTCGCAATCGGGGTCGCCGACCGCTCCGAACAGCACCGCGTCCGCACGCCGCGCGAGGTCGAGCGTTTCGGGTGGGAGTGGATGCCCGACCGCCCTGTAGGCCGCGCCGCCGACGAGACCCTCTTCGTAGGTGAGGTCGAGGCCGAGCGTATCGAGCACGCGGCGGGCCTCCGACGTGACTTCGGGTCCGATGCCGTCACCGGCCAGTATCGCGATCAAGGGCATGTGCGTTCCTCCGCCGCCGCCCTTGCCGGGCGATGCGCGCTCACGCAACCGCCCTTTTGAGGCGATCGACCAGCCGGTCGCGCGCCGCCAGCGGATCGGCGCGGCGATCGACGAGGATGTCGCGTGCTAGGAAATGTGCGGTCAGACGCAACCCATCGAATATGTCGGTCCACTCCGCCTCGCCACCGACCATCAGGAAGTCGGGCAACCGCAGCAATTTTGCCTCGTATCCGAACGCCGCCCCGCGCGAGACCGCCGCGCCGCTCCGGGGGGAGACGAAGGCCAGGTCGTCGATTGCGCCGGTAGCCACGCACCGATCGAGATCGAGCCCGAACCCCAGCTCCGCCAGCATCAGCAATTCATAGCGAACCAACGCCGCCGCCCAGCCGCGGGCGGACGGTGCCCCCTCGATCGCGCTCAATACGCCGTCGAGCGCGTCGTGAATGTGCGGATAGGGTTGCGCCTCCGGCAGGGCGGCGGCGGTCAGCGCGGTCGCCCATTCCAGCGCACCGGCGGCGAGCGGCTCGCTGTGGAGCGTGGCGCGGCTGTGGACCAGCTCGGCCGTCAACGACGCGAGTTGTTCGCCTGTCCGCGCCCGCCATTCGCCCTGGATGACGTTGGCCTGGAGCAGCACCGGCCGCATCGCACGCGAGCGACCGCCGCGGACATAGCCGGGCTGCACACCGTCGCCGCGGGTGAGCGCACGCACGATCGCGCCGTGCTCGCCGTGTTGGCGAACGGCGACGACTATGGCGGTTGCGCGGAGATGCATGATCTACCTTCGAGCCTTGGCCGTTCCGACGCAACCGTTCTGCTTCCGGCTTGGGACGCGCGGGCTTCAGGTGCGCCGCGACCGGGGACGTTAGCGGGAGTGGTAGAAGTCGTAGACCTGTTGTGCGACGCCCGCGGATACCCCGGGCGCCTGTTGCAGGTCCTGGAGGCTCGCATTGCGGACCGCGCGGCCGGTGCCGAAGTGCATCAGCAGCGCCTTTTTGCGCGCGGGGCCGATGCCGGGGACTTCGTCGAGCGGGCTGGCGCCGATCGCCTTGCTGCGCTTGTCGCGGTGGACACCGATCGCGAAGCGGTGGACCTCGTCGCGGAGGCGCTGGAGGTAGAACAGCACCGGCGCGTTGACGGGGAGCTGGAACTCGCGGCCGTCGAGCATGTGGAACACCTCGCGGCCGTCGCGGCCGTGTTCCGGGCCCTTGGCGATCCCGACCAGGCACACGTCCTCGACGCCGATCTCCTCGAGCGCGGCCTTCACCGTGTTGAGCTGGCCCTTGCCGCCGTCGATCAGCACCAGATCGGGCCAGTCGCCCGAGTCCCGATCCGGGTCTTCGGCCTGCGCGCGCGAGAACCGCCGCGTGAAAACCTCGCGCATCATTGCGAAATCGTCGCCCGGGGCTGTATCCTTGTTCTTGATGTTGAACTTTCGATACTGGCCTTTCCGGAAGCCCTCGGGTCCCGCGACGACCATCGCGCCGGTCGCGGCGGTGCCCTGGATGTGGCTGTTGTCGTAGATCTCGATACGCTGCGGCGGCTCGGCGAGGTCGAACAGGTCGGCGACTTCGCGCAGCAGCTTGGCCTGCGTCGTCGACTCCGCCTGGCGGCGTTCGATCGCCTCGATCGCGTTGCGCTTGGCCTGGTCCATCAGGCGACGACGGTCGCCGCGCTGCGGGACTTGCAGCGCGACCTTGTAGCCGGCGCGTTCGCCTAGTGCCTCGACCAGCAGCGCGCCCTCCGGCAATTCGCGATCCAGCAGGATCTGCTTGGGCGGCGGGACCTCCTCGTAGAACTGGCCGAGGAAGCTGGTCAGCACCTCGTCCTCGGGGACGTCGTTGGTGTGCTGCGGGAAGAAGCTGCGATGGCCCCAGTTCTGGCCGCCACGGATGAAGAACGCCTGGATGCCGATCAGCCCGTCCTTGCACGCCATCGCGAAGATGTCGGCGTCGCCAACCCCTTCGGCGTTGATCGCCTGCGTGCCCTGGATGAAGGTGAGCGCGCGGAGACGGTCGCGGAGCAAAGCTGCGAGTTCGAAGTCCATGTTCTCGGCGGCGGCCTGCATCTGCGCGCCGAGTTTCGCCTGAACACCTGTCGACTTGCCACCGAGGAACGCCTTCGCGTCCTCGACCAGCTCGTTGTAGGCGAGTTCGTCGATGCGGCCGACACAGGGCGCGGAGCAGCGCTTGATTTGGTAGAGCAGGCACGGCCTGTCGCGGGTCTTGAAGAAGCTGTCGGTGCAACTGCGCAGGAGGAACAGCTTCTGGAGCGCGTTGAGCGTGTTGTTGACCGAACCGGCGCTCGCGAACGGGCCGTAGTAATTGCCCTTCGCACGGCGCGCGCCGCGGTGTTTCTGGACGCGCGGGAAGGCGTGGTCGTCGCGCAGGAGGATGAAGGGGAAGCTCTTATCGTCGCGCAGCAGCACGTTGTAGGCGGGGCGATAGCGCTTGATCAGCTGCGATTCGAGCAGCAGCGCCTCGGCCTCGTTGTTGGTCGTGACGATCGTCATCGAGCGGGTCTGCGACACCATTCGCTGGAGGCGCTTGGTCAGCCGCTCGACCTGGACGTAGTTGGCGACGCGGTTCCTGAGCGCGCGCGCCTTGCCGACGTAGAGCACGTCGCCGCGCGCATCCTGCATCCGGTAGACGCCGGGGCGGATCGGCAGCGTCTCGAGCACGTTGCGGATCGCCGCCACGCCGGCCGCAAGATCGGGCGCTTCACCGGCGCCGCGGACGGCGAAGGTGGACTTGTCTTCGTTGAAACGGTCGGGGGAATTGGGGGAGGACATCGCTGCGGAATCTAGGGAGTGCGGGGGGGTTATGCCAGCGGAAGGCAGTGATGTTCACGCGAAGGCGCGATGGCGCGAAGAGAAGATTGATTTCGCGCAGAGGCGCAGAGGACGCTGAGAGAAGGGGCGATTGGAACTGGCATCCGCTTTCAAACCGCCGGAGGCTTATGCTCCCTGTCGCAGTCCTAACATCAACCCCGACCGCGACACCTCCGCGCTCTCTGCGTCTCTGCGTCTCTGCGCGAACAAAACCTTCTCTTCGCGCCATCGCGCCTTCGCGTGAATCAATCTTCGAAGCCCTGCGGGCGAAAGCTAAGGGTCAGGCCTGAGCGAAGACCTTGGTGCCGACGATGCCGACCACCGTCAGCGCCATGAAGCAGGCTTGGATGCCGCTGACCTTGTCGCCGAACAGGATGACGCCACCGATGATCACGCCGATCGCGCCTGCACCGGTCCAGATCGCATAGGCGGTGCCGGCGGGGAGGCCGCGCATCGCGAGGGCGAGCAGGCCCATGTTGACGAAGCTGAGGACGATCGGGACGCTGGAGGCCTGCCACGTGGCGACGGTAGCGGCCCATTTGAGGCTGAGCGCCCAGCAGATTTCGGTGACGACGGCGACCGCGAGGATGAGCCAGGACATGAATGTTCTCCAACGGGCTCAGATTGGAGACTCGGCCGCCGGAAACCCGGGAAGAGACGGCCGTCGATAATGATGTGTCGCGGGAGGCACACGTGCCCTCACCTTCCCACGGCTTCGCAGCGGGCCCCTTCCTCTCCCCCGAGGGGAGAGGAGTAGGATCAATTCAAGCGGCCGAGGCCCGAGATCGAGCGGTCGACCATCGCGCGATCGGCGGCGGCGTCGTGGTGCTCGGCGATCAGGATACCGGCAGCCTTCGCCGCAGCATCGGCAGCCCGCGCACGGACTTCGGCGATCGCGGCGCGTTCGGCAGCGGCGATCTTGTCCTCGGCCATCTTCGCGCGGCGGGTCATGAGGTCTTCGGCGCCGGCCTTGGCCTTAGCGATGATCGCCGCGGCTTCGGTATGCGCGTGGGCCTTCATCGCTTCGGCTTCGACGTGCGCGGTCTTGGCCTTCGCCTCGTACTCGGTGCGGATAGCTTCGGCTTCGGCACGGAGTGCCTTGGCTTCGTCGAGCTGGGTGCGGATGCCCGCGATGCGCGTGTCGAGCATCTTGCCGATCATGCCTGGAACCTTCTTCCAGATCATCAGCAGGATCACGACGATCATCGCCACCGCGACCCAGCCGGTCGAGGTCAGGCCGAGCGCGGTCGGATCGGCGACGTGCTCGACGCCGCCGGGCGCGGTCGTGTGGCCCTGCAAACCCTGGTTGTCGATCGCACCTTCGGGCGCCATGCCCTCTTCGTGGATGACCTTTGCGGCCGAATCTGGATTAGCCATGCGCCGTCGTCCTGCGTACCGCGTCGCTCGCCGCGTCCAGGCTGACCTGGAGCCCTGCGACCTTGGCGGCCAATTGCTGTGCTGCCTCGGCGGCGACACCCTGAAGGTTCGCGAGAGCCTCGGCCTTTGCGTTCGCTACCGCCAGGTCGTGATGACCCAGACGCTCGGCGAGTTCGACGTCGGCCGCATGGACCTGCTGCTCGAACGCCGTCGCCGCACGCTTCGCAGCGGCAGCGGTCTCGGCCTGCGCCGCGGTACGCGCCGCGTCCATTTCGGCCTGCCAGTTCGCCTGGACCGTATCGGCCTGCGCACGGGCAGCAACCGCTGCCGCCAGATCGCCAGCGATCCGGCCTTCGCGCGAGTCCACGTTGGACACGATCTTCGGCACCATTCCCTTGCCGATCCCGAAATACAGGATCCCGAAGGTGAGGAGCAGCCAGAAGATCTGCGAGGCGTAGGTAGCGGCTATCTGGGCAATCTGGGGCATTGGTCTGTCCTGCGTTAATCCCGCCGGGCGCGGTTGCCCGGCCAAATCACCGAGTGGTTAGGCGACGAACACCAGGATGATCATGGTGACGAAGGCGAGCAGACCGAGAAGCTCGGCTGCTGCGAAACCGATGAACAGACGGCCCTGCTGGCTGTCGGCTGCGCCCGGGTTGCGGAGAGCGCCGGCGAGGAACTGGGCGAACACGTTGCCCACGCCGAGGGCTGCGAGGCCCATGCCGATCGCTGCGAGGCCGGCACCGATCATCTTTGCTGCGTTGACGTCCATGATAAATTCCCTTTGAAAATCAGTTAGGTAATGGAAAACTTAGTGAAGGTTTACGGCGTCGTTCAGATAGACCGACGTCAGCAACGCGAACACGTATGCCTGGATCGCGGCGACCAGCAGCTCGAGCAGCGTGATGCCGATCATCAGCAGCATGCTCGGCGCGGTCACCAGACCGATATACATCCCGCCCAGGTTGATGCCGTTGATCACGAACGCAGCGAGCACCTTTAGCAGGATATGCCCCGCGGTCATCGCCACGAACAGTCGCAGACCGAGCGAGAACGGACGCACCAGGAACGACATCAGCTCGACCACGAAGATCAACGGGATCATCAGCGCGGGCGTGCCGCTCGGCACGAACAGCGAGAAGAAGTGGAAGCCGTGCTTGCCGAAACCGACGAGCAGCACGATCGCGAAGCTGATCAACGCCAGCACGCCGGTGACGGTCATGTGGCTGGTCACGGTGAACGGATGCACGCCGGGGACGATGCCGAACGGCAACAGGCCGATGATGTTCGCGAACAGAATGAACATGAACAGCGAGAAGACATAGGGCACGAAGCGCTTGCCGCCGGGGCCGACATTCTGCTCGAGCATGCCCGAGATGAAGCCGGTGAAGCCCTCGACCGCCATCTGCCAGCGACCGGGCACGAGCTCGCGCTTCATCCCACCGATCATGAACGCCCAAAGTGCGACCAGCGTCACCACCATCCACAATGCGGAGTTGGTGAACGACAGGTCATAGCCACCTACGATCCAGTGCGAGCCGAACGCCGGCTCGATCAGGAACTGGTGCATCGGATCGATCTTGCCGCCCTGTTCTGCCGCCACGTGGAATCCCTGCCGTCTTGATACGACAAACGCCCGGTTACTCCGGGCGTTCGCCTGAAATTCGAATGATCTGCCTGAACGCGACCGCTATCCCGAGGAACAGCAGCACGATCAGTCCCCAAGGGCCAGTGCCGAACCAATGGTCAATCAACCACCCGATCAGCGCACTGCCGACGAGACTCCCGATAAGAGCGGAAATGACGCGATTGCCTTGCGAGTAACCCCGCTCGGCATCCGCCCCCTTCTGCCCCTTTGCCAGCGTTTCCCGAGCCTTGACCTCTCTCAATCGCTCATCGAGCGCGGAAAGTCGCGGATCTTCAACACCCTGGGGGTCCTGTCCGGGTTCGATCTCCGCCACGCACGTTCCTCCACCTGATTTCGCATCGGGGAGGAAGCAAGCAGCGACGAGCGATCCCGCCAAGGCGCGGTCCGTTTAGAAAAGGGGGGGGTGCAAGTCAACCGGTGTGACAGGGGTGTCATTAATCCGGGGGCGGATCTTCTTCTCCCCGCCCTGGAAGGGAGGGGTTGGGGGTGGGTCGGCCGGTTGGCTGGCGTCACGATCCCCAAGCGGCCTACCCACCCCCAGCCCCTCCCTTGTCAGGGAGGGGAGCCGAGTAGGTTCAGACGCAGCGCGAATCGCGTTCGGGCGCGCCGGCCGTCCGGGTCTTCCAGACACCGTTCGGGGTCTTGTACTTCTCGCCGGGGTTGGTCTGCAGGATCAGGTTACAGCCGCTGGTGAACGCGAGTTGTTCGACCGTCGCGCCGCTCGCCTGCGCCTTTTGCGTGTAGGCCGACTTGCGCTGGATGTTGATGTTGTTGACCAGCGCGCGCAGATCACCGCTCGCGGCCCCGACCAGGCCGAGATAGCCGTCGGGCTGCTCGCCGACCTCGCCACCCGCGCGCGCAGCGGCATAGGCCGGATCGCGCTGCGCGGTTGCCGCGACAGACAGGCCGCCGAGAGCCGCCGCTGCGGCAACCATCATAAGGACCTTGGTCTTCATTCTAGAATATCCCCGGATTCTGCTGGATCAACGATTTCGCCTCGCCATCGAGACGATAGACCACTTCCTGCGTGACGTTGATGTTGAGGTTGATCTCGATCGGCTTGTCTGGCGCCGACACGTTGATGCAGCCCGGCAGGGCGGCGGCGGTCGTCACCAGAAAAGCGATCGTCTTCATCACTTGCAAGATCGGCCTTTGCTCCAGCTTCTTCAATCCTGTTTCGGTCATGGCACGATCCTGCTTGCGGGAGGCTGAATGAGGGGAGGTTCGGGAGGGGGCGGCCCCGACTGCTGCTGGATCAGCGCGGGCAGGTTGCGCTCGATCAGCCGCTTCGGATCGTAGAAGCTCTGCGCGGTGTCGAGCAATCCGCGGAACGGCGCCTTGATGCGGATGTTGAAGATGAAGGGGAGTTTCTGGAGCCGGCGGACGATGAAGTTCGCCTTAGCCCCCTCCCCCTGGCTGATGCCGGCGAAGCGGACGTCGGTCACCATCTCGCCCGCGAGCGGCCCGTTCATGCCGACGCGTAGCGACTGGTAGCGGAGCGACTTCAGCGCCTGGAACGCGATGTTCGCCCAGATGCCGAGATCCTTCTGGCTGAGATCGCCGACATAGGCGAGCGTGCCGCCGCCGGGCCGGACGCGCAGGTCGCCGCCCTCGATCCGGCCGCCACTCTCGTCGAAGATCATCGGCAGGACACCGTCGAAGATCCCGGTCGCGTCGAGATTCTTGAAATCGAACTGTTGGAGGAACTGGTCGGCCGCCATGTTGGCGATGTGGAACGTCATCCGGCGCTCCTTCGGCGCGGAGAAATCGAGCAGGGTCGGGTCGAGCGTCAGCGATCCGCCGGCGAACGGCCATGACCCACCCTCGACCTGCACGCGCGCGCCGGGCAGCGTCTGGTAGCGGATCGTGCCGTCGGTGACCGGGATGCCGGGATTGAGCGTGCGGATCGTCGCCACCTGCCCCGGTGCGCTCTGGAGGTTGAGCAGATCGGTGAAGCGGATCTCCGTCGCGATGCCGGTGACCGGGCCGAACGCGGCGGCGAGATCGGTGCCGGCGGTGCGGAACACGCCATTGCTCGTCACGCCCTGAGGGTTCCAGGCGATGTGCCCCTCCCCGCTGACCGAACCGTTGACATCGGCGATCACGCCGAAGGTGAGCGGGGTAAGCGCGTCGGGTTGCAGCCTGTCCTTGGCGAAGGCGATCGCGGGGACGGTCAGGTCGGCCTTGCCCGTCCCCGTCGCGAGTGCGTGGTCCAGCGTTACGTCGGCGACCTTCGTGTTGGTGGTCGGCTCGAACAGCGTGCCGGCGGCGGTGATCGTGCCGTTCACGAGCGCGAGCGTCACGGTGCGCGCCGCGAGCGGCTTGAAGCGGGGGGTCGGCGCGGCGTCGGATACGCCCATCGCGCCTGTGAGGTTGAGCGCGCCGCCGACCAGCGTCCAGTCGCCCGCGGCCTCGCCCAGCAACAGCGGGACATTGGCGATCTGGCCCGAGCCGTCGGTGAACGTACCCGCCACGCCTTGCCCCGTCATGCGGCCGGTGATGGTGCCGAAATCGAGTCGCGTGACGCGTTCGGGCGCGCCGATGCGGGTCTGCACGCCCTCGATCCGGAAGCCGCGATCGGCGAGGCGCACGGTCGCGCCGGCGGTTGCGAGCGTGATCGGCGTGGTGCCGAGTCGTCCACCGAGCTTTGCCGCCGCGATCTTCGCGCCGCCGCTGATCCGCGCGCCATTGACCTGCACCAGCGCGCCGTCGACCGGGCACAAGGTCAACCGCGACGGATCGAGCACCAGACCGGAGATCGCGAGGCGCTGGACGGTGAGCGGCGCGCAGCCGGTGTTGACGATCAGCCGCCCGCGACCGTCCCATAGCGCCGCGACCGGCATCGACAGGTCGTCGACGCGGTTGCCCGAGCCGCCCGCGCCGATCGGTCCCCCGAGCGTGACTCGGGTCGCGATCGAGGTCGCGCCGCCCGGCGTCGCGCTGAAGGTGACGGGGGTCAGCGCCAAGCTCGCGCCACCAGCCGAATAGGGCGCGATGGTGGCAACGCCGCGGATCGCCGCGCCGGGTTTCGCCTGCGCGAGCGAGATACGCGCCTGAGGCAAGCCGCCGCCGCGCATCGCGAGAATTGTGTCGAGTCGCACGCCGCCGTTCGGCCAGCCGAACGCGACCCCGCTCCCGCCGCCTAGCGCCACGCGCGCACCGCTGGCGGAGGCGAGCGCGAGACGGGACAGCACTGCCTCGCCGCGTCCACCATCGATCTGCAGGCGCAGGTCGGCGTCCGCGGCAAATCCGCGGCCAGCCGTCTGGATCGCCTTCGCAGCCGCGGTTGCCAATGGTGCAACAGGCGTTCCCGCGGCCGCACGGCCGATCGCGTTCAGTTCTGCGAGTCGCTTCTGCGCCACCGCGGCCCCGCTCGCCTGGACACGTCCGTTGAACGCGATCTGCTTGCCGATCCGGTATCTGCCCGCAAGCGCAACCCTGCGCGCGCCGCCCTCGGTAGTGCGAACGGTATTGGCCGCAATGTTCGCCTTGCCTGTGGTCGCCATCGCGCTTCCGGTGAAGTCGATCGTGCCGCTTGCGCCGGCCAACGTGCCGCCCGGTGTACGCGCGGTCCCGGTCTTGAGCGCCGCCTTGCCCTGCCAGCGGTCGAGCGCGGCCGAGAGCCCGACGTCGAGGTCAGCGACGATGTGATCGGCGTGCGTTGCGCCGCAGGAGAGCCGCGACACGCGTACCGGGCCGGTTATCGTCGGTTTCGCCGCGTCGATCCGCAGCTTCACCGTCGCCGCCAACCGGTCGATCACGCAGCCGCCGATGTCGAGCCGCTCGCTGATCGCCGCCAGCGTACCGTGGAAACCGTCGTCGAGCTTGCCCGATCCGGCGAGCTTTAGTCCGACGACACCCTGCGGAGTCTCCAGCCGCATTCGCCCATCGGCGACCGCCACGTCGAGCGCGGGCAGCGAGAACGGCTTGCCCGACGATGCCGGCAACAATTTGTCGATCGCGCCGAGCGAGACCTTGCCGTCAATCAGCCGCCCGCGGAGCCGAACCTTCCCCGCGCGGACGCCCTCCAGATACGGGCCCGACAACCCGACTCCGGTCCGTGTCTCGACCCAGTCGGCGACCAGATCCGGGTGCGCCGGATCGCCCAGCACGACGTTCGTCAGCCGCTGGCCACCTAGCGCGAGGTTGGCGATCTCGTACCGCGCAGGCACCCCGGCCTTCGCCAGTTCGCGATCGATGAACCCCTCCGCGATCGGTTTGCGCGCGAACCATAGTGCTAGCAGGGCCGCGAACAGAACCAGCGCGACGATCAGGATGATACGGCGGACAGGCGCCGGACGGCGAGGTTGGGGGCCGGGGTCGGCCCCCGTCTCGCTCGTCTCGCTCACCTGCATACTCCGTCACGCACTGGCCTCTGCATAGGCGGGAGCGGGGGCGTCATGCAATTGCGTGTGGATGTGCTAGCATCGCGATATGGCCGAACCGGACGATGGAACCGACGATCTGAAGGGCCACCGAGGGCGCCTCCGCAAGCGCCTGTTCGAAGGCGGCAGCGACGCGCTGCTCGATCACGAATTGATCGAATATTTGCTCGCGATCGCCATCCCTCGCGGTGACACCAAGGCGCTCGCCAAGGCCCTGATGCGCGAGTTCGGCGGGATCGGCGGCGTCCTTACCGCGGATGCCGAAGCGCTCGGCCGGGTGAAGGGCATGGGCGAAATCTCGACCGCGGCGATCAAGATCGCGCACGCCGCGGCGATCCGGTTGCTGCAATCGCACGTCAGCGACCGCCCGGTGCTCGCCAATTGGCAGGCGCTGCTCGACTATCTCCGCGCGGACATGGCGCACCACGCGATCGAACGCTTCCGCGTGCTGCATCTCAATACCAAGAACATGCTGATCCGCGACGAGGTGATGAGCAAGGGCTCGATCGACCAGGCCGCGGTCTATGTCCGCGAAGTGATCCGGCGCGCAATCGACCTGGGTTCGGCGTCGATCATCCTCGTCCACAATCACCCGAGTGGCGACCCCTCCCCCAGCCGTGCGGACATCGACATCACGCGGACGATCGCGGAGGCCGGCAAGCGGCTCGGGATCACCGTGCACGACCATATCGTAATGGGCACCGGCGGCCATATCAGCCTGCGCGCGCAGGGGTTGATCTAAGGGGGGTTGATCTAGGGGGGTTGATCTAGGGCAGTAAGATATAGCGGGGGAACACAGGCCATGGCCGCGCCTTTTCCCGATAATCTTCGTTGTCTTCGCGAAGGAGTCCTCGAACGTGGACAATAAACTACACGACCATGCCTCAACCGTGGCTGCAGAACAGGGCCAAGTTCTGGTCAGCGGTCCGGGTGGGGTGGCACTCGCCCTGACGCCCGATGCAGCGGCGGAAACGTCCGATCGCCTGCTGGATGGCGCGGCAGAGGCGCAGGGACAGATATTGGAAGAGGCACGGCTCGCAGAGGAAGACGCTGCTCGAAAGGCGCCTTGATCCACAGCAAGACGCAATCCGACGCATCATAGTATCCAACCGGCTTAGTTACAGACCGGAGACGCGATGCGCCAAATCCTCTATGTGAGTTCGAGCACGGTTACCGGCGACAAGGCCGATCTCGTAGCAATATTGGAACAGTCTAGGTATAACAACGCGGTCGACGGGATAACCGGCCTATTGTGGTCGGACGGCGCACGGTTTCTACAGGTCATCGAGGGACCGACCGCCAGCATCGACTCGACCTTCGAGCGCATCCTGAACGATCAGCGGCATTACGGTCTTTCGGTACAACGCGATGTTACGATCGACGAACGCCAGTTCGGTGGCTGGACGATGGCGCATCGCCGCGCCACCGACCCGGTCGATGCGTATGATGCCCGCATGCGGCGCCTGCTGACCGGAGCATCCGACACGGTCCGCAACCCGTTCCTGTCGTTGATGGCAACCGGGTCGATTTCGGCGTAACTGGGATAAGGGCCGCGCGATGAACGCGGCGGCCTCTATCGTCTGAAACCAGTCGCGGCCGATCAGCCTTGCGTTAGGAAACTGGTGACCTCGGCCTTGGTCAGCGACTTGTTCTTGTCGGCATCCGCCTGCGTGAAGGCCGCAGACACCCACTTCTTGGTGTCGGGTGCGTCGGGCTTGGTCGACGGATCGGTCTTGCTTTTCAGCGCGACCATCCAGCCACCGAATTCCGCCGCACTGAGCTTGCCGTCGCCGTTCTTGTCATAGGTCGGGAATTCGGTGTCGACGACCTGGGCGACCTGACTGCTCGATGCCGGTTGCTCGCGCGCGGCGGACTGCATCGGTACGGCATCGGTTGGCGTGCCGGACTGCGGCACTTCCGCGGCAGCACCGCCGCTGGACGGAGAAGTCTGCGGGGATGTCGTGGTTGTCTGCGCCAATACGGGCGCAGCAATCAAAGCCGCACCGGCCAGCATAGCATATTTCAACATTGCGTCTCTCCGGTAGTGTTCTACGCATCTACTAAGCAGCTTTGCGATCATGCCTGAGATATACTCGGCACCGCGAACCGCTCACTCGCTTTGTACGCCTCACATCGCCGGATTTATACCTTGCGACGCGTATTTGAACCTTCCCCTGCGTCCTGCTACCGCGTTTCGCGTGCAACCGCGGGCACTATGCACGCGACACGCCCTACCCTTCACGCTCCCGAGGAAACCCCATGGTCCCCCGCTATTCCCGCCCCGACATGGTCGCGATCTGGACGCCCGAGGCGCGCTTCAAGATCTGGTTCGAGATCGAGGCGCACGCCACCGATGCGCTCGCCGAGTTGGGCGTGGTGCCCAAGGAAGCGGCCGCCGCGATCTGGGAAAAGGGCGCGTTCGAGGTCGACCGGATCGACGAGATCGAGCGCGAGACCAAGCACGACGTTATCGCCTTCCTGACCAACGTCGCCGAGCATGTCGGGCCGGAAGCGCGCTTCATGCACCAGGGCATGACCTCGTCGGACGTCCTCGACACGTGCCTGGCCGTGCAGTTGGCTAAAGCGAGTGACATCCTGATCGCGGATCTGGATGCGTTGCTGGTGGTGCTCGAACGCCGCGCGCGCGAGCACAAGATGACGCCGACGATCGGCCGCAGCCACGGCATCCACGCAGAACCCGTGACGTTCGGGCTGAAGCTCGCGCAGGCGCATGCCGAGTTCGCGCGCAACCGGGCGCGGCTGGTGGCGGCGCGCGAGGACGTCGCGACCTGCGCGATCTCGGGCGCGGTCGGCACGTTCGCGAACATCGATCCGTTCGTCGAGGAATATGTCGCAGGCAAGCTCGGCCTGTCGGTCGAGCCGGTCTCGACCCAGGTCATCCCGCGCGATCGCCATGCGATGTTCTTTGCGACCTTGGGCGTGATCGCCAGCTCGATCGAGCGGCTCGCGACGGAAGTGCGTCATCTCCAGCGCACTGAGGTGCTCGAGGCGGAGGAGTTCTTCTCGCCGGGCCAGAAGGGTTCGTCGGCTATGCCGCACAAGCGCAACCCGGTGCTGACCGAGAACCTCACCGGTCTCGCACGGATGGTGCGTGGGTATGTGACGCCGGCGATGGAGAACGTCGCGCTGTGGCATGAGCGCGACATCTCGCACTCGTCGGTCGAGCGCTATATCGGGCCGGACGCGACGATCACGCTCGATTTCGCGCTCGCGCGGCTGACCGGCGTGATGGACAAGCTGGTCGTGTACCCCGAACGGATGTTGAAGAATCTCAACAAGATGGGCGGGCTGGTCCATTCGCAGCGCGTGCTGCTGGCGTTGACGCAGGCGGGTGTGAGCCGTGAGGATGCGTATCGTCTGGTTCAGCGTAACGCGATGAAGGTGTGGGATTCGGATGGCGCGTTGTCGCTGCTGGAACTGCTGAAGGTGGATCCGGAAGTGACGCTGTCGGATGCGGAACTGGAGGACAAGTTCGACCTTGGCTATCATCTGAAGCACGTCGACACGATCTTCGCCCGGGTGTTCGGCGCGGCCTGAGGGGCGCCTTCCCCCTCCCTGAAAGGGAGGGGTCGGGGGTGGGTCGGCCCGCTAGAGCCACCACGCCTGGAACTTGTGGAAGCCGACCCACCCCCTGCCCCTCCCTTCCAGGGAGGGGAGACCGCTTGGATCTTTATGGATGTCCAAGCTCCCAGCGACGCCCGAAGTGCACGCAATGCAATTGCGATTACGTGTTACAAAATTGCGACGACGCGCAACTAAGCCCATATCCCGCTTGCCGGATGTTGTTCCGGCATCGGAGACCTACCCATGCGCATGTTCGAAACCGTGACCAGCACCATGCTGGCGATCGCGGCTCAAGCGCTGGTGGTCGGGGTGGTCATCACCGCCTTCTGACCCATCGGCCCGCCCGCCCCCTTCCGAGGGGGCGCGGCTAGGCCGGCAGTTTCAAGACCTTCGGATATCTATCGCTTGCACGGATAGCGTGCCGCGAATTCCTCGTCCGACATCATCAGGTAACGGATCATGTCGATCAACGCCCAGGGTGCGCTGATGACGAGGCCTATCACCGTAATGCTGAGAACCAGCATGATGATTCCGGAGCCGGTGCGGCCGAGGTAGAAGCGGTGGATGCCGAGCGTGCCGATGACGAACGCCATCACCGCGGCGACATATTTGTTGCGGTCGTTGGTCGGTGGGGCGACGGTCGCGGGCGGCACCGCACGACGCGGGCCCGATGCGGTCGGCATCGGGAAGACGCTGAGAGCGCGGTCGTTGGCGGCCTCGAAATCAACCTCGATACCGATCGCGGGTTCGCCGCGATGCGCCCAATCCTCCGGCGCGAACCGGTAGCGCTGTCCGTCCTGCCCCGCGACGATCCCTTCGCCCGTCCGGGGATCGACGCCTAAAACCTGTCCGCGCATGTCATTCCTCGATGTTCGGTGTCATTCTGGCGGAAGCCGCGGATCAGGCAAGCTCGAACTTAAGTAGCATAGGGTCCAAGTTCGCGATCTCTCACCAAGCGCGGCCGATCCATTTCGCAAGCAAATGGTCCGATGCAGATTTTAGGACCCGACAATGCTTTGCTACCCGGTAAAGGCTTCGTCGCGACATCAGATTTTGCCGTGATGACGAGAAGCACGCAGGGGCATGATGTCGCCGGTGTCAGCGTCCCACAACCCTGGGCTCCCGCCTTCGCGGGAGGACGGAGTTGGATATGCACTTCGCTATGGTTGGGCCGACGTCACCGTCGGCCCGTGTTTGCCCTATTCCCCGGCGAATACGCCCTTCAGCTTGGCGAAGAAGCCCTGGCTCGCCGGGCATTCGTCGCCCGTCTCGGTCTCGCGGAACATCTCGAGCAGTTCCTTCTGGCGGTTACTGAGGCGCGTGGGGGTTTCGACGTCGATCTGGACGACGAGGTCGCCGTGGCCACGGCCCTGCAACACCGGCATGCCGGCGCCGCGCTGGCGAAGCTGCTTGCCCGACTGGATACCGGCGGGGATCTTGATCTCGTGCGTGCGACCGTCGAGGCCGGGGATCGAGAGCGAACCGCCGAGCGACGCGACCGTGAAGCTGATCGGTGCGCGTGCGAACAACGTCGTGCCCTCGCGTTCGAACAGGTTGTGCTTGGTCACGTGCAGGAAGATGTAGAGATCGCCGGCTGGCGCGCCACGGGCGCCCGCCTCGCCCTCGCCCGACATGCGAATCCGCGTGCCTTCGTCGACGCCCGGGGGGACGTTGATCGAGAGGGTCTTGGTCTTGTCGACACGGCCTTCGCCGCGGCAATCGGGGCACGGATCGGCGATGACTTCGCCGGCGCCGTTGCAGACCGGGCAAGCGCGCTCGACGACGAAGAAGCCCTGTTGCGCACGGACTTTCCCGTGGCCGCCGCAATGCTGGCAGGTTTTCGCGCGGGTCCCGGCCTTGGCGCCCGAGCCGTCGCAGGTGTCGCAGAGCGCCGACACGTCGACCGTGATCTCGGTCGCCTTGCCGTGGAACGCTTCGTCGAGCGAGACTTCCATGTCGTAGCGCAGGTCAGCGCCGCGTCGCGCCGCCGAGCGACCGCCGCCGCGCTGTGCACCGCCCATGAACTCGCCGAAGACGCTCTCGAAGATGTCGCTGAAGCCGCCGAAATCCTGCGCGCCGCCGCCACCCCCGCCGCCGTTCTGGAAGGCGGCGTGGCCGAAGCGATCATAGGCCGCGCGCTTCTGCGGATCCTTGAGGCACTCGTACGCCTCGCTGACCGCCTTGAACTGCGCCTCGGAATCCTTGCAGCCGGCGTTCTTGTCGGGGTGATACTTCATCGCGAGCTTGCGGTAGGACGACTTGATCGTCCCCGCATCCGCGGTCCGCTCGCATTCGAGCAGTTCGTAATAATCTGTCTGGGTACTCATAGCGGCCCTCTTAGCCCTCTCCCCTCCGGGGAGAGGGTTGGGTGAGGGGCAGTTCCACACGGCAGCGCGCGGAACTGCCCCTCACCCCGGCCCTCTCCCCGACCGGGAACCCATGAAAGTATTACTTTCATGGGACCCTGGGGAGAGGGAGTTTCGGTTACGCCTTCGGGTTGTCGTCGACTTCCGAGAACTCGGCGTCGACGACGTCGTCGTCCTTCTTCGCCGCGTCACCGTCGGCCGACGGCGAAGCGTCCGCCTGGGCCTGCTTCTCGTAAATCGCCTGGCCGAGCTTCATCGCAACCTGGGCGAGCGCAGTGCTCTTCTCGGTCATCGCGTCCGCATCGCCGCTCTCGACCGCAGCCTTGGTCGCGTCGATGGCAGCCTGAATCTCGGTCTTGAGCGCGTCGTCGACCTTGTCGCCGTTGTCGGCAAGCTGACGCTCGGTCGTGTGGATCAACGACTCGGCGTTGTTCTTCGCCTCGGCTCCCGCACGACGCTTCTTGTCCTCCTCGGCGAAGGTCTCCGCATCGCGGACCATCTGGTCGATGTCGTTGTCCGACAGGCCACCCGATGCCTGGATGCGGATCTGCTGCTCCTTGCCGGTGCCCTTGTCCTTGGCCGAGACGCTGACGAGACCGTTCGCATCGATGTCGAACGTGACCTCGATCTGCGGCACGCCGCGCGGTGCGGGGGGAATGCCGACGAGATCGAAATTGCCGAGCATCTTGTTGTCGGCCGCCATCTCGCGCTCGCCCTGGAACACGCGGATCGTCACCGCGCCCTGGTTGTCGTCCGCGGTCGAATAGGTCTGCGACTTCTTGGTCGGGATCGTCGTGTTGCGATCGATCATCCGGGTGAACACGCCACCCAGCGTCTCGATGCCGAGCGACAGCGGCGTCACGTCGAGCAGCAGCACGTCCTTGACGTCGCCCTGCAGCACGCCAGCCTGGATCGCGGCGCCCATCGCGACGACCTCGTCCGGGTTGACGCCGGTGTGCGGCTCCTTGCCGAAGAACTGCTTCACGACTTCACGGACGCGCGGCATGCGCGTCATGCCGCCGACGAGCACGACCTCCGAGATATCCTCGGGCTTCAGGCCACCGTCGGCGAGCGCCTTGCGGCACGGCTCGAGCGTACGCTTGACCAGGTCCTCGACCATCTTCTCGAGGTCGGCGCGGGTGATCGACTTCACCAGATGCTTCGGGCCGTTCTGGTCCGCGGTGATGAAGGGCAGGTTGACCTCGGTCGACTGCGCCGAGCTGAGCTCGATCTTCGCCTTCTCGGCCGCTTCCTTCAGACGCTGCAGCGCCAGCTTGTCCTTGGCGAGGTCGATGCCCTCGGCCTTCTTGAACTCGTCGGCGAGATACTGGACGATCTTGTTGTCGAAATCCTCACCGCCGAGGAAGGTGTCGCCGTTGGTGGCCTTCACCTCGAACACGCCGTCGCCGATTTCCAGCACCGAGATATCGAACGTGCCGCCGCCGAGATCGTAGACCGCGATCGTCTTGCCGTCCTGCTTGTCGAGGCCGTAGGCCAGCGCCGCAGCCGTCGGCTCGTTGATGATGCGCAGCACTTCGAGACCTGCGATCTGGCCGGCGTCCTTGGTCGCCTGACGCTGGGCATCGTTGAAGTAGGCCGGCACGGTGATGACCGCCTGCGTGACCGTCTCGCCGAGATACGACTCAGCGGTTTCCTTCATCTTCTGAAGCGTGAAGGCGCTGATCTGCGACGGCGAATAATCCTTGCCGCCCGCCGAGACCCATGCGTCACCGTTCGGCCCGCGCGAGATCTTGTACGGGACCAGCTCGGTGTCCTTCTTGGTGATCGGATCGTCGAAGCGACGGCCGATCAGGCGCTTCACCGCGAAGATGGTGTTGTCGCCGTTCGTCACTGCCTGGCGCTTGGCCGGCTGGCCGACCAGCCGCTCGCCATCCTTGGCGAAGGCGACGATCGACGGCGTGGTGCGCGCGCCCTCGGAATTCTCGATGACCTTGGGCTTGCCGCCTTCCATGACGGAAACGCAGCTGTTGGTCGTGCCGAGATCGATACCGATTACTTTAGCCATGAGTTCTGATTAGCCCCTCACTTGAAACGAAATACGAAACCGGTTCCACCCCGTTACGGCAGCGGAACCTTTCTGATGATGGGCGCGATATAGGTGGCCTCGCGCTTGCCGCAAGATTGTATGGGTCATAGGATGCGCAAGAGGCAGCGCCCGGAGAAAAGTAACCTATGCGTATCGTTTTCGGACTGGGTGTTGCCGCGATGGCACTGGCGTCGTGTTCGCAGCCCAAGGAGTTGTCGGTCGACGGCGCCTATATCCGGCTGGGCGCGGTGACGGGACGCCCTGCGGCGGCGTATTTCACGGTGCACGGCGGGCCGACCCCGGCGACGCTGATCTCGGTCACCACCGATGTCGCGATCAAGGCCGAGATGCACGAGACGATGGCGAAGGACGGCGTGACCTTGATGGCGCCGCTTGCGCGCGTCGAGATCCCGGCGAACACGGACGTCGCGTTCGCGCCGGGCGGGCGGCACGTGATGCTGTTCAACATGAACCCGGGAATCAAGCCGGGCGCGCGGGCGATGCTGACGTTCGCGTTTGCGGACGGGACGCGGATCCTGGGCAACGCAAACGTTGTCGCGGCGGGGGCTCCAGCGGGGACTGCGACGGCGAAGTGAAGCGTGCGCTGACCGAGGGCGAGACGGCGCTTGCGGCGTCGGTGTTCGGGGGCGCGATCGACTATACGCAGGTGAGCTTGGCGCGGCGTAAATGGGCGTTCTTCCAGCCGCGCGACACGGTGATGGCGCCGCGCGGGTGCATCCACTTCCATCCCAAGGGCGACCTGTGGTGCGACGACTTCGCGCATGCGCACCTGACGCTGCAGGGGCTGTTCATCCATGAGATGACGCACATCTGGCAGCACCAGCGGGGTGTGTTCCTGCCATTGGCGCGGCATCCGTGGTGCCGGTACGACTATGCGTTCCGGCCGGGGGTGGCGTTGCATCGGTACGGGATCGAGCAGCAGGGCGAGATCGTGCGGCATGCTTTCCTGCTGCGTGCGGGAGCGAAGGTGGCGGGGGCGCCGCCGCTTGAGCAGTATGAGACGGTGCTGCCTTTTACGCCGTTAATGTCTGCCTGACGCACCCCGTCAACCTGATACACCCCGTCATCCTGACGAAAGTCAGGACCCAGAGCCACGGTCGGCGCGCTGAGTTACTCTAGGTCCTGACTTTCGTCAGGATGACGGGTGTGGTTTCACGACGGGTGGGGCGTTAGAGCCAGCTGCGGCCATCCGGCCCGGCGCACCCGTAAGGCGGCAATTGCCCCGGGAAGCGTGCCTGCATCTTGTGGCAGCCCCAGGCGCGCATCGGGCCCGGCGCATAGCCGTTCAGCGCGATACCGACCTCGTCATACGGGCTCGAACCGCGCGCGACGTACATGTACCAACGCCCGCCGAACATCACCGCCGCAGCGATGAGCACGACGCAAACGACCTGAACGATTTTCTGCATTGAAGACCCCTTTTGTAAAGAAGGGCGCCCCGTTGCAGACAACATGGATCAATTTCAACCACCGATCTGGTAGATCTCGACCCACCATATCGGCAGAAATCCGCGGTTTACAGCGCGTCGAAATCGATAGGTCGTGTTCTATCAAGCGCTTGCGGTGCTTCCGGCATCGGATATTTCAGTCCGGTCGCGCAGTTGAAAAGAACGACCTTGTCATCCTCGTCGACCAGCCCGGTGTTCAGCGCCTGATGATACGCCGCCAGCGTCGCGCCGCCCTCCGGGCATAGCAGCAAGCCGTCCTGCTTCGCCGCCGCGTCCACCGCCTTCAGGATCGCGGGATCGCCGACCGCGAGCGCCTGCCCGCCCGACTCCCGCACTGCACGGAGGATCAGGAAGTCGCCGACCGCTTTCGGCACGCGAATGCCGGCCGCGACGGTGCTCGCATCCTCCCAACGCTCGGCATGCTCCTCGCCCGCCTCGAACGCGCGCACGATCGGTGCGCAGCCGCTCGCCTGCACCGCGAACATCTTGGGCCGCTCCGAGCCGATCCAGCCGAGCTTTTCCAGTTCGTCGAACGCCTTCCACATCCCGATCAGCCCGGTGCCGCCGCCGGTCGGATAGAAGATCGCATCCGGCAGTTTCCAGCCGAACTGCGCCGCGAGTTCGAGCCCCATCGTCTTCTTGCCCTCGATCCGATAGGGCTCCTTCAGCGTCGAGAAATCGAACCAGCGGCCTTCCGCGGCGCCCTTGCCGACGATCGCGCCGCAATCGTCGATCAACCCGTTGACCCGCCAGACCCGCGCGCCCTGCATCGCGATCTCGCGGACGTTGATCTCGGGGGTGTCGTCGGGGCAGAACACGATCGTCTCGATCCCGCAGCGGGTGGCGTAAGCTGCCAGCGCCGCGCCCGCATTGCCGTTGGTCGGCATCGCGATCTTCGTGACGCCGAGTTCCTTCGCCATCGCGACGGCCATGACGAGGCCTCGCGCCTTGAAGGAGCCGGTCGGGAGGCGGCCTTCGTCCTTCACGAGGACGTTGGGGCCGCCCGACTTCGTCAGCGGCACGAGTGGCGTCTCGATCTCGCCGAGGCTGACGATGTTGGATGTGTGGCGAACGGGAAGCAGTTCGCGCCACCGCCACAGGTCCGTCGGCCGCGCCTCGATCGTGTCGCGCGAGATCTCGGACCGCACTGCGTCGAGGTCGTAGCGGACGAGCAACGGCCGCCCCGCACGCGAAAGCCCATGAAGCCGATCCGCCTCATACCGCTCGCCGGTGATCGAGCATTCGAGATGCGTGACGAAGGTCTGGCGATCGGCGGTGAGGTTCTGATTCATGTGCATCTCTCAATTCCTCCCCTGCAAGGGGAGGGGGACCAGCGCAGCTGGTGGAGGAGGCGTGCCGCGGGCGCTCCGCTCGACGTAAACGTGCCCGGCCGCAGATAGTACTCGGGAGGAGAGCCCCCTCCACCACCACGCAAGCGCGTGGCGGTCCCCCTCCCCGTTCCGGGGAGGATCACCCAGCCTTGGCGACGCCGACCATGGCCGGGCGTAGCAGGCGGTCCTTGATCATGTAGCCGACCTGCATTTCCTGGACGATCGTGCCCGCAGGCTGGTCGCTCGGAATTTCCATCATCGCCTGATGCTTGTTCGGGTCGAGCATCTGGCCCTCCGAGACGATCTTGGTAATGCCGTGGCGCTGGAACACGCTCTCCAGCTCGCGACCGGTCGCTTCGAGGCCAGTAACGAGCCCCTTCATCTTCTCGTCCGAGCGCAGGTCCGCCGGGATCGCCGACAGGCCGCGAGCGAGGTTGTCGGCAACCGACAGCACGTCGCGTGCGAACGCCGTCGCGGCATAGGCGCGGGCGTCCTGCGCTTCCTTCTCGGCGCGGCGGCGAACGTTCTGGATCTCGGCCTGAGCGTACAGGACGTTCTGCTTGGCTTCCGCCAGCTGGTTCTCGAGCTCGGCGACGCGGTCGTTCGCAGCGACTTCCGGCGCGTCTTCAGCGGTTTCTTCGCGCAGGTCGGCAGGAGCGTTCTGATCGGTATCGGACATGATGTTCCCTATGTTTGAGGCCGGCTCAACCCATCAACCGGGCGAGCGTTGCAGCCGTGAAATCCACCATGGGCACGACGCGCGCATAGTTCAACCGCGTGGGGCCTATGACACCGACAACCCCGACTACCCGGCCGTCGAGACCTCGAAACGGTCGCGCGATGACCGAAGACCCTGACAAAGCGAACAATTTGGTCTCCGCACCGATGAAAATCCGGGTCGAATCGCCGGCCCGCGCACTGTCTAGAAGCGATGCGACTTCCTGCTTTCCCTCAAGATCGTCGAGCAGGTCGCGAACGCGGTCGAGATCGGCCGCGGCGGCGGCATCGATCAACCGCCCCTGCCCGCGCACGATCAGCACCGGGCGGCGATCCGCATCCTCGCTCCACACCGCGATCCCGCGCTCGACCAACGTCCGCGCCGCGCCGTCCAGTGCCGCTTGTCCATCCGTCAGCTCGCGTTCGATCCGGCCGCGCGCTTCGGCCAGCGTCAGGCCGCCGAGCGTCGCCGACATGTAATTGCCCGCCTCGATCAGCGCGGACGCCGACATGCCCTTGGGCAGCGCGATCACGCGGTTCTCGACCGAACCATCCTCGCTGACCAGAACCGCCAGCGCCTGCTCCGGCGACAGCGCGACGAACGCGATCTGGCGGAGTTTGAGTTCGCGCTTGGGCACCATCACCAGCCCTGCGCACGCCGACAGCCCGGAGAGCGCGAGCGTGGTCGCGGCGAGCGCCTCCTCGACCGGGCCACCGACGCCGGCGCGCGCCTCGATCGTCTGACGCTCCTCGAACGAGGGCTCCATCGCCTGCATCATGCCGTCGACGAACAGACGAAGCCCGCGGTCGGTCGGCATCCGGCCGGCGCTGGTATGCGGGCTGGCGAGCAACCCCAGCCCCTCCAGCTCACCCATCACGCCGCGAATCGAGGCGGGCGAGAGGCTCAGACCCGTCAGCTGCGCGATCGTCTTCGACCCGACCGGCGTGCCGCTGGCGAGATAGCTGTCGACCACCGCACGAAAAATGTCGCGCGCGCGATCGGTTAGTTCGGTGACGGGGGGCGTGGCCATCGCTTTGATCTAGGGCGGATCGACGGACGGACAAAGGGGGGAATGCGACCCGCCCCGCCTCACCCCCACCCGTCATCCTGACGAAAGTCAGGACCCAGAGCCACACAGGACGCCGTTCGGTTACCCTGGGTCCTGACTTTCGTCAGGATGACGGCGGTGGTTGGGCTGGCGAGCACGGAAACGAAAGGCTAGGCAGCGGGCAACCACTCACTTCCGTTAGGACACCGACTATGCGCCCATCCGGCCGCGCCCCAGACCAGATGCGTGCGATCACGATCGAGCCGCGCTTCACCAAGCATGCCGAGGGCTCCGTCCTGATCGGCTTCGGCGACACCAAAGTGCTCGTCACCGCCAGCGTCGAAGAAAAGGTGCCGCCGTTCATGCGCGGCAAGGGCGAAGGCTGGGTGACCGCCGAATACGGCATGCTCCCGCGCGCCACCAACACGCGCAACAACCGCGAGGCCGCCAAGGGCAAGCAGTCGGGCCGCACGCAGGAAATCCAGCGGCTCATCGGGCGGTCGCTTCGCGCGGTCGTCGACCTGAAGCTGCTCGGCGAGCGCCAGATCGTGATCGATTGCGACGTGATCCAGGCCGACGGCGGCACGCGCACCGCATCGATCTCGGGCGGCTGGGTCGCGCTGCGGCTCGCGATCGACGGCCTGCTGGCGAGCGGCAAGCTGACCGCTGACCCGCTGACGCAGAAGGTCGCGGCGATCAGCTGCGGCATCTACCAGGGCAATCCGGTGCTCGACCTCGACTATATCGAGGATTCGGGCGCGGATGCGGATGCGAACTTCGTGCTGCTCGAAAACGGCAACATCGCCGAGGCGCAGGCGACCGCCGAGGGCGCGACCTATGACGAGGAAGCTTTGCTCCGCCTGCTTCGCCTCGCGCGGATCGGCTGCACGGACATCTTCGCGGCCCAGGCCAAGGCAGTCGCCAAGTGAGCGGCGAGGGCAAGGAGCCGCAGGCGATCCGCAAGCTCGCACCCGGCAAGCTGGTCATCGCCAGCCACAACAAGGGCAAGGTCCGCGAGATCGCCGCGTTGCTCGAAGGACGGGGCCTCGAAGTCGTCTCCGCCGCCGAGCTCGATTTGCCGGAGCCGATCGAGACGGGCACGACCTTCTTCGCGAACGCCGAACTGAAGGCGCGCTCGGCGGCGGACCTGTCGGGCTACCCCGCGCTCGCCGACGATAGCGGGCTCTGCGTCGATGCGCTGGGTGGTGACCCGGGCGTCTACACCGCCGACTGGGCGGAAACGCCGAACGGTCGCGACTGGATGATGGCGATGCAGAAGGTCGAGGACGCGGTGGTCGCGAAGGGCCCCGACGTCACCCGCGGCGCGCATTTCGTCAGCGTGCTCGCGCTCGCGTGGCCCGACGGTCATGTCGAATGGTTCGAGGGCCGCGCCGAGGGGACGCTCGTCTGGCCGCCGCGCGGCAATGTCGGGTTCGGCTACGACCCGGTGTTCGTGCCGCTCGGCTACGACCAGACCTACGCCGAACTTCCGCACGAAACGAAGAACGCGATCAGCCATCGCAACGAGGCATTCAAGCTGCTGGAAGCTGCGGTGTTCTGAACGTCGCGGCGGGGGAGCCCCCTCGCCGTCCCGTCACCCTGACGAAAGTTAGGACCCAGGGTAATGGGCGTTGCCCTTGATGGCTCTGGATCCTGACTTTCGTCAGGATGACGGAGGAGGTGTGGTTCAGACTGCCAGCGCCTGCTTCTTAGGCCAATTCACCGCCGGCAACGCCTCGAACGCCGGTTTCGCCAGCAGATACCCCTGGATGTACCGCACTCCCAGCGCGCGCAGAGCGTCGTACTCACCTTCGGTCTCGACGCCCTCGGCGATCACCGCGATCCCCAGCCCGGCGCACATCTTCAGCATGCCCTCGACGATCATCCGCCGCGGCAGGCTCGTGTCGATGTCGCGGATCAGCTCCATGTCGAGCTTGATGATATCCGGCTGGAACCGCGCGAGCAGGTTCAGCCCCGCATGCCCTGCCCCGAAATCGTCGAGCGCGGTGCCGAAACCCATCTTCTGATAGGTCGCGATGATGTTCGCGACATGCGTGGGATCGAGCATCTCCTCGTTCTCGGTGAACTCGAAGATCAGCCGGTCGGTCGGCATCCCGACCGCAGCCGCGGTCTTCAACGTCAACTGGATGCACGCGGCGGGTGAATACACGGCGTTCGGGAGAAAATTGATCGACAGTCGCGCCGACGTATCGAGCAACCCGGCCTTCACCGATGCCTCGATCGCGCGTACCCGGCATTGCTGGTCGAACGCGTAGAGGTTCGCCGGATCGACCTGACCTAGAACGCTCGCCGCCGACTGGCCTTCGGGCCCGCGCACCAGCGCCTCGTACGCAAAGACGGTCTCCGTCTCGACGTCCACAATCGGCTGGAACGCCATCGAAAAGGCGAACGACAGGCCGGCACCGTCACGGCATCCGACGCAGCCACCGGACCGAGAGCCATCGGGTTTGGTTACTGATTTCATCAAGGCAAGCTAGTGGATTACCGCTTAAGAAAGTACGACTGAGATCATACTAACAGCTTATCCTGGATCAATAAGTACGCTCGCCGAAGACGTTGCCGGGGGGCGAGTAGCGGCACACGAGATAGTCGTCGGTCGTGTTGCTTGCCATCGCGCAACCGACCTGGGTCGAGCCGCGCCAGACGATCTGGGTATAGTGCGCAACGTCCTCGAACTTGCCGGTGCGGCTGAACCCGGGGGTCGGCTGGTTGATGAAGTCGCGCTTCTCGGCGACCCAATGCCCGATCATCTCGGGATACGCATAGGCGTAGCGCGTGCCGGTCCACAAATTCTCGCCTTCGCGCGACATGCCCTGGGGTTGCGGGGCGTGCGCGAATTTGCCGGTGCGCGCCAGTTCCTCGGCATAGGCGCGCGCGGTGGTCGCCAGCGTGTCGCTCCAGGTGAGCGGCGCCACGCCGACGGCGGCGCGCGCGGCGTTGTGGCCGTCCATCATCGCGGTTTTGAGCAGGCTTGGCCCGCGCGGTGCCGGCGCCATCGTGTCGCGACGCTCGACGACCCGCTCCGGCCCCTGCGCGCAACCTGCCAGCAACAACGCCCCGGCGATCGCCAAACCCATCCGTGCCGTCATTGCGCTTCCTTCGGCCGCCCCGTGCGACCATATGCGCGAGATAATGCCCGTCTTCGAAACACCAAGCCCCCGCTCTGATTCCGCAAGCGACCTCGCGCTCTACGTGCATTGGCCGTTCTGCGTGTCGAAATGCCCGTATTGCGATTTCAACAGCCATGTTCGCGAGGAGGTGGACCAGGCGGCATGGCGGGATGCGCTGCTGGTCGACCTCGCGCATGAGGCACGGGTGTTGCCGGGGCGGAAGTTGCAGTCAATCTTCTTCGGCGGTGGCACACCTTCGCTGATGCCGCCGTCTACGGTAGCCGCGGTGCTGGATGCGGCGGAGAAGGCTTGGGGATTCGCCGAGGGAATAGAGATCACGCTGGAGGCGAACCCGTCCTCGGTCGAGGCGGCACGGTTTGCAGATTTGGCGCGCGCTGGCGTGAACCGGGTATCGCTCGGGCTACAATCGCTCGACGATCAGGCGCTGAAGTTTCTCGGGCGCGCCCATGACGTGAACGAGGGACAGGCGGCGCTTGCCACCGCGCAGAGTGTGTTTCCCCGCGTGAGTTTCGACCTGATCTATGCGCTCCCCGGCCAGCGGCTCGACGACTGGCGTGCGGAACTCGCGCGCGCGCTGAGCCTGGGGACGGAACATCTCTCGCTGTATCAGCTGACGATCGAGGCCGGCACGCGGTTCGCGACCGAGGCCTTGGCCGGGCGGATCGTGATCCCGGACGGCGACTCCGCCGCCGATCTGTTCGAGGCGACACGCGCCGACACCGCGGCGGCGGGTTTGCCAGCGTACGAGACGTCGAATCATGCGCGGCCGGGGTCGGAAAGCCGTCACAACCTCGCTTACTGGCGGTATCAGGATTATGCCGGGATCGGCCCGGGCGCGCATGGCCGGCGTGGCGGGCTGGCGACGGTGCGGCGGAAGAAGCCGGAGAACTGGCTGGCGGCGATCGAGCGCAACGGCCACGGGATGGAGGTCGAGGATCCGCTCACGCCCTCGACGCGGGCGACCGAGGCTTTGCTGATGGGGTTGCGGTTGGCGGAGGGGGTGGATCTGGACCGGATCACGGCGCTGAACGCGGGTATTGTGCCGGTCGATCTGGCGGCCGTGGCGCGGTTGGAGGAGCTGGAGCTGATTGCCCACACGCCGGGACGGCTGCGAGTTACCGAAGCCGGCGCGCTACTCCTCGACGCGATCCTGCCGGAAATCGTCACCGCCTAGGCGGCTGCATTATTCTTCCCCCCTCCCTGAAAGGGAGGGGCCGGGGGTGGGTCGGTATGGGGCGGGCACGTCGATAGCCAATTGGCCGACCCACCCCCTACCCCTCCCTTCCAGGGAGGGGGGAAGATGCTACTTCCCAAACCCGGCCGGCGCGGGCGAGACCACCGTGGTCGTGCCGCCGCGGATTTCCTTCACTTCCAGCGCGCGCTCGGCAACGTTGTCGCGGCCGAAGCGGAACGCGCCGTCGATGCCGGCGAAGCCGTCGCCGTCGCGCAGACGGTTGACCGGGAACGGCGTGCCGGGCTTCCAGTCGCGGGCGATGCGGACCGTCAGCAGGACCGAATCATAGCCGAGGCTCGACAGGCGATATGGCCCGGCGCCGAAGCGTGCGCGGTATTTGGCGGCGTATTGGCGGTACAGCGTGTCCGAGACGCTGGCGTACCAGGCGCCGGACAGTGCGGGTTTGGCGGCGATGCTGGTGTCGGAATTCCAGAGTTCGGTGCCGAGTATGCGCGTAGACGCACCGCCGCCGCGCTTGACCATCGCCGCCGCCGAGGCTGCGGTGGCGCCACCGTCGGCGATCAGGACCGCGTCATAAGGCGCCTTCGCCGCAAGCCGCGTGACCGCACCGGATATGCCGCCGGGACCGCGCGCGTAGGTCTGGAGCGAGACGACCTGGCCACCCGCGCCTTCGACCGCGCGGAGGAACGCGGTCGAGGCGCGCTCGCCGTACAACCCGTTGGGGACGAGGCCGGCGAAGTTGCTGACGCCGCGCTCCTTGGCGAAATCGACGACGCGCGCGATCGACTGGGTCGGGACATAGCCCATCAGATACGCGCCGTTGCCCGCGACGCCGAGATCGTTGGAGAAGCTCAGCACCGGGATGTTCGCGGCGCGCGCGATCGGTGCGACCGCGCGAACGTCGTCGGCGAGCAGCGGCCCCAGGATCAGCTGCGCGCCTTCCGCGATCGCGCGCTGGGCGGCGGCGGCGGCACCGGTCGCGGTGTCGTAGTTGGTGATCCGGACGCGCTGGTTCTGCGTGTCGAGCAAGGCCAGCATCGTCGCGTTGGCGATCGAGGTGCCGACGCCCGCATTGCTGCCCGACAGCGGCACGAGCAGCGCGACGCGGTTGCGCTCGACATCACGCGGGATGCCGGTCTCGACACCGATATCGGGACGATCGACCGGGCGCGTGGTCGGGCGCTGCCGCGACGGCTCGACGGGGCCGCGCGGGACGATCGTCTGGCACGCGCCGAGCAGGCACGCCGCGGCAAGCGTCGCCCATCGCCCGAATGTGCCCATCGAAAGCGGGCCGGATTGCCCTATCGTCGTCGCGTCTGCCATGACCGTCCCCATGAACCCTGAAACTCTTCTCGATCCCGGCCTCTACATCGTCGCGACCCCGATCGGCAATCTTGGCGATCTGTCGCCGCGCGCCGCCGACATCCTCCGCCGCGCCGACGTGATCGCGGTAGAGGACAGCCGCGTGACCGCCGGGCTGCTCCGTCACATCGGCACGAAGACGCCGATGGTGCCGTATCACGACCACAGTGCGGAGGGCGTGCGACCGGCGCTGATCGCGCGGATGGCGACGCAGGCGGTGGCTTTGGTATCGGATGCGGGGACGCCGCTGATTTCGGATCCGGGGTTCAAGCTGGTGCGTGATGCGCGCGCGGCGGGGCATCTGGTGGTGACGATCCCGGGGCCGTGCGCAGCGGTGGCGGCGCTGACGCTGGCGGGGCTGCCGACCGACCGGTTCCTGTTCGTGGGGTTCCTGCCGTCGAAGATGCATGCGCGGGCGGAGGCGATCGCGGAGGTTGCCACCATTCGCGCGACTCTCGTGATGTATGAGTCGGGGCCAAGGTTGGGGGCGTGTCTGGCGGCGCTGCTGGAAGGGCTCGGCGACCGCGAGGCGGCGGTGACGCGCGAGATCAGCAAGAAGTTCGAGGAAGCGGTGACGGGGACGCTCTCAACTTTGGCCGAACGGTATGCGGACGCGCCGCCTCGTGGGGAGATCGTGATCGTCGTGGCGCCGCCGGGCGAGGCGCCGCCGGCGAGCGTGGAGGATGGGGATGCGGCGTTGACCGAAGCGCTCACCCGCCTGTCCACTGGCCAAGCCGCAAGCGAAGTCGCGAAGAAACTCGGCCTCGACCGGAAGGCGCTTTACGCGCGGGCGCTGGAACTGAAGGCGGAAAAAGGGTGATCGCCCTTCTTCCCCCCTCTCTGGAAGGGAGGGGACGGGGGTGGGTCGGCTGCTTGGGGTCCGCAGCAACAGCCAATCGGCCAACCCACCCCCAACCCCTCCCTTTCAGGGATGGGAGCAGGCATGCGTGACCGCCGTTCCGCAGAGATTGCCGGGCGTCGCGGCGAGCGGCTGGCGGGGTGGTGGCTGCGGCTGAAGGGGTGGAGTATACTCGATCGCCGGGTCCGCACGCCCGCTGGGGAGGTCGATCTCGTAGCGCGAAAGGGAAACCTGATCGCCTTCGTCGAGGTCAAGACCCGCGCGACCGCCGCAGAACTCGACTTTGCGATCGACGAACGCCGCCTCGCCCGCGTCGCGGCGGCGGCGGAATATCTGATGTCGCGCTATGCCGGGCCGGGCGACGACATTCGCGTCGACGTGATCCTGCTCGCGCCGGGTACGCGGCCGCGGCACATCGAGAATGCCTGGATCGGGTAGCAACCCGCAAAGCTTCCGTCATCCTGACGAAAGTCAGGACCCAGGGTAATTGAGGGCATCCTTCATGGCTCTGGGTTCTGACTTTCGTCAGGATGACGGAGCTGATTGAAACGACGTCACCCGATGACTTCGCGCCCGCCCGCGCCTACATGCGCTCGACCGAACAGAAGGAAGACGCATGAGCCTCACCGTCGCCGTCCAGATGGACCCGCTCGACAGCATCAACATCGCCGGCGACTCGACGTTCGCGCTGATGTTGTCCGCGCAGGACCGGGGCCATCAGCTCTTCCATTACTCGGCCGAGGATTTGAACTACCGCGACGGCCGGGTCTGGGCGAAGGCGCATCCGGTTACCGTGCAGCGCGTCGTCGGCGATCATTTCAGCGTCGGCGAACCCGTGAACCTCGACCTTGGCGACGAGGCCGACGTCGTGCTGATGCGCCAGGATCCCCCGTTCGATCTCGGCTACATCACCGCGACGCATCTGCTCGAGCGGATCGCCGACAAGACGCTCGTCGTGAACGATCCCGCGCAGGTCCGGAACGCGCCCGAAAAGGTGTTCGTGCTCGACTATCCCCAGTTCATGCCGCCCACGCTAGTGACGCGCTCGCTCGACGAAGCGCGAAAGTTTCTCGCCGAGCACGGCGCGATCGTCATCAAGCCGCTCCACGGCAATGGCGGCAAGGCGATCTTCAAGGTCGAGTCGGACGGTGCCAATTTGTCGGCGCTGATGGAGGTCTTCAACATGACGTGGCGAGAGCCGCACATGGTGCAGGCGTTCCTTCCCGACGTCGCGAAGGGCGACAAGCGGATCGTGCTCATCGACGGCGAAGTCGCGGGCGCGATCAACCGGCTGCCGGGTGAAGGCGAAATCCGGTCGAACCTCGCGGTCGGCGGCTCGGCGGAGAAGACCGAACTGACCGACAAGGAGCGCGAGATCTGTGCGGTGCTCGGGCCGGAGCTGAAGAAGCGCGGGTTGCTGTTCGTCGGGATCGACGTGATCGGCGGCACCTGGCTGACCGAGATCAACGTGACGTCGCCGACGGGGATCGTGGCGATCGAGAAGTTCGATGGGACCGATGTCGCCGGCATGATCTGGGATGCGATCGAGGCGAAAGTCGTGGCGCGGTAGGCACCGAACACCACCCCGGCGAAGGCCGGGGCCCAATTGGAAAGGTCGTAGTAACGGAGCGCCGTCCTCCGTCATAACCGTCCCCCAATTGGGCCCCGGCCTCCGCCGGGGTGGTAGGGCACCTGTTCAGTTGATCGCGGAATAGCCGCCTCGCGGAACCCATCCGGCGTCCCGGCAGTATCTCATACCCATGACCGAATTCATCCTCGATCTCATCGCCTGGGGCGGATATTTCGGTATCTTCCTGCTGATGGCGCTCGAGAATATCGTGCCGCCGGTGCCGTCCGAGGTCATCATGGGGCTTGGCGGCATGGCGGTCGCGCGCGGCAACATGAGCGTCGTGCCGCTGATCGCCTGGGGCACCGCAGGCTCGGTGGTCGGCAATTACTTCTGGTATTATATCGGCCGCAACATCGGCTACGAACGCTTCCGCCCGTTCATCGAGCGCAACGGCCGCTGGCTGACGATGGAATGGTCCGACGTCGAGACAATCCACCGTTTCTTCGTCAAGCGCGGCGGCTGGGTGATTTTCGTGTTCCGGTTCATGCCGACCTTCCGCACCGTCATCTCGCTGCCCGCGGGGATGACGCGGATGCCGATCTGGCAGTTCGTGATCTGGACCGCGGCCGGCAGCGCGATCTGGAACACCGTGCTGACCTATGCCGGGATATTGCTCGGCTCGCACTTCGAAGAACTCGACCGCTATGTCGGGCCGGTCGCGGTCGCGACGTTCGCGGTCATCATCGTCGGCTATGTCTGGCGCGTCGTCACGTGGAAGCCCAAGGGCTCGGCCTGAGCATCTCAGGCCCGCGGATGCGCGTTCCGATACACGTCCATCAGATGCGCCGCGTCGACCTGCGTATAGACCTGAGTCGAGCTCAGGCTCGCATGGCCAAGCAACTCCTGTAGCGCGCGCAGATCCGCCCCCCGCCCCAGCAAATGTGTCGCGAAGCTGTGCCGCAACGCATGCGGCGTAGTCCGCTCGCCGAGACCCAGCCGAGCCCGCGCCATGCGCACCGCGCGACGGATCATCACGGGGGATAGCGGACCGCCCTTCGCACCCCGGAACAGGGGCGTGTCTCGTTCGATCGGCCACGGGGTCTGCGCGGCATAGGCCTCGATCGCCTCCCGCACCTGCGGCAGCAGCGGCACGACGCGCGTCTTGGCGCGCTTGCCGAGCACGCGCACCGTCTCGCCGAGCGGCAGGATGCCACCCGGCAGCGTCAGCGCCTCGCCAATGCGCAACCCTGCGCCGTACAGCAGCAGCAACACCGCCCAGTCACGCGCGCCGATCCACGGCTCGCTGGCATCGTCGGCGACGTCCCCCGCCAAGGCGACCGCCTCGGCGGGCGAGATCGGTCGTGGCAGGCCCCGCTTGACCCGCGGCCCGCGCAACCGCGGCTGTTCGGCGGCCTCGTTCGCCCAGGCGAGGAACCCCCGCACCGCCGACAATTCGCGCGCCGCCGATGCATTGCCGAGGCCATTCTCGCGCCGAAACGCAAGATACCCACGGAGGTCCGCCGCCGTCACTCGCGAGAGGGCGGCGCGATCCACGCGCTCACCCCAATGCCCGTTCAGAAACGCCGTCAGCCGCTCGGCAGCAGCGCGATAGGCGCGAACGGTATGGACCGATCGCCGCCGATCACGCTCGAGATGCGTCGCCCACAGCATCGAGGGTGGCAGCGTTTCGGTCGCGATATCTGTATCAACCTGCATCAGGTCGACAGTAACACCCGGAACAGGCAAACAAAAATTAACCCGATCATTATATTCGAGCCTCATGCCGGCTGTCGATCTCATGACGAACACCTTTTCAGATGAAGCACAACGCGTAGCAGCGCTTCACGCACTTGCATTGCTGGATAGCGAGCCCGAACGCGAATTCGACGCGCTCGTAGCGCTCGCCGCGGAAATGCTGGGTTGCCCTAACGCTCTACTGACGCTCGTCGATAGTGAACGTCTTTGGATAAAAGCCGCAAGCGACGGGGAACGCGGGGAAATCTCGCGCGAAGTCGGCATGTGCAGCTACACGATCCAAAGCCAGTCGCCGCTGGTTATCGAAGATCTGGCGGGCGATATCCGGTTTGCCGCCAATCCCTTCACGCAGCGACCCGATGGCATACGATTCTACGCAGGTGCTCCTGTTCATGCCAAGGACGAACATGGCGAACAATATGCGATCGGTTCGATCTGTGTCGTCGACACTGTCCCGCGTTCGCTGAACGACGCCGGTCGCAAGGCGCTGACGCATCTCGCGACGCTGGCCGAGGCGATGATCGCTGCGCGGTCCGCTGCACGCCAAGCGATCGCGATTGCCACCACCGCCGATCGCCAGGCGGCGGCACTCGCGCGGCAGGACCGCGTGTTCCGGCAGGCGGAGCGAATGGCGGCGATCGGGTCGTGGCGCGTCACGTTGGCCGACGACAAGCTGCAATGGTCGGACGGCGTATACCGTATCCACGGCCTGCCCGTCGGCGACATGCTCGACATGCCCGTCGCGATGGGGTTCTATCCTCCGCACGCGCGCGACGAGTTGAACGCGTCGCTTCGGCAAACGATCGAAACCGGCGCACCGTTCGATATCGAAGTCGACTTCAAGACCGCGCAAGGCGAACAGCGCCGCGTCCGGGTTCTCGGCGAGTGCGAAACCGTCGAGGGCCAGACCGTCGCACTGGTCGGTGTCTTCCAGGACGTGACCGAACGCCACGCGCTCGAGGTCAACCTCCGGCGGTCGGCGAATACGGATTCGCTGACCGGTATAGCCAACCGCGCCGCCTTCGATCGCGCGCTGGACGCCGCGATGACGCGGTCGCATGCGGACGGTACGCCGCTGTTGCTCGCGCTGGTCGATCTCGATGGGTTCAAGGCGATCAACGATACGCTTGGTCATACGGCGGGCGACGACGTGTTGCGCGGCGTCGGCCGGATCTTGAAATCTCCCTGGCTGAAGAACAGCTTTGCCGCACGCGTCGGTGGGGACGAGTTCGCGATTCTGATCGAGGATCCCGGGATGACCGCGAATCCGGAGTATATCTGCAGCAGGCTGGAGGAAGCGTTGCGCTTTCCGATTGCGCTGAACGGTCTCGCGATGGTCAGCGCAGGCACGGTCGGCATCACTGCCCTCGACCGCGATTGCCATTCGCTCCGCGACTTCATCCACCGTGCCGACACGATCCTGTACAAGGCGAAGCGCGCCCGCGTAGGCGAACGCCGCCGGCCGAACCGCAACGCCGCGTAACGTCGCGGCGACCGACCCGACGTAGACGGTTCACGCGGAGTCGATCTGTCCCCATATACCGACACGATGTCGTCCCGCGCCCGTGTCCTGATCCTCAACGCCGCCCTCGGGCCGCTCGATTACCGCGTGCCCGCCGGCATGAGCGTCGAGCCGGGCTCGGTCGTGGTTGCACCGCTGGGGCCAAGGCAGTTGCTCGGCGTGGTGTGGGAGGCCGAGCGGATGCCGTCCGATGCGGAGGTCGGCGACAACCGGTTGCGCAACCTGCTCGCGGTCGCCGACGTGCCGCCGCTGGGGGCGCCGTTGCGGCGGTTGGTCGAATGGACGGCAGATTATTACCTCGCCCCGGCGGCGTCGGTGTTGCGCATGACGCTGGCGTCGACTTCGGCGTTGGAAGGTGCGCGGACCGCCGTCGAGTACCGGGCGACGGGCGTCGTTCCGCCACGCCTCACACCGCAGCGTGAGCAGGCATTAGAGCGGATCGGCGATCGCCAGGGTCTGATCCGCGAACTCGCCATGCTTGCCGAGGTAAGCGACGCGGTGATCCGGGGACTGGCGAAGGTCGGTGCGATCGAGGCGGTCGAGGTCAGTATCGACAGCCCCTACCCCGTGCCCGATCCGCAGTATCACGAGCCGACGCTGTCCGAGGATCAGCGGGCGGCCGCCGATGCTCTGGTGGCGGGTGTGGCAGAGCATGCGTTCCATCCGACGCTGCTCGACGGCGTTACGGGGTCCGGCAAGACCGAAGTGTATTTCGAGGCGGTGGCGCAGGCGATCCGCGACGGGCGCCAGACGCTGGTGCTGCTCCCCGAGATCGCGCTGACCGAGCCGTTCCTCAAGCGCTTCCACGACCGCTTCGGGTGCGAGCCGATCGCGTGGCATTCGGGACTGCGCTCGACCCAGCGGCGGCGGGCCTGGAGGGCGATCGCCAGTGGTGAGGCGCTGGTGACGGTGGGCGCGCGCTCGGCCCTGTTCCTGCCGTACCGCGACCTCGGGCTGATCGTTGTCGACGAGGCGCACGAGACCAGTTTCAAGCAGGAAGAGGGCGTGCATTATCATGCGCGCGACGTGGCTGTGATGCGGGGCAAATTTGAGTGCTGTCCGGTCATCCTCGCCTCCGCCACGCCGGCGATCGAGACGCGGCAACAGGTCGCGACGGGGCGGTACGCGGAGTTGAAGCTCCCCGGCCGGTTCGGGGCGGCAGAGATGCCGACGATCGAGCCTATCGATCTCATCAAGGAGCCGCCCGAGCGGGGTCGCTGGCTGGCGCCACGACTCGTGAAGGCGATGCAGGCGACGCTGGAGCGGCGCGAGCAGTCGTTGTTGTTCCTCAACCGGCGGGGGTATGCGCCGCTGACGTTGTGCCGGACGTGCGGGCATCGGTTCCAGTGCCCCAATTGCACCGCGTGGATGGTCGAGCATCGCCTGACGCGGCGGTTGGCTTGCCATCATTGCGGGCACGCCGAACCGACGCCGCGCGTGTGTCCGGAGTGCAAGGGCGAGGATACGCTGGTCGCGTGCGGTCCCGGTGTGGAGCGGATCGCTGACGAGGTGACAGCGCTGTTCCCCGAGGCGAAAACGGCCGTGGTCACGTCGGACACGATCTGGTCGCCCGCCAAAGCCGCGGAGTTCGTCGGGCGGATGGAGGCGGGCGACATCGACATCGTCGTCGGTACGCAGCTCGTGACGAAAGGATATCACTTCCCCAACCTGACGCTGGTCGGCGTGGTCGACGCGGACCTAGGTCTCGATGGCGGCGACCTCAGAGCGGCGGAGCGGACGTTCCAGCAGATCCGGCAGGTATCGGGCCGCGCGGGGCGGGGCGAGAAGCCCGGACACGTGTTCATCCAGACTCACAGCCCTGGTGCGCAAGTGATGCAGGCGCTGATTACCGGTGACGCGGATGCGTTCTACGCTGCGGAGACCGATGCGCGGAAGGATGCGGGGGCGCCGCCGTTCGGACGTTACGCGGCGATCGTGGTGTCGTCGGAGGATCAATCCTGCGCGCACGATACGGCGAAGCTGGTGGGGCGGAGTGCGCCCGAGGTTGAGGGCATGCACGTGTACGGGCCTGCACCGGCACCGTTGGCGATGTTGCGGGGGCGACACCGGTATCGGCTGCTGGTCCATGCGCGGCGGGCACTGGATGTGCAGGACGTTATTCGGGAATGGCTGGGGAAGCTGGACTGGCCGTCCAAGGTGCGAGTGACGGTGGACGTCGACCCTTATAATTTCTTGTAAGGGCGGGGCTCCGACCCCCGCGAGGTAGTGCCACCCCGGCGGAGGCCGGGGCCCAATTGGGGGACGCAGATGATGTGCGCCGCTTCGTTACTTCGACCGTTCCAATTGGGCCCCGGCCTTCGCCGGGGTGGAAGCAGAAAAGTGAGAACTAGGGTTGCTCACCCGCGAAGGCGAGTGCCCAGTCTGGGTCCCCGCCTTCGCGGGGAAACACTCTTAGTTCAGTTGCAGAACTTACTCGCCGGCGTGCTCGGCGAGGACGGTCAGGCCCTTGGCGTTGACCTCTGCGAAGCCGCCCTTGATCGCGATGACCTCGGGGGTGCCGTTCTCCGTGCGGAAGATCTGGACGCCACCGTCGCGGACCGTCGACATGAAAGGCGCGTGGCCTTCGAGGACGCCGAAATCGCCTTCGGTGCCGGGGACGACGACCATGTAGACCTCCTCCGAGCGGACGAGCTTTTCTGGCGTGACGAGTTCGAAATGTAGCATGTCTGGGTCTCACTCCCCTCCCGCGTGCGGGAGGGGCCGGGGGTGGGCTCGCGCTAACAGCGTCGCGCGACGTGGAGAGCGGGTGCCCACCCCCCAGCCCCCTCCCGCTTGCGGGAGGGGGAGCAATTGGAAGTTAAGCTTCCGCGGCCATCTTTTCGGCCTTGGCAACGGCTTCGTCGATGCCGCCGACCATGTAGAACGCCGCCTCGGGGAGGTGATCATACTCGCCCTCGACCACCGCCTTGAACGACCGGACCGTATCCTCGAGCTGGACGAACTTGCCGCTGATGCCGGTGAAGACCTCGGCGACGTGGAACGGCTGGCTCAGGAACTTCTGGATCTTACGCGCACGCTGGACGGTGAGCTTATCCTCTTCCGACAGCTCGTCCATGCCCAGAATCGCGATGATGTCCTGCAGCGACTTGTACTTCTGTAACGTCGACTGAACGGCACGCGCGGTGTCGTAATGCTCCTGACCGACGACGCGTGGCTCGAGCAGACGCGAGGTCGAGTCGAGCGGATCGACTGCCGGGTAGATGCCCAGCTCCGAGATCGCACGGTTGAGGTTGGTCGTGGCGTCCAAGTGAGCGAACGACGTCGCAGGCGCCGGATCGGTAAGATCGTCGGCCGGCACGTACACGGCCTGCACGGAAGTGATCGACCCCTTGTTGGTCGACGTGATTCGCTCCTGCAGCGCGCCCATGTCGGTCGACAGCGTCGGCTGATAGCCCACCGCCGACGGGATACGGCCGAGCAGTGCAGACACCTCTGCGCCCGCCTGCGTGAAGCGGAAGATGTTGTCGACGAAGAACAGCACGTCCTGGCCTTCGACGTCGCGGAAATATTCGGCGATCGTCAGGCCAGACAGCGCGACGCGGGCACGCGCGCCTGGCGGCTCGTTCATCTGGCCGAATACGAGCGCGACCTTCGAGCCCTCCGACTGCGGATTGCCGTCGGCATCCTTGGCGATTACGCCTGCGTCGAGGAACTCGTGGTACAGATCGTTACCCTCGCGGGTACGCTCGCCGACGCCGGCGAACACCGAGGTGCCGCCGTGGCCCTTGGCGATGTTGTTGATCAGCTCCTGGATCAGCACGGTCTTGCCGACGCCGGCGCCGCCGAACAGGCCGATCTTGCCGCCCTTTGCATACGGCGCGAGCAGATCGATGACCTTGATGCCCGTGACCAGAATCGCGCTCTCGGTCGACTGGTCGACGAACAGCGGTGCCGAGGCGTGGATCGGTGCGGTCGTCTCTGCGCCGACCGGACCGCGCTCGTCGATCGGCTCGCCGATGACGTTGAGAATGCGGCCGAGCGTCTTCGGGCCGACCGGAACGCGGATCTGCGAGCCGGTGTCGGTGACGGTCTGGCCGCGGGTCAGACCCTCGGTGGCGTCCATCGCGATCGTGCGAACGGTGTTCTCGCCGAGATGCTGCGCGACTTCGAGGACGAGCCGGTTGCCGTTATTGTCGGTTTCGAGCGCCGACAGAATGGCGGGCAAATTGTCGGGGAAATGCACGTCGACGACCGCACCGATGACCTGCGAGATGCGGCCGGTGTTGTTGGTGGCCTTGGGGGCGAGCGTGGTTCCGAGGGTCTCTGGGGCGGTTGCCATTGTCTGCTTCCTTGGACTTACTTGAGCGCTTCGGCGCCCGAGATGATTTCGACCAGCTCGGTCGTGATCGCGGCTTGGCGGGTACGGTTATACTGGATCGAGAGACGCGTGATCATGTCGCCGGCATTGCGCGTGGCGTTGTCCATCGCGTTCATGCGCGAACCCTGCTCCGACGCCGCGTTTTCGAGCAGCGCGCGGAAAATCTGGATCGCGACGTTGCGCGGCAGGAGATCGGCGAGGATCGCTTCCTCGTCGGGCTCATACTCGGTCACGGCTTCGGCGGGCGCGTTGGCCCCATTTGCCTTTGCGCCTTCGGCACCGGGGACGGACGAAATCGGAACGGGCACGATCTGGATGCCGGTCGGAACCTGCACCAGCGCCGACACGAACTTCGCATAGAACAGATGGGCGACGTCGAACTGACCCTCGCCGAAGCGCTTGATCAGGTCTTCGGAGATCTCCTGCGCATCGCTGAACGCGAGCTTCTTGATTTGCCCCATCTCGTGGTCCGCGAGGATGTCGTTCGGGAAGAAGCGCTTGATCACGCGCCCCTTCTTGCCGGCGACGTAGAACTTCACGGTCTTGCCGGCCGCGATCAGCTCCTCGGCCTTGCGACGTGCCGCGCGGACGATGTTGGTGTTGAACGCACCCGCGAGGCCACGCTCCGACGTCGCGATGACGATCAGGTGGACCTGGTCCTTGCCGGTGCCCGCGAGCAGCGGCGAAGCGCCCGGCGCGATGCCGACACGCCCCGCGAGGCTCGCCATCACCGCTTCGAGGCGCTCGGCATAGGGACGCCCGGCTACCGCCGCGTCCTGCGCACGGCGCAACTTCGCAGCGGCGACCATCTTCATCGCCTTGGTGATCTTCTGCGTCGACTTCACCGAGCCGATGCGGATCTTGAGGGCCTTAAGTGATGCCATCGTCTCTTCCTGCTCCCTCGCCCCTCCGGGGAGAGGGTTGGGGTGAGGGGCTGCCAGGGGCGGCACCTCGCGGTACTGCCCCTCACCCCGACCCTCTCCCCGCAGGGGAGAGGGAGTTTACTTAAGCGAACGTCTTTGCGAACGCTTCGAGCGCTGCCTTCAGCTTGTCCTTCGCCTCGTTACCCAGGTCGCGGGTATCGCGGATCAGCTTCAGCACGTCGGCGTGGTTCGCGCGCATATCGGCCAGCAGCGCCTGCTCGTAGCGGGTCACGTCGGCGACGGGCACCTTGTCGAGATAGCCGCTGGTGCCGGCGAAGATCGACACTGTCTGCTCCTCGAACGGCAGCGGCGAGAACTGTGCCTGCTTCAGCAGCTCGGTTAGGCGCGCACCACGGTTGAGCAGCTTCTGCGTCGACGCGTCGAGATCCGACCCAAACTGCGCGAACGCGGCCATCTCGCGGTACTGCGCCAGCTCGAGCTTGATCGAGCCCGACACCTTCTTCATCGCCTTGGTCTGAGCGGCCGAACCGACGCGGCTCACCGACAGACCGACGTTGATCGCCGGACGCACGCCCGAGAAGAACAGGTCGGTCTCGAGGAAGATCTGGCCGTCGGTGATCGAGATCACGTTGGTCGGGATGTACGCCGAAACGTCGCCCGCCTGCGTCTCGATGATCGGCAGCGCGGTCAGCGAGCCGCCGCCATTCGCGTCCGACATCTTCGCCGCACGCTCGAGCAGGCGGCTGTGGAGATAGAACACGTCGCCCGGATACGCCTCACGGCCCGGCGGACGACGCAGCAGCAGCGACATCTGGCGATAGGCGACCGCCTGCTTCGACAGATCGTCGTAGCAGATCAGCGCGTGCATGCCGCGATCGCGGAAATACTCGCCCATCGCGACACCGGTGTAGGGCGCGAGATACTGGAGCGGTGCGGGGTCCGACGCAGTCGCGGCGATGACGATGGTGTATTCCATCGCGCCATTCTCTTCGAGCGTCTTGACCAGCTGTGCCACGGTCGAGCGCTTCTGGCCGATCGCGACATAGACGCAATACAGCTTCTTCGACTCGTCGTCGCCGGCGTTGGCGATCTTCTGGTTGATGAACGCGTCAATCGCGACGGCAGACTTGCCGGTCTGGCGATCGCCGATGATCAACTCGCGCTGGCCACGGCCGACGGGGACGAGTGCGTCGATCGCCTTGAGCCCGGTCTGGACCGGCTCGCTGACCGACTGGCGCGGAATGATGCCCGGTGCCTTGACCTCGACGCGGCTGCGCTCGGTGGTGTGGATCGGACCCTTGCCGTCGATCGGGTTGCCGAGACCATCGACCACGCGGCCGAGCAGCTCCTTGCCGATCGGCACGTCGACGATCGTGCCGGTGCGCTTGACGATGTCGCCTTCCTTGATCTCGGAATCGCTCCCGAAGATCACGACGCCGACGTTATCGGCCTCGAGGTTGAGCGCCATGCCCTGCACGCCGTTCGAGAATTCGACCATCTCGCCGGCCTGGACGTTGTCGAGGCCGAAGATGCGCGCGATGCCGTCGCCGACGCTCAGCACCTGGCCGGTCTCGCTGACCTGGGCCTCGGTACCGAAATTGGCGATCTGATCCTTGATGATCTTCGAGATTTCTGCGGCGCGGATATCCATTAGCTTAGCCCTTCATCGCGTGCGCGAGAGTGTTGAGACGCGTCTTGATCGACGAATCGATCATCTGGCTGCCGACGCGGACGACGAGTCCACCCAGCAACGATGGGTCGACGCTGAGGTCGACGGAAACTTCACGGCCGACCCGCTGGCGGAGCTGATGCTTCAGCTCGATCACCTGCTCGTCGGTCAGCGGATGCGCGGACGTCACCTCGGCCGCGATTTCGCCGCGATGCTGCGCGGCAAGTGTCCGGAATGCCTTGATGATCTTCGGCATCGCGCCCAGCCGGTGGTTCTCGGCGAGGACACCGAGGAAGCTCTTGGTAGTCGCATCGACACCGAGTTCGTCGGCGACCGCGGATACCGCCTTCACGGCGGCGCCACGCGACACCATCGGGCTGGACGTGAGCGTACGGAAGTCTTCCGACTGCGTCAGCGCGTCGCGCACGTTCGCCAGGCTCGACTCGACCGCGTCGATCGTCTTCGCGTCACGTGCCAGTTCGAACAGGGCCAGCGCATAACGCCCGCCCAAGCTCGCCTGAATAGCGCCGCCGACATTACCGGGGGATGTCTCCACGGACCTTTGAATCCTCGCCTGAAACCGAAAATAGTGCCGCCCCATGGGGGAAGAGGGCGCGAAAGCACCTCTCATGGGACGCGGCGCGGGTAGCATCGGGTTCGCGGATTGGCAACCCGGCCGGAGGGTCGGGGCGAGCGGTTTGTGACTGTTTTGTCATTCGCCGAAGGTTGGAAGGCTCCAACCTCGCCCCTCGCCGTCATCCCCGCGCAGGCGGGGATCCAGATACTCAGGACCCGGCGCTTTCACCGCACGGTCTGCCACTATGGGTTCCCGCCTCCGCGGGAATGACGATAATGGTGACGAATTGGATCACACGGCGAGGACGAGAGAATGACCGGCACGATGGAAACGATGACGATGTCCGACGGCGCGAGCGTCGCGGTCTATCACGCGCAGCCGACCGGCGAGCGCCGCGGTGGCCTCGTACTGGTGCAGGAAATCTTCGGCGTGACCGACCACATCCGCGACCTCTGCGACGAATACGCCGCCGACGGTTACGAGGTGCTGGCACCGGCGCTGTTCGATCGCGAGCACCCTGGCTTCGAGGCGGACTATTCGGGTGATGGCCTCGCGCGTGGTGTCGAACTTGCGCGCCAGCTTCACCCGTTCGATCTGTCGCTGAAGGACGTCCAGACTTGCATCGACACGCTCGCCCCCGCCGGGCCGGTGTTCGTGGTCGGCTATTGCTATGGCGGTTCGGTCGCGTGGTTCGCGTCCACCAAACTGACCGGCGTCGCGGCGGCGAGCGGCTATTACGGGAGCATGATCCCCGCCGCGGCGGACGAGGAGCCGAAGGTACCCGTGATCCTCCACTTCGGTCGTCACGACCACGGCATCCCGATGGAGGGGGTCGAGCAGGTCATCGCCAAGGATTGGCCCAACGCGACGGTGTATGTCTACGAGGCGGGCCACGGGTTCAACTCGGACCGCCGGAAGGATTATCACGAGCCTAGTGCGGACCTGGCGAAGCAGCGCACGCTGGAGCTGTTCCGGGCGAATGGGGGCTGAGCGCTCTTACTTCTGCGCCCCTCCCTGAAAGGGAGGGGTTGGGGGTGGGTCGGTTTCCGCATATCCGAGCGGTTGCGACCAAAGCCGGCCTACCCACCCCCAGCCCCTCCCTTCCAGGGAGGGGAGCAAGGAGCGCTAACTCCTCCAGCAAGCAGCGCTCACTCCGCCGGAAAGTCGGCTCCAAGGCTGTCCGCCTTATACGCCTCGATCTCCTTCAACCGAGCCGCCATCTTCTCGACGACCGCATCATACCCCCAGCGCCCCAGCACCAGATGCCGCGGCGGATTCGCATCTTCGGTCAGTGCGATCATCGCCTCGCCCGCCCGTACCGGATCGCCGGCCTGCGTCCCGCTGACCTCGCGCGTGCTGTCGAGCCGCTTGCCCGCCGTCTCGGCATAATCCGCGATTGCCACCGGCGTCTGCTTCAGCGAACGCCCCGCCCAGTCCGTCCGGAACGGCCCCGGCTCGACGCAGGTCACATTGATTCCCAGCGGCTTGACCTCGGCGAGCAGCGCGTCGGAGAAGCCCTCCACCGCATGCTTCGACGCGGCATAATAGCCCGAGCCCGGAAATCCGACCAACCCGGCGACCGACGTGATGTTGATCACATGCCCGCTCTTCTGTGCCCGCATGATCGGCAGCACCGCGCGGGTCAGCGCAAACAAGCCGAACACGTTCGCATCGAACTGCGCGCGAATCTCGGCATCCTCGCCCTCCTCGATCGACGCCTGATACCCATAGCCCGCATTGTTCACGAGCACGTCGATCCGCCCGAATTTGGCCTTGGCCTGCGCGACCGCATCGTCGATCTGAGACTGATCGGTGACGTCGAGCGACACCGCGAGTGCGCGATCCTCGGCACCCTCCGCAAGATCGGCCACCCGCCCCGCATCCCGCGCGGTAACCACCGCGCGCCAACCGCGCGCGAGCACGAGCTTGGCGAGTTCGCGACCGAAACCGGTCGAGCAGCCGGAAATGAACCAGACGGGCGTGTCGGAGGCCATGAGACATCTTTCGTTATGGGGTATGCACGGAAGAACGGCCGGGCCGCCCATTCGGGTCCGCTTTGATCGCAAGCCGCGGGATGCGCGCGCGTCGCGACCGGCTATACCGATCCAATGAGCACCGCCCCCGACGACGACACCGCCTGGACCGCGTTCGAGCGCCGCGACCGCGCATGGGACGGCCGGTTCGTGGTTGGTGTGAAGACCACCGGCATCTACTGCAAGCCAAGCTGCCCCGCGCGCCATCCCAAGCGCGAGAACGTTACCTTCCACACCGACGCAGCCAGCGCCCGCGCCGCCGGCTTTCGCGCGTGCCTGCGCTGCACCCCCGATGATGTCGGCCGCGACCGAATCGCCGTGGCTGCCGCCGTCGCGCTGCTCGAAGCCGCCGAGGACCGCCTCTCGCTCGACGCGGTCGCGGCACACGTCGGCTATGCGCCGCATCATTTCCACCGCCTGTTCAAGCGCGCCACCGGCGTCACGCCCGCCGCGTATGCCCGCGCCCTGCGCACCGGCCGTGCGGCCGACGCCTTATCGGAGGATACGACCGTGACCGAAGCGATCTACGACGCCGGCTATTCCGCCCCGAGCCGCTTCTACGAGGCCGACGCGAAACGGCTCGGCATGGCCCCCAGCGCCTGGGCACGCGGCGGCGAAGGCGTCACGATCCGCTGGACGGTCGCCGACACAAGCCTCGGCGCACTGTTCGTCGCCGCCACCGACAAGGGCCTGTGCCGCGTATCCTTCGACGAGGATGCCGAAGAGCTCCGACGCCGCTTCCCCAACGCCCATATCGAGCAGGGCGACAAATCGCTTGCCGAGCTAGCCGCGCAAGTCGTTGCCGCCGTAGAGTCCCCCGAACGCGACCACAACCTCCCGCTCGACGTCAGAGGCACCGCGTTCCAGGAAGCGATCTGGCAAGCCTTGCGCACCATCCCGATCGGCGAAACCCGCACCTACAGCGAACTCGCAGCGCTCGCCGGCCGCCCCGCCGCGGTCCGCGCCGCCGGCACCGCGTGCGGACAGAACCCGGTCTCGATCGTCATCCCCTGCCACCGCGCACAACGCGTCGGCGGCGCGCTAGGCGGCTACGCGTACGGGCTCGATCGCAAGCGTGCGCTGCTGGCGGCGGAAGCTCAGCGCGCCGACTTGCAGGAATAGACCAGCTTCTCGTTCGGTAGCGGCGGCAACACCGCGCGGACCGCCGCCTGCTGCCCGGCGAGCCGTGCCAGCGCGGCATCGTCCATGTTGCAGACGTTCGTCACGACACCCCGCGCGGTCCGCGCCGCGTCCATTCCCGCCGCCGACAGCAAATAGCGCGTGTTCGAATAGATCCGCGTCGCCGGATCGAACGACAGGACGGATACGGTCTGCTCTGCATCGGGCACCAGCACGCGGTCCCAGCGGCTGTTCGCACCGACATACTGCGTCTTGCCGTTCATGCAGCCCTTGGCACCCCAGTCGATCGGCACGTCCTCGCTGGACGAGATCGTGATCCGGCTTCGCTCCGGGATCAACGTGCAGATCAGCTTGCCGAGCGCGGCATCCGGCGTCGATATCCGCGTCTTGGGCAGCGCGGACAGCGGCACGTCGACTTCGCCCGAAGGCCGCAGCACGAACACGACGATCGCGACCAACACGCTCAGTCCGCCGATACCCAGCGCCCACACCGCCTGCCGCCGCTGGCCGCGCGATTCGAGCAACCCCGCGCTCCCGATCACCAGCGCTCCCGCCACCAGCAGCAGCCCGGCAATCGCCATGACGTTCTCGCGCGCGCGTCCCGCCTCGGTCCGCGCCTTCTCCAGTGCAATCTCGCGAGTCATCGCATCCTGCGTCGCCGCATCGCGCCTGGCGGATGCAGCGTCGGCTGTCGCCCGCGCATCCGCGTCGGCATCCTGACGCAAGCGATCCTCGATCGACGTACAGCCTGTCCCGATCGACGCGTAAGGCTGTTTCGCATCACGCAGGAAGCCGGCCAGCTCGGTATCCGCGATCGCGAAGCCGAACGTCGAATCGCCCTCTTCGCCGCGCGTGATCGCCGAGTTCACCCCGATCACCCGCCCGCAACGATCGAGTAGAGGACCACCCGAATTACCGCGCGCGATGCTCGCCGTGTGCAGCAGAACCTCGACGTTGCTCAGCACGCGCCGCCCGGAAAGCACGCCTTCCGACCGTACCGGCGTCATCGGCCGGATGTAATCGGCCGCCGATCGCGCGGTTGCCAGGTCGACGTTGCCCGGGAAGCCGAGCGACACCACCGCATCGCCCTCGCTCATCGGCCCGGTATAGAGCGCGCTCGGCGGCAGGCGCGCGCCGGTGAACTCGATCAGCGCCAGGTCGCGCTGCGAATCATACGCGATCACCTTGCCCTGGTAGGATTTGCTGCCCTCGGTCGGGACGATGCCGACGACGACGTTGTCGGGGTAACGCTCGGCAAGATCGACGACGTGCGCGTTGGTGACGATCCGGTTGGGGGCAATCGCGAAGCCGCTGCCATGACCGAAGCCGACCACCTGGTCGTCGACCACCGCGATCGTGACGACGCGCACCACGCCGCGCCCGGCGGCGGCGATGTCGTCGGCCGATGCCGAGCTGGCCAACCCGAAGGTGAGCGCGAAAAGTAGCAGCAGGCGGATCATGCGCCTGCCTTCGGAGAGTTCGCGGCGGCGATCAACCCTGACCATCGCACCGCACGACACCGGCCCTTTCACGTGCCTGTTTTGGTTAGCAAATTATCAAGTCTTCGCGCCTAACCCGGTGGGCATTCATCCAGGGACACAGGCATGAGCGCATTCGGGCGTCGTAATGGCATCGGCGGGGGGCAGCCGGCTCGTCCCGCATTCGGCGTCGCGCGTCCGATGCAGGGAAGCTCAATCCCGGGCGGCAGTCCCGTGGCGCGCGCCGAACCCGAAGGCGGCGCGCAATTCCCGCCGATCGACTCGCTGCCGATGCCCGGCGAAACCGAAGGCTTCGGCCCCGGCACGATGCCCGCCGGCCAACTCGACGCGATGCAGCGCCTGTCCGACCGCCAGAATGCAAGCGGCGAGGCCGCCAACAGCCGGACCGAGGGCTTCGAACAGTCGATCCACAAGATCAAGGAACAGGTCCTCCCGCGCCTGCTCGAACGCGTCGATCCGGAGGCGGCGGCAACGCTCAACAAGGACGAGCTGGCCGAGGAATTTCGCCCGATCATCGGCGAAGTGCTCGCCGAGCTGAAGCTGACGCTCAACCGCCGCGAACAGTTCGCGCTGGAAAAGGTCCTGGTCGACGAACTGCTCGGGCTCGGGCCGTTGGAAGAGCTGCTGGCGGATCCGAACATCACCGACATCATGGTGAACGGCCCCGACCAGACCTATGTCGAGCGCAAAGGCAAGCTTGAACTCGCCCCGATCCAGTTCCGCGACGAGGAGCATCTGTTCCAGATCGCCCAGCGGATCGTGAACTCGGTCGGCCGCCGCGTCGACCAGACTACGCCGCTTGCCGATGCCCGCCTGAAGGATGGCTCGCGCGTCAACGTGATCGTCCCGCCGCTGAGCTTGCGCGGCACCGCGATCTCGATCCGTAAGTTCTCGGCAAAACCGATCACGCTCGACATGATGGCAGGCTTTGGGTCGATGTCGCCGAAGATGGCCACCGCGCTGAAGATCGCCGGCGCATCGCGTTTCAACGTCGTGATCTCGGGCGGCACCGGTTCGGGCAAGACGACGATGCTCAACGCGCTGTCGAAGATGATCGACCCCGGCGAACGCGTGCTGACGATCGAGGACGCCGCCGAGCTTCGCCTGCAACAGCCGCACTGGCTTCCGCTCGAAACCCGCCCGGCCAATCTGGAGGGCCAGGGCGAGATCAGCATCCGCGACCTCGTCAAGAACGCGCTGCGTATGCGTCCCGACCGGATCATCCTCGGCGAAATTCGTGGCGCCGAGTGTTTCGACATGCTCGCGGCGATGAACACCGGTCACGACGGATCGATGTGCACCCTCCACGCCAACTCTCCGCGCGAGGCGCTGGCGCGTATGGAGAACATGGTGATGATGTCCGACATCAAGGTGCCGAAGGAAGCGATCTCGCGCCAGATCGCCGACTCGGTCGAGCTGATCATCCAGGTGAAGCGCCTGCGCGACGGCTCGCGCCGGGTGACCAACATCACCGAGGTTATCGGGATGGAGGGCCCGGTGATCGTCACGCAGGAGCTGTTCAAGTTCGAGTATATGGACGAGTCGGCGGACGGGAAGATCCTGGGCGAATACCGGTCGATGGGATTGCGACCGTACACGCTGGAGAAGGCCAAGCAGTTCGGGTTCGACCAGGCGTATCTGGAGGCGTGCCTATAGCGGATGCCTATGTTGGCGCCCACCTCCCCGATAGAAACGGCTGCGGCCGCCCAGGCTAAGGTTTCGACCCCGGCGGAGGCCGGGGCCCAGTTGGGGAACGGAATTGGCTGCGGGCGACGCTTTGTTACTCCCACCTTTCCAACTGGGCCCCGGCCTCCGCCGGGGTGGTGACCATTGCCAGCGTTGCACACATCCTGAGTTGATCTTTGCTGGCTGTTATCAGTCGCGCAATATTGATCGAGGCAAGCACCCGTCTACCGTTCCCTCGCGAACGCGGGGGTCCAGGAGCCACGAACACCGACACCCGTGACCCTGGGCTCCCGCCTTTGCGGGAGAACAAGGATTGTTGGGCCGAGCCAGCAGAGTCCCATCGAAAGAAAGCTTACAGCGCGCAATCGAGCCGGTCCTGCCGAAGAATCTAGCATCCCGACCCTCACCCGACCCCGCCTGGACCAAGCGCCCGCTTGTACCGATCCCCCGACCCGCTAGGGACAAGCCGACATGCGCCGCGCCCTCTTCACGCTCGTCCCGCTGCTGGCGGTCCTCATCGTTTCCGCGCGCGAGCCCGCGAAACCCGTCGCCAGCATCTCCCCCGCAGCACGCGACCGCGGCGTCTACTACCTCGCCGACGATGCCGAAGCCCACTGGGTGCCCTTCGATCTCACCCCCGGCAATCAGATGCGCTTCACGATGCAGCTCGAAGGCCGCGCGGTCACGGCGATCCTCGATACCGGCGTCAGCTACACCTTACTCGCCAAGGCCTCTCCCGCTGTCGACACCACCAAGCTCGTCGCCGGCGGCAGTGCGCGCGCGATCGGCGGGTCGGTCGAGCTGGGCTGGATGCCGACCCGGACGCTCGCGATCGGCGGCCTTGCTCGAACCGGCGGCGGGGTCACCGTCACCGATCTTCCCGCGATCGCCACCGGTAGCGCCTCGGCAGTGGACCTGCTCGTCGGCGCGGACCTGTTGGCTGGGCATGCGCTCGACATAGATTACGCGGCGCATCGTTTCCGCCTGCTCCCCTCAGGCCGCCTTCCGTTCAAGGGCGCGACGGCGCCGCTACGCCTTTCTACCGAACGCAGCGTCTACGAAAGCGTCGCGACGCTGGGCCGTCGGCGACTGACGCCGATGATCGTCGACACCGGCGACGGGTCCTCGGTCACGGTCACGGCGGCGGGCTGGAAGGCGGCGGCGCTGACCGTCCCATCGACCACGGCAATTTCGTTCGGGCTCGCCGGGCCGGCGGTCAGCGGCCTTGCGATCGTTCCCGAGCTTCGCGTCGGCGAACTCACGGCGCGCTCCACCGAAGTCCGGATCGAACCCGCGGGCGGCTTCTCGCAAGCGATCGGCGCTGCCGGTCGGATCGGGTCGGGCTTCCTCCAGAACTACCGAGTGCTGCTCGATCCTGGTGCGCGCCGCATGGTGTTTAGCCGCAGCAACGATGCCGATACGCCGCCGCTTCGCTCGACCAGCGGATTGCTCGTCGGTATCGAAAAGGAGCGCCTGAAAGTCCTCCATGTCATGCGCGGCGGCCCTGCGGCGGCGTCCGGCTGGAAAGACGGCGACCTGATCTGCACGATCGACGGCACGCGTATCACTAGCGGCTATGCGACCAGTCCGCTCGCGTCCTGGTCGGCGGGCAAACCCGGCCGTGTCGTTACGCTCGGCCTGTGCGACGGCACGATACGGCCACTGACGCTCCGGCGCTTTTACTAGGGCGAACCGGAAAGCCCCCCAATCTTGGACGAGACAACATTGGGGACGAAAGCTTTACCGCTAGTCGCCGCGTAAGGCGCGCACGGTCTAACCCAGCCCACCGGTCAATCGGCTAGAACGAGCAAGCCTCAAGTCTTGAACGCAAGCCCGACCGTGACCGCCAGCCCGATCAGCGCAAGCATTTGGACGGTCGGCCAGTCCACCCAGCCTACCGAATCCGGATCGCGCCGCCGTCGCCGTCTGCGCTCGCCCAGCCCGGCGACGACGGCCAGCGCGGCCAGTCCGCCGCTCGCACTCCACAACACGGGACTCATCGTTCAGCCGAGCTTCTCGACCTTTTCCTGCAGTTTCGCGAGTTCGCTGCGCAATGCCGCGATCTCGTCGTCCTTGCTGGCGGCGGGTGCGGCTGCGGGTGCTGCTGCGGGTGTGGGGGCGGGCGGCGTCATCGCCTGTGCCGCCACGTCGAACATCGCGAGGTTGCGCTTGGCGATATCGGCGAACGGCGAGTTCGCGAAGGCACCCTCGACGGCCGACTTGAACTGGTCGTGGTTCCGACGGAAGCTGTCCATCGACGCTTCCAGATAGCCAGGCACCATCGTCTGCATCGAGTCACCGTACATCGAGATCAGCTGGCGCAGGAAATTCACCGGCATCATCGTCTCGCCGCGGCTCTCTTCTTCCATGATGATCTGCGTCAGGACGTTATGCGTGATGTCCTCGTCCGTCTTCGCATCGACCACCTTGAAGTCGCGGCCTTCGCGGGTCATCGTCGCCAGATGATCCAGCGTGATGTAGGATGAAGACTCGGTGTTATAGAGCCGCCGATTGGCGTATTTCTTGATGATGACGATTCCGTCGGCAGCCGGTTGCTTCTTCATGGATCCCCCGTCTTATGTTTGAAACAGAGGCTACAGTCTTTGATGACGCACCGCAACACGGTCCAAGACCCCTGCCCTTGTTCCTGTCCGTGCTGCGCAGCGAGACCGCAGCATCGCCCGAACGGATGGCCCGCGCCCTAGCGGGTTTGCGCGCCTATCAGGCCGCACCGCGAGAGAAACGCCCCGACCCGAAGCCTGTGATTCACCGTGCCGGCCGCGTCTCGTTACGCGATTACGGCGGCGAAGGTCGTCCCCTCGTGTTCGTCCCCTCGCTGATAAATCCGCCCGATATCCTCGATCATTCGCCTGAGTCTTCGCTGGTGCAATGGATCGCTGCGCAGGGGTTTCATGCCTGGCTGATCGACTGGGGATCGCCCGGCACCGAGGACCGCGACCTCGACCTGGCGGCGCATGTCGAGCGGTTGCTGGTCCCGCTGCTCCAGGCGCTGCCCGAGCCGCCGGTGTTGATCGGCTATTGCCTCGGCGGGACGCTAGCGCTCGGTGCTGCGGCGATCACGCCGACCGCCGGAGTCGCGACGATCGCCGCCCCCTGGCATTTCGAGGGCTACGGTGAAGGCCGCCCGACACTCGCCGATACCTGGGCCGCCGTTCAACCCGCCGCGACGATGCTCGGCCTGCTGCCGATGGAAGTCCTGCAAGCCGGCTTCTGGCAACTCGACCCGACACGCACCATCGCGAAATACGAAATGTTCGCCGACCTTGCCCCCGACAGCGACGCAGCGCGCGCGTTCGTCCGACTCGAGGACTGGGCGAACGCAGGCCCCCCCCTCCCCTACGCCGCCGCCGCCTCGCTGTTCGAGGACTGCATCGCCAACGACCTCCCCGGCAAAGGTGAATGGACGATCGCCGGCACACCGGTCGATCCGCTCGCTTTCGCTTGCCCGACCGTCGAATTCGTCTCGCTGACCGACCGTATCGTCCCCGCCGCCACCGCGATCGGCCTGGCCGACCGCCGCGATCTCGGCGCAGGCCATGTCGGGATGGTCGTCGGTCGCCGTGCCCGCGCGCAGCTCTGGGAACCGTTAGCCAACTGGATCACGGCGCTCGGCTGACCTACATGGGATCCAAACAAAGAGGATCCCGACATGACCGACCCACGCCCAACCGCCCCTCTCCCCGGCGACGTCGTCATCACCGCCGCCAAGCGCACGCCCGTCGGCAGCTTCCTGGGCGCGTTCGCGACCACCCCGGCCCACGAACTCGGCCGCATCGCGATCGAAGCCGCGCTCGGACAGGCGGGCGTCGCGGGCGCAGACGTCTCCGAAGTGATCCTCGGCCAGGTCCTCACCGCCGCGCAGGGGCAGAATCCCGCCCGCCAGGCCTCGATAGCGGCCGGTGTCCCGAAGGAAATTCCTGCCTGGGGCGTCAACCAGGTCTGCGGCTCCGGCCTCCGCGCGGTCGCACTCGCAGCGCAGGCGATCCAGACCGGCGACGCGACTATCGTTGTCGCGGGCGGCCAGGAATCGATGTCGCTGTCCGCGCACGCCCAGTCGATCCGCGGCGGCCAGAAGATGGGCAATCTCAGCCTCGTCGACACGATGGTCAGCGACGGCCTGACCGACGTCTTCAACGGCTATCACATGGGTATCACCGCCGAGAACCTCGCCGAGCAATACCAGGTCACGCGCGGCGAGCAAGACGCCTTCTCGGTCGCGTCGCAGAACAAGGCCGAGGCCGCGCGCGGATCGGGCCGTTTTAAGGACGAGATCGCCCCCGTCACGATCAAAGGCCGCAAGGGCGATACCATCGTCGCCGATGACGAATACATCCGCGCCGGCGCGACAATCGAAAGCGTCTCGGGCGTGAAGCCCGCGTTCAAGAAGGACGGCACGGTCACGGCAGCGAACGCCAGCGGCCTCAACGACGGCGCCGCCGCGCTCGTGATGATGCGCCGCGACGAAGCCGAACGCCGCGGCTCGACCATCCTCGCAACGATCAAAAGCTGGGCCTCGGCCGGCGTCGACCCGTCGATCATGGGCATCGGCCCCGTACCCGCCACCAAGCGCGCGTTGGAGAAAGCCGGCTGGACGCTAGCCGACCTCGACCTGATCGAGGCCAACGAAGCCTTCGCCGCGCAGGCCCTGTCAGTCGGCAAGGAACTCGGCTGGGACGCGAGCAAGGTCAACGTCAACGGCGGCGCGATCGCCATCGGCCACCCGATAGGCGCGAGCGGCGCGCGCGTCCTGACCACGCTGATCTACGAGATGCAGAAGCGCGACGCGAAGCGCGGACTGGCAACGCTGTGCATCGGTGGCGGCATGGGCATCGCTATGTGTCTGGAGAGGTAGAAAAACTGACCTTATGTTGCGGGAATGTGACAGTAATATACTAAAGTGGCAAAAAATTTAATATTCAGCCATTAACCATTGCGCATCCGCTGGCTTTAGCGCCAACTTGCCTCCGTTCAGCGCCATAAAGGCCTGTAAACGGGGGTTAATTGATGGTGATTTCTCGCTTAGCGAGCGCGACTGCGCTCGCCGGTACTTTGTTTTTCGTACCTGGCCTGGCGGCTGCACAAACACAGCCGAACAGCGTCGAAGTACCCTATGGTCCGGCTCAGGCAGGTGCCGCTACGACTCCACCCGCGCCTGCGACGGGCCAGAGTGGATCATCTGACAGCACGGACCAGACAGCGGCTCCCGACGATGAAATCACGGTCACCGGGTCGCGCATTCGCGTCAGCCGCAAGATCGACGCCGCCGTACCCGTGACGACGATCACGGCTGCACAGTTACTCGGTACGCGAGGCGACGTTTCTCTCGGTGACGCGCTCAACCAATTGCCGCAGCTTCGCTCGACGTTCAGCCAGGCGAACTCGACGGGCAGCATCGGCACCGCAGGTCTCAACCTCCTCGATCTGCGCGGGCTGGGCACGGCGCGTACGCTGACCCTGGTCAACGGACGTCGCATCGTAACCGCCGTCCCCGGCAGCTATACGCCCGACGTCAACACGATCCCCTACGATCTCGTGGAATCGGTCGATCTCGTTACCGGTGGCAACTCGGCAATTTACGGATCGGACGCTATCGCCGGCGTCGTCAACTTCCGCCTGCGCAAGGATTACCAAGGCCTGAAACTTCGCGGACAGGGCGGCGTGACGTCGTACGGCGACCGCGGCACCTATCTCGTCAGCGGCGTTGCCGGCCACAATTTCTTCGACGGGAAGATCAATCTTACCGCGTCGGGCGAGTATTCCCGCGCAAACTCGGTCTTCTACAAGGATCGCGACTATCTTGGCGCATTAAGCGGGACCCCGGCTTTTATCACGTCACAGAGCACGGCTGCCCCTAACCGCAATTTCGACGGCGTACCGAACTCGGTGTTCGTTCCGCGCGGCAGCGTATTCAGCAATCGCTCGACCGGTGGCAGCGTCATCACGTCATGCCCCGCAACGGCAACCGCGGCAAACCTTGCTCAGCGGACCAATGTCTGCACCGGACAATTGTCGCCTACCGGTGGTCCGATCGCCTATACCTATGTCTTCCAGCCCGATGGCTCACTCGCTCGCGACAGCAACATCACCGACCTTCGCTCGATCGGCGGCGGCGTGCTGGGCGGCTTCGGCGCCACGGGTGTCGAGGATGCGATGCTGCTGCCTAAGAACGAACGGTATGTCGCCAACATCAATTTGAGCGGCAATTTCTCGCCGGCTTTCAAGCCGTTCATCGAAGCGACGTACGTCAAGGTGGATGTCGAGCAGCAGTCGACCCAGCCGACCTTCACCGGGGGCACGTTGTCATCCACCTTCAGCGTCAACAACCCGTTTCTGTCCGCAGCGAACCGTGCAACGCTGACGTCGATCCTGGCACCGGGCGCGACCAGTTTCACGCTGAACCGTTTCAACAACGATTTCGGCACGCGCTCGGAGTTCCACAACCGCGAAACCTATCGTGGTGTGATCGGGGTCGAGGGCGACATCAGCAAGACCGGCAACCTGCACTACGAAGTTGCTGGAAACTACGGTCGCACTGAGAACCGATATCGGACGGGCGGCAACGTCCTGCTCGCCAATTACGGGCGCGCCATCAATGCCGTCGTCGCGCCCGCCAACTATGCCGGTAGCAACTTCGTGCAGAACGCAGCTGGGCAACGCGTGGTTTGCAGCGTCAATGCCGATGCCAACGCAGCGAACGACGATGCCAACTGCGTCCCACTGAACCTGTTCGGTGCGAACCGCTACGACAGCCGCGCGCTCGGCTACACTCTCTACACGTCGACCCGCGATCAATGGGCCGAGGAAATCGACGTGACGGCTTCGCTGTCCGGCGACTCGTCTGGCTTGTTCAGCCTGCCAGGCGGCCCCGTTGGCTTTGCGTTCGGTGGTGAATATCGTCGCGAGGACGCATTCTCGGGACAGGATCCGGTCACGGCATCGGGCGCGACCTTCCTCAACCCCGCCTCGACGTTCGATCCACCATCGGTCAACATCAAGGAATTGTTCGGCGAGCTTCGCGTGCCGTTGCTGGCGAATATTCCGTTCATCCACGAACTGACGATCGAGGGCGCCGGACGCGTTTCCGACTACGGCGGCAACACCGGTTCGGTCGTTGCATGGAACGCGGGCGGTATCTGGGCTCCATTCCGCGACCTGCGCTTCCGTGGCACGTTGGCACGGTCGGTTCGGGCACCGAACCTGTCAAACCTGTACGCAACCGCGGCTACGACGTTCGTCAACGGCCTGACCGATCCCTGCGATCAGCCCGGGGGCACCAACTCGAGCAACAACATCACCGCCAATCCCAACCGCACCGCAAACTGCGCCGCGGCCGGGATCCCGACGACGATCACGTTCGCCGACCCGCAGTCCGGCGCGCAGCTGGTTCGTCCCTGGACGAACCAGTCGCCATCAGGTGTCGCTGGCGTCAATCAGGGCAATCTCGGCCTGACTCCTGAAATCGGCTATAGCTTTACGGTCGGCACGATCTACACCCCGCATCAGGTTCCGGGTTTGAGCCTCAAGGTCGAATATTATAACATCCGTGTGAAGAACGTTATCTCCGGCCTGACCGGACAGGCGATCATCAACCGCTGTTATGACGACACGAACGGCATCGACAACACGTTCTGCGCCGCAGTCTTCCGTCGCGCGACGGGGGATCCCACGACCAACCTGACCTTCAACGGCCAGACGTCGCGAACGATCGACCAGGCGCAGTTCACCTTCCCGACCACGGGCAACGGCATCGGCTTCATCAACCAGCCGTTCAACTTCGCACAGCTCAAGACGCGGGGTATCGATTTCGATGCCAGCTACGCGCGAGACTTCGGCGAAAACTGGGGCGTGAACGTCCGGTTCCAGGTCAGCTATGTCATGGATCGGCTGAACTACGCCTACATCACCGAACCGAACCGGTACGATCGTCTGGACAGCACGCTGGGCGATCCGCGTTGGCAGGGTGCCTTCAATGCCGCGGTTCATTCGGGACCGATCGAACTGTCCTACAATGCGCGATACGTCGGCAAGCAGATCCTCTTGGGCCAAGTGTACGAAACCTTCTTCGCATCGCAAGGTCGCCCCGCGCTCAATCCCGACGCGCGTCCGTTCGTGTATTACGATCCAATCATCTATCACAATGCACGCATCAACGTTCGGGCGAACGACAAGTACCGCTTCTTCTTCGGCGTCGACAATCTCACCAACGAATTGCCGCCGTACGAACTGACCGGAACTGGCAACGACGCAATCTATCCGAACACGGGTCGGTTCTTCTATGCGGGTGCGGAATTCAAGTTCTGAACTTTAGGCTTTGAGATACCCTTGGGGCTGCCTGTCGGGCGGCCCCTTTTTTTGTTCAAGCCCAATGACGATCGAAACGCGCACCGAGACCTGTCAACAATTCATACTGCGAGCGCCCCGACTGATCGGCCGCGACGACCAATGCATAATCAAGCCCAATCCAATCACCCTCTCGCAGACCGGGGATGGAATCGACGTCGATCGCCAGAAGGTCCATCGATACACGACCCAGCACCGGCAAGTCGATGTCCCCCGTACGGGCAACACCCCGTCCAGAAAATGATCGGCCATATCCGTCGGCATAGCCCAGGTTAATTATCGCGACTTGGGTGCGTCGGGGTGCAGTCCAGGTCGCGTTGTAGCCTACAGTCGCACCCGCAGTGACACTGCGAACTTGGAGTATCTGCGCTTCGGGCCAGACGACCTGTCGGATCGTATCGCTAAACTCACCTCGCGGGACCCCGCCATAAAGAGCAAGCCCGGGCCGCGTCAGGTCGAACGCATAGCCGTCGAGCGCGATACCGGCGGAGTTGGCCAAGCTCATCCGCTTCGCCGACGTGCGGCCCGCAAGCGCGGCGAACCGATCGCGTTGCACCCCGTTCATCGGCACATCCTCGTCGGCGCAAGCCAAATGGCTCATCAGCGTTTCGATTTCGAGCCCGTCGAGCAGGCCGCCTGCGATGTCGTCCGCCGAGACGCCGAGGCGGTTCATGCCGGTATCGGCCATCACGTCGCAAGCGCCGCCGGCTGCGGCTTTCCAGCGGGCGACCTGGGTGGGGGTGTTGAGGACCGGCCGAGCGAAACCGGCAACGGCGGCGGCCATGTCTTCATCGCGAACGCCGTGGAGGACGGACACCGCCAGGCCCAGTGGCGCGAGTTCGGCAGCCTCCTGCCAGTTGGAGACGAAGAAGTCGCGGCAGCCGGCGTCGGCGAGCCGCCGTGCAACCTCGATCGCGCCCAGGCCGTAGCCGTTCGCCTTTACCGCGGCGCCGCACGCCGCGGTGCCGCTCATGCGGCCGAGTGTCCGCCAGTTGTGGACCAGGGCGTCGCCGTCTAGGCGCAGGCGGAGCGGGGCGGGAATGTCGATCACCGGCGCGGGATAGTGCCCCCGGCGAGGCGCGTCGACCGTCTATGCCGCGTAGATGCGTCCGACTGGCACGAGCAGGCGGCGATCGCCATCGTCGAGGGGCGCGACGCGGACGTCGAACACGCGAGCGATCATGTCCGCGGTCATCACCTCGGCGACCGGGCCGAACGCTACGACCCGGCCCTCGGCGATCAGCAGCGCATCGTCGGCCGCGCGCTGTGCCTGGACGAGGTCGTGCAACACGATCGCGACCCCTGCTCCACCCAGCGCATAGCCGCGCAACCTGGCGAGCAGGTCGATCTGGTGCGACGGGTCGAGGCTGGCCAGCGGTTCGTCCGCGAGCAACCAGCGCGGTTCGCCCGCCAGCACGCGAGCCAGCAGAACACGCGCACGTTCGCCACCGGAGAGTTCGCCGACCGGGCGATCGGCGAGATGGGTCGTCTCGGTATCGTGCATCGCGCGGTCGACCGCGGCGCGGTCTTCGGGCGACGGGGCGGCATGTGCGCCGAGGTGCGGCAGGCGGCCCAGCGCGACGACATCGCCGGCGACTATGTTCCAGTGGACCGTCGCGTCCTGCGGTAGATAACCGATCGCGCGCGCGCGCGCGCGCGGATCCATCGTCGCCAGGTCCTGCGTGTCGAGCCGGACGCTGCCGGTGCTGCGGTCGACGAGCGCGGCGGCGGCCTTGACGAGCGTGCTCTTGCCGGCGCCGTTGGGGCCGAGGATCGCGGTGACGCGGCCCGGGCGGAGATGCGCGGACACGTCGCTGAGGACGGTCCGCTTGCCGAGCTTCACGCTCAGCGCGTCGATGATCAGATCCATGCGCGACCTCGTTCCCTGACCAGCAACCCGAGGAAGAACGGCGCGCCGATCATCGCCATCGCGACACCGAGCCGGACTTCGCCTGCACCGGGCGCGAGCCGGACCAGGCTGTCCGCCGCCAGCACCAGCGCCGCTCCACCGAGTGCGGAGGGCAACAACAACGCGCTCGGGCGGTGGCCGAAGATCGGTCGCAGCAGATGCGGGACGACGAGACCGACGAAGCCGATCACGCCGGTCACCGCGACCCCGGCACCGACGACGAGCCCTGTGCCCAGCACCACCAACAACCGGACGCGCCCCATCCGTATGCCGAGCGACCGCGCAGCGGCCTCACCCAGCGCCAGCGCATCGAGCGATCGACCGGTGAGCAACAGCAACACCGCGCCGACCACCATCGGCGGCAGCGCGAGCGTCACGTCGTCCCAGCCACGATCGGTCAGCGCGCCCATGATCCAGTCGATCACCTCCGCGACCGCATAGGGGTTCGGCGCGATCGAGATCAGGAACGCGGTCATCGCGCCGGCGAGACTCGACAGCACCGTGCCCGCGAGGATGAAGGTGATCGCGCTCGGCGACCGCCATGTCAGCGCGGCGAGCAACGCGACCGCGCCGCCTGCACCCAGCATCGCGGCTGCGAAGATCGCGGGGCCGGAGCCCAACCCGAAGACGATCGCCGCGACCGCTGCTAGCGCTGCGACCGATGACACGCCGACAACTGCGGGATCGGCGAGCGGGTTGCGGAGATAGCCCTGCAACACCGCTCCCGAAAGGCCGAGCGTGGCGCCGAGCGCAAGCCCCAGCACTGCACGCGGCAGGCGCAATTCGAGGATGATCCACCAGCGCGGGTCGCTCGAGAACCAGGCGTCGAGCGGTACCCAGACTTTCCCGCAGCCGAGCGAGAGGGCGAACAGGAGGACGACCAGCAGGCCGAGGGCGATGAGTTTGACCGTGCGGGTCATCACAGGTCCACCGCAAGCATACCGAATACCGCCGCCACCCCGGCGAAGGCCGGGGCCCAATTGGAGGACGATCGTGACGGCGCGCAGCACTCCTTTATGTCCGCCATTCCAATTGGGCCCCGGCCTCCGCCGGGGTGGTGTATGTGAGGTATCACAGCCCCGCCCTTATCGCGGCGAGGCGCTCGAGAGCATGCGGGATCGTAGGCCCGCCGCAATTAATCAGCACGCGCGGAAAAACCGCTTGCGGCGTGCGCGGCAGCAGACGGCGGCGCAGCGCGGTACCGCGGCCGACGCGTTCCGGGGCGATCACGATGGCGGGTGGCTGAGTCACGATCGTCTCGGCGGACAGCGTGCCGGTATGCGTCAGGCCATAGCTCGCGGCGGCATTACGGAAGCCGACGCGGGTCATCATCTCGTTCAGCAACGTGCTCCCTCCGGTCGCCAGATCGCCGCTGATATAGAGCAAAGCGCTCGGCGAGGGTCCAGTCGTGCGGCTCCAGCGCGTCACTGCACGATCGATCTCGGCATTGATCCGCGCGCCGCCCATCGGCGCTCCGGCGGCCTCGGCGATCTGCGTGACCTGCGCCTGGCTCTCGGCGATCGAGTCCGGGATGCCGACCAAGAGCGTCTTCAGACCGGCCCGCGCATACGCCGCCTGGGTCGCGGGCGGCGTATAGGTGCTGGCAATGACCAGATCGGGGTGCAGCGCGATCACTTCCTCCGCGGTCCCGGCGATCCCGCGAAACCGCCGCGCGACCGCGATCGGGATCGAGGTCGCGGAGGGGTCCTGCGAATAATGGCTGATCGCGGCAATCCGCGCGGGCGGCAGGATACGGATCAGCACCGCGTCCACGCACGGATTGGTCGAGACGATCCCCCCGCCGCCGCCCGATACTGGGGACTGTGCACAGCCCCCGAGCAGGAGCGCAAGTAGGATCGCCCCGTGCCTCACTTCAAGCGCAACCGCACGCCGCCATAGGCCGCGCGGCCGTAATTGCCGTAGCCCGCGATCGTCTCGTACCGCGTGTCGGTCAGGTTATCGACGCGGCCATAGACCGCGAACCGCTCGCCGATAGGCAGTTCCGCACGCACGCCGGCCAGCGCATAGCCGTCGAGGCGCGCGGTGTTGCCGACGTCATCGAAGCTGTCGCCGACCATCGTCACGGTGCCACCGACCGACAGCCCGAACGCGAACCTATAATTGGCGTCGACACTCGCGGTCTGCTTGGGACGGCGCGCGAGGTCGTTGCCGAAATCGTCGCCGACCGAGCGGTTCTCGGTGTCGATATAGCTGTAGTTCGCGGTCAGCGTCAGCGCATCGACCGGACGCAGCGCGAGCGTGAATTCGACGCCATCCGCTTCAGCACGGGCGACGTTGTCGTAGACGCCGAACGGACGGTTGGCGCAGATCGAACCGGGCGTCGTCAGCTCGGTCGGGCTGCAATCCCGGAAGTCGATCTGGTTGCGCGTGCGGCGATTGAAATACGTTACTCCGACGCGGGCCCGGTTGCCGAGGAAGGCTTGCTCGATGCCGACGTCGAAGTTGCGCGCGGTCTCCGGATCGAGGTCGCGGTTTCCGTAGTCGGAGAAGAGCTGGTACAAGGTCGGTGCCTTGAAGCCTTCGCCGTAGCTTGCCCGAACGGTGATGCCGGTGCGCAATGCCAGCGCGGCGTTCGCGCCGAACGTCGTGTGGCTGCCGAAATCGTCGTGATCGTCGTTGCGGACGCCGCCGGTAATCGTGAGGATGTCGAGCGGCTTGACGATCAGCTGGCCATACACGCTGGTGATCCCGGTATCCGCGAAGGTGAAGCCGTCGTTGAAACGGCTGTCTTCGCGCTCGACGCCAGCGACGATGCGGACTTGATCGAGCGGACGGAAATCGCCTTGATATTCATAGCGTTCGCTGCGGCCGCGACCGATGAACGACGGATCGTTGCCAAAGCTCGGGTCGTAATTATCGCGATTGATATCGGCGATCGTGAACGCCACGCGGTTGTTGAACCGACCATCGGCGAGGTTCGCGTGCAGCCCAGCATAACCGTACGCCTCGCGCGTTTTCGAATATTCGGGGGTGTCGGCGAACACGTAATCGGGTGCCGGGAAGCCATCGATCTCGACGCGGCTGTCGGCGAAATAGCCACGCAGGTCGAGGCCGATGCCCGGCGCGAACTCGATGCCCACGCGCCCGGTCGCGCCATATTGGCGATAGCCGTCGCGCTCGGTGCCGCTGGCCGCCGACGAGATACCATCGGTCTTCAAATACCCGCCGGTCAGCGATCCCGATACCGGCCCGGTCTTGCCCGACACGCCCGCGCTCGCGAACACGCTGTCGGCATAGCCGTATTCGGCGTTGGCGCGGGCCTGCACGCCTTCGGTCGGCGCGGCGGTGATGATGTTGACGACGCCGCCGATCGCCTGGCTACCCCACGGCACCGAGTTCGGGCCGCGCAACACCTCGATCCGCTCGACCGAGCTGGACAGCAGGTTGCCGAAGTTGAAGCCACCGCCGGTCGACGAGGGATCGTTGACGCGGACGCCATCGATCACGACCAAGGTCTGGTCCGCCTCGGCGCCGCGGATGCGGACGCTGGTCAGCGCGCCGACAGTGCCGTTGCGCGTAACGGTGACGCCGGGCGTGGTCGCGAGCAGGTCGGATACGACGGTCGTCTGCCGGCGCTCGATTTCGGCGCGGTCGATGACGGTTACCGCCTGGCCGATCTCGCTCAGCGGTTGCGCGGCGCGGGTCGCGGTGACGATGACTTCGGGGGCGTCGCTATCGGAAATGGTCTGGGAATGAGCAGGCGCGGCGATCGTCGCGGCGCTCAGCAGAAGGAAGAATTTCGTCATGGGGCACGTCCTGGCAGAACCGCCCGCGACCATTCGCGGGAGCGGCAGACGTCTCTCGCTCGAGGAAACCCGGCTGGACCGGAGCACTCGTCCGCGCCGGACACCCGCCCGCGCAGTGGATCGACTGTGAGAGGCAGGTCTCCTGGCTTCCGGGTCACCGCGCCCACCCCGCCTTCCCAGGTCGAAACCCAGTGGCATATCGGGGTGGCCGCTATCCGGTCACAGTTGCGGGTACAGCGCCGGTCTTGCGGACATATCCGCGCACCGACTTCCCTTTTGATCCCGTCGCCGGGAACCCTTCACGGTGGTGGCATTAGTCGCAGCGTATGCACGGGTCAACGCGGAGCCTACTCATCCTCCCCCGCCTGAGGGCGGGTAGCGCTGGGTCAGCAGGTTCACGGTCCATCGCACCACCCCGGCGAAGGCCGGGGCCCGATTGGGGGACGTCGATAACGGAGCGCCGTGGCTCGTTATTGCCACCTTTCCAATTGGGCCCCGGCCTTCGCCGGGGTGGTGGGTCTTACCTGACACCTGTGCCTGCCCACATCGTCCTCCCCCACGGGAAAGTATCAGCGCCCCCCGTAGCGCAACCCCACCCAGATCGTCCGCGGCGTCGCGCGCTCGACGATGTTCGCGCCGCTGATGCCAGCCTCGACGCGCTCGTTCAGGAAATTCTCCGCCCGGAACTCCGCAACCAGCGACCGCATGATCGGCAAAGCCGCATACGCATCCAGCGTGGTCGCAGGATCGAGCACCCGCGTATTCTGGTCGTCGTCGAACTGGCGCGCGATATGCCGCACGGTCAGCGATACCGCCGCCGCATCGCGCCGCCAGTCGACCGTTCCCGACACCTGATCGCGCGGCGTCTGCGCCGGTCGCAAGCCATTCAACGCAGCGGTGATCCCGGACCCTTCGACCGTCGAGTTCGTATGCGACCACGACGCCTGCACGCCGACCGGACCGGGCCGATATGACGCATCCAGCTCGAACCCATGCGCGCGGATCGCGTCGAGGTTCTGGCGAACGCGGTAGGTTGCTACCCCCGGCAACACCTGTACCGGATTGGTCGTCGTGACGTTCGCCACGGCATCCTTCAACCGGTTGTAGAAATACGTCGCGGCGATGCTCACCCCCGGCGCAGGCGTCAGCGTCACCCCGCCCTCGACGCCGGCCAGCCGCTCCGGCGACAGGAGCGCATTCGCTGCGGTCGCATCGTTGCCGACCCGGAACGGCCGATACAGCTCATTGAGCGTCGGCAACCGCCACCCGCGATACCCGGCAACCCGTAGCGTAATCGCCTCGACCGGCTGGTACGCCACGCCCGCCCGCCCGGTGGTCTCGCTACCGTCGCGATCGGCATACCGAAGGTCGGTCAACGCGGCGCCGCCCACGAGCGGCCGTTCGGACAGATAGCCGCCATCGATCGACCACCAATCGACCCGTCCGCCAAGGCTGAACGTGAAGTCGCCCGCCACCAGGCTTCCATCCGCGAACACGCCCGTCGTCGTCGTGCTCCCCCCAGCCTCGCGCCGCCGCGTCGGCGCCGCGTTGACAAAGGTATAAAGCTCCTGCGTCTTGCCGCTGACATCGCGAACATCCGCTCCGAGCCGAAGCGTAATGCTCTCGCCCAGCGGCGGCAGGACCTCGATCCGCCCGCCGAGCCCGGTCGCCGGCGTATTATATTGGTCGAGTGACTGGATCGCGGTCGTTCGCGCGGCATTGATGCTGTTGAAGCTGCTCGCAAACGCCCGCGTCTGCAGATACGCCAGCGCTGAATACCCCCAGCGCCCGCGCCCGATCAGCCGGACGCTCGCATCCGCCCCCTCGCTCTTGTTGTCGGTGAAGTCGCTCCCCCGGTCGCGGCGATCGGTGAACGCGCTCGCATTCATCTGCAATTCGGTCTTCGCGTCGATCCCGACCACGGTCCGCAGCGCCCCCGACGCCTGCTCATATGGCGCCGGACGATCGACGATCCCGCGGCTCTCCTCGACCGTCGGGGTGAAGCCATCACCGCGCGCGTAAGCTCCGGACAAGGTCGCAAACCCCGATCCCCGCACCAGCGCCGCAGAACCCTGCGCATCGACCGAATCGCGGCTGCCATACGCAACGCTGCCCTGGAACGGTGCCGCCTGATCCGGCGTCGCACTCTCCAGCTCGACAGTCCCGGCCAGAGCCCCCGGCCCCTGATACCCGCTCCCGCCGCCACGCGTCACACGGATACGCCCGAGCCGCCCCGTCGCATACGCCGGGAACGCGACCCACCCTCCGAACGGATCCGCCTGCGGTACGCCGTCGAAGATCAACAACGCCCGGCTCGACGCATTGCCGCCGATCCCGCGCAACGAAATCCCCTGGCTGGTCGGGTTGGCACTGCGCGAATCCGACCGGCGGAATTGCTGGAGCCCCGCGACGTCGGCCAGCACGCTCTCCAGCCGGTTGCTTGCGTTCGCCTGGATCCGATCGCGGTCGATCGTGACGATGTCGTACGCGCGATCACCGGGCGCATCGGCAAGCCCGCGCCCGGTAACGACGATGTCAGCCGATTGGTCGGCAGGCGTCGCGGTCGTCTGCGCGACCGCGCTACCAGACGAAATCAACACGAAGGCGAGCGTAGAGATTGAGATACGGATCATCGCCGCGGCATGGCAGCTTTTCCGCTCGCCCGGAATACGCCTCCGACGTCAGGCAGCCCCAAGTTTCGCGGCGTTTCGCGCAATTGCCGCCGCGCCCGCGAGAACCGCCGCATCCTCGACGAACCCGGTCGGTGTCTGGCCGTATTTCGACATTGCCGCCATCCGCGCACGCCACCCGGGATAGGATGCCGCCACCGCAGTCAGTCCGCCGACCGCCGCACCCAACCACCGCTGCCGCCGCGGGACGAGTGACGCGCCCGCGATCGCAGAGGTGACGAACCGCGCGGCAAGACCGATCGCGACGATCCGGTCGGGCGCCGTCTTCTGCTTGTCCCCCGCCATCTCGCCGATCGCGAGCGCCAGCGCGCCCGCTGCGACTACGGGATGCGACAGCAGCTTGGGCGCACCGTTGTCGATGGGCAGTTCGTCGCGAGCGGCGGCGATGGCGACGGCGGCGAGCGGCGTCATTGCACGCTGGCCTCCGACGAGGCCCATCAGGAAGGATGCGAGCATGATGATCTCCGAAAACAGGTTCGAGCGCCTTAACGCGCGCCGTGCCCGTGGGGTCCGCCAAGGACACGCCACGCACCGCCCGAGGACATCGCCGCCGCCACCGCGTTTTGGCTGGCGCCGACGCGCACTATATAACCGGGGTCAACCTGCCGGTCGACGGCGGCCCGCCCGCTTCGCACGGCCAACCGGCGCTCTCCCGAGCGCGAGAGGATCAACATGACCCACTACAAAAAAACCGACGAGGCGATCGCCAAGCTCACCCCCGAGCAGTTCCACGTCACGCAGCAGAGTGGCACCGAGCGGCCGGGCACCGGCGAATATCTCAACACGCGCGAGCCCGGTCTGTACGTCGACATCGTCTCGGGCGAGCCGCTGTTCGCGTCCGCCGACAAGTTCGATTCGCATTGCGGCTGGCCAAGCTTCACCAAGCCGATCATGCCCGAGCATGTCGCCGAGCTCCACGATCGCAGCCACGGCATGGTCCGCACCGAGATTCGTTCGGCGGGCGCCGACAGCCATCTCGGCCACGTGTTCGAGGACGGCCCCCAGGACAAGGGCGGCCTGCGCTATTGCATCAACTCCGCGTCGCTGCGGTTCGTCCCCCGCGCCGACATGGAGGCCAACGGGTACGCCGCCTACCTGCCACAGGTCGACGCGGCGGGCTGATTGACTACGTGACGGTGTGCCACGCAGGTACACCGTCACGGATAAATGGCGCTCCATTCAGCGCCCAGTGCAAGCTTCGCACCCAACGCCGTGACCTACCCGAACACCGCGTGGTCGTGCAGATTCGGTTTCGGCTTATCAATCCTATCGCCTGAACGTCGTTGCGGATCACTGGCTTAGCCGCCGGAACAGCAGCCTCCCGAGACTGTTTCGACAGCAGGACAGTTCGTGTCGGCCCGTCCACTGCGCGTCCGACGCCGCGATCCGACGAGGACCATCATGCCGATCCAGAAAACCGACGATCTCGAACTCGCCTACGCCGATACCGGGCCGCGCGATGGCCAGCCGGTACTGCTGATCCATGGCTGGCCAGACGACGCGTCGACCTGGGACGAGGTCGCTCCCGCGCTGAACGCCGCCGGATTACGGACGATCGTCCCGACCTTGCGCGGCTTTGGCGAAACGCGGTTCGTGGGCGACGCGCCGCGCACCGGCAACAGCGCGATCCTGGCGATGGACATGATCGCGCTGATGGACGGGCTCGGGATCGAGACGTTCATGATCGCCGGGCACGACTGGGGCTCGAACACCGCGGAGGCGCTCGCGGTTGGCTGGTCCGACCGGGTCGAGCGGATGGCGATGCTCGCGACCCCGCCCCGTATCGGCGGCATGCCGACGCCGCCGTTCGACCAGGCACAGCGCCAATGGTATCACTGGTTCATGGCCACCGCGCGCGGTGCGCAGGCCGTGCGCGACGACCACAAGGGCTTCGCGCACATCCACTGGGTCAATTGGTCGCCCCCCGGCTGGTTCGACGAAGCGACCTTCGCCCGTGTCGCACGCTCGTTCGAGAACCCCGATTGGGCCGACGTCACGCTGCACAGCTACCGCGCGCGCTGGAACGAGGCCGAACCCGATCCGCGCAGCCAGTGGCTCGAAAACAAGGTGAAGGCGACCAAAACGCTCTCACTACCGACGATGTATTTCCAGGGCGCGGTCGACGGCGTGAACCCGCTATCGGCAAGCACGGCGGTATCCGCCAAGTTCACCGGTCCGTTCGCGTTCGTCACGCTCGACGGCGTCGGCCATTTCATCCAGCGCGAAGCCCCCGACGCGGTCGCGCGCCATCTCATCCAGCTATTCACCGGCAATCCCGCCGACCTGTCCGACACCACCGACCGGAGCCTTATCATTTCCAAGACCAAGCCCTTACTCGCCGGCGCTGCCGCGATCGCGGTCGTCGCCGCCGCGGCGATCGGTGTCGCCAGCGCGCAGACTGCGGCGCAGACCAGCGGCCGTCCACTCACCCAGGTCGCGCAGTTCGATCACCAGGTGACCGGCGTCGCCGTGACGGCCGATGGTCGCCGCTTCGTCAATTTCCCGCGCTGGACCGACGACGCGCCGATCTCGGTCGCCGAAGTGATGAAGGACGGCTCGCTCAAACCCTATCCAGACGCCAAGTGGAACAGCTGGCGCAACGCCAACTCCGCGGAAATGCCGGTCGGCGATTACTTCGTCTGCGTCCAGTCGATTGTCCCCGACGGCCACGGCAACCTCTGGGTGCTCGATCCCGGCGCCCCCGGTAACCAGAATATCCTCGAAGGCGCGCCCAAGCTGGTCAAGGTCGACCTCGCCACCAACCGCGTGACCAAGGTCATCAAGGTGCCGCTCGACGTCGCGTTGCAGGGCACCTACCTCAACGACATCCGCTTCTCGCCCGACGGCAAGACCGGCTACATCACCGATTCCGGGACACGCGGCGCAATCATCGTCATCGATCTCGAAACCGGCAAGGGCTTCCGCGCGCTCGACGGCCACGGCTCGACGCAAGTCGACAAGGCCGTGAAGGTGATGACCGACGGCAAGCCGCTCGTCCGTCCCGATGGTCGTCAGCCCGCGTTCGCCGCGGACGGCATTGCGATCTCCAACGACGGCAAGACGCTGTATTACCAGGCGCTCACCGGCAAGACGCTCTACTCGATCGACACCACCCTGCTGCGCGAAGGCGTCAGCGAGGCGACGCGTGCGGCGGGCGTAAAGACGGTCGCGGAAACGCACGTCGCCGACGGCCTGTGGATGAGCAAGGCGGGCACGCTGTACCTGACCTCGCCGACGAACAACGGCATCACCCGGCTGGTCGGCGATCATGTCGAGCCGGTGCTGACCGACGCCCGACTGCGCTGGCCCGACACCTTCTCGGAAGGTCCCGACGGCCGCATCTACGTGACCGCCAGCCACATCCAGGACACCAACTGGTTCAAGCCGGGTGCACCGGCCTCGATCCAGACCCAGCTATTCTCGTTCGCTCCGGTACAGTGAGGGCCTAACCCGCAGGCTCCCCGGGCAACCCCGCTTATGCTCCGGGCAAATAAAAACCCCGCTAGCCCATGGGACTAGCGGGGTTTTCAATGGTGGGCGTGGCAAGGATTGAACTTGCGACCCCTGCGATGTCAACACTAGGCTGTGGAGCGAAAACCCGTGATTTGCGCCGTTTTTCACAGATAGCTAGTCCAGAACAAACGGAAAACATCAGGCTGAATTTGGGCTTTTTACCGCGGTTTTACCGCACCGAAATCTCACGTTTATCGACGGTCAAGGCTCCCATGCTTGGCCTTGCCAGCCCGACCAAATGACTGGTGGGCGCGGCTCCGAGCCCGTTCCGCCGCCAGGTCTCCGCGACAAAGGTAATTGACGGCGGACGATCCTTGGTTGGCACGCGAAAGCACGAGTCAAAATGCCTACCTCAGTCTGGCGCAGTATCCTGCGCTTCCGGTCCCCGGATCTCGAAGACGGGATGGTCGCTCCAAACCAGAATCTGCCGGAAATTCACCGTCAAAGGTCCCGAGAGGGGGTCGTCATCCTCCGGCTCCCAGGTCAGATCGACGCGATGCCCGGCCGCGGCCCCAAATCCCATGCTGCGCAATTGCGTGGCCGAGAAGAGCCAAGCCACGCCGGCCGGCACGTCGGTCGCGAACACTTCAACCCCCTCGACGACGCCGATGAACCGGCCCCGCTCTCGGGGCCTGCGACCGCCCACGACTATGACCTCCGGCGGTCCAACAACATGTCTCGAGCCATACGCCTGGAGCCCCCTCTGAGCATCCTCGATGTTCACAACGAGAACCGGCTGCGGCCCAACCCGAGCGATCAGCGGAGCGATACTTTGCCAGAATGAGCGTGTCTGGAGGAGACTGTCGACCTCGATGCGCTCGCGCACCCGCCCGACGAAGCTGCGGAAGGCCACACGCCCGGCCTCCGTGCGAACAGCAGTGCTGACGGTCTCGCGCCAATTGCTGATCGGCGGCTCCATCTCTGGACGGACGAGGCGTGCCTTTGGGATCTCCCCGAACTGCAATGTCCGCTGCTCACCGCCGTCACCCGCCGCGTAACACTCCACGTCCACGAAGAAGGCGACGCTCGCCGGCGACTTGGTGAGATCGGCCTCGATCGCGACCCGAAGGTCATTCAGGGCGGCGGGATCGACGGCTTTCGACCTGAGACGCGATGCCCTCGCCTTCTCGATGGCCAGTACGCAAACATCTAACTCCCTCGTTAGGGCTCCGGCGGCGTCCGCCGATCGTATTTCGGGCGCCAAGTTCGCGACAGCGTCTCCAAACCTTGGATCCCCGCTCCCGACGACTTTGCGGATGCGTCGGAACTGGTCCAGGACCGCGCGCAAGGACGCGTCCCCGTCCGGCGGTAGATGCTCCTCGGCAGCCAAGGCGGCGATCTCGGCAGCAGCGGTTCCTTCGGCACCGATTGCAAGAGCCGTCAACATGGCTGCGTCGCCTACGAGGAGATCATCCCGATCGCTCATGGTGGTTGGTGAGAAGATCCTTCCAGGCACCACCTTTCCCTCGCGCATCCGATCCATGTGTTGCAGCGCACGATCGAGCCATGCTCCGTGGGTCCCACTCTCAAACCGCTCGCCGGCTAGTTGAAGACGTACCATTCCGATCATTGCCGTCCGCATGTCGAACGCCGCCCGCCGGGTGCCCAGCTCGTCTGCGCCGATACCCGCGAGCAGTTCGCCGGCCATGGCAGAGGCAAGCGTAGCGGACCGTCCGCCGCCCGCACCCCAGAGCGTCAGCATGGATGCGGTCATGAGGATCACGTCGCCACGGACGCCGGCCACCAGTTCGTTGAAGACACTGTCCGGCGACGCGTCGTGCGAAAAGCCTTGATCGAGTTGAGCCACCCGCGACTCCACCTCTGACCACGGCTTCGCCATGCTATCCGGCAGCATCAGCCAAGGATGCGAGTGGTATCCGTCGTCCCGAACATGGAGCATGCCCGATCCGGGCCATCTGACGAGGGCTTCGCGGAACAGACGAGCCCCAACGGCATCGCCGTTCCAGACCGCTGTCGCTAAAGAGTACGCCGTGTCGGCGAGGTGCTGTCGCATGAATGGCCAGGACGAGGCGTAGCGGTTCCACTGTTCCCCGGCTTGCAGGGGAACGCTGGGCTGCCACGAGAACGCGTGCGACGTCATTTCGATCAGGGACTCCCATGCCCCGACGACATTCGGCATCGCATCGGCCAGCGCCTTGGCATCCGATCCGGCAAGCGTGCCGTGGGCATCCTCCGCCGCGCCCGACGTCGTCGCGAGCGATCGTCGCGTGATCCAGGACTCCACCGCGTGAACCAGCGACGGGCCGAGGTCCAGAATGCCCTCGATCAGCGCAGTCGACAGCGGAACATCCGCATTTCCCCCCATGAGACGCCTGGGAACGTAAGCGAGCTTTTCCAGGAAGCTTCCGTTATCGGGCAGACGGTCGACGGCGAGATTGAATAGGCGGCGGTACTGGCGTAGCCAGTCGCGGTACGGCGGATGCCATTCCGAGCCAGCGACCTCCGAGTAGCTGAAGGGTCGGGCATCGTCATTCGTTGCCGCGTAGATGTCGATGAGGAACCGATTGTAGCGAATCAGTTCGCCTAGCGCGCCGTCGAACGCGACGGGCGCGCGTCGCTCGATCTGGATTGCCGCCCGCTCGGCAAGCTCTTCGATGATCTGGTCGGACGAGGGAAGGTCGTCATCCATTCGACGTTCCCCGAAGTGGAATGCCCACTTTAGCACCAGCTTCTCGCCTCTGGTCAACGGCACGCCGCCGCTTCGCCGACACCATACCGTAGGCCCTCGCACCGGTTCGTCGAGCCGAAGGACGAACCAGAGCCGCGGACCACTACCCAGGGTGGTCGCGGTGCTTGACGTCCCCGTCTGCGAGCATCTCGCCGTCCAACGCGCCAGCACCCACTTGGCCAGCGCCAGCCTCACATCGAGGAGGCATGTTCCGTCTGTGAAGTCGCTCTCGATCTCTGGGGCGCTGGCGATACCTGTTCCGTAGCCGAACGTCATGCCGGGCCGACCGTTCTGACCGGTGGTCATTCCGGCCGTCAGGTGAAGATGATGGCGGACGCGCCGGGTCAGCTCCCGAGGAACGACGACGTTTGCTGTGTACCGTTCCCTCATGCGTTCCCTCGCGCCACGCTGGACGAAACCGAACGTGACGGCGATGAAGTGCGCGGTTGCGGCGATGTTCACCAGCATCCAGGCCACATGGACGGCTAGCAGCCCCGCCTTGAAGATCGGTGTGGTCAGAACGCCGCCAAGTGCGTGGAAGACCGCTTGCGCGGGCCATACGAACTGGACGCAAAGCACCGCCGCAAGCGCAAGACCACTTGCGGTGATCTCCAGGAACAGCGACTCGTGGTAGTAGACCTTGACATCCGTGGTCGCGTCGTCCCGTTGCGCGATCAACGTCACCAGCGCCAAGGCCAGGGATATGACGCTCAGCAGACCGATCTGCGCCCCGAGCAGCCAGCTCGGCACGGTGTCGATCATCTGCCTCATCACGCGCGTGGCGCTTGGGGACACGGTCGTAATCTCGGATCGCATCGTCCCAAGCCAACCCTCTACGTTGAGAACGGCGAGATCGATTACAAGGTACGGCGCGAGGAACGCGCCGAAGCTGCGGCCGCTTAGGATCATGCGCAACGCACGGTGGCCAGACGGATAGCGTGAGCGGCGGGCTACCGCATTGATTCCCATCTGCCGCGAAACCTCCCGCTTGGTCGCGGAGTTTATGCTGCCTGTAGATCCAACCAGTCCGAAGCTCATGTCCGATGGCTCGGCCGACTGTATGCCGGCCCATCACTCAGGACCATCCGGTGGCTTTCGGGGGGCGGCAATCGGTCGGGCATGCCCAACCGTTCCACGTCAAGATGGCACTGTCTACCGGTGCCTATGTAATTGATATGGTCGTGCGATCGCGCTTATCGTCGCCGCACCGATCCGGACGGGGACTGACAACCGCCGCCCCCCTCCAAAGGTGAGCTCGATACCAATCCCGACTGCAGCCGCCGGCACTTTCGTCACACCGCCATCCGCGGCGTCACAAACTTGAGACACGATCTTTAGGCGAACCGGCAGCGTCCCCTTGATGCTAGGCTCCACATCCGGAATTCTTGAAAGCCCCCCCCAATTTTGTCTGTTCGACGGCCCCTCCCCCCTCTCGGGTTTGTTGCCCACCGCGCCCTGTTCGGGGGATAGGTGTTCGGGGATAGGTGCCGATCTGAGGTCGACATTGGCCGTCTGGCGTATGTGCCGACAGTGTCGCCGCGCCAGTTGGGGATCAGACGGGGTTCACGCTCAATTGTTCGCCCTCCACTTTGCCGCTGAGTGCGAGTTGCGTCGCTAGCGTCTGAAGCGTTCAGGAGATAGGCGCGAGACGACGCGTTGGTAAGCTCAGGGTAATTAGAGCTAATGTGCCCAGACGTAGCGCCATCGACGTGACTGCCCCCCAATTATCCAGACGGAACCCGCGCATAAACCGAGAGCATCCTAGGCCAAGCTTACCGACAAGCTCCGGCAGATCGCTTAAACGGGCGCCCGGTGCAGTTCAGCCAGGGCTTTTCCAACACCTGCCCCGATCAAGGCCGACTCGGACCGTCAATACTCAGGCGGCTTCCATAGGGACATCAAACAGGCCGCATCAGGACGTAGATGTCGCCATTGCTTCGCTGACACAACGCTTGGTTCGCGTTGACGACCTCGTCCCTGTCCTGTTCGAGTGCAGCACTGGGTTGATCCATGAGATGGAAGGTCCAACTCCAAACGGTGGACCATCCAGCGGTCAACGCGTCGGCTGCGAACGACGCTGGGTCTATCAGGCGGACCGGTAGATATCCGGGGCGCCCACCCGTTTCCGCGAAGCGATCGAATCCTTGCCGGTCGATCGGCTCGAATGCATGAGCGCCGTCCTCCATCTGAGCGATCCCGCACGACTCTTGGCCGACGGGCGACCGACTGTAGGACATGATGAGAAACGTCTCCGGTGCCGCTATCCTTCTGAACGTCTTCAGGATCTCACGGACAAGGGACGTAGAGACGTGCTGCACGACGTGGTTGCAGACGATCAACTGGTATGGCCCGCCGTCCACATCGCTTATCGGCACGTTGTCGAAGCGGGCATGCGTCGGCGACGGCAGGACGCGCGCGCTAGCTTTCGCCAGACGACCTTGATCGGGGTCGAGCGCAGTTATTCGCTCGGCAAACCCGGCAATCCACGGCAGCGCCCTGCCTTCGCCGCAGCCTGCGTCCAACGCCCGAACCGTGTCACGTGGAGCAAGTAGACCGCCGATCTCATTACCCAGCCGGTGAAGTGCCTTTCGTTCACTTTCATCCCAATAGCCTTGATAGGGTTCTTGATCCTGGATGAACGTAAGAAGGATTTTGTCGTTTTCGTCTGGGTAGCTGTAGAGATCGGTCATTTGTCATCCCGCAGGCAGAAGTCGATAACGGCAAGCTTCCGCGTTCAGGCGGTAAGGATCAACGGATTTCGCTCTGGGTCCTTCAAATCCGAAGTGAGGAAGGCTTCCCGAAATCTCGCCTCGGAAGCGAGAAACGCGATGGCGTCCGGCCTCGACCAACATACGCTGTATCCGCTGCGATCGAATAGATCGCTTAAGATGAGTTCATCTTCCTCGCTCACGTGCTCACATTCGAAAATGATCAAGGTCGGCTTCAGCTGGGCCAGATCGAAACCTTCCAGAACCTCACGCTCGGCACCCTCCACGTCGATGACGACGAGGTCAACCGAGTCCGGCAGCTTACCACGGACCACGTCGCTTCCGCGAAACACGGGTACACTGAGCGCGCGAATATCCTGCTGCGCGACGCCATGCCTCATCAGGTGTTCGGCTGAGAAGGACGCCAAGCCTTTCAACCACTCGGGGTGCGCTTCTCGGTCCGGGTCATCAGTTCCTGCACGATGAAAGAAGTACATTGTTCTTTCCCCTGGTCCGTCGCCGATGGCACCCGCGACTGCTTCCACCTTCGGAAACTGGGCATAGCGTCGTTCGAGCAGATCGAAATATTCCGGGATGGGCTCCACGACGACTCCGCGCCAGCGATCGGTGATGAAAGGGGCAATTGGGTCGAGGAATGTCCCATCGTTCGCCCCCACTTGAACAAAGGTTACGTGCCCGCCGCATGACTCATTCAGAAGATCGATCGCCCTGGCTGCAGCGCTAGGATCGAACGTCTCCAGAGCAGCCACCCGCGCTGCCAAATCATCCCTGATCAAATTTAGGGCTTCGTCGACAGCAAGCGGATGATTCGACGCTCGTGCGGCTTCTAACGTCACGATCTTCAGATATCCGCCGGGTTCCTCGGGCGCGCCTTCGGTGCATACGACATCGCTCTGCTCGTCGGACAATCTGCTTTGGGCTGCTTCGGCCCGGCTGCGATCGTGATGCGATCCTGATGACAAGTGACGGTGCCACATGTCGTGAAGGTCACAGAGGTCGCACGCTAGTTCTCCACTGACCAGCTTTGGAGCGATCGATTTCAGCCCGTTCTCGACGGCGGCGTCGAGTTGCATGAGGGCGTTATTCATGAAGATGCGGGCTTCGAAGCGCTCACCGCCGTCCTTCGGGGCGTCGGAGAATGGAATGCCCAGTAGTCGACAAGCCTGTTGTGACCGTTGATCGTGTGCGCTCGCGAATTGGGAGACTCGGCTTACCGAGGACTTACCCCAATCGTTTTGATGGTCGACATGGAGCATCGACGTTGCCATTTCGCCGGGCTCAAGGACTACAAGCTCACCAATCCCTACATGATTTCCTGCAAACGCCATCAGCGAAGCCGATTTCGCGGTCGCACTGGTTAAATAGCCCTTGGTTCCGGGAAACAAATCTTCGTATCCGATTAATTCCAAGCAAAAGGCAAATCTTTCGCCAAATAACGGGAATACTCCCTCTCGAACAAGTTCGGCCAAATCCCCATAACTCTCGCTGTCTCGCCGGTGCGTCAGCAATATTATGAATATTCGTTCGATGCCCAAATCATGGCACATTAGCCGGAAGCTACGCGCGGTAAAAACCAGTTGAGGAATATCTCCAGCGAACATAGTGATAACACATGTCATCCGCGCGGCCATACTTACCGATCCTCTTGCAATCGAAGAAACATCGAGGTCGATCCTCTATTCGCATCTGAGGCATTGAGCCGCTAAGTGGCGCAGGTTACATAGGCTCGTGCGCAGTGACAAGACTAATGCTACTTGGCGGATTAGGGCGGAACGGGTCTGGTTGCAGGAGGTGGCTAGGGACTTTTCATATGCCTTCTCCCACCGGCCGAAGGTTTCGTCCGAAATGCCTATCCGGCGAATGACTTCGGCGATTTGCCGTGCCCGTCTTAAACCGGTCCGGCACTCAGGCGTTGTACTCCTCTGTGCCGCCCGACATCTTCATGGTCCAACACTTCGCGCGTAGGCTTCAAACCGTCGGAAATTTAGCCCATATGACAGGAAGAAATTAGGAGATTCATTTTTGACCTTTCTCCGGCATCGGATCGCAATCGCGTTTCTGTTCTCCACGCCGACGGGCGAGTTGGTGCACTCGGCCAGCGCTCAACCCACGGTCGTGAACAAACATCCGTTGACGATGGGTGACGTGCTCGATCAGGAATCCCTGGAAAGAGCGACGCTGTCCCCGGATGGCGAGTGGGTCGCCGCAGTCATCCGCCGCAAGCCGAGCAGCGGCGAGGTATACGGACGCGCGTCGTACGACGTGGATCCGTCCCGAACAGACGTTTGGCTCATCTCCACCAAGACGGGCGCGCGAAACGCCATAACAAAGGGCGCGTCGAAGGCAGCGGGTTTCTGGTGCGCAACCTGGTCACCCGACGGCCGGCGCCTCGCGATGCTGTCGACGCTTTCGAAGGGGCGCGAGCCCCGCGGTGGTGATAACGTCCGATTGTATGTCTGGGAGCGCGAGACACGCACGCTTAAGCGAATGAGCGAAGACGGCGTGATGACGCAGACCCGCTACGGCAGTGCGCTGGACAAACTCGATCTGCGCGGCGGCGCTGATCGTGGAACCGTGGCACATGCGTGCAGCACCGGCATCGTCGCCGAAAATGCGCCATTTCTTTGGTTGGATGACTATCGCCTATTGGTAACGATGATGCCCAAGGGAGAAGTCGCTGCGGCGATAGACAACTACGTGCGTCCCTTCCGGATCGCTGAACGTGATGCCTCCCGCTTGCGCCAAGGCGACGAACCAACCGCCAGCGTGGTGACGAGCGGATCCGCTTCCGCGCCGGAAGGGGACTCGCGACGTCAGGCGACACTCCGAGTGATCGAAGTGCCAAGCCGTCGCGAGCGTGTTGTTGCCCGAGTACCGGCCTATCCATTCCACGGCAGCCTGACCGCTTCGGTGTCACCTGATGGCGACCGGTTGGCTATACTCGCTTCCACCGGTGCCTTGCGGCCGCAGGACGGACGCCGGACTCCCAACGCTTTTTCCGACGACTGGCTCGTGGAACGACAGCTCGGCTTCGTTGACTTGGCGGGGGGTACGCAACCGCGTTGGACGGTCATGCCTCCTGCGGCGCGTTACCCACTGGCTCTCTATGGCTGGTCTCCGAATGGCCGTTCGGTCGTACTCCGTGCGCGACACGACGGCCTGTCTCCCGTCGCTCCGCTGTTCATCGCCGACTCCGATCGCGACATCGTCCTGCCTATCGGGTCGGCTCCCCCCAAGAAGACAGACGCGCTCGGGGATGGGCCACGCCCCCCCGCGCCGATGTGGGTGGACGACACGCACCTCGTCCTGCGCACGAAGGCCGGGGAATGGATAGCCCTTGGCCGTGACGGATCGGAAACCTCCATCGCAGAGCCGTCCGCCAACGCTCGACCAAAAAAGCTAGTTCGCGCTGGCGACGGATCGCTCATAGGGTTCGCTGGCAGTACGATGGTGAAGTTGGACTCTGGGAAAATGGCGTTTCTACCCGTCCGTGATGTAGGCGGAGAGGCGGCGTTCCAGATGCCGGACGACGACGACAGGGCGTCCGCCACACGTCTGACGTCCCTGCGTCGACGGGACAACACGCAAGTGCTGGCCAGCATGAACACGACTACCGGGATCACCAGCCCAACAATCCCCGCGCTGGGGGGGGAGATCATCGATGCCCGACTTGATACGGGAACGATCATATACGCCCCGACCGTAGGTGCAGGTGCCACATTGGATCGCGCAAACCTCGCGGGCGCCCCGCCTTTGCGGCTACTGGCCCTCAACCCCGATCTTAATAAGGTGGCATGGGGTGAAACGCGCCTGATCAATTATAAGGGTGTCGACGGCGTCGAACTGAACGGCGCCGTCATACTCCCGCCGGGGTTCTCGGCCGATCATCGTTATCCGACGCTAGTCTGGGTCTACGCCGGCCATCAGGTGCCGTCGTCTCTCGACGACGAATACATGATTTCTCCATCGATGCCGGGTATCTACAACCTCCATCTGTACGCGGCGAAGGGTTATGTCGTCCTTGTCCCGTCGATCCCGCTTAGCGGACGCGGCAAGCGAAGCGACGTCTACGGTCAGATTCCCGGCAGCGTCCTCCCCGCGATCGACAGGCTTATTGCGCTCGGTATTGCCGATCCCGATCGTCTGGGCGTGTTTGGGCAGAGCTACGGAGGTTACAGCGTGTATTCGCTGGTTGGCCAGACTGACCGGTTCAGGGCCGCGGTTGCCATTGCGGGGGATACGGATCTGGCCGCGAGCTTCGGAGAATTCGATCCCACCTCGCGCGGTTACGCTGGCATAGAGCACGAGAAGTCGGACAACTGGTTGATGACTGACCAATTCGGCTTGCCAGCCCCCCCCTGGCAGGATGCCGAGGGATACGCCCGCAACTCGCCCATCCGATATGTCGAACGCGTGCATACGCCGTTGCTCATGATCCATGGCGATCTGGACATCCGCAGCGCCCCAACCCAAGCCGAGATGTTCTTCTATGGGCTATACTCCCAAGGTAAAACGGCGGAACTCGTTCGCTACGGCGGTGAAAGTCACAGCCTTGCGCAGTCACCGGCGAATGTTCGCGACGTCTTCAATCGCGTCATGGCGTGGTTCAATCGCTATCTTCCGAAGAAACCGACGGTCGCCCGCTCCTCGCCATGACCTTGGTCTGATTTGACATATGATTACGGGATAATGACGGCTGATCCATGGCCTGGCGTACATACGTTGGACGAACCAGAGGGGGAAGCGGTACTGATCGAGATAGGCCAAGGGTGGGTGGGCACGCCGCTGCCGCATGCCAACGAAGTTGAGCCGGGCCAGACGATATAGGGCAAATCGAAGAATCGAAGACAGAGCAAGATCGGCCTGCAGCGTATCCTATCCCGGCTGGAGGCACTCACATCCCGGTCCGCCAGAATCCTCGCGCCCTTACCGCACCGTGCCGGCAGTCTGCCAAGGGTCGGGTACAGCCTCCCATCGCACTTGAATCGGTGTGCGACTTTGCCCGACATTGGCGTTCAAGATCGTCCTACCCGAACCATGCCTCGAAGCGGACGCGTTGACCGCATCTCATACAGGAGACCTGTAAATCTACGTCATGTATCTCCGCAGCACTGCCTCGACCTTGTAGATCGACCATAGCTTGACTGCATGTCTCGCCGTGTAGTCGGTGAAGAGACCCCAACGAATCTCCTTGAGGTAGGAAGCGACGTCGACGATCCCAAGATCAGCCAGCAAAGCACCGGCGAGGTCCTTTTCGTAGTCGACCTCATAGATCTCCGACATCATTCTTCCTCCGCAATGCTCTCGGTAGGGAGGAAATATGAAGCCGTCCGAGAAACCGCTCCTCGCCAAGAATAGCGTATTGAGCGCTCGGCCCTCTCTCATTTCCTGCGGAAGCGCCCGGCAGTAGTCTACGACACTCTGACTGGTCAGCGGGTTGATCGGCCAGATGCCACGACGCATAAAAAGATCGGCTCGTCCTGCGGCCGCGACTGAAGCCGATGTGGCGATACTCCCGGGCAGTTCGTCCTTGTCGGCCCGGAACGTATCGGTCATCGTGAGCTCATCCCCACCGATGCCGGTCAGCGCCACATCGAACGGACCGCAAGGGTGTCCGTCCAACATGGTGGCGCACGACGTCCGGTGGTTGTCGTCCAAAGTGGTTACGCGATTCTCTGGAATTTCGAGGGCAGCGATGGGCCCTGGGATGTTGACGTAGTCGAGTTCCTGATCATTGGCACCTAAGATATCGAGCAGTTCTCTGCGACGCTCACGCTGCTGACGTCCGGCAGCCCCTTGCTGGATCACGCTGTAGGAGGACCAATCGTCCCTGAGGGATCTGACCGCCAGACCCACGCAGGTCGAGTCGTAGCCTCCGCTGAGTTCCATGACTGGGCTGCGAGCCGCGGCAACCGCAACTGCCGAGCTCTCACGGATCAACGAGGCGAAAGCGTCCGTGGCTCTGGCGGACACCCGCAATGTGCCGGGAACTACAATGCCGGAGACCGGGCATTCGAGGAAGCGAACACCCGCTTCGTCGAATACGACCGCTTCGCCTGCCCAAAGACTTTGAATCCCTTGGAATACCGTACCCCTGACGCGACGGCGGCCGACTTCAATGTAGTCTTTGATGAAGCCGCTGTCAGGAACCAGAACCTTCGCACCGGACACAGCGCGCTCGTATCGCCAGGATACCGTTAACGTGTCGTCTGAGTAGCTGGCGTAGAGGGGTGTTCGACTGCCATTCGTGCGCACGACCGTGATGCGAGGCTTTCCTTGTTCGTGTTCGAACACGATCTTGACGCCCTCCAAGTCGGAGGAGCTGCCATGCTTCCGATGGACCTCGGTGCTGCTACGAACCTGCGGGTAAGGGTCACTGCCCTCACCGGCCCAAACCCAGGTGACCCCGGCATCTAACCCCGTATCAATTGACAGATGCCTGGCGGCGAATACCTCGACAGTGCTGCTACCGGTATTGCATACTAGTCCATGGACGCGCGGCTGACTGCCAACGTCGCCTAGCGAAAGTCGTGCGTCTATCATGAGCGGTAAATGGGAGGCCGCGATACGACACGACCTCCCGGAATCTGAATGTGCCGCTTCACTCGGTCACTCGTCCTTGGCGAAGTAGTCCTTACCGAAATCGCCCTTCGCTGCAGCTTTGGCGGCGGTGGCACTACCGGTGACCTCTGCGATTTCGGTTGCTGATAGGGTGCGGATCCGTTGTCCGAATACCGCATTCTTCGTGTTGTCCTGACCATCTTGCATCATGACTCTCCGTGCCCGGTATGGGCGGCCTTATCTTTGCAAATCAAATCCATCGATGCAACAGTGATTGGAGAGGTCGTCGGCTACGTATTGGTCCTCGTGGTCGAAAATCGCTTCGGCTCAGTCGACCTTCTGCCAAAACTCATCGAACCGACTCGCTACAACGGTGGCGCGCACGACATCGGTAGGATCAGACGCTTTGAAAACCGATCGCAAGGACATGGATGTCGATAATTTCGTGATTCTTCGGACGAGCTTAATGCTCAATTTCATCGTGGTGCGTCACGGACAGCATAAGGAACTGACCACCTTCTCGTTACGCTCAAGAAATCGGTCTGTTCCTGAACATTATAGTCAGCAGCTTGAGATTAACAAACATATGGCACAGTACGACTATGTTGGCGCCCGCTATACGAGACGCGATCGCATCAACCGAGGCAGCGTCCCACGAGCGGTCACAGGGAAACCCACTTCACAACTGTGCCTCCAGCTTACCCAGAAGCACGGATACCACGTGTTCGTATCTCTGCTCGTGACCAGTCGCCGCGACGATTCCGTGAAGCTCGCTACGTAGCGCCTCGCGAGTGACCGGACCTTGCCTCACTCCGCCTTCCTCTTCTTTTGAGCAACGATCCGGAAAGTTTCTGGTCAAGGTTCGGGCAAGTGGTTCAAGTGACGAAGGCCTATCCTTGGACCATATGCTTTTCAATCCGGAACCGAGGCCGCACTCGACGCGAAAGTTGCTGGGAAGCAGGTCCACTCTCAGTCGGGTTGCTGTGCGATGATGATGCATGTAATCTGAATATATTTGCTTGAAAAGTTTGCCACTGGACTCAATTGAGTCGAAGCGGTGACCTAAGCCGATCGAGGATAACGCGTGTCTAACGATGCCGACCCTATAGGCTTCTTCGACCGCCTCGATCACTTCGTCGTGGAACGCGCTGTAGAGTCCGGCGTCGAACGCTGCCGCCATCACCGAAAGGCTGTTGAGAGACTGCATGAGCTTAGCTCTATCACAAAGCAACGTGACGCTTGGTGAGACGACGAAATTTGCAACTCCAGGGAGTATCGAACTGGCCCCGAAGTCCAGTATCCGACCATCGATATCGATGTTTGAAGCTGTTGCGCCAAGTGCCAGGCCTCTGACGTGGGCAAAGGCCAACTGCTCGGACCAACGGGAATAGCACGTTACCAAACGGCTCCTCAACCCTTCTCCACCGAAATGATCCGAAGCCGAAACGAAGTTGTGATGGACGCGCCTCACATCGAGTCTCGTCTCGTTGAGTAATGACGGACGATACTGGTATGCACGTTGGAAGTGAGCGGGCCGGAGAGGAAACGGTCGCACGATCAGAACCCGTCTCTGCGTTTCCGACGCTCCATCGCGAAAGTGCCAGGTTTGGTCTTCGCCGGTATCGATGATCGCAGAAACTGGAACGGCGCCGTGAGGAAGGATCTTCCGAAATAGCTGGGAGAATAGCGCCTCCCGCAATGCCTCCTCCAAGTATGCACCTCCGCCGCTGTGATTGGGCGAAGCCCCCTTCCCGATCAGCGGTGTTGGTCCAACGCCTTTGATGCTGAGGCCATTCAGAACGACGGCCCGACCGCTCCCACCATTCACCCCGATGCCACCGCCGCCGTACCGGTCGGCCCATCCCGTAACCGAGTCGGTGTCGGACGAGGATATGGAATATGAGGCCGCCGCCAATAAGTTCGCCTCCTCGGCTTCGCTACTCGGTCTAGCTGTAGGAGAGCGCGGCGCATCCCTCGTGGCATGATTGTCGACCCAGAGCATTTTCGCCTTTGAAAGTGCTGTGAGCCGCACAGCCTTCGAGGAAGGCTCGCTGGACACAATCGAAGCCAGCTTTCTTTGGTAGACCGCCACTTGGGTTCACTCCTCCACTCTGGAGATTCTCAGGAAATTGTTGATCCGTACGTACGAGACCCTCCAACCGCGCCGCTCGTATTGCGTGCGGATCATCTCCTCGAATTCATTGAAGAGGGGAAGGGGAACTACTGCGTCAGGCTCCCCCTCGTCGACAAGCCGATCCAACAACGAAATGAGTAGCTTGAAGATAGCCCGATGATTGCCGATACCGAACAGAACGATGATGTCATCGCCATTTGAGTAATCATTCAGCGTCATCGTGAGGGATGCGCCGACATCGACCGTGCTCCAGACGTCCAGATTGGAGAGGGCAAAGGCTATGCATCCTGTTTCCTCTTCGGCACCAGCAATCTGAATCTGATCGAGATTGATTAGGCTGCAGACCAAGGGAAACGATCGCGAGATGTCCAACCCTTGTGAAACGCCTTCGTCTTCGAAAAGGCGCATGACCGTGCATGCCTTCGCCGTTAGCTCGAACAGGGCGAGCGAACTTCGGATCGCCTCCTCGACGTAGCAACGGTTTTCAGCGGCAAACCTGTCGTGAACGTATGACGTTGGCCAACGGCGACGGAGCAACTCGGGAAGACCGTAGGTCCTGTACGTCTTGGGACGACCGGGTCTGTACAATGTAACGTTGGTCGCGTTCGTGCAGGACAGATAGAGCGCCACCGTTTGACTGAATGATCCCTCTGTGAAGCAGGAATCGACGATGAAGGCGGACCCACAAGCGGCATCTTCCGCCATCCAGATGGAGGGCTCGCAGGCGCCGTCCCCGAGGTCGCACCAGGCGGACACTATGTAGCTGACTGCTCTTCCATATACGTCGACGTAGACCTTCAGACAGTTGCATGCTTCGGCATCGGAAAAGAGCTCGAGGAACGGGCGGTGCTGCACCCCCACCTTCGCAGTGGAGGCGCTTGCGAGGGCGATTGCCATGCTGACCTTGTCGGGCAGGCCCCCATCGCTCGATCGCGCAAGATCGGCATCTGAGCGGACGAGAACTAGATACTCTTCCAAGGTGTATAGCATGACGCCCCCTATGCCGCTTCTAGGCGACTGATCTCCCTAGGTCTAATCGACGGCTCGTCCCAGGTCATCCAAGCGCGAAAAGCGCGTCACCATGCCCGACTCGAATGACGAGCGGTTTCATGGCGGCGGTGGTAGCGCCCAAGACACGGGCATTCTGTTGTCGAGTGCTGCTGAGGCTTCGATCTGCAAGCTACCAATCGTAAGAACCGCCGGGCCACTGAATCTACCTCCACACGGGTCGAAAGTCTGGGAGGACAAGGGGTTGGCCACTGTCCTCCGGGAATTAGATCATTGAAACTACGTCTACCGATTGGGCCAGATTGCTTCCTGGCTGGCCAGCCGGTCGTCCGCAATCGTCTCGAACGTCGCGGCCACAAGAGCCACCTGTGCTAGCAACTGGCGCTCCTTGGTGATCAACGCGTTGGTCCCGTCCAGCAATAGAATGGCGACTTTCTCTCGCATGCCAGGCGCCTGGGAGAACGTCGTACCCGGCTGCGATCCGAGCCGGACGAATCATTGGTCGTTCGATTCCTCGCAGCGGAACTGTTGGAGATGTGCTAGCATCTGTACATGTGGGGAGATGCGGTCGAGCTCGTTGAGCCGGTGGAACTCTTAGCGATGTTGCTCGGCCAGCGGCGGGATGACTTTCCCGCATTGCCTAAAGAGCAGGCAACGCGGAAGACCGGGCCAGAGCATTGCTCTGACCCTATCGCCCGTCAGCAACCCGGCAGATCGTCGAGGTTGTTGCAGGTCGTCGTGTCCCGGTCCGTCCTCAGATATTTGCCGGTCGAACCACTCACGACCTTGATCTTCGTCTCAGGCGCGTTGGTCCAGTTCACCCAGTACTCGTGCGTACCGGCATGGATGTCCGCGATGGCGTCGGCCTTACTCCGAGACGACCAGAATTCGCCGAAGTGGCGGAGCTTCGCTATTTCACCCTGCGTGTTCTTGACGGTGGCCTGGACGCAACGTTTAGCCATGATCAGTTCTCATTGAGTGTAGTGTGCGGGCTGACTCGCCCATGCGAGGTGTTGACGTATCGGTCGGATATGGCGCTTCGGTAGTGGGGCCGGAACCACCCCCGGATCTCGGGCTCTCATGCACGGTAGTGCACGGACTTGCGGCGCCATGCTTGCCGGTGACGTATCGCCCGCTGATCGCGCTGCGGTAGCCGCTCATTTCTTCCTCCATCGGTTCGGCGACTCGATCCGGCCGCGAACGACGTTGGGGATCGGCTTGGCGACCGATCGTGTCGCATCGATGGATCCACTACTTCTATCGTTTGGGTGCGGTGGGAGCTTCCTGCCCTGCCTGTCGAAACTCAAGGAAGGATCGCTCCTCCTGCACATGCCGCGTCCGGGTAGCTTAAAGCGGATGGGATAATGCAGTGCGGACCATGTCCGGGCCTATTCAACCGTCTGTCGATCGACATCCTCGACCGCGGTTCTCGGTCTGAAGGTACCTAGTACCCCCACCAATCCGGTGGTTATGCCGCCGAAGCCCAACGCTTCCGCGTATCGACCGGCCCAAGCCAGGATCGCAGCTACCGTTGCGAGGTAGCAAATCGCCGCCACGAGTACGCAGAATGCGATCAGGCCGCTGCGTCCACCAACGATTGCGTGGCGCCGTTCAGGCCGGTCAGCGTCGTTCATGGGGAGTCTCGTGTTCGGCCCTGTCCAAGTACTCTGCCACCCGCTGGACCGTCTTCGAACGCGGCTGCCGGCCATCCCGAAGATCGAACACGAAGCGTGGGTCGCCAACGGCTTCTCGCCCGAAACGCGTCGGTGGAACGCGTTCCGCCTGCAGATACTTCTCGATGCGTTGCAGCAGAAACATGTGAACCCTCCAATCTTGTTCCCTTTATGTTCCTCACGAAATCCTACTTGTCCAGACCTGAAAAAAGGAATAATCCTATTTTGATGGAACCCTCGGTCACAGTGGACGCAGAACGCGCGCGGACAGAGCTGAAGCGTCTCGTGATGCAAGGATCGACCAGCTTTGCCGCCTTGTCGAAGATGCTTGGCAGGAACGCGGCCTACCTTCAGCAATACGTCTCTCGTGGGTCGCCGAAGCATCTTGACGAGAATGATAGGCGCGCCCTGGCGGACTTCTTCGGAGTGGATGAACGCCTTCTCGGAAAGGGGAACGGCTTGCCCGGCATTCCGACCGCGACGGTTATGATATCCAAAATGGACGTGCGGGCATCCGCAGGGCCGGGGTCAGCCGTGACGAATGAGCGCCCGGTCGGCTCCTACATCTTCGACCGTCAATGGCTTCGGAATGTTGGTCAGCAGAATGCGGACGACCTTTCGATCATCAAGGTCAGTGGAGATTCGATGCAGCCGACTCTCGTCGATGGTGACGACATTCTCGTACGCAGAATTTCAGGGTCGGCCAGAGCCTCCGACGGGATCTTCGTACTGGATCGAGACAACGCGCTGATCGTGAAGCGACTGGCCGTCAATCCATCGTCCGGCCTCCTCACGATTTCGAGCGACAATCCGGCATATCCGACGTGGTTCGAATGTCCGTTGAGCACGGTACGCATAATCGGTCAGGTCGTATGGGTCGGCCGAAGGTTGAACTAGATCTCGGATCACACGGAACGGGGCAAACCGCACCATCAACGGACGAGGAACGAATACGATGTTGCTTACAATTCTCGCGTTGTCCGCCGGTCTATCGATCGAGTACAAATCAACGACGTTGATGAGGGGATCTTCACCTCCCTTCATCGAAACAACTTGGAAGTCGACCCCCTCGAAGCATGTGATAGACAGCGTATCGTTGGCAAGGAGGACGGCTTGGCGCTATGGACATGTCGAGTGTCGAGCACTGTTCAGGACGGGTAGGCTATCGGATTGCCGGATAGCGAGATCCGAAAGGAAGGACGACGCCGCTGATCAGGCCGCCTTGAAGCTCGCACGGTATTTCGTCGTCGACGCGAAGGTCTTGCGGTACCACCGAAGGATCGAACTGATCAGCCTCGACATCCAATTCAAGCAGAGAGGCGTCGATGGGATGGGCGACTGCGCTCCCACGTTCTGTGCGGTTACGCCCGCTCCATCGACACCTCTTAGCTAGACCGTCTTACTCCTGCTTACCGGGGGGGACGTGAGAGTTGTAGATTGCGCTGGGATCCACGGCCTTACCCCGATAGCCCCCGGGAACGAGGCCGTGCAGATCGATGTTCAGGCCGGTCGCGACTCCATCCATGAAGTTGTTTGCGAAACGCTCCAAGTTGGTCGCGTACTCGGTGTTGTAGAACGACGAGATGCGGAGAACGGGATCCTTTTTGTGGTATCCTTGGCTTGATCGCCAGAACCCGTCGCCTGCCGCCGAAATGTGCCCGAGTTCATGCAGCATGATGCCGACGAGCCCGGAATTGCCCGGGAAGCGCTCGGCCCCATATCCGTCGGGACCTGTGATCGCCGCAAAGTTGATCTCCTCCATGTTCGGATTGCCACGAACGGCGGATCCTACGCCTTTGTTCTTGTTGTAACTCCGATCGGTGACGGTGAACTTGGTATTGTCCAAGTCCTTAAGAAGATCGCCGGCCTTTACCGTGATCTTCAAACTTTCAATAGTCACGTCTGTAGCAGGGTCGAAGCTCTTGAGGATCTCCTTCAAATCGAGCAACGCTCCGGCGAGGCGCTCCGCGGCTTCGACGACGGCAGCGTCGTTGGCTGGGTTGTCGGCAGTGGCATTGACGGCGATGGCTTGAGTCGCCGAAGCCGGAGTTCCGAAACTATCGCCAGGCATTGCCTGACCAGATCGAACGGGACCGTTCGTCTTTTTCATAGTCTCCAATTTGCTTATCTGTGGCAGGCGATACCCGATTACTACTACGTCCGACATCATGATCTCCAGGTTTTTATGGGATTATGCTTGACCGGTTCGAATTCTGGTTTCGACCAAGCAATGTCGCTATGCGAGGATATTTCCTATTTATATCCTACAATCCGCGGCCTGATCCCTTTTTGTTCTATTGGAACATCACCGGAGAGGGGAGCGGGGTGGCAAGGTCTGCACACTTTTCCAAAAGCGGCACGCAGTGAGGTTCGTCAGGCGTGAGGCGTCAAAGTGGCGGTCCGCCTGGGCCCGAGAGGGGCGCTCGTGAGGACGACTTTCATACGATCGTCAGCTTGGCGCCAGCCGTGTTGCGCAGGGTAGCGCAGGGCACATTCCAAGCAAAGAGTCCGCTCACAGGATGTTCGGGAACCAGTGCCGGTGCCTCACACTCAACGCAGCTTCACAAGCGTTGGAAGAACTCGCCAGCGACGGTCCGACACCTCCCGCACGAAACCTCTCCACCTCACCCCCGGGCAGCAAGAGCCTCTCCCAATGCGGTGGAGCGCAGACTGCGCCCAGTCGAGCCGCGCGGTCTCATTTTTCTGATATCCGGGGGTCATCTGACTGCCATTTCCCCATTAACGCGATTGGCGCGTTGGATCGCTGAATATGTTTTCGGGTCGCGTCCATCGCAAACAAGTTTTAAGGGCGTCCGGCTATCAGTCGATGATTGCCTTAACGGCGTTCACAGCCGCGGCGCCAATGGCAAGGACGTTCAAACCACCACCGCATCCTGCGTTTCCGTGCGCACCGACGCCGGATCCCGAACAGTTGCTCCCTTCCCTGAGCAAGTCCGTCCGCGTGTCGCGGACAGCACCATGCGGACCGACGTCATCTCCATCAATGGCGCCCAGACGATATCTGCCGTCGTCCCGTCTTCCACAAACGACCAGATCATCCGGCGCCCCCTTACTCGAACACGAAACCGACGCGGTTACGCCGGTCATGCTCCGATACTTCGTCATGAGGTCATTGCCCGTTTGCGCGGCTGCCGGGGTGGCAAACGCGACGAGAAATGCGATCAGCGCTCCGGAGCAGATCCTCGGTTTCTGCGATTTGCGAGCCGCTCGCTTCACAGCCGGATTGCCGCGGCCGGTGAGAGGAAAAAAGGTCAACTCAATCTCCCAGCGTCATAGGATACATGTGAAACCCTAAAGCAACGCCTCTGTCAAATCTCCCATCTAACCGAACATCCTTGTGACGATACCGCCACTTCCGTTCTATCTGCAGTCGCGATGACTGAAGATAGACCATAGTCTCTGATCTCAACGGATCGAATGACTCGCGCCGCTGGCCAGGGAGTGTTGCCGACGTGCTTGCCCACGTGTTCTCCTGCCTTGAGAAATCCAATCCGACCTTTTCAGCGGACGATATAGTCGCAGGTATACGGTCGGGAACGCTTAGACTTTCATCACAGGAAGCGTCTTCGCTTATATCTCTAATGCCGGCCAACGATGTTTTGAATGGCGCCGAGATCGTTCAGTGGCACGCATACCTGACGGATCACGCAATTTCGACGCCGATGACGGATGCAGAGTGCGAGACGTTCGTATTCACGGTCAAGCTGACCAGGCTCTGCAATCTGAGGTGCACGTACTGCAACTCATGGGCCGAGGGGCCGGGGCAGGTCATGCCATTCAGCGTCTTGCTGTCAACCATTTCCAGAGCAGTGAACACTCCCGACGCGCGTGAGGTGGAGTTCGTCTGGCACGGTGGCGAGGTTACGATACTGAATCCCAAGATCGCTTTGAAAATGATCTGGCTTCAGCAGCAGCTGCTTCGTCCCGGCCAGATCATCAGAAACTCTCTCCAGACCAATGCAGTAGCCATATCCGACGACTGGCTGGACATGATTTCATTTCTCCAGATCGGCGTCGGAGTGAGCCTTGACGGCCTGACGCTCACCGACGAACGTCTCGACAAGAGCGGACAATCGTCACGTGCGCGAGCTTTGGAGGGTATATCCCGCCTACGAGCAGCGGGAGTCAGATTCGGAGCGCTCTCGGTTATCAAGCCCGAGACGTTGTCGATTGATCCTAAAACCTTCTTCGAGGCGTACATCGATGCGGGCATCAAGGGCGTAAACCTGCTCAACGTCATACCCAGCAATGATATCGATTCCATCGAAGACCATCATGGATTCCTCCCGATCGATGACTTCATGGGTTACGCGGCTAGGTTGTTCGAAACGTGGGCGGCACGTTACTGGAACGAGATCTATGTCGACTTCTTCGTCGATCTCATGCGTCCCGTGATCGAGAAGCGTAGAAGTCCGACTTGCCTTTGGGCAGGCGACTGCACCGGTCATTTCCTTACCGTAGAGGCGAATGGCACGCTTGGTCCATGCGACAAGTTCGTGGGCGCGCCCTCGACCCGTTTCGGCAACGTAGTGCGCGACAGCGTCGAAGACATGATCGGCGGCTCGTCCTTCGTCGAGCATTGGGACGCCGATAGTCTGCGAGCCGCCGAGGACTTCGCAGACTGCCAGTGGACGGACATTTGCCACGGGGGCTGTCCCCACGACAGAATGCTCCACTTCAAAAAGTTCGGTGAACGGCGATCCGGCTGCTGCGGCCTATCGCCAGTGCTGACGGCGATCGAGACGTTCGACAGGCAACAGCCGTTCATCGCTCGCGAGATTCTACGGAGATGGTCGTCATCCGTGGAAACTTCGGAAACCCGCGACCAAGGAGGATACGACGATGCAGACGCTCTCGAACACACAAGCCGCTAAGTCCTTCGACGGACTGAAGGCACTTGCCGCTCTCGCCGCCGAACGCCAGGGCGGGTCTACTGTTGCGGCGAAGAATCCGGGTCGCCAGTGGACTTGGACCTGGCCCTTCTGAGCTTCCAGACACTGGAACCGACCCGGCGCCATGTGCCGGGTCGGCACCGATCGCGGATAGAACGTCCTTAGGGCATGCGCGAACACTCTGCCTTGATCGAGAATTAGCCATGGATGCATTGACCACCTGCACCGCCGCGTTCCGTACGAGAAGGTCGCTTGTCGACGCCTTCGAGCGCCTCGAGCGCGAAGTGAGACATCCAGCGCTCGACGGCATACGGCGCAGCCTGTTGCGCAACCCGCGGGTCTACGGCACGAGACTCGCACGCCATTCGGTGAACGAAGCGTTGGGGAGCGAGATGATCGCCCTCGTCTCGGCGTTGGTCGGCGACTCCGATCGGGATCTCGCTGACGATCTGTCGAACCATTCGAAGGACGAGGGTAGGCACGCGAAGATCTTCGCCGCTCTGGCTCGACGGCTTAAGGCCGACGGAGCGAGCGAGAAACCTGACGCGCTGCCCGGAGCGGACGAGTCTGGCGAAAGCTTCGATGGAGATGTGGCAAGCTTCATCGCGTCGACCCATGCCGCGGAGGCCAGGAACCTATTCGTTCTGACGGCATATCTGGAGGTCTGCGCCGAACTCTTGGACGTAGACGACCGCGTCGCAGTCGTGAACGCCCTGTCCAGCATACATGAGGACGAGCTTCGGCACGTTACCTACACGGGAGCATGGGTCAGCCGCTTTCTGGAGGCCGGTAGCGTTACGGAGCGATACCTCGTCGAGGCTCTCGACGCGTTCCGCTGCCGCATGTGGTGGGAAGCAGGGCTGGAGGCCGATCTTCTCGCTGCCGACGACGACGCCGCGGCCGAGCCCTACCCTGCCCGAGATCGGCGCGCTTCGGATACGGAGCCCCCGCTCGGCTCGGCAAACTTGGCTGCACAGGCGGTGGAAGCCGTTGGCCATGTCTTCCACGACAATCACGGTGTGCAACGGCTACTTGGCGATCGGCTGGCTATGGCTGACCAGTCGGGACCGAATTCTGACTTCAAATCGCCGTGGAGCACGCTTGCGCGCATCAGTCGAGCTCTTGCTGTCAGCGACGGAACCGCACACGGATCGCCGGCGATGGCGGCTTGATCAACGTGAAGGTTCGCGCCGCCGAGCCTGGCGACTTGGTCACCATCGCAGACATGGAGCGACAGACCTGGGACCCGGCGCTCGTGACGTACCGCCTTGATGAAATCCCCCCGTTCGAAGTCCGCTTTCTGGGGGCACACCACTACGTCGCCTATGACGGCGCGGACGGGGCTTTTGTCGGGTTCGGAATCATGCAGCCGTACACTGGGCAAAGATCGACTTCGCATGTCGGGGTGCTGCAGCTTGTTGGAGTGCTTCCGCAGCATCGAGGCAGAGGGTTTGGAAAGACAATCGTTCGGGCCTGCCTCGACGCAAGTTCACATCTAGGGTTCGAAAGGGTTCTGACTTACGTCATGTCCGACAACCTTGCTTCCCTTCGAATGACGCAGGCGGCGGGTTTCAAGGAGGAGGGACGTCTGCGCGGAGTTTCTCGACGACCAAGCGGCGACCAGGACAAGATCATTCTGGCATTCGACACCGGATTGGGAAATGGCAACCAGCCCAGCGGGCTCGAGGCTGCCGTCCGCCCCACCAGTTACTCGGCGGACTCCATGCGGAACGAAGCCTGATGATACATGAATGTCATCAGGTGACCGTGATGCTCGGCTTCTTCGGTCCTCATCGCCCGATCGAGAAGATCCTTGGGACAATCCGACCAGCGCAGACGCCCTTGACCTGAATATTTGAATTGGGGATCTTCGGACAGCAGAAACTGGGCCATCGCCTCGAGTTGGTTCAGATCATCGTTAATCACGTCTCCCGACAGCCACTGCCCCTGAGGATTTACTTCCAGAAAGAAGTATCGTCCCTGGTCATCAACAACGAAGTCAAAACATCCGAATACCAAGCCAAGACGATCGAGTAGCTCGAAGCACATGACTTCGATCTCCGGAGGAAGCCGATGAATCGAGTGTATCGCGTTCTTGAACATGAAACGCCAGTCGACGTCGAGATCATCCCGTCCATCAAACCGCTTCTCCCACGCGAAGACGGATCGACCCATAATCGTTGCCCTGATCTCGGCACGCTTGCGTACGTTCTCCTGAAATATTCCCGGGGCTACGGATAGGTCGCACCCGAGCAGCATCTCTCTCGATACGAGCGTCGTAGGCACCATTCTGGGGCCCCGATCGGTCTGCCAAAGCGGACTCTTGAACGGCTTGAAGACTACATTCCCCGCGCAGGCCTCGTGGAATTCATGAACGGCCTCCGGAAGGTTGCTAACCAACGTCCTCGGCAATCTCAAACCCACCTCACGCGCCACACCGAATTGGTACGGCTTCAATGCGGCGCTTCGGGTGTTGTCGTGACGGCTTACGACGAAGCGCCCGCGCTCCATCAACATGTACATGCTACGCGCAAGCGCACCGAAGTCGTCTTCGGACACTGCTTGCTCCTCCTTGTCGGTAATACGCTCCTGCGCCAGGACGACGGGCGGCCGCCGCATCCATATGGTACGTTGCCCATCGAAATCGACCACTTCCCGCGTAGAAGCATACTCGACCGACAGTTTAGACTGAAGGGGATCGAAGGACCACTTTCCGCCGTTGCAGAGATCCGCTGGATAGAAGAGGCGCACAGTGCCTCCCATTTGTTCAATCGCCCAGCGCACCGCATGCGCATGAACGTCACCTGGCAAGGTTACGATCAAAACACTCATGACGCCTCACTCGCACTAGCCATAAATCAAAAGGCCGATGCCGGCATTTGCTTGAGCATCCGGCTAGGGATGGCCGGGACGGATCGCAGCTTTCGAAGCAGTCACCCCGGCCATCCCACCAAGCTATAGTCGCCGCATAGCGCCGACCATGGGCTTAGTCACGGATGGATACGCTATGCTTCACACCGCGCGAGTCGGTGTAGGAGGTGGTGGTGAGCTCGGACCCGCCGCTCACTTCATCAAGCTCGGTCACGTCTAGTTCGCGAACCTTGGAAAGCATTTTCTGTAGAGACATAAGTAATAAATCCTATGATTTGGCAAAATTGCCAAACTAAATGTCTAAATAATTGTTGGGCTTGTCAATAGAATTAGTGCAATATACTCATATATAATATTGCGAGTAACTATTTTCCAATACTTTCAAACAAGCCAAGTATGCCTATGCTAAACAGATATTATATAAGTTAAGTTATAGATGAATAGCGACGCCATACTATCAGACTGACAGCTCTACCCGGACAGCTTATACTGATAATCATCCGTCGGTGCAGGCCCCTGCTTCCAGCCTTGCCTCCGCGAGATAGGCCGACAAGGTCCCCATGCCCGTCTCATGACGCCGGGCGTCCACCCCGACCTCGCTCTCCAACGCCATCGGTGCCAAGCGTCCATTCTGACAATTGAGCTGGGTACCGTATCGCTGCCTGCCTACGAGCTTCAGCATCACACGATCGTATAGGTAGGCATAGTTCCTAGGGGTCGCTTCCCCCGTCGAAACGAGTGGTTCGATGAGGCGAAGCGCCTGGACTTGAAAGGCGGGATCCGCGTCCGCATGCTGCACTAGGAGCCATGCGGTCCTTGCCGCGCCCTCGCCCACCTGACTACGTTTGGGCCACCCTTGAGACAGGACGACCTTCTTCAACCATGCCGTGTTCGAATGGTCCCGTACGGCAAGGGCCATGGCAAATTCGGACGTCAGGATTCCGCGCTGCTGCGGCGTAAGTGTCGATGTTCTGCCGTCGGCGCTTGGCGAGCCGTTCATCCAGGCGATACCTGCCCGAAGAGCCTGCTCCCCCACCGCCCTTGCGTTCAATGCATCGCGCAGATCGCTGGAATCTGCGGCAGAGGCTTTCTCACCCATCGAAACCGCGTTGAGGAATCCGAGCGATATCGGGCGAACCACACTGACGTCGCGCACGAAACCTGACCAGTCGTGAAGATCGAGCGGCTCGGGCAGGGTCGCGACTTGGTCGCATACGAGGCTACGATACGGGATCGCCTCGATCGCTTCGCCTGCCCGTATCCCAAGATCCTTCAATTCGGAACGCGTTTCCGCCATGTCACTTGCCCGACAACGGCTCCGCCACTTCACCATCTCTTCGTACGCGGCGATTTCAGCGGCGCTGGCTCCGTCGAAACTACCACGAAGCCACCTATAGTCGCCGGGCTCAAAACGCCCGCCGTGTACGTATGGCGCGATAACCGAGGGCGGCGGGGGGGCGGCTGCCAGCAAGGCCGGAACGAGCAACGCCATCAAGCGAGGGATTCGCCGCCCCCACTTCTTACGCAGACGCGACCCAAGTTCGGTCGAACTGATTGAGGAAACGAGTCGTGGCCTTGCGACGGGCGACCGCACGCCGATGATGGTACGTTCAGATCTCATTGCGGAAATTCCGACTCACGATAATTGCAAGGAACCGCCTATGTTCTTCGGACGAATCTCGCTTCATCCTAAATAGCCGTTGGTCAAACTTTAATCGAACGGCCACCCCTCACGTTTGACAGTCATACGCAGCAGTCATCGTACGATACCTAAATCAAGATTCTACAAATATATCCTCCCAGCCGACTGTGTCCACTCCGGATGATACTCAATGCATCGGATCCCGTTCTATTTGCTTCCAAAGACGCCCCGACAACTTGACTCGCGGAGCCCGTCAGACTGAAATCAGACGTCGCTGGTTCAATTAAGCCGGCGACGACGCCGGTCGGACGCTTCGCACGTCCGCACCACAACAGGGACGTCGCGCATCAAACGCCACGGGTGTCGGGCACTGATACCCGGTAGCGGTGGCTCTGATGCGAGACTTTAGAACGAAAGAGTCGTGAAAATGGTCGACAACGAAATCACTGGTCTCGAAATCGAATCCTTCGAAAACGAGATGGCATCCGCCATCAGCGTCGAAGAGGTCGAGTCCGCCCATGCAGCGATCGCGACCTGCGACAAGGGTATCTGCCCCTTCTGAACGCTCGTCTGGTCCAGGGCGGATACGTCCGCCTTGGGCCATTCCCGTTTCGTCGAGGAGCCAGCGAAATGTCCGAACCGACGCACGATACAATCGACCGACTCAGGCATCGCCTGAAGTCCGGGCTAGACACCGGTCATGACGTCCATACTCGCGAAGTGCTCCTTTCGAACATCTACGGAATGCGACCGCAGCTGTCGCGGCAGGAGATGAACGAAAGCGCCCTCCAGTCCTATTTCCGTCAATGCCAATCGATAATCGAGGCAAACAACTTCCTCGACCTGCTGCCTTCCATATCCTGCATCGGGAATACGGGTCATCTGACAAATGGCTCTCCCGCGATATACGTGTCGTTCCACTACGCGAGCTACCGGCTGCTGCTCATATACCTTGCGAGTCTGCGAATTCCGTTGACGGCGCTGATGTACGATGGCCTCGACCCGGATAGACGCGACGGAATCACTGACAACGTTGCACGGATGTTCGATGTCATGGGCTACGACAAATCGCTGTTCAAGATCATGGATACGTCCTCGGCAGCCATGCTGTTCTCGCTGAGCTCCGATCTGAAGCAGGGCCGTTCGGTCTTCATCTATGTCGATGGAAATCAGAGCGTCGGCGGTTGGAGCTCCACCAACCGGAACTCGATGAGGATTCCGTTCTTGGGACACGATCTTCATGCCCGATACGGGGCTTCCGCGATCTCATGGCTCACCAAGGTGCCGCTGGTGCCCGTAATCGCCCATCGGCGAGGTGCACAGGAGGAGGAGAACGTCTTTCAGTTCTTCGACGACATCCGTCCGAACGGCGGCGACAAGCAAGCCTTCTTCGAAGAGGCGACCGTCAGGCAGTGGCGGAACTTCGAACCGTTCGTGGAGCGTGACCTTACCAATTGGGAAGCTCTGAAGTACTCCCACAAGTTCATGGAGTACAATCCGGTCGTCGCTCCGGGCACCGCGCCTCGCGTCTCCGGTCCGGCGAACGCGATGAAGTTCAACCACGAACGATACGGCGTATTCCACGCCGGGGAGTTCGACAGCAGGCCATGCCTGTTCGATCGGAAGTCGCGAACGGTGGCCTTTCCCGGCGAGCGGCTGTTCGGAGTGATTTCCGGCATCGTCGAACGCGGTGCCGATATGGCAAATCTACCTGCGCCATTGCGGCAATGGCTCTGCGAGCGGAGCCTGATCGTTGCCGACTGATTTCGAACGAGGCGATCGATCGGGGCTAGGTCATCCGAAAAGGCGGAACGGGGCAGGTCTCGTCGACGACATGGCTTTCGGCGACGACAAGATCATGGTCGTCGTGGAACGTCGCCGCTTCGTCGTTTCGGGTCTCACGGGCAACGACGTGGACGCTTTGAAGCAAGCCTACCGTACTCGCCGTTTGAACCATTCGGCCTTGCTTGCGAACATCGTTCGGGAAGTCCCACCGAAAGGATCGGAAAGGGCGCAAGCCGACGGTTCGCGCCGATGGATCCTGATCCATTCCCTCCACCTCCATAAACCCGTAAGGATTCTGTCCAGAATGATGGACTGGCGGTACGGCCTACCGATCATTGCACTGGTCGTGTCGTGGGCGGCTTCTCAACCTGAGCGCACTCTCCATGGCATCGTCGCCTCGCTGAGCCTGCTCGCCCATCCGTCGCTCTCGACCTATCCGACCGTCGTCTCGTTCGTGACGCTGCTGGCGTTCGCGCATGAGCTGGCGCATCTTGCGGCGTGTTACAGGTTCTCGGGTATCGTAGGAAGCATCTGCTTCTTCCTCGACGAACGCTCGGGCGGGCTTAGTGCGGACATCTCCGCGATGACCCGCCTCCCCCCCGCTGAGGTGGGCCTTGTCTACATCGCGGGACCGGTCGTTCAAGCACTCCTGTCGATGACCCTTCTAGCGACGGCCGTTCCGCCCCTCAGGATCGCAGGCATGGCGTCGCTGGCGTTGTGCTTAATCAACCTCGTTCCCCTGCGGGGAACCGATGGCTTCCACGCTCTTGCAGCCCTCCGCCGGATGAAGACGCGTGGGAAACTAGGTCTGGGGCCGATTTGATGGACATCTCGACGCAAGGCTGGTCCTTTGGGGCCCCGTGGTTCGCCCTTATGCTTGCGTTGGCCGGTTCCCCACAATCGGATGACAAGCGATCCACTGCCGCTCTCGAGCGATACCGGAACATGACGACGACGACCGCGGAGTGCGCACCTTCGAAGGATGAAGAGATAACGATCTGCGCCCGACGCCCTAGCGAGTACCGGCTCGACAGGACGATTGACTCCCGATCCTTCACCAATTCGAAGGACGACGTTCGTTCGGAGCGCGCGGATCTCCTCAAGGACCAATCGAAGTCGGGATGCGGGATGGCAGCGACGTTGTCAGGGTGCGGCTCCGCTGGCGTCACCGTGAGGGTCGGGATGTGAGGCGTACCCTATCGTACACGGCGTATATGCCTATCTTCGTGCTTATCCCATGTCGTAGGGACCGGGACGCTGACGGAACGCCGGAAGATGATGGCTTTGGCGGATATGACCGGATCACCTTCGTGAGAATTCCCTGCGCCGACGGACTTGGCCAGATACGAGCCTCGTCATTCGAGATCGTCGCACGCGTCCATCGCTTGCTGACAGACCGCACCGCCAAGTTCCAAGGCTCAAGACAAAGGTACGATGATGCACCACTTCCGCCCGGACAAACTCATGAGACTGCTACTGCCTGCCGCCACCATGCTGCTGGTTCAGACGCCGGCGCTGTCACAGGACGCCACGCCGGTCTCCGCTGCGGACGAGATCGTTGTTACGGGTTCACGTGAGGGAACCCTCGACCTCAAGAGACTGCTGAATGCCGTGTCCGTCTTCAAGGCGGATCGCGCCACGTTCGCACCCGAGAGCGTTCTCAAATTTCAACTTCGTCCGGAATCCGGCTATCCGGTGAAGGGGATGAAGCTTGCACTGCGCATCGACGACGATCGTTCGGTGACGGTCGACATCGACGAGGACGGCCGCTTCGCGTTGCCCGATCAGATTTCCGATCGTTGGGAGCTCGTGCACAACCTCGGCAAGCGGGCAGTGTCTGTTCGCCCCCTCGTGCTTTCTCCTGGTTCGACCGAGTTCGACCGGCCGCTAGGTGACCTTCGGCTCCAGTGCCGGGTGAGTTGGGAGATTCGCAAGAAGGCGTACTCGTTCGTCTCGCGCGCAGGTTTCGGCGCCCTCGGTGGTTGCTCAAGCACGCGCTTCGCGTTCGTCACGACGACGCCCCGACCGATCACTGCTGCGCGCGCCGTGACCAGCGGCCAAGTCCTCGACCTGCCGGTTGCGGCGAACCGCGCGGGATACCAGGCTCCACTCGGTGACAAGCGCCTTCCGAACAGCACCCGCATTCGAGCTACGCCCTCGACGTAGGGGGTCGAACATTTGCTCGCCTGAGAGCGAGCCAGGATACAAAACTAGGCTTCCGTTGCGCCGAACAGCGGGAATGCGCGCAGGGCGAAGACCGATCCGCTCCCACCAAGCGGGAAGCGAGACTATTCGAAACCGACCGGCGCGACCGCTGTAGGATGCTAGAGATGACCGAACGCCCTGCCCGGTTGCTTATCGTTGCAGGGCCTCGTTCGGATCTCCGCGGCGACGACAGCGCGTCTCTGCGTCAGGGCCTCAGGTGGATGATGTCTGCCGGAATCCGATCGCCGGGACCTGGACGGCTACACTTCATAGGATGACGCCGACACGGGATGACGCCAACTGCGTGCCGATGCCCCCTTCGGGGAGCATATCGATGGAGGATCGATCTGCGACCACGTTGCGACATAGGCTGCCCCCCTACCCCGCTCGGGCTTCACCAAGTCAACGGACGTACCGTCGCAGAACCATTTCCAGCTTTATCGTGTAGTACATCTTGCCTACCAGTTTGATCGGCACTCCCAATTCGGTTTTCGCGTGCGTCTTGGCCAACAGACGGGAGACGTCGAGGACACCGAAATCACCAAGAATCGAAGTGTCGAGGAACTGGTCGAAGTCGCACTCGATCGCTTCGAGCATGAGAACATTCGCGAAAGTTTCGTGATAGCGAGGATTCATATACCCATCGCTCAAGCCTGCACGCGCAATCGCGAAACGGTTGAAAAGCCTATTTTGGCGGATGGTGGCGGGCATCGCCCGGCAAAGGTTGACCACACTGGGATGAGTGAGGGGATTCACCGGCCAAATTCCGCGCCTCATGAACATGTCGGCCCTGCTCATCGAACCTACGATCGACGAGCGGCTTGCGTGTCCCGGCAACTCCCATTCATGGCGCCAGAAGGTGAAGTCCTTCGCCAGTTCATCACCGCCGATGCCGCTCATGACCAGATCCACGCCCTGCAGTTCATGTGTCTGCAGCGTGTCCATGAGGCACATGCGATAGACATCGTCGTTGGGAGTCACCTGGCACTCGTCCATTCGAAGTGACTGGACCGGTAGGGTGGAAGAGGACGACCCTGTGTAATCGATGAGCCCGAGCATCTCGATCAGTTCTTCACGCCGCATGCGTTGCTGACGGCCGACCGCTCCGGGGTGAATGACACCGTAGCTTTCGAGACCGGTGCGGACGAACGACGCGGCGAGGGCGACGCAGGTCGAATCCATGCCGCCGCTGAACTCCAGCAGCGGCCGCTTTGACCTGCTCAGCAAGGGTTGGAGCACGGCGGCGACGGCGTCCAGGAAAGCATCCGTGGCGCGAGCGCGGTCGCTGAACGTCGACGGCAGCACGACGGCGATATTCTCGCAGATCGAGAATTTCAGACCTTCGGAATTGAAGACCATGCTTTCGCCAGGCCAGAGAGCGAACACGCCTTGTATGATCTGCTCACGGGTCTGGCCCTTGCCGTGCTTCAGGATCAGGCGGCAGATTTCGACGTTTGGCTGTGGATTCTCCAGCAGAGCCACGGCTTCCTCGAATTTCCAGGAAATGCAGATACGCGACTTGTTGGCCGACACGTACAGAGGCGATGTACCGCCGGCCGTGCGTGAAACGGTCACGCGTGGCTCCAGCCTCCCCCCGGTGGCATTTACGCGGATCCCGTCGAAATCCACGAAGGACGTCGTCTTCCGAGCACGGTCATCGTACTCCTCCACCGCACCGAACGGATCAGCGGCCTCGCCTACCCAAATCTCGACACCATCGGTAAGCGGCATCAGTGTATCGGTGATCAGATGGTGTTTGAAGACGTCGAGGGAGGTCGCGTCTTGCACGGACTGACAGTGGCGGCCGTCGAGCCGCAGATCGTTCAGGCAGGCTCTAAACGTAAGCATGATTTATCCCGTGTTTGAGGAGCGTCCTCATCGAACGCTCCTCCCGTTTCACCCGTCGAAAACAGGTTTTTAACGGAACCCTTCGATATCGATCAGGGTGCTGCTGGGCTTACCAACCTCTCGGGCCTGATAGACGCCGCCCGTGACATGGGCGATCTGTTCGCTGGTAAGCGTGCGAACCGGAGTTCTGAACAAGGGCGACGGGGACTTCTTCGCTTTTTCCATGGAGACTCTCCTTCGGGTAGTCATTTACCCATAGGAAGGCTCGACGAAACAGCCCCATGCCACAATACCACCCGACTGATTTTTTAGCACGGGAATGGGTGTTTTTGAACGTTGCGGCGTGGGATTTAACATCTAGATCAGACTTTGCCGCAGTAGAGACCTCGGATTGCTACTTTGAAGGAGCGGTTCCTCGTCGCCTCGACCTGTTGCGATCGCGGTTGAATATTGCCGAGAAACGTCTTCGAACCGATATTGGTTGGGTTAAGCCTGCCTGCCAGGAGGGTATTTTGTCCACGTTCAAGCCAACGTCTTCGTCGCGAGACGTTCTCCAAGCGATCTTCGCCGCTTTGTTCGTCTGCGCCGCAGCGCCGGCGGCCACCCCGGAGTACCCGTTCGACGGGCGATGGAGGATGGATACGACCTCGCTCAAGGGCAACATCAAGCCGACGACGTTTCAGTTGATCGATGGGGGGTTCAAGCGAGACGATAATGATATCGTGACGGCGGATGGTCAGTTTCATCACGTGTCCGGAAGCGGATACGTCGACGAGCAGTCGATATCCGTCAAAAGCGACCACGTCGTGAAGGAGGTCGACAAGGTGCGCAGCAAGATGGCGTACACCGTCGAGTATGTCGTCTCACCCGACGGAAACACTCTGACGTGGCATGTGGCCAGCTACACGAGTCCCAGCGGCAAGGCCGTCACCAGCGAGACGGTGCAGCGCCGGATCGGTCCCGCGACGAAGGGTGCTCATCTACTTACCGGGCGATGGGAACGCGTCAGCGTGACGGCTGACTCAAAGAATGACTGGATACTCAAATTGGACGGCAACCGGTTCAGCTGGCGAACGGAGGTCGGGACCGGCTACGACGCCGTCATCGGAGGGAAATCGGTCAGGATCGACGGGGATAATTCCGGTGCTCGGGCGTTGATCACGCGGCCGCGACCCGACACGATCGTAGAGACCGATCTGACGGCCCAGGGCGAGCGCGTAGCCGTGCTGTCCATGCAGATGATGCCCGATAGGAACACGATCCGCGGTACGGCAAGGACCCTGCGGAAGAAGACGTCGACGACATTCTATGTGCGCAGATTGACGAAATAGTATAGCCGATCATCAGATGAGGGAACCGGTTGCATTGCACGTACGTCCCCAACATCGCGTCAGTCCCATGCCAGGTCTGTCGAAAACGCTTAGTTTTCGATCTGAAATTCCACTCTCGCATTCACGGAACTGGCTACTTCAGATTCCCTCCGACAGATATGCCTGCATGTTCGATAGTCCCGCCTCCGTAAGCTCGAGATAGTGGCGCCTTCCGTCTCGCGGATCCTTGGTTCGTCTGATCAGGCCGGCCTTCTCCAATAGCCCGACGTAGCGAAGTGCCGTCGATTGAGGCGTCGACGAGGCGATGCACGCGCTGCTCACGCTGACCGGCCTGGCCTTGCCAAGCGCTATGAATAGATCCAGCAGGATGTCCCACGACGGTTCGCCGAACAGTTCGCTTGTTCCCGCCATCCTGGCGTCGCGTCGTCTTCGCTCCTTGTAAAGACATTCAGCCCGCTCGATGAGGTTCGCGCTGATTGAATGCGACGCCACACGGTACGTCTCCCTTCCCTTTTTCGATCTTCTGGACGTCGCCCCTCCCAACTTCCGGGCAGAAACGGGACTGGACTGCTCGACGTTGGTTCCGGTCATGCGAGAAGTCCCGCCCGATGAAAGCTGTATATCTTCTCGGCGCCCACTATGAGATGATCGATGACGACTATGTCATGTCGCCCCGCCTCAGCGGAGATCCTCAGTGTGAGCTCGATGTCCTGCCGACTCGGGGTCGGGTCGCCACTGGGATGGTTGTGGACGAGAATCAACGACGCCGAGCCGAGTTCCGATGCTCGATCAAGCATCGGACTGACGGCCATGGCAACTCGGGTTCCAGTGCCTTCCCCGATCTGCTCGTCGCGTATCAGCCGATTGCCCGCATCGAGATGGAGAATCCTGATCCGCTCGGTGCCGGCGAAGCTGAGGTTGAAGCGCAGATAGTCCGCCACCTGCGGCAGGCAGGACAGAAGGGGTCGATCGGCGATCCGCGACCGAAGAACATGCATGGCCGCGGCGTTGAAGCTGGAGATGGCCCGCGCCGCCGCCCCCCGTCCCCGGACGACCCGTCTGATGCTGCCCGGCGAAGCCGCAAGAACGGCACCGAGGGATCCGAACTCCGCGAGGAGTTGGTCCGCCCGTCCGAACGGATCACCCTCTCCGCCTGCAGCGACTATCCAAGCGAGATGCCGTCGCGCCTCTCTTTCCGAAGCCGGCATCGCAGGACGCCGACGGCGAGAATGCTCACCATCGGCCAGCCCGCCCAAGTCGCCATCAGTTGGTAGCCGTACCGCCAAAGGGACGGATTCACGGCTTTGCCCACGTGAGAGAGGAAGGTGAGTAGTTGCAGGGCTGTCACGCATAAGGGCCACCAACGGTCCGCGCGGACGGTGATCCACACCAGTCCGGCCAGAAGACAGGCATCGATAAGAAACACCCCGATCTCGACGTCCTTGTACCTCAACGCGATGGCGGAGCGAACGACCGGCGTTGCGACGGCCGCCGCCACGAACATCGCGGCCACCGCCTTTTCCGGTTCTTCGCCCCACTTGAAGCTGGCGAAGGACACGATCGACAAGGAGGACCAGAAGAGGATGAAATAGATCGACATCGGAAGCGCGGACCCCGTTTGAAGTCCGCGCTGTTCGCATCACGCTGCTTCGGAGACAACCCGCATGGGGGATCTTGCACCGACGAACGGGCTGTTCGGGACTGACTCCTTGTCGGGACCGAAGCCGACCAATCCTAGATTTCGGGCGAGTTCGTCCAGGAGCGGATGCGCCGCGACGATGGCATGGCGAGCGTCGAAGGCGCTGCTCGAGGAACGGGCCATCAGCGAGAAGATCTCCGATCCCACCGCAGGAGGAAGGTGAGCTTTCCCACGGGCCTCCACCAGGGTTGCGGCGCAGCGCGCGATCGTCGCGGCGCTATGTTCGGCGGCGGTTTCGGCCTCACGGAATGCTTCGTAGACTTCGCGTGCTACTTCCAGACGGGTTTTAGGCATTCGATCTGCTCCCGGCCGTCGGGACGCGCCCTCCGGCTTCAGTGTTTCGGTGGATCGAGAACGTCGGCGAGGCGCTGGAAAGACTCCGACAGCGGAAACGCTAGAATGATGAGTGCGACCAGCAGGATCCCCAGCCCGGTCGTGATCAGCATCCGCGTCGTCGCAGAAAGAGAGTTCCTTTGCTTCTCCTCCCGAAAAACTGGAAAACCCGACGATGAACGGTCGTAGTCGAAGACCGCACGCTTCTCGTGAAACGCATCATCGTCCGGCCCTTGCTCCTCGGGTCGTTTCGATGCCCCGTTCGTGGTCGGCTCCGGCGATGAATACCCTCCCCCCGGAAGGGTGATACCCCATTCAGGGGTATCTGTTTCGTGCTCGGCGAGGGCTCGGGCCAAGGCGAAGCTCTGCCGCACCCCCGTCTTCTCCCGTGCGTTGCGAAGGTGGGTCTTGACGGTCTCCGGACTGAGGTTGAGCTGCCGTGCGATCGTCTTCTGGTCGCGTTCGCGCAACAGGACCCGCAGTACGTTCCGTTCGCTTCGAGTAAGCGAATCAAGGAGTTGCGTCTCCATTACGTTCTCCGTTGAGCCACCAGACACATGGACGGCTTGCCGGAAACGGTCCGGCAATACCAGCCTGAGCACCATTTCGGTTTAATCGTCAAAGGAAGCGAACGATCCCCCTCTCAGACGAATGTGATACCGCCGCCGTCGACTTTCGACGGCATTCCCTTCATCTAGTTCGAGAAAGGATGCGATCAGCGCGAGTGCAGTAAGCGATACCTGATCGCATTCTCGGCACTGCGGATCGGTCGGGATCCGACGTTTCTTATGTCAGCGCACCAGCAGCGTGGGCTAGACGCTACTGCGGGAGGTCGGGGACAGACGTGGCGGATTCTGGATACAGCAACACGGCATGCATAGACGAATCGCCTTGGCGACCGGCAGCTTTCTTACATGCATGACGTCCTCAGCACGCCCTGCCAGACTGTCTTTCCGTTCCCCGCAGCCACGTCACACGGAACCTTCGTGACGCGCCAAATCGGTGATCGCTCTGCAGAGAGGTCGGCGATCGCCGATTCGCAACTCCGCAACCACACTTCAGAAAGCCTCGTTGGCGATTTCCGCAGCGTCCCGTTATCATTCTCACTCCGAATCCAGATGGAAGATTGATGAGCCTGTTTCGTGACGAGGTGCTCAGGCAGCGCACTGAAAGCCTTCACGGAGTGATAAGTCTGGCAGTCCCGATGAGTTGGCGGCTGATTTCGATTTCTCTCGCCGCCATAATCGTCGTCGGCGTGATCTTCCTTGCAACCGCGAGCTACTCCCGCACGGAGATCGCATCGGGATCCGTTCTTCCGACAGGGGGCATAGTGCAGGTCATCCCTTCGAGAGCGGGGCTGGTCGAGAGCATCGCGGTACAGGAGGGGCGCTTCGTTCGAAGGGGTGCGCCGCTCGCGTGGATCCGCGCCGACGAAGCGGACCGCTCGGGCGCGGCGAAGCAGGTCGCCATCCTGTCGGCAATCGAGCGGCAGCAACGTGGACTCGAGGATCAGCAGGAATCAAGCCGCGTCGCGTCGGTTTCCGAACAGGGTGAGTACGCCGCGCAGATCGCCGGCTTGCAGGCGGAGATCCGCAGCGTTGGGGCACAGATCGCGGTCGAACAGAGGCTGGTCGACATGGCCCAGTCGGACTTGACGCAGGCGTCTCAGATTGCCAGCCGTGGCTTCATAAGCCGACGCGACCTCGCGGTGCGGGAGGAGACGCTGCTCTCCCGCCAGCAGCAGCTTTCGGTGCTTCAGCAGACTCGAGCGGCCAAGCTCTCCAGCGTGATGCAGGCGGAAAGGGCACGCAGTCAGGCGGCAGCCAAGGCTTCGGGAGCGAGTGCGGTCCTAGCCACGTCGCGCGCCCAGATCGAACGCGAACGGGCTACCAGTCATGGAGAGGAGGGTTACCTCCTCGTCGCACCGACGCAAGGTCGTGTGGCTGCTCTGAACATCCACGTCGGCGACGCCGTGAACACGCAGGATGCGACGATGGTGATCGTACCGTCGAACGGCCGACTCGTCGCACGCATTTACGTTCCGGGGAAGGCAGCGGGGTTCATCCGGACGAAGCAGTCCGTCCGACTGGCACTTGATGCATATCCTTACGAACGGTTTGGAACCGTGGATGGCACGATATCCGTACTTTCCTCAGCACCGGTCATGAGAACGGACAAGGACGGTGTCTCGTCTCCCTTCTACATTGCGACCGCGACGATCACTCGTCCGTTCGTCAAGGCATACGGCAAGAGGCAGACCCTGCTTCCAGGCATGACGTTCACGGCGAGGATCGTCGTGGAGAAACGTTCATTGCTGCAATGGCTTTTCGACCCGCTGTTCGCGGCGATGCGCTGATGACCGAACAACTCGATCTCGGCTTGTTCTCTCGAGTCCAGGTTCGACACATCCGCCAAGCCGAATTCGCAGAATGCGGGTTGGCGTGTTTGGCGATGATTGCAGGCTACCACGGGCTGAAGGTGGACATGGGGGTGATGCGCCGGAGCTTCGTCCCGTCGACCCGTGGCGCTACGCTACGATCGTTGATGGCGATCGCCGACCGTCTGGCCATGTCGTCCAGGGCGGTGAAGGTCGATCTCGACGAACTCGGTTCACTGAGCCTGCCGGCCATCCTTCACTGGGACATGAACCATTTCGTCGTGATCGAAAAGGTTTCCGGGCGAAGGGCTCTCATTCTCGATCCTGCCAATCGAAGTAGGTGGATGCACCTCAACGAGGTCTCGAAGCACTTCACCGGTGTGGCCCTGGAGATTGAGCCGACGAACAATTTCGAGGCAGGCGAATTACGCCAACGTCTTCGACTGTCGAACCTATGGACGCGCATCAGGGGCGTCAAACGCGCCATCTCGCAGACGATCATACTCTCATTGATCATTCAGTTTTTCGCCCTCACCTCTCCGTATTATCTGCAGCTGGCGGTGGACAGCGCCCTGCCGGAGCTCAACATAGGCTTTCTCGGTGCCCTTGCGCTCGGCTTCGGACTTTTCGCCGTCCTGAACGGCGTCGCTTCACTTCTGAGAGCGTCCGTTCTCCTCTCCGTGGGATCCTCGTTCGGTTACGGTCTGTCGTCGAACGTCGCGCGCAAACTCTTCCGCCTGCCAGTCGACTGGTTCAGCAGACGTCAGGTCGGAGATATCCTGTCTAGGTTCCAGTCCGTCCTCCCGATAAGAAAGATGCTAGCCGAAGACGCTCCTGCGACCCTCGTCGACGGCGCACTCGCCTTCCTGACCCTCGTGCTGATGTTCGTCTACTCTGCCACCCTCTCTTTGTGCGCGATCACGGCGTTGGTGATCTACGCCATCATCAGGATATCGCTGTTCCGTGCACAGCGCAGCGCCCAGGAGGAGGTCATCGTGGCGGGTGGACGCGAACAGTCGGTTCTGATCGAATCGCTACACGGCATACGAGCGCTCCGACTGGCGGGGCGGGAGACGCTGCGCCATGCTCTTTGGCAGGCGCGCATGACCGATGCGGTGAACGGCAACATCAGGTCCCAGCGGCTGACCAACTGGCAGATCACGCTTCAGACCACGCTCTTCGCCATCGAGAACGTATTGAGCGTATGGCTCGCCGTGGGGATGGTCATCAAGGGTGGTTTCAGCCTTGGAATGGTCTTCGCGTTTCTGGCGTACAAGACCCAGTTCCTAGTGGCGGCCGCCTCCCTCGTGGAGAAGGCGTCCGAGTTCAAGATGCTCGGACTTCACCTGGACCGTCTGTCGGACATTGCGCTGGCAGACGAGGACATCGGCTTCCGGTCCTCTCACGACGCCGGCCTTTTACTGAAGGGGAACATCGAACTCCGCGACATCTGCTATCGTTACGGAGGTGACGATCCCCTCGTTCTCCAGGGGGTGAACCTGATCGTCGCGGCGGGCGAGTCGGTTGCGATCACGGGCCCATCTGGCGGCGGTAAATCCACGCTTCTGCAGATACTACTGGGCCTGGCCGAACCGACGAGTGGCGAGGTCCTGGTTGATGGTCTTCCTCTGCGACTCTTCGGACACCGGTCCTACCATGCCCAAGTGGCGGCGGTCCTGCAGGACGACACTCTGTTCGGCGGCTCGTTGGGCGAAAACATCTCGTTGTTCGACGAGCATTCCGATCTTTCACGTATCCGCGAATGCGCGCGAGCGGCTGCGATTGACGAGGACATCATTGCCATGGCGATGGGCTACGAAACGCTGGTGGGAGAGATGGGTTCTGCCCTTTCGGGCGGCCAGAGGCAGCGTGTGCTGCTCGCTCGAGCGCTCTATCGCGCGCCGAAGATACTGATCATGGACGAAGGAACCTCCCACTTGGACGATGTCCGGGAACGCGAGGTCAATCGGGCGATCGCATCGATGGGCATCACTCGCATCATCGTCGCCCATCGCAAGGAGACGATTGCAAGCGCCGAACGCGTCTACCATCTGGATAAAGGTGTACTAGTGGAACGAGCCCCAAGCATCTGAACGCATCTTGTACAGATCTCGTGTGATGTCTCGTCGACTCAGAACACGTCGATCCCAAGCGCGATGCATTGCAAGAGAGCGCCCTCAGACCTTTTAGTGTCGAAAGGACACCGTACCACGCTGCTTCGTCGACGGCTCAGCGCCGCGGCACGCTGGTAGACGCCGTGCAGCACGCGGACGGACGTGAGCGACGTGTCTAGGACGCGGAACGGCGAAAAGTGAGACAAAGCAGTCATCCGACGTCAACGCCGCGAAGGTCTACCTTTGCCGTAAGCGGCCACTGGATTGGAATTAGGGTGTTGCCCGCCGGATCGATGCGCCGCCACCCGCGAATACCATGGCGCCGGTCATTGAGGCAGCGTCATTCGGCAGCGGAAACGCGATGGCAGCGGCGGTTCATCGGGCACGGAAACACCAATTGGCACAACGGCGAGATACGGCCGTCAGCCTTAGCTACACGTGGGCCAATTGGCGGAACAGTTCGGTTTCTGCCTGACTAGGCGCCGCTGCCGACCTCGTGACGCTCGACCGCCGCCCGGACCGACCCATCCGGCCCAAACGCATCGCGCAGGATCGCCAGCTTCTCCTCGACCGTCCAGCGGCGCCGGTGACGTGACCCCCGTTTTTTCCTCCAGTTGGAGCTAGAGTCCGACCCCGGAAGAGGGGACGGACAGATGAAGCGGAAGCAGTTTTCGGAAAAGCAGACCCGGACTTCGGCGAATGCGGTCTGCGGCCGGGCCGGCACGCCGCTCAGTGCACCCGACATCGCCTGGCGTCGCCAAATGTAGATCGCGCCGCCGCCGACCTCGTGACACTCGACAGCCGCCCGGACCGACCCATTCGGCCCAAACGCATCTTGCAGGGTCGCCAGCTGCTCAACGGTCCACCGGCGCCGACCGGATACCGGTCCGAAAATCTCGATACGACCGGTTGTATGAGTGGTCGCTACGTCCTCAGCTGGTTCGATAGTCCCGTCTGACATAACGGCCCCGTTCAAAGAGCCGCCATCAACCCGTCGAACGGTCCGCCTACAAGGCGACCTTCAGACCACGCTTACGCACGGACCGGGGCCCTGCCCGTCTATGTCCCTACGATGTCAGCCGAACGGTTGATTGATCGGTTCCCGTTTCTTCTCACGACCAACTCCGCTGGCGCCGCGGTATGAACAACTCAACCGGACGGATCGGGTGACGGCCTACGGGAAGCAGAAAGAAGATTTGGGGGAGGCGTCCATATGTTGGTTGCAGCGATCTGCATTTCATCGACTGCTGTCCCGTCGGCCCCGCTTGCTCAGAACACCGCGTCATGACTTTCATCCGCAAGCACTCCACGAGCATGATATGCTTCGGAACCTGCATCCTGATGTTCGCAACGTACGAATTGGTACCTTCGAGAGAGTTGGACCATCCTCCTCGTACCGGCCAAACCACTATCAAGGTAATAGACAGCCCTGAAATAATTTCAGGTGCCAAGACTTTGCAGGCTAGCCGGGTTTTGACGGCCGAAGATCAGATTCAGAGTTCATTCCTACCTACAGATACAACGGCGACGACTAAGGACGCTGCAATCAAAGCAGCGGAAATGCGCCTTCCAGCATCCTGGGATGTTACTAAAAACTTTCACGATAAACTTAAGGTGGAGCGTCGTGATGAATCGTGGGCCAGTAGCACCGAGCAAAATCTAATAGCAGCCTCCCAGAATCTGCAAAGTCTCAAGGTACTGTCTGCGAACAGTACCCTTTATTGCGCGGCCACGATATGCGAAATGACAATCACCGCTGCGCAATTCAGTAGCACTGATTCATTAAATCTCATGACTAACGACTTGCAGAGCAGTCAGTTTGATCAGGTCCTAACCGACCATGGTCTCAGTCTAGCTTCGATTAGCATGGCAGGGGGAGATCAAGACCATCGAGGAATTGTTATGCAGATAAAAAAGAACTAGTCACCTTTTGATGGAGCCAATATGAAAAGCCTATTCAAACTCGTCACGATCGCTTCAGCGCTCGCAATTCCATCCATGGCCAACGCAAGCCTGATCACATTCAGGGTGCAGAATCAGATCACGACATCGGCGATCGACAATACGCTCTTTTTTGGATGCGCCAACGACACGGCTCTCCTGCCGTCAGTCGCCCCCGGAGCGACCTCAGCGCCAAAGGTCGTCGGCTGTGGGTACAGCAGTTCGACCAAGTTCGAATATGCCTCGTCCGATAAGAAGTGCACTTACACCATAGCTGTGTTCTACGACGCTCAATACAACAGATATAATCCGACCGGTGCGGCATCCTCAATCGGTGCGGTAAAGGCCACATGCAAGATTCTGTTCGCTGGCGCGGACGGCAACGGCAACTACGGCTTCGTTGCAACGATGCTTTGATGAAATGACCCCCGTCTGCCGGCTGCCGGCGGGGGTTATCATGCCGACGCCAAGCTACGCACCGAAGTGACGAAGTCCTGTAGGACACTTGGAGGAGGACCGGTCCTGACTGGCGATGCCATCCGGACATCGACGACGCGATTTGCGGAAGCGTGCGGAAAGCCGAACCATTCCAACGTGAAGAGTGAGCAGTGGAAATCTACGCCGAAGCGACGACCTGGATCGGATCGGGCATATCCGAACTACTTCCAGCGGTATCGGACCCATACGTTTCGGCATTCGTGACGAGCCGCTCGGCCATCACGCATGGTCGATCGGTCACATGTTCGGGTCGGTCCCCGTTCCGGCGGAGCCGCATGGTGGCCGGCCGCTTGTCCAACGCGTTGTCCGGGCTTTCCGTAGGCCTGCTGACGATAACTGCGTTCACGGTGTCTTCCGGACATGCCGAGACGTTGCGGTCGGCGTTGCGACGAGCTCACTTGACCAACCCGACGATCGCGGCGCAGCGCGCGACACAGCGTGCGACCGAGGAGAACGTATCGATTGCCAAGGCGAACGGACTGCCGTCGGCGGGGCTTACGAGCGATTTCACGGAGAACCTGATCCGTCCTTTCGGATCGAACGCGACGTCCGGTGCAGGCACGCCCTATCGGCAGGTTCAGAATAACGTCCAGCTCAGCGTGCCGCTGTACGCCGGTGGGGGAATAAGAAGTCAGGTCGACGCTGCACGGGTCCGTGCCACGGCATCGTATGCCACGACGCGAGCGACGGAAGCCGACGTCTTCTACGCTGTCGTCAGCAGCTACATGGATGTACTCCGTGATCAGGCCGCCGTGTCGCTTTACGAAAGGAACGTCCGTGTTCTGGAGACCACCCTCCAAGCGACACGCGACCGCTTCCAAGGCGGTGACCTGACGCGGACGGACGTTGCCCAGGCCGAGGCGCGGCTAGCGTTGGCCGCCTCGCAACTCCAGGTGACGTCCTCCCGACTGATCCAGAGTCGGGAGAACTATGCCAGGCTCGTCGGGGATCAACCGGTTGATCTTCGCCAGCCCGGACCGCTCCCCAACCTACCCGCGGATCCGGACGACGCCGTAAGAGTGGCTTTGGCTCGCAACCCCTCTATCTCGGCCGCCCAGCGCGAAGCCGCCGCCGCCGGTTACGATGTGGGGGCCGCTCGAGCCACTCGTCTTCCCAGGATAACCGCACAGATCGGAGGCGGCCTGTACGACGCCCTAGGCTCCTATCCGAAATCGTCGGGCAGCGGCGCTGCACGCCGAGCGCAGGAAGGTCTGAATTCATCGGCCTCCCTCGTCGCAGATCAGCCCGTCTATCAGGGGGGACGCCCCGCCGCGCTCGTCCGTCAGACGACCGCATTTGAACAACGGGCGATCGAGGACGCGATCTCAGTCGAGCGTGATACGATCGCCCAGGTGAGGTCTGCCTACGCTGTCTGGCGGACGACGGCGGAGTCCATCAGGTCGACGGACAGCGCCGTGAAGGCCAACGAGCTAAGTCTCGAAGGCGTTCGCGCGGAAAATCAGGTTGGGAACCGCACTATCCTAGACCTGCTGAACGCCGAGCAGGAACTATTGAACAGTCAAGTCCAGTCGTTGACTGCTCGGCGCGACGCCTACGTGGCCGCCTTTGCCCTGCTTGTCGCAATGGGGAGAGCGCAAGCGGACGATCTGCTGATCGGTGACGATGAAGACGACACATCTCCAGACACTCGATCCCCAGGTAATCGTTAGTCGAAATCCAAGGGCTACGCTTCGCCCCTTCGGGAGAGAGACACGCTCGGAATGGTTCACAGCCGTAGTGATGATTTCGCTGCGTTCGGCAAATTCGCTGCCAGACACGGCAACCGCGGAGCCGGTCGCGCGGCATTCCGCATCGCTACCGTCGTCTTCTCAATCGCGACAAAGTTCCATCGCGATAGGATCGTTCGAACCCTGGGCGAAATTCGCGCGCCGTCGTCGGCTTGACCACAGCCTTGCATCGATCGTGCGCGCGCCGCAGAGATGAGGGTCTTCTATCGGAGCGCTTGGGAGGAGGCTTCAGGACCTTCGCGGGACCATCAGGTATTCGCCGCTGTCCAAACGCGCCGCCATTCGGATCCTCCGGGCAAGCCGACGCCCGTAGCAGATCTTACCGATGGCTCCGGCGGCGGCGGCACATCAAGCGCGTAGGCCGATCTGGTCTAGACGAAGGAGAAGTCTACGGGACTGGTCGCCGATCCGCACTCGAAGGCTGAACCGGCGTGGCGTCCATCGCGCTCGACCCAGTGCAGGAAGATGTGGGCCGACCATGCATTCGGATTTGGATCCACTCTACCGTGGCGCGCTTCCACCCCCTTATAGATCACCGCATCCCCCGGTCGCATTAACAGGGTGGCGAAGCTCTTGCCGCCGAAGTCGTCGGTGATGGGACAAGGTGCGGCGATCGCTTCGTGGCCTACGTGGAACGGCCATTCGATACCGTCGCTGTATCCCAGCGTGAGCGTCATGCTGTGCTCGCAGGCGGGACGATCTGAGTGGACCTTGCATACGTCGCCAGTCCTGTACAAGCGGAAGAAGTCGTAGGACGGCTCCAAGGACTTTCCGACCAGCCTCTCCATGACGGGGGTCATTCCCCACTGAAGGAACTTCATGGGCGTGTAGTATGGTCCGTAGACCTCGAACGCCGCCCTGTTCAGGATTGGAGCGAACACGTCCTCCTGCGATATCGGGATCGTCTTCGGAGCGGTCTCGCTCTTTATGTCCGCCAGCAGGGCATTCAGGATGCTTGGCGAGAGCAACTCGGATATTAACGCGTATCCGTCGTTGGCGTAATTACCCAGTACTTCCATGCCTCACCTCACTTGCTTTCGCCGACATCGTCTTGTCGTCGGACGTTCGCCATCCGGTCAAAATGGGGACCGAGTTATCCCATTGCGCCGTAGACCGCCCCAAGCAGACAGCCTCCGTAGAGGTTCGATGAACGGCGGCTCGCTGCCCGCGCGTGGCGCCACCCGTACGGAAGCGCCGGAACGTGAAAGGCTGACCAGTCAATGGGCCAGGTGCACCGACTGCGTTCCGACCGGACCGCTGACTTTCGAGGGTCACGCGGGTTCAAGGGCGGGTGCGTCAACGCGACCTCTCCCGGCGTTCGCCGGCGGTCCCCATCGGCGTTCGCGATACCACTTCGTAATGATCGTCTTCTCACCCCGCTTCACCGGAGATCCCTCGTGCAGGGTCGCCCAGTTCATGTTGCCGTCCTTGGTCATGTTGTTCCATGCCACCAGCATTCCGGCCACCGGCTTGATGCTGAAGCCGGCGCGCACGAAGCGGGTCTCCCCGCCTTCCATGTCGTCGTCGAGATACGCCATCGCGGTCCAGACGCGTTGCCCGCCCTCTCGACGCGCCTTCTTCCAATGCGACGCACCGGTATGCATGAAGTCGCAGTGAGGCTTGAACGTCTGACCGACGGCGTAGTGCTGTCCCTGCATCGACTCGGCGTTGCAATCGTCGAGGCCCAGAAGCTCCGATATTCTCAGGTCGACCGACTTCACGACCGTGCTCTGCGAGCGAAGCTGCGACGTCGAGCTCGTCCTATAATCCGATACTTCCGGGTACTGATCGCCAAGAGTGCGCGATTGCTCGAGACTGGACTTGATCATGTTCGTCATGAATTTGCGCTCGTAGGGAGCGATGAAGTCCTTAACGATGTATACGTCCAGACCTCCCCTGCCGAAGACCGTCACGTCGTCAAGACTCAACAGCCGCTTCTCAACGCGTCGGCTGATCGCCGCCCGCTCTCTCAGTCCCATAAGTTCGATCCCGTGATTCCAGTCCGTCGGCCACTGTGAACACATGCAGCGGGCGAAAAGGATTTTTGATCCATTGAGGTACGGCGGAAGCCCTAAGCCGGTTCGGACAAGTGCCGTGCCAAGGGTGCAGTCCCTACGATGCCCGCTTGGGACCACACCCCGTCGCACGTTCAGTCAAGCGACAGATCGGCGCGCCGTATCAATGGGGGCTATACACCGGGCTGTTCGGGAGCGGCGGCTGACCCGGATAGGTGGTAGGCGGTATCGCAAGCAGCCCGCCGGCGACCGCGTCGATCTCCTCGGGCGCAATGATCTCGATGATGCCGTCCACGCCGCTGCCCTTGATGGTCTTCTCGTTGATGACGTTGGATCGTCTATTGGTATGTTGATTGGACATTCTAAGTCTCCAAGCGCAGTGAATGCGCCACGGAAATACGCTGGCATGACCTGTTTGAGTCAATGTCTAGGCGACCGAGTTAGGTCGAATCCCATTCCATCTGATGTATCCGCGTCGGCCGCGCTGCAGCATATGAATATCCGCCAAGGCTATCTGGCCTCAAGGAGACGAATTGCGCCCACGAACATCTGGTCGCGGGTCCGTTGAGGTATCGGAAAGCGGGATGAGATCGAAGGGCATCGTGCCAGTACGCGGTGCATGGTGGAAGGGCTTTGCAATTGCGAAAATTTTTCCGGACGCTGCCGCACTTGGCGTTCCTCGTTGCGGCAGCTCTGCCATCGATCGTCTCGGCCGGCGAGAAGGTCGGCGACGGAGATGCTGCCGCCCGGCCGGTGGTCGAGAAGCGTCGCCCGCGGAGCGACTGGCGGCCGGTAGCCTCCGGACGTCTGGACAACGGCATACGCTACGCGATTCTTCCGCGGGTAGGCACTGAACCGGGTGTCTCGCTGCTCATGCGCAACGAGGGAGGATTCATCGAAGAACGGCGTCCTGGCGAACGTGGACTGGCGCACCTCATCGAACACATAGCCTTTCTGAGCCCGACGATCGGTGCCCCGGACGATCTGCATCATCTTCTACATGTAGGTTTGCCGCTGACCTTCTCGGCGCCCTCCGCGGGGACCACCAGCTGGCGCGAGACGAACTATTTCCTATCAACGAAGACGAACAACGCTACCGATCTGGATACCCTGCTTGGACTGTTCCGAGAAGTCGCCAGCGACCTTACAATGCGATCCGACGCCGTCGACGAAGCGCGTGTTCAGGTCGAGCAGGAGATGGCCGGGCGGAAGCTGGGGAACGACATCTACGCCAGCTACATAGCCTCCGTCGCGCCGGGTTCGCCCAATGACGTCATCGACGCTCAGAACTCGGACGATGTGGCCACCGCGACCGTCGAAAGGATACGCGGGTTGTACAGTCGCCTCTACAGGCCCCGAAACACCATGGTGGTAGTGGTCGGGAACGTGGATGCCTCGGTCACCAAGGCGATGATCGAAAGGCACTTCGGGAATTGGAATCGCTCAGACTCGGGGCCCTCGACCGCCCCGGTTGCCTCGTTCGAGGCGGAGCGCATCAGGCCCGTCAGTTTCGCGGCGCTCGAACAGGGGCGTAGGATCGCGTTGATGACCGTCGTCGCTCCTGCTCTCTCGCCCGCGACGTCGCGTCGCGGGCAGTCCACCGCGATGATCATGGACATGCTGGTGAAGCAGGCGGTCAACGACCGTCTGGCCCGTTCTCAGCCCGGCAGCCCTCCAGGCAAGGTCGGCATGTTCATTGAGAACGGCGAGCAGGGGCACCGCCTGGTGATGGTCTGGGACAACTTCGCAGCCGGTCAATGGCGGCCTGCACTGACGAACCTGCGAAGAACCACATGCGATCTACTCACCGACGGGTTCACCGATCCCGAATGGAACGCGGCCAAGCAAAACATGACTCGAGACCTTGAACAGAAGTCTAACGACATGGCGAACGCACCGAACGTAGAGCTGGCCAAGGACCTGTCCCATGCAGTAGCGGCCAGCCAAGATCTCATCCCGCCGGATGAACTTCTGCGCCAAGCCTCGGTACTGCTTCCGACGATCAGTGCGACGTCGGGTACGGCGTGGTGGCAGTATCAATGGCATGCCGGCGTCGAACACGTCCGGATCGAGGCGCCAGAACTGGCCCAAGAGAAAGACCCGCTGGCGGCAATACGTAGGACGGCGGACGACTCGGCGCCGTGCAAAGTTCGTCGATGACTTTTCGCGCCTTGCGCGGCGAAAGGCGGCTACATGACGCTCCGGTCATCGTCGCTTCGAGCCCTGACCGTTGATCCACTTCCAACTGCCTCGTTCTCTTTCTGATTCCGTGTCACCATGGTCGTATCGGACGAGCTGACCCGCATTCCGAGTTGCGACCCCGGGGTGTTTTTGATGATCTTTATTGAGCGATGGAAAGGCAGCTTGTTCGAAAGAAGCCGCACGACAGGACCGCTGAGGGTGCGATAGGTCGGGTTCCAACTAATCTGCACACCGCGCATGTTGTCCCTTGAAGGCTCACATGGCAGCTTCGCCTCTCCACCAAGAGAGGAGCTTGACCATGCCCAAGACCGACAAAGCAGCAAACAAGGTGTTCGCCACTGCGCCACGACGTCTGAAGACCGAAGAGATCCTGAAGGTCTCCGGCGGTGTTTTCGAGAGCGTCGCTTCAAAGCAGGGTAGTGGTCAGGACAATCAGGTCGGGCTAGGCTTTCAATAAGCAACCGCCGATCGCGATGGACGGCGCCCGAGCTTCGCAGGGCGCCGTTTTTCATATTGCGTGATACCAGACGAACGAAAGTGTTTCGTGCTATCAGCTAAATTTCAATGCCTTAATCGGCGTGACGGCGTTGGCGACGCGCACGGCATGCGGGGGTACTCGATCGTTCGCTTCGAACCGTTTGACTCGCCTTTCATCCAGACGGCCTCCATCGAGAAGCCTTCTGACACGACGCTCTTCGTGAGCGAAGTCGGTGGCTTCCAGAACTCCGGCGGCGGGCCCGTTTGGACCGGTGGTTTCGGCTCCAGCTCTCGGCAGGCCGTAGAGGTGACCGTAGTGCAGGTGCCCGCCGCCATGATCCGGATCCGGAGGACGAGTGTTCCCGGCGTTCCACTGTATGTATCCTTCAATAACGGAAGTCTCGTCATCTCATGGCGATACGAGGAGGCCGTTAGGAACATCGCTCGGCCGGAAGCGGACGCCGAAGCTGCCCGCATCTACGTCGAACACGGTCCGGCGCTGACCCGGGAAACGGTGATCCGTGGGGTGTCGATGCTTTGGCCCGGAGAGTCGGTCGAGGTCGTGGGCGATACGATCCGCTTCATCCCAGACTGCGCGAACGAAGTGGTCGTACCCGCCACGCTTTCCAACGGCGCCCGCGTGACCGACGCGCTTCGGGAGCTGATTGCGGAGAATCTAAGACCCTTCGTGGAAATTGCTCAACACCCGCTCGTCGAGCTCAGCGGCGGATTTGACTCCGGTTGCGTAGGCGTAGCGGCGAGCGGGCTGCGCGACGACATCCTTTCGTACGGCCTCATCCACGGCGGCGTAGTCGGACGCCAGCAGCGGGCCAGACGCCGTGAAATAATCGATATTCTCGGATTCGACGACCACGAGTATCTCGCCGATAACAATCTCGAGCTTGCCTCCCTGGAGATCGAGGAGGCTCAGGTAACCTCGTTCGACGACAACCAACGGATACCTTGCGCCTACGGCGTGGAAACGCATCCGAGCGGCCCTGTCGATTTGATCATGACCGGCGTCGGAGGTGATGAACTATGTCTCGAGCATACCTTCCGCAGGGAGGAATGGCAGCTTCCTGGATCGGCCTCGTCATCGTCGCTGACGGTAGCCGCCGGGCGTTCCGACATGTTCCTCCGGCGAGGCATCTGGCCGGTCAATCCTCTCTGCTCGCCCGACGTGATCGATTTCTGCCGGTCACTACCGCGCCCGCTCCGAGCCAACAGGGCGATCAACGTCCTCATGCTCGCCCGTGCTGGAATGAGCGACGGTTTCATCTATCCACGCTTTGCCGAGGGTTATGGCCATTCGATGCAGAGAGAAGCTGCGTATTTCGATTTCGACGCAGCGCTCGATGGTTCGATCGTGGCTGATCTAGGGTTCATGGACATCTCGCAGCTTCTTGATCAGGCGCATGCGGCCAGCAACGGCGGCTTCAGCTACAAGCTCATCGGGGCCCTGTTCTGGCTGCTCAAGCTGGAACGGATCTACCAGAGGTATCTACCGTGACCCGGTCGGACGACGCTTTAAAGACCCGCCGTTGAATGGAACATAGCGGCTGAGTTTGACCGGGCAGCCATGACCAGAGCCGGTTTGGTCGAAGGTGCGGAGTGCTATTGTCGAATTGCGCTGTGTTCGAACCCGTTGCCGCACGGACCGAGCTACGTTCGGGGACATGCCTATTAAGGATGGGAATCGGCTTGATCATTTTTCGCAATCGACGTGCTGCGATCGATGCCTTCCGACAATCGGTTTGCGCGCTCGGACGCACAACTGTCGTAATCGCGTGTCTGACGTTGATTTCTGTCGTCGGCTTGGCGGAAGCCACTCCATCTGAACGCCCAGCCGGGGGGCGCCCGCTGACGATCGACGATGTGCTCTCCTTTCAGAGACTGGACCAGGCGGCGATCTCTCCGGACGGTCAATGGGCGGCTTTCGTGGTACAGCGTCCCGCCCTGCCCGGCGAGGTCTTCGGGAGGAACGCCTACGAGATCGATCCGTCGCGATCCGACGTGGTGCTGATATCGACGGTGACCGGCGAACGGCGCGAGATAACGAACGGAGCCTCTCGAGCTGCCGGTTTCTGGTGTGCGACGTGGTCTCCGGATGGAAGGCGGCTTGCGATGCTTTCGACCCAGCCAGAGGGTTCCGAACCCCGCGGGGGGGACAACGTCCGGTTGTATGTCTGGGACAGGAATACCGGTCGGCTCTCCCGCCAGTCGAACGATGGACTGCCCACCCAGATGCGCTACGGCGGCCCCTTCGAACGGCTCGATCTTCGCGGCGGCGCCGATCATGGTACGGCTGCGCACGGTTGCAGCGAAGATTACGAAAAGGCGCCATATCTCTGGCTCGATGCGCATCGGCTGCTTGCTGCCACCCTTCCAAGGGGTGAGACGTCCGCGCTTCTCGATCGGTACACGCGCCCTTTCCGCAGCGCGGCTGCCGACGCCGCAGCACTCCGTGCCGGGGTTGAGCCGACCGGCAGGGTTGTTGGAAGCGGCGCGGCGCGACTGCCGCGCGACCAGACCGCGGACCAAGCGAGACTGAAGACGTTCGACGTCTTAGACGGTTCCATCGCTTCCGTGGCGACGGTTCCGACATATCCTTTTCGCGGCGCCCTGACCGTGTCCGTGTCTCCTGACGGAAGGCGGCTTGCGCTTCTTGTATCGATGGGCGCTATCCAGCCGATGGATGGCCGCACCCTGCCGAACTCGTTCGACGACATGTGGACGGTCGAGCGCCGCTTGGGGTTCGTCGAGATCGTGCCGGGAGCGCTCATGCGATGGGCGAGCCTGCCCCCGGCAGTCGCCCGCCCCTTGTCGCTGCACGAATGGTCTGCGGACAGTCGCTGGGTCGCCGTTCGCGGCCGAGCCGACGACTTTGCAGAGCAGACATCGCTCTTCGCCGTTCCGGTGGACGGCGGCCGTCCGACGCAGGTGACGCAGCCAATAATCGAGAAGCACGAGTGGGGAGTCGACAATCTTCTGTCGCGACCTGTGTTCTGGATCGGATCGCAGCGGTTAATTGCTCGACTTCCAGACACGAAGCCCGGCGGCCGCAGCGACTGGTGGCTACTCGGGCTGGCAGGCAAGCGGACGAACCTGACTTGGAAGATGGACGAACCGGGGACTTTCTATCGCACGGCCCGCGGAGGTTTGGTGGCGATCAGCGGGCGAACGCTCTACCGTTTCGACGACCGCCGGCATGTCATGACGCGGGTGGCCAAGTTGGATGCCGATACCGACCTGATACCCCCATCCGACCGCGGGCGCCCGGTGGAACGCTTCCTTCTGTCGCGCACCGACGGGGCGTCCATCCGCCTGCGCTATCTTTCGGTGGATGGCCTGGCGGGTCCGGAGACCGACGCGGCTGGAGGGACCCCCATCGACTCCAATCTGCCCCGTGGCGTGGTGGTGCTGAGCCGATCGGATTCGAGGGGCACGAAGGTCTTCGCGGTGCGACTTGATGGCGAGGGCCAGCAGCCCCTGATGGAACTTAACGCAGTGATGGCGCAGATCGACTGGGGGGAGAAGCGCCTCGTCGACTACGTCGGCGCGGATGGGAAACAGCTGAAGGCAGCAGTGATCCTGCCGCCCGGCTACCAAACCGGGCGCCCCTACCCGACGCTTCTCTGGGTGTATCAGGGTTATCAATCGAGATCCCTCGAGACCGACTACTTTCTCGACCCTATGATGCCGGGGATCTACAACATGTACGCCTACGCCGCGAAGGGCTACGTCGTGATAATCCCCTCGATCCCTCTGCCGCAGGGGGAGAAGCGCTATTCGGCGTTTCAGCAGATGGCCGCCAATGTAATCCCTGCGGCCGACAAGCTCGTCGCGCTCGGCATCGCCGACCCGGACCGCCTTGCGGTCTTCGGACAGAGCCGGGGCGGATACACCGTTCTGACGCTACTGACCCAGACGAGCCGCTTCAAGGCGGGTGTGGCCTTGGCCGGCATAAGCGATCTCTCGAGCTGGGTCGGAGAGTTCGACCCGATGGCGCGTGGCTATCCTGGCATCGAGCATGAGAAGAGCAGCAACTGGTCACAGATCGACCAATTCGGATTGCCGCAGCTTCCGGGGAACGATCAAGATACGTACGCCAAAGTCTCCCCACTGTATTATGCCGAGCACGTCAGAACTCCTCTCCTCATGATTCATGGAGACCTCGACATGCGCGATTCAAGCACGCAATCTGAACAGTTCTTCAATGCTCTCTACAGCCGCGGGCGGACTGCCGAACTTGTGCGTTACGGCGGCGAGTCTCACAGCCTTGCACAGTCACCGGCGAACGTCCGAGACATATTTTCGAGAACCGTACGGTGGTTCGACGTCAACATGCCCCACTAGGCCAATCGGCTTGCAACGATGCTCACACGGATTTGCTTCGAGAACCGTTCTATCTAATTCTTTTGTGGGTGTCGCTAACTCGACATTTTCAAGAAGCGCTGACTTACTCTACCTCTGTGGGAGCATTCCCACATTAGGAGGAATACACGTCAAACACGCCGAAGCGCATCCTCGGCTGCATCATTGCGGAAGAACTTGCCGGCCAAGACATGATGAGGTTGCCGATTGCGTCCGCCCGCACGAGAAATGTGTACGACGCTGCTAATCCTGTCGGCGATCGAGATCGCCGTCTATCATCTGCTTGTCCGGCATTGGAGGCTCACGCGGCGGGGGCGCGTGAGCGTTCGCTTCAGTTCCGTCAGGAGGGTCGGTCATCGCCTCATAATGGGGAAAGGCGGGGTTCCGTCAACGTGACGACGTCCTTCACTCCAGATCTAGCACGAATACGGTATTGAGGGCAGGTTCCCCCCCCCCCCCGCCCGGTTTGGTTAGGCTTCTTCGATTGGTTTGGCGGCACGGGGCTTACGCGCAGCCTTCGGTGCTTCAACAGCAGCCCGTTCGACGCTTTGCCCAGGCTTGCGCCCCAAGCCGATCGACTTGGCCATGGTCCGGCGTGCTTCCGAGTAGGACGGGGCTACCATCGGATAGTCCGCCTTGAGGTTGTAGCGCGCGCGGTAGTCATCCGGGGTCAGCCCGTTCGTCGCCAGATGGCGGCGTAGAGTTTTGTACGGCTTTCCATCAATCATGGAGATGATGTGATCTGGCGAAGCAAGCGATTTACGGGCGGTGACGGCCGCCTCGTATGTCTGGGCGGGCTCTTCTGTTTGAACCGGAGCCTCTGCACCGGTTAACTGTACGACGGCTGCATGCATGGAAACCAGAAACGCAGGAACGTCATCCGCATTGGTTCGCGTGTTGGGGTTTGCCAACCATGCCCCAGTCAGTTCGGCTGCCAATTCAACTGCGCTGATTTCATCGCTCATTATATTCTCGATATATTAGGGGTGTGTAAGGATAGATCCGAATTGGACCCTTTTCAAGTGGCGAGCGCTTGTCGAATGGGCACATGATCCTGGTTTCGATATGACCTATCGAGCTTGGCGATTGACGGCTTTGGCGGCTTCCAACGCTTCCCGCTCAGCTCGAAATGTCACCGGCATCTAAACCCCGGTTTCGACACAGCGGAGCCCCCACAGATTTCTCAAATCTGGTTCGGGCCGCAGTGCTGGCACATATGTGTGGTTTGCCATCCGGATGCCTCATATCACCGACAAGTCGCTGGGAACTTTGATTAAACGTTCCGCGCGTTCAACTTGGCAAAGCGCGAGCTGACCAAAGCGAGCTGTGCCCCCAAAACTACCTTGCTCGTGATCGGCGCTACCGTCCGCGGGAGATAGTCCGCCATAGCTTCCTCTCAGCCGGTTACGGCGTTAGCCTCTTGGCTGGTCGCGGGTGCGGTTCGAAACACCTCTGATACCTTTGCGGATTTGCTGTGCAGGATACACGATCACCCAGAGGGTGTCGGGAGCACGGGCATCCCGCTCAGTGCGGATGCATAGACCTGGTTCCGGCGTAAAACTTCGGCATCATCCCAGCAAACATGACGGGCTGAAATGCAATTCCGCCTGCTCATGGAACGCACCAATTTTCCGTCAGGGCAAAGCTTCTAGAGGCATCTTGGTAACTCAGCGTCTCGTATTCGCCAGCAACATTTTGTGCGGCCCGTTTTAGATCGCAAGCGACCGCGCACCGGGCAAATACTCCATTATACGGTGCGTGACTCGATCTATTTTTTGAAACCCTCTCTACATGCATTAAGCCTGATATTCATACTGGCTGCGCCGCGTTCAGCGTGGCGCACGCTTACTTCCTTCGTTCGGCGTCCATATAGCTTGGGAGATTAGGAAAAAGTCAGGGTCTACGAGACCGCCGCAATTGGTACTTAAGCCCATCAATTTCGCATTTCAGTCGGACGTCGACCATCCTGAATAGAATGCCGCGACATCTTCGCTGCGATTTATAAATTCTTCTCGACATTACGGGCATAAACTGGCGTCTTCAGCATTGGAATAGTCGAGTCGCCGGGGGCAGGCTACCTATCGAGGGGCGGACATGAAAAAGCATTCTACCCAAATGGCGTTGCTGATGTCGGTCACAGCGGGGCTCAGCGGCTGTGCTACACTACCTGCGAAAGAAGCTACGGCACTTCACCTTCTAGCGAGTGCGGATACCACCGCGTTTGACGAAGCCGTGCAGGGGGACGCGGCGGCCCGCCTTGCTCAAGCTCAGTCTTTCCTCGCCGAGAGTAACGGACGTGTAGTCGTAGGAGCGGGTTGCGGAGCGGAAAGCGCCAAGAACTGCGAAGTGACCTACACCGCGGCTAGTGGCGGGCGTCGCATCCTGAAGGCCGCAGCACCCAACTCTAAGGCGCTATTGGGATCCATCAAACGCTATACAGAGCAGATGGCGGCCCTTGCCGAGGCGAAGGACCTCGACACGATGAAGGAAAAGGCGGAGGCCGCTGCGGGGTCACTGAAAGCGCTCGCGCTTGTGATCTCGCCTGCAACAGCCTGGGCCGCGCCGCTGATCAACGCCGCGACGTTCATCGGTGTCGCCCAGAAGCGCGAAGCCCGTCGCCGTGGACTGCTACGAGTGGCTCAAGCGGCGCAACCTTGGATTAAGGTTGCGTCCGACGACCTGCAACATGTGTGGGACAACCTTCGAGTGAACGAACGGGATGGCGCGTCATTCCGCATCTATGACCTCGACGAGAGGATCAAGGCCGACCGGGCGGAGGTTCAAAGGCTTCAGATGGACAACGGGCTGGGAACGATGCCGATCGTTACCACCCAGCGGATCGAGCAGCTGCAGGATCGTCAGGCGACCAATCTTTCCGAAATGTCCAAATTGTCGGATCGCTTGGACGCAATGCGTGGTGAAAGGCTGTCGTTCCGCAAGCTGACCGATGCGCACGCCGAACTGATCCTCTCGCTGCAGAATCCTAAGGCGAACACCGAGGACATGATTCGCGACGCCAATTCCGTTCTCACGTTGCTTGAGCAAATCAAGTTGGCAACCAAGAGCAAGGAGTAGTCCATGAACACGTTCTACGACCACTATCGAAGCCTGTATGAACTCATGTTCGGCGATCATGCATCCTTCGCCAAGGGAATCGACGTCGACGATCGTGAATCGGCCCTTGCGGAGTCCCGTGACTGTCTCCGAGCATTCCTCGCAAAGATGGAGACGGACAGGGCTACGGCGTCCGAGGCTGGCAGGGACACGAGGGCTCTTACGAGGGAGATCAACCGCGCCATCTTCTTGAAAGGCGCCATAACCGACCTGCTGATTGCCTACGACGACAATCGCGCGTCGATTTCAGCGTCCAGCTCGGCGATCGACGCGGCGGGGAAACAGCTGAAAGCCATTGCAGACAGTTCCGCGGACCTAAACTCTGACCTTGGCAACGTATCGTCGGCGCTTGACGCGGTAGCCCGACTGCTGAATTTCGTTGGCTAAGGCGAAGCGCTAGGTGCAGCGCCCGCTTTTCTTCCCCGAGGTTGTGGATCGGCGTCGAGATTGGGACCCCGGTAGAGTTTCGGCAAGCTATTGAATCTACATCAAAGCTCTAACTTGTCGCGGTCCAGATCGGCGCCAATCGCGCCCCCTCCCTAACCCAAACTTTCCAAGGGATCACAGGTGGTTATCGCGCTTACAGCGGGGTCCGGCTTTCGACGCCGATCCTCGGTTGTCGACCAAGTGACATAACGGGATCGTGAGCGACAAGCCTCAGGAGTCCCAAAGCCAGGCCACCTCCGGCGGAATCTCCTACTATGCCGATCGCCTCGGATCCTTTGGCAAGCGCACGATATACCGCCGATGCATCGTCGAAGGCATGTGGGAATGGTTGCTCGGGCGCGAGCGCATAGTCCGGTATGAACGCGCGCGCGCCAACACGGCGGGCAATCTGTCCAACGAAATTCCGGTACGCCCAAGCGGATCCCATGACATATGCGCCGCCATGAAAGTGTAGAAGCACGTGATCACCATGCCTCTTCGGTAAGCACCACCATCCGGAAACCCCACCGACAGTATCTGGAGTGTAGTCCACACCTTGGGCAGCCGGGATCCCCGACAGCAACGCGTCATAAGCCAGTCTATCCTCGGGTGCGTTTGCCATCGGCTTGCCAAGCTTAATCAAAGATTGCACGAGCAGCATTCGCGTTCGATCGGCAAGACTTTCGGAATGATGATGGATACTCACAAGTAACCCCTCGCGATTAGGGAAGCGGATCGATCTATGTTCAGCAGGCCTGATTGAAGCATCAGTTCATTTGATGAACGTCAATTACGAGTTTTCCTTCCGTTCCCCTCGCCGCCCAATCGCGCCATGCGCGGGCGACTTCGGTAAGCGCATAGCGTCTGCCAAGGCGTGGAACGATCACACCCGCGTCGATCTGCGAACGCAAAGCGTCCAGATGAGCGGTTGAGGTTTCTGTCGAGAGCATGATCGCAGTGACACGCCTTCTCACGGCGACGTCCTGCGGTGGCGGCTGACTCAGCGCAACAAGAATACCACCAGGCTTGAGAACGTCGAACGAGCGTATCTGCAACTCACCCCCGACGGTATCGATCACGGCGTCCACCTTTTCCTCTAAGTCGCCGAATGGTTCACCTCGCTTAATCAGACGGCTCATGCCGGCGCTGAGAAGGCGTACGGCGTCACGGGGGGAAGCCGTACCGATCACGGTTGCGCCTAGAGAGATCGCCAACGAGACGACAATCGAACCCACTGCACCGCCGGCGCCGTGCACGAGAACCGTTTGTCCCGATGCGATCCGCGCTGCGTCTACAGCTTGCATCGCCGTCTGACCGACGAGCGCAAGAGAGGAAGCCTCCTCGTGACTGAGCGAAGCGGGTTTCGCTGCGACCTTCGTTGCATCCAGTGCGATCCACTCGGCGTAAGCACCGCCTTCCGCGGCATATCCGTAGACCGCCTCTCCAGGAGAAAGACCCGTTACGCCGCTGCCGATCGCTTCGACTAGCGTTGTCGCTGTTGCCACCGTCATCGCCGTCGCCATTGCCGCCGACGTTACCCGAGCCGAACCCCGACCCGCTGAAGCCCGCGTCGCCCGGGCCGGTGATCGTGCCGCGACGGTAGCGGACCCCGCCCGAGACGAGCGTGCGAGGCAGCGTTTGATCACGCGCTTCCGAGAGGACTGCGCGAGCGCGAGCGAGCCGGGCGATGGCTTGACGCAGGTCGGTATTGGCGGCGAGCGCCTGCCGGACCAGCCGATCCACGTCGGCGTCGGCGTAAAGCCGCCACCAGTCACCCGGCGGTGGGGCGGTGGTCGCCAGTTCTCCGACCGGCGTCACGAAGCTGCCATTCGCCGCCATGGCGCTAGGCGTCACCGGCGGGCGATAGTCCGGACCGGCGGTGCAACCGGCGACCAACGCCGTCGCGAGAATGACGACGGTAGGGAAACGCGCTACTGTCATGTGCCCTCCGGAGCCGGGAGGATCTTTCGCGTCGGTGGCGACGGCAGCATAGGCAGAGCGCCCGTCTTGTCCGGCCTCTCTTCGCCCTGCTTCTTAGAGCAGCGCTCGCTCAACCGCTCGAAGGCGACGAAAAATGCGGGCGTGAAGGCGAGCCCAAACAGCGTCACTCCCGCCATGCCGAACAGCACCGTCGTCCCCAGCGCCTCGCGCAGCTCGGCCCCGGCGCCGCTGGCGAAGGCGAGCGGTATGACGCCGAGGATGAACGCGAGCGAGGTCATCAGGATCGGGCGCAGCCGAGTGCGGGCCGCCTCGGCCGCCGCCTTCTCGACGCCCTCGCCCTTCTTCTTGTCCTGAAGGGCGAACTCAACGATCAGGATGGCGTTCTTGGCGGCGAGCCCCATCAGCACAAGCAGGCCGACCTGCGTCAAGATTGATCATAGTCGGATGATGACGATGGCGGCGAGCGCAATAGCGGAAATCAGAAAGTCGTGCCCCGATCGTAGCCGGTAGCAACGCGGCACCAGTATTCAAGTGGCCAATTATGATCACGATGTGAAGGCGGCTTCGTTAAGGGCGCATATCGTACGTCACGGCTACGTTGCAGGATTTCGGCCTGAGCCGCAGGACCTTACGTCCGTTGCCTGGAGATCGCCCTTGTACCAGTCTGCGTCGATCTCATCGAGTTCGCCGTGTAGCCTCTCAAACGCGATACCGTTCGATCGCGATAGACTAGGCGCTGTATGGATGACCGAACAGGTCATCTTGACCACAGGCTGACCGACCGAACATCCCTTGGATTGACGTGAGGTTGGGGTAATGAGCCGCAGGCCAACAACGTTGGATTCGCGGCGCTTTCGAAAGCGCCCCGTGCCTCGCTTCATCCGCAAGGTCATGCGTACGATGAGCTACTGCTCATGACCAAAAATTCATCGATACTTTAACCTGTGTTACGCGTTGGTAGGGAATACAGCGAGGACGTATCGATGGGGCGCTTTCTGACGGTCATATTGGGTTGGGCGGTCGCCATCCTAGGAGGATTTTTTTCCGTTGCTGGAGGCGTGCTTCTCGCTTGGCACGGATCCCCCTATTATCTGATCACCGGTATCGCGATGATCGCGAGCGGAGCCTTGATCGGTCGCGGCGATCCGCGCGGACGCTGGCTGTTCGTCGCGATCTGGCTGGCCACGCTGGTTTGGGCGGTGTGGGAGGTCGGTCTCGACGGTCTGCAGCTAGTGCCACGGGTAGTCGCTCCGACGGTCCTGCTGGTTCTCGTGTTGCTCACCGGCTGGGGCGGTCGTCGGCCACGCGCACGTTCCCGCGCGGTACCGGCCGCGGTCGGCGTCGGTGCCGTCCTGTTGACCGGCGGAATTCTCGTTCGCGGTCAGGATCTGGATGCCCAGGGTTCGGTATCCGCTTCACCGGTCCCGGTTGCCGCCAACGGCGCTGGCGCGGAGGCCGATGGCGACTGGACCGAATATGGCGGTACGTTGTCGGGCCGCCGCTATTCGGCACTGAATGACATCACTCCTGCCAATGTCGGGCATCTCGAGCTCGCTTGGACGCAGCGGACGGGCGATCTTCCCGATGCCGCGGAGGCGGTCGAGCACAAGCGCGAATATCATTCCGAAGCGACACCGATCCACATCGGCAACACGCTATTCACCTGCACGCCGCATTCGTTCGTCCAGGCGATCGACGCGACTACCGGGAAGACGCGCTGGTCATGGCACGAGGATGCGAAGCGCGAGGGCAACAACTACCTCGTCTGCCGCGGCGTTGCGCATTACCAGGCGCCTGCGGGCACGCCTTGCCCCAACCGCATTTTCGCACCGACGTTCAACGCGCGGCTCGTCGCGCTTAATGCCGAGACCGGCCGCCCATGCCCCAGCTTCGGCGAGAACGGCTCGATCGACCTGCGCGAGAATATGGGCCTGTCGACGCCGTCCGATCAGATCGGCACGTCGCCCCCCGTCGTCGTCAACGGTCGGCTGATCATCGGCGAGCGGATCGTCGACAACGTCAACCGCAACATCCCGAGCGGGGTCGTGCGCGCCTATGATCCGATTTCCGGCAGGCCGGTCTGGGCCTGGGACGTCGGCCGTTCGCAGGATGCGATTGCGCCACTCGCCAAGGGGCAGGTATACACGCGCGGAACGCCCAACGTATGGGGCGCGATCACCGCCGACGCCGCCAACGGCATCGTATATCTCGGCACGGGCAACGCCTCGCCTGATTACTGGACGGGCTATCGCCGCCCATTCGACGACCGGTTCGGGACTTCGATCGTCGCGCTCGATGCGGCAACGGGCAAGCTGCGCTGGATGCGTCAGCTGGTGCATCACGACATGTGGGACATGGATCTGCCGATAGGCCCGTCGCTCTTCGATTACCGCGCGCCCGACGGCCGGACGATCCCGGCGCTGCTCCAGACTACCAAGATGGGCCAGGTGTATTTCCTCAACCGGCTTACCGGCGCGCCGCTCGCTCCGATCGAGGAACGCAAGGTGCGTACCGATGGCGCGACGCCCGGCGTGAAGGTCTCGCCGACGCAGCCCTTCTCGACCGGTATGCCTTCCTTCACGCCACCTGCGCCGAGCGAAGTCTCGACATGGGGCGCTACGCCGATCGACCAGTTGCTCTGCCGGATCGACATACGCCGGTCGCAGGGCGCGGGCATCTATCAGCCAATCGGAACGACGCCGATCATTGGCCACCCCGCATTCGATGGGGTCACAGACTGGGGTGGCGCGGCAGTCGATCCGGTGCGCGGGATCATGACCGTCAACACGATGGAGATGCCGTTCAAGCTATGGGTAATGCGGCGGGACGATCCACGCGTGGCGGAGCTGATGAAGCAGAAACAGGGTGGCGAGAATGCGCGCCAGGCGCAGCTACAGACGCAATATAATACGCCTTACACCGCCGTGGTGCAGGCTTGGATCGGGATATTCGGTGCCCCGTGCAACGCGCCACCCTGGGGTCACCTGACCGCGGTCGACCTGAAGACCAAAAAGATCCTGTGGAAGGAAGTGCTTGGCACGGCGCGCGATACCGGACTGTTCGGGTCGCATCTTGGCGTGCCGATCCGGACAGGCGTGCCCAATTTGGGCGGCTCGATCGTCACCGCCGGCGGGCTCGCTTTCATCGGTGCGACCACCGACCAATATCTACGCGCGTTCGACCTGCGTAACGGCAAGGTCATCTGGAAGGCGCGACTGCCAGCCGGCGCTCAGGCAACGCCGATGACCTATCGCGGTGCCGATGGCCGCCAGTATGTAGTCATTACAGCGGGCGGGCACGGCGCACTAGGTACGCGCTATGGCGACTACACGATGGCGTTCGCGTTGCCCAAGTCGAGTTAGAACGCGTACGAACTCGCTTTCACGTCCTTCCCACCTCAGCCTCGTGCCAAACTGAAAGAAATCAGTTTTCAGGATTGGCTGAGCAGAGCGGTAAAGTGTCCCGGGCGGTATGGGCGGCATGTTCCCAGTCAGGATGCGGTCGCCCGCCTCAGCGGCGTCCGCATCGCCGGGGCAGTGCGTCAAGTAGCCTACCCGGCGAGGCCGCGACATGGTCAGGTACGATGATCGCCGTTCATCGGCTGGTGGTTCCACCAAAATCATGTCCGGTCGACGAAAGGACCGGCGGCCGTTCGATATCAGTTTGGACATTTCCGACCGTCTTGCGTCAGTCAATCGTCTGGCATTCCTGTCCATTATTTGGGCTATGGCCGGTGCGCTCCGGTTCTGGTCCGCTTCGAATGGTCTCCGTGAATTTCGAAACCGCCGTAAATTACACGGCGCTTAATTGCCGGGCGCCATTTTGGCGGGCTCAAGCCCACAGGGCGCCGAGATCACGCATGCGGCCCCAAGCAGGCTTTTGCGTGCCTCTCGACCTCGGTTCATACGGCCGCAGCAACCTCAAGCCTCGCCGTTAGCCGAACTCCCTTGGCAAAATCTGATTTACAGCCGTTGGTCTCGGCGAGACGATTGTTCATCGCATCGGGTATGGCCCCGCTGTACTTACTCTCGATGGCTTGCGTGAAGACATGAAACGATGTGTCCTCGCCAACAGCATCAAGGCAGAATAATACGCTCCATGCGCATTGCGATCATAGATACCAGCGTCACGCGCGCCGCGATCATATCCGACGGTTTGCGCGAGGCGGGGCTCGACGACATCGTCGTGATCGACGGCATGATTGGGATGGTCGCTGCGCTTGAGAAGGCGGCGCCCGAGGTAGTGTTGATCAACCTTGAAAACCCCAGCCGCGACGTGCTCGAGGAGTTCTTCGCGGTATCGCGCGCGCTGGCGCGGCCTATCGCGATGTTCGTCGACCAGAGTGATGCGGAGTCCACGAACGCCGCGGTCGATGCGGGCGTTTCCGCCTACATTGTCGACGGGCTCGCCAAGCAGCGGATCAAGCCGGTCATCGACCTCGCCATCCGGCGGTTCCAGGCGTTCGCAAGGTTGCAGGCCGAGCTGCACGAAGCCCGCAGCGCGCTAGCCGATCGCACCACCGTCGACCGCGCCAAGGCGATCCTGATGAAACGCCGCGGCATCGACGAGCCGACCGCCTACGGCCTGCTCCGCGCGCAGGCGATGCGATCCAACCGCCGGATCGCGGAGATCGCCGACGCGATCATCACCAGCGATGCGCTCATGGGAGATTTGTGATGGCGCTCGACCGGGTCCGCATCGGTTTCCTCCCTCTCGTCGATGCGGCGCTGCCGATCCTCGCGCGCGAACGCGGGTTCGCCGAGGCCGAGGGACTGGAGATCGAGCTCGTCCGCGACATGACCTGGGCGACGGTACGCGACCGGCTTCTGTACGGCCATACCGACGCCGCGCACATGGTCGCACCGCTGGCGATCGCGACGGCGCTGGGGCGTGGGCGGCCGGCGGTGGCGATGGCGGTACCGTTCGTGCTGGGGCTCAACGGCAACGCGATCACGCTATCGCTGCCGCTCGCGGCGCAGGTGATGGACGGCGACGCGCTCGGCGATCCGGTGGTGCTTGGTGCGCGGCTTAAGGCGGTCGCGACCGAGCGTGCTGCGGCGGGACGGCGGCTGCGGTTCGGCGTGGTGCATCGCTATTCGAGCCATAACTACATGCTGCGCTACTGGCTCGCGGCGGTCGGCATCCGCCCGGATACCGACGTCGAGATCGTCACGACCAGCCCGACCTTCGCCGCCGATGCACTGGCGGCGGGCGAAGTCGACGGCATCTGCGTCGGCGAGCCCTGGAACGGCGTCGCGGTCGATCGCGGCGTCGGGCGGATCGCGCTGGTAACGGCACAGGTCTGGCAGCGTGGCGTCGAGAAGGTGCTGGCGATGCGCGCCGCCACGCTGGCCGAGCGTGGCGACGTCGTCCACCGGCTGATCCGTGCACTGCACGCTGCGGCTGCGCAGTTCATCGATCCGTATACGCTTGAGGAGAATGCGGCGATACTGTCTCGCCGAGAGTATCTCGATGCCCCGGTCGATGCAGTGGCGCGGGCCATCGGCGACCGGGTGCGGCTGGTGAAGGACGCGCTGCCAATCCATGTGCCCGACTTCATGTTCCAGTACCGCGAGGCGGCGAACTTCCCTTGGCGCAGTCAGGCGGCTTGGTTGTATTCGCAGATGGTGCGGTGGGACGGCACGCCGTTCTCGGCTGAGGCAGCTGATGTCGCGCAGGGGGTGTTCCGGCCGGACATTTATCGCGCGGCGCTCGCGGGGTCCGGCGCACCGCTGCCGAATGCGAGCTCGAAGCTGGAGGGGGCAATCGGCGCCGACGGCATCGGCGCGGGGTCGACGCAGGGTCGGCTGATCCTTGGGCGCGATGCGTTCTTCGATCGGCAAGCGTTTGATCCGGATGATATCGAGGGGTATCTGGCTGGGTTGCCATAAAGGCGAGCGCTGCGCTCTCCTCCTTGTTCTCCCACGAAGGCGGGTTCAGTCTGGGTCGCGGGGAAACAATCTGTGCGCGGCTGCGAGAGCAGCCAACCCAATCTGCTGCACCTGCGAAATGACGCTTGCGCGATACCACCATTTCGGTCATCTTCACATCGTCCGGCAAAGGAGTCGGACACGAAATCATCGCGAGACCGGTTCCAACGACGGGACCTGACCGCGTAGGACGATCCACCGATTGTCCATAGGCAACGAAGCCGCTCCGATGCGTCCGCAAGGTCGCCGTCGGGGCGGCTTTTTCTTTGTCCGCCGCAGATGGAGGGCCGACCATGTTGTTCGCATCACCGGGTATCTTCACCGCCGCACCCAAGGCCACCAGGATCGACCTGTTCAGCGCAGCCACGCCGCAGATGCGCGCGTTCCATGTCACGTGGCTGGCGTTCTTCGTGTGCTTCTTCGCGTGGTTCGCCGCCGCGCCGTTGATGCCGCTGATCAAGGCCGAGTTCGGGCTGAGCAAAGACCAGATCGCCAACATCAACATCGCCGCGGTCGCGGTGACGATCCTCGTGCGCCTGGTGGTCGGCCCGCTCTGCGACCGGTTCGGCCCCCGGCGCACCTATACGTGGCTGCTGCTGATCGGTGCGATCCCGGTGTTCGGGCTGGCGTTCGCGCAGACCTACGAGACGTTCCTGTTCTTCCGCCTCGCAATCGGCGCGATCGGCGCGTCGTTCGTCATCACGCAATATCACACGAGCGTGATGTTCGCGCCCAACGTCGTCGGCACCGCCAACGCGACCGTCGGTGGCTGGGGCAATGCCGGTGGTGGTGCGGCGCAGAGCCTGATGCCGCTGGTCGTCGCGGCGCTGGTTGGGCTCGGTGTCGAGCACGCGTTCGGCTGGCGCGCGGCGATGTTCGTGCCGGGCGTCGCTATGCTCGCGATGGCGTTCGTCTACGCGCGCTACACGCAGGATACGCCGCAGGGCGACATCGTCGACCTCCGCGCCGCGGGCATCGAACTCGACGGCGGCAAGGCAACCGGCATGGCGATCTTCCGCCGCGCCGCCGCCAATTACCGCACCTGGATGCTCGCCGCGACCTATGGCGCGTGCTTCGGCGTCGAGATCTTCATCCATAACATCGCCGCCAGCTATTACGTCGACCGGTTCGGCCTTTCGTTGACCAACGCAGGCCTCGCCGCCGGGATCTTCGGCGGTCTAGCCCTGTTCGCCCGCGCGCTCGGCGGGATCGCGAGCGACCGGATCGCGCTCAGCAAAGGGCTCGACGGCCGCGCGCTGCTGCTGTTCGCGCTGATGCTCGGCGAAGGCGTCGGGCTGGTGCTGTTCGGTCATGCCGGCAGCGTGACGCTCGCGATCCTGGCGATGACGATGTTCGGGCTGTTCACGCACATGGCTTGCGGCGCGACCTATGCGCTGGTGCCGTTCATCGACCGCAAGGCGCTGGGCGGTGTCGCCGGGCTGATCGGCGCAGGCGGCAACATCGGCGCGGTCGCGGCGGGGTTCCTCAACAAGGCCTCGGCCACCCCGCAGCAATGCCTGATCATACTCGGCTACATCGTCGCGGGCACCGCGGTCTGCGCGCTCGCCGTCCGCTTTTCCGCGACGCACAAATCGGACGAGCGCGCGCTGCTCGACGCCGCGCTCGACGCGCGCCGCACCAGCAACGCCATTCCTGCATGACCCGCGCGCCCCATTCCCGGCTCCAACCCGACTGGACGATTTGATGGAACACCAAACCCCCTTCCCCGACACCCGCGAGCACCTCGTCGTGATCGGCAACGGCATGGCCGGCTGCCGCGCGGTCGAGGAACTGATCGCGCGCGATCCGACCCGGTACCGCGTGACGATCTTCGGCGCCGAGCCGCACGTGAACTACAACCGGATCATGCTGTCGCCGGTGCTGGCGGGCGAGAAGACGTTCGAGCAGATCGTCATCAACGACCACGCCTGGTACGCGACCAACACCATAGAGCTGGTGACGAGCGACCCGGTGCAGGCGATCGACCGCGCCGCAAAGACCGTCACCGCACGATCGGGGCTGACGGTGTCGTACGACCGGCTTCTGATCGCGACCGGGTCCGATCCGTTCATCATCCCCGTCCCCGGCAAGGACCTGCCCGGCGTCATCTCGTTCCGCGACATGGCGGACGTCGACCACATGCTGGATGCAGCCGGAAAGGGAGGCGCGGCGGTGGTGATCGGTGGCGGACTGCTCGGCCTGGAGGCCGCACACGGCCTCACGTTGCGCGGGATGAAGGTCACGGTGATCCACCTGATGCCGACGCTGATGGAGCGGCAGCTCGACGAGGCAGCGGGGTGGTTGCTCAAGTCGGCGCTGGAATCGCGCGGCCAGGTCATCCTCACTGAAGCGAACACCGCCGAGATCGTTGGCGATACCCGCGTCGAGGGCGTGCTGCTGAAAGACGGCACGCTGATCCCCGCGAGCCTCGTCGTCATGGCGGTCGGCATCCGCCCGTCCGTCGCCTTAGCGCGCGACGCTGGACTCGAGATCGGCCGCGGGATCAAGGTCGACGACCACATGGTCACCAGCGACCCGTCGATCCTGGCGGTAGGCGAATGCGTCGAGCATGACGGCAACGTCTACGGCCTCGTCGCGCCGCTGTGGGACATGTGCCGCGCATTGGCCGACGGGTTGACCGACATTCACAGCGGCTATCGCGGATCGGTGACCTCGACCAAGCTGAAGGTCGCCGGGCTCGACGTGTTCTCGGCGGGTGATTTCTCCGGCGGTGCAGGCGCGGAGGACATAGTCCTGCGCGATGCGTCGCGCGGCATCTACAAGCGCGTCGTGGTCAAGGACGACCGGATCGTCGGCGCGGTGCTGTACGGCGACACGACCGACGGCGGCTGGTATTTCGACCTGCTCAAGCGGGCGGAAGACATCGCCCCTATCCGCGACATGCTGATCTTCGGCCAGTCGTTCGCCTCGGGAGGAGGCACGGCGGACCCTAAGGCGGCCGTTGCGGCGCTCTCCGACGATGCGGAGATCTGCGGCTGCAACGGCGTCACCAAGGGCAAGGTCGTGGCGTGCATCGGCGCCGGCAACGCGACGCTCGACGCGGTCCGCGCGACCTGCAAGGCGTCGGCGTCGTGCGGATCGTGCACCGGGCTGGTCGAGACGCTGCTCGCGGTCACGCTGGGCGACGAATATTCGGGCGAACGTTCCGTCAAGACGATGTGCAAATGCACCAGCTTCGGCCACGACGACGTCCGCCGCGAGATCGTCGCGCAGGGCATGCGATCGATCCCCGAAGTGATGCAGAAGATGAGCTGGTCGACGCCGGACGGGTGTTCGTCGTGCCGGCCTGCGCTCAATTACTACCTGCTCTGCGCATTGCCCAGCGACTACAAGGACGACCAGCAGAGCCGCTACGTCAACGAGCGCGTGCATGCCAACATCCAGAAGGACGGCACCTATTCGGTCGTGCCGCGGATGTGGGGCGGCCTCACCAACCCGCGCGAGCTGCGTGCGATCGCCGATGTCGTCGAGAAATACGACGCGCCGATGGTCAAGGTGACGGGCGGCCAGCGGCTCGACATCTTCGGGATCAAGAAGGAGGATCTGCCCGCGGTCTGGGCCGATCTCAACGCCGCCGGGATGGTCAGCGGGCATGCGTACGGCAAGAGCTTGCGCACCGTGAAGACGTGCGTCGGGTCGGACTGGTGCCGGTTCGGAACGCAGGACTCGACCGGGCTCGGCGTCAAGGTCGAGCGGATGACCTGGGGCTCGTGGATGCCGCACAAGTTCAAGATCGCGGTCAGCGGCTGCCCGCGCAATTGTGCCGAGGCCACGATCAAGGATTTCGGCGTGGTCTGCGTCGACAGCGGCTACGAGCTTTCGGTCGGTGGCAATGGCGGGATCAAGGTCCGCGCGACCGACTTCCTGTGCAAGGTCGCGACCGAGGAAGAGGCGATGCATTACTGCGCCGCGTTCATCCAATTGTACCGCGAGGAAGCGCGCTATCTGGAACGCACCGCACCGTGGATCGAGCGGATCGGCGTGGAATACATTCGCGAACGGATCGCCGAGGACCCGGAGGGCCGCGATGCGTTGGCGGCACGGTTCCTGTTCTCGCAGCAGTTCACGCAGGACGATCCGTGGGCGGCGCGCGCGGCGGGTGAACACCGCGAACAGCATGCGCCGATGGCGCGCTTCACACCTCTGGACGCATCGAGGGAAATGGCATGATCGGCGAATGGCTCGATATCGGCTGGGTCGACGAGATCCCGGTCCGCGGCAGTCGTACGGTGCAGGTCGCCGGCGGCGACGACATCGCAGTGTTCCGCACCGGCGACGGCAAGGTATTCGCGCTGGCCGATCGCTGTCCGCACAAGGGGGGGCGGTTGTCGCAGGGGATCGTGCATGGCGGCGCGGTGGCGTGTCCGCTCCACAACTGGCGGATCGCGCTGGATACGGGCGAGGCGCTGGGCGAGGACAAGGGGTGTACGCCGGTTATTCCGGTTAAGGTGTCGGGTGGGCGGGTTCTGTTGTGCCGGACAAGCACGATGAAGGCGGCGGCGTGATTCTACGCTCTCCCCGAATGCCGCCTCCCCGGCGGAGGCCGGGGCCCAATTGGGAAAACAGGTGTAACAGCGCGCTGCCCATCATCGCAGACGTCTCCCAATTGGGCCCCGGCCTCCGCCGGGGGGGTACCTCAGCATGAGCGCACCCGTCCGCACGACTTGCGCTTATTGCGGTGTCGGTTGCGGCATTCTTGCGACGCCGACTGGCGAGCGGTCCGTCACGATCACGGGCGACCCCGATCACCCCGCCAACACCGGCAAGCTATGTTCGAAGGGCACGCATCTCGGCGAGACGATCGGGCTCGAAGGCCGCCTGCTCACCCCGATGATCGGTCAGCGTCGCGCCTCCTGGGACAAGGCGCTCGACCTCGTCGCCAAACGCTTCCGCGAAACGATCGCGCAGCACGGTCCCAACAGCGTCGCCTTCTACGTGTCCGGCCAGTTGCTGACCGAGGATTACTACGTTGCCAACAAGCTGATGAAGGGCTTCATCGGCTCGGCGAACATCGACACCAATTCGCGGCTGTGCATGGCCAGCGCGGTCGCCGGGCATACGCGCGCGTTCGGTGAGGATATCGTCCCCGCGAGCTACGACGATCTCGACGCCGCCGACCTGATCGTGCTGGTCGGATCGAACACCGCCTGGTGCCACCCGATCGTCTATCAACGCATCCGTGCGCGCTGCGACGCTGGCGCGAAACTGGTGGTGATCGACCCGCGCCGGACCGAGACTGCGGACGAGGCCGACCTGCATCTCGCGATCCGGCCCGGCACCGACGTCGCGCTGATGAACGGCTTGCTGGCGTGGTGTCGCGATGCTGGCGTGGTCGATTACGACTATCTCGCCGCACACGTCGCGACGCCCGATGCGTTCTGGGACCAGTCCGACGAGGGCAGCGACCTGTGGTCGGTGGCGCGCATCTGCGACGTTCCGCCGCAGGATCTCAGGCGCTTCTTCGAACTGTTCGCCGCGACGCCGAAGACCGTGACGATGTTCAGCCAGGGCGTGAACCAGTCGCTGTCGGGCACCGATCAGGTCAACGCGATCACCAACCTCCATCTCGCCACCGGCCGCATCGGCAAGCCGGGTGCCGCCCCCTTCTCGATCACCGGCCAGCCCAACGCGATGGGCGGGCGCGAGGTCGGTGGGCTCGCGTCTTCACTCGCCGCGCACATGGACTTCGCACTCGAAAACGTCGCGCGTGTCGGCCGGTTCTGGGCCGCGCCAAACATGGCGACCAAGCCGGGGCTGAAGGCGGTCGACCTGTTCCGCGAACTCGGCAACGGCCGGATCAAGGCGCTGTGGGTCATGGCGACCAACCCCGCGGTGTCGATGCCCGACGCCGGCCGCGTGCGCGAGGCGTTGGCGGCATGCCCGTTCGTCGTCGTGTCCGACGTGATCGAGACCACCGATACTTCGGTCCACGCGCATGTCCGCCTGCCCGCCGCCGCCTGGGGCGAGAAGGACGGCACCGTCACCAATTCCGATCGCACGATCAGCCGCCAGCGCGCGTTCCTGGCCGCACCCGGCGAGGCGAAGCCGGACTGGTGGATCGTTTCCGAAGTCGGGCGGCGGATGGGGTGGAACACGGCGTTCTCCTACGACCGCCCCGCCGAGATCTGGCGCGAGCATTGCCGGCTGTCGTCCTATGAGAATGACGGCGCGCGGCTGTTCGCGCTTCCCGGCCATGCCGCAAAGGGCAACGCCGAGTATGACGCGATGGCGCCGTTCCGTTGGGGTGGCGCGCCCTTCGCGGACGGCCGGTTTTCGACACCCGATGGCCGTGCGCGCCTCGTGTCAGTGGCGCAAAAGCCGGTTGCCGCCCCGCTTACGCAATGGCCGATGACACTCAATACCGGGCGTTACCGCGACCAGTGGCATACGATGACCCGCACCGGCCTGTCGCCCAAGCTGGCGCGCCACCGCGAGGAACCGCTGGTCGAGATTCACCCCGGCGACGCGGTGCGACTTGGGATCGTCGATGGCGGCTTGGCGCGCGTCATCACGCCGCAGGGCGACAGCGTCTTCCGCGCGAGCGTTGTCGCGACGCAGCGGATCGGCGAACTGTTCGTGCCGATTCACTGGACCGACCGTACCGCGACCGCTGGCCGCGCCGGGCTTCTCCCTCGCCCGGTCGCCGACCCTGTCTCGGGTCAGCCGGGTTTCAAATCCACGCCGGTGCGGATCGAGTCCGTCGCGACCGAGTGGCGCGGCTTCGTCGTGGTCCGCGGCGAACTGGCGACGCGCCCCGATTGCCTGTGGGCAACGCGCGTCTCGGTACCGGGTGGAACGGCGTGGGACATGGCGGGCAACGGCGACTCCGCCGCACTCGACGCGCTGCTGTCGAAGGGCCAGCGGATCGAGGCGGTCGATGCGGCTCGGGGCTCGCGCCGGATCGCGATATTGGAGGGCGGCAGGCTCGCCGCCGTGCTGTTCGTGACCCGGGACGGTGCACTTCCGCCCCGCGACTGGCTCGTCGCGCAACTGAGCGAGGCTATCGCCGCGCCCACCCTGCTCGCCGGCCGCGCGCCGGGCGTGCAGGTCGACCGTGGCCCGATCGTCTGCGCGTGCTTCGACGTCGGGCTGAGGACCATCCTCGCCGCGATCGCCGACCAGCAGCTCGCCAACGTTCCCGCAATCGGTGCGGCCTTGAAAGCCGGCACAAATTGCGGATCGTGCCGCCCTGCCCTCGCCAAACTCCTCGTCACGCAAGGATCAGCAAATGTCGCATGATTTTCCGCCCGGTTCGGTCTGGCTGGTCGGTGCCGGGCCGGGCGATCCCGACCTCCTCACGCGGAAAGCCGAGCGGCTGATCGTTGCCGCCGACATCGTGTTCTACGACGCACTGGTCGGCCCGGGCGTCCTTGCACTCATTCCTGACGGCATCGAGCGGGTAAGTGTCGGCAAGCGATCGGGGCGGCATTCGAAGGATCAGGTCTCGATCAACGTCCTGCTCGCCAGGGCAGCGCTCGCGGGCAAGCGGGTCGTCCGGCTCAAGGGCGGCGATCCGTCGATCTTCGGCCGCTCGACCGAGGAGCTCGATCACCTCGCCGCCAACGGCATCACGGTGCGGATCTGCCCCGGCATCACCGCCGCCAGCGCCGCATCGGCGTCGGGTGGCGCCTCGCTGACGCTACGCGGCCTAGCACGAAAGCTGACGTTCGTCACCGCGCACGCCCGCGCCGGCGAAGCGCTCGATCTCGACTGGACCGCACTCGCCGCGCCCGATGCCACGCTCGCCGTCTATATGGGTCGCGCCGCCGCCGGCGAAGTCGCGCGCAACCTGATCGCGGCTGGGCGCGCGCCTGACACGCCAGTCATGGTCGCGGTCAACGTCTCGCTCCCTACCGAGCGCATCCTCCGCGGCCGATTGTCGGCGCTCGCGTTCATAGTTGAAACGATAAGCGCTGAAGACCCTGCTCTTCTCCTGATCGGCGACGCGATAGCCGCTTCGTCGGCGAAAGCGGCTCAATCAACAGCGAACAGGCGAGATTTGGAAACCCGGCCGACACGATGACATAGACGCTGGCAATCCCTCCAGTGGGTTATCCATATCTCGATCGCTTCCGAGCCAACAACGCGGACGCGACGGTCTGCTACATCTCCTTAGATACGGCGACCATGATGTCCGTCGGCCCCGGCGCGACGACTTTCACACGGATATGCCGAGGCGTTCAGCCGCGCATAGGCGCGCAGCGCCGCCTCGTTCGTGGCATAGGTACTGAAGGGCAACACTCCGATGTTGCCGACGTTCCCGGCTCCTGACGCCAAGACTTACCGTGCGCTTCAGGAAGGGCCGCCGACAGTTGGTCGGCGACCATTGATCGTTTTTGGCGCTTGTGGAGGAACTGGCGGGGTCAGTCCTGAGCATTGTCGTTGATGAATTTAATGTACTTTCCGATCTGCTCGACCGCCTGATCTAGCATGGGCCGGAGATGCTCCCCCTGCGCGATCAAGGTGTCCAGCTTGATCTGTCTCAGTCCGGTCAGCAGGTCGTTCAACGCTTTAATCGGAGTGTTCTGCTCACGGTGTGAGTCGGCTTCGCGACCCAGACGCCAGACCGGCGTTGCATCCTCCGGCGTCGCGATACTTAGCCGCCGCGCGAGATTCGTGGTGCCGGATTTGGCGTCGTAGCGTGCTATCTTCTGCCAAAGGCGGATGTCCTCTGCCTTCTGCAGAATGTTCTCGTTGATCGCGTCCGGATCGTCGCCCGTGGTCTCCCTGGGCTTTGAGAACGCCCATTGAAACAACGCCTCCTCGCCCTCTTCCGAAAGCTCGAGCCGATCGGACGTGAACCCGAACTCGTCCCGCGCATGCTTGCTCGCGAGGATGTTGTCGAAGAAGTACTGATCGCCGTCACCGAGCTTGTTGCCCGCGGCCTCGATCCGCTCCTCGTAGTTCAACCTGAAGTGGCTGAACGCAGAGACGGCCTGGATGTCCTTGCGGATCTGGTCCGGCTTTAGCGGAAGCTCCGTCGCGATCTGATCGAGGATCGGCTGCTCGAGGCGAAGCGGCTCGTCCTCGCCGTGCTTGTCGTAGTAGGCGCTCTCGTACAGGGAGATGATGTACAGGTTGGTCGCGTACGGGCCCCAGCCCTTGGCCGGCATCACATGGCGCACGCCCAGAAGACGGGGCAGCTTGATCCGCAATTGGGCCGCGTCACTGGCGATGACGGGATAGACGGTCACGGTTCGGGTGTCGGCGATCAGCTGCTTGATCTTTCCGATCAGCACCTTCTGCGGATTGACCTGCGACTGCGGGGCGCCGGCCTTCACCAAGCGATCGAGACGCTTCTGCTCCCTCTCGAGCCGATCAGGCAACCTCTTGAGCAGGGACACCCGCGTGTTCCCCTCAACGACGATGTGACCCTTGCCGCTTGGATGCTCCCAGACGAGGATCTGGTCGACCGGGGTCCACCCCTGCTCGATGATCGACGCCTCGAGGTCGGCTGCCTTGTACTTGTCGTAGACGTCGATCACGAGACGCGCCTGAAGGGCGGCGTCGAAGATCGCTTCGGGATCCGCATAGCCGGGTGCTGGTTTGGGCGCGATCCGTGGATTGTTGGGATCAAGGGCGATCTGGTCGAGGCCGAGCTCGAACGGCTTGCCCATGTCGAGTTGCCGGGGCTGGACGCCGGTTGCCTTCTTCATTCTTCTATCCTTTCGGTGGTTCCCGGCAGCGCCAAGGTGAGATGGTATAGCCCTTCGTCCGACAGCAGCCTGTCTGCACGAAAAAGGTGGGTCATTGGAAGCCGTGGTGGTGCGAGCCTGGCACGGATCGCCTCCAACTGCGCCAGTTGCGCCGCCGGCTCGACCAGCCTGAGCTCGTCGCGCATGGCGGCTAGCCAAATGTCGACGTCCCTCCACGTCCCGGCGTCGAGAAGCAGGCCTTCCGCACCGCCGAAGGGAAGATGCGTCTTGATTGCCATAGAGAAGGCGGCGGGGTCGGAGGCATAGGTGCGCTCGAGAGCGCCGCGGTTGTGGCAGTCGGCGAGGAACGCGGACAGCATGCCCGGCAACGCCGGCCGGTACCGCAGCGTCACGTAACGCAACCACGTAGTGCTGTGGTTTCGCGCGTAACCCCGGTTCCCCTGCGCAGGCCCCGGTGCGCGCGTCAGCTCCTCGTGCGCGAAGTAGGCTGCGGTCAGTACGCCGGTCAGTTGCCGCCGGAGACGCTGATCCGTCGCGGACAGACCAAGCCCTGGGCCGAGCACGTCGAGAAACTCGGTCGGGTCCGAGCGCTGAGCGCCCATCAGGCTGAACCGATTGTAGACGGCACGGAACACAGCGGAGTTCTGCGGCGTCTCGACGAACACGCCCCAGCGGGCATCCGAGTCAAAGCGGTCGGCCTCGCCGAAATAGGGAAGCCCGTAGAACATCAGGCGAGGCGGTTCGTCCGGCGCGCATGCGGCGATTGCCGCCATCGCCTCGCTGCGGGAACGACCATCCACCCGATGTCCCGCGAGAAGCTCGGCAGCTATGGCAAGCATCTCGCCGTTGTCGGCGAAGTCGATATCGCGCAGTTCCGGCAGGAGACGGTCATCGATCTCCTGATAGAGCCATCGCTGATCGAAGCGGTAGACGAGGTCCGGATTGTTCGCCTGAACTACCCATGCCTTCGTCTTTCCGGGGGAGTACCGGACGCACCGTCCGGCCGCCTGCATCAGCTTGATCACGCTTTCTGTCCGGTAGGTGATCACGACCGCATCGATCTGCGGGTCGTCGTAACCCTCGAGCAGCATCTGGGCAGAGATGACGATTCCCTGCGATTTGGCGCCAAACAGGGCCAGAAAGTCCTCGGCGTCCAGACCATGAGAATTTTGGCCACCTCCGACGAAGCCGACGTCCGTCGGCTTGAGCCGGTGCCCCGGAGCGGACTCGATCGCAACGACCAGGCGTTCGTGCAATTCGCGCATTTGCTCGAGCCGCGTTACGAGCACCATGGTCTTCGTGAACCGGTCCGCGCTTTCGGACACGAGCATGTCGACGAGATTGCCCATCGTCTCGCCGGAAAGGGTGAAGTCAGGTACGTCGAACGGCTCGAACTGCGGGGTGATGATAACCCCTCGCTCAGCGAGCTCCCTATAGGTGATGGTGAACGCGATCTCGTCGATGCCGATCGGCAGCAGGTCGGGTCGGTTCGGCGTGGCGGTGAGCAGCAGCACCGGGAAGGTGTGCTTCGCGTCGAAGACCGGCTGGTAGGTCGCCGCAGCTGCATGATGCGCTTCGTCGATCACCACCAGCGCGAGACCGCCACCATCCTCGAGTAGGGCTCCGGCGTCGCCGATCATCGTGAAGGCGACCCTTGCGGCCAGCGCGGCGGCTCCCGGCGGAAGCGAATCCGGGTGTTCGTCGACGAGTTTGGTCAACTCGCGATGAGCCTGCGCATGAAGCGACCGGCGATGAGTGATCCATACGGCGCGCGACGTGGTGGAGCTTTCGCGTGCAAGCGTCTCCAGGATGATGCGGAACGCGGTGCGGGTCTTTCCAGCGCCGGTCGGAAGTACGAGCCCGATGTTACCGCCCGGTCGCCGTCGAATGGCGTCCAGGCACTGGGCGACGGCCTCGTTTTGAAAGGACCAGTCCGGACCCGGGCGAACTGGGATGACCGAAGGTTCCGGTTTCAATTCTCGAGGACTCACGGACGTCGCCAGCGCCAACCTGACGGCCGCCGGCGGCATCGCCAGCTTGTCGGCAAGCACGGCAACGTCCAGCGGTCCGCCGCCATTCGCAGCCAATGCGCGTGCGGCGGCGTCGCCTAGCCTGGCGCGGTCGCCGGCCCGCTGATCAGGGCGCCGGGGCCCCAGGGCTTCGGCCGCCAGCCTGAGCGCATCGAACGTCTGTTCGTTCAGCCCGCGGGTTGCGTCGTCCGAAAGCGCGGCATGGACGCGGTTGGCGTGCAGGGTTGCGCCGCCGGCGCGGCTCAGGACGTCATTGAGCGCTTTGGTGAGCGCGGAGACGCTACCGGTTTCGAAGTACAGCGGGACCAGAAGGCCGTCGACGACCGCCTGAACCTCCGGGGTGCCAACACCATAACGCGCCATGCCGAAATCTCCGTTCTGCTACTGGCCATGTAAGGCTACACCATACAAAACGCAATCATTATGGAACGCGGAAAGCTATCGTTCCGAATCGCACATGAAAGGCATTGCGCAACGATCGCGGACGTGCTTAAACCGACGCTGTCCACTGCGTCGTCAGAGGGTGAAGTGTTTTACGAGTCGCCCAGAACGGCGAAACCCCGCGAGGACCTCCTGATGGAGGCTGTCGCGGGGCTCTGGGGTCCGATTCCATGTACCCGGAAGGGGCATAGACGGTCATCGGCTCACGCGGAGTGAATAGAATGGTGCCGGTCAAAAATCAATTGCCGAATATCCATACGTTCGCTGGCGTGATCCCCCCTGCGCGCTCTGCCGCATTCCTTCGTGCAGCCGGCGGCGACCCTGAGCGGGCTTTGGCTCTGCACGACTGGAACGAAGCCGTCGGGGCGGCCTTCTATCCCATGCTCCAGAAGGCGGAGCTCGGCCTTCGCACCAAGGTTGGGGCGGCGATGGAGGCGAGCTGGGGGCCTTTGTGGTTCACCGACCCCGAGTTCCTCAGGATCAACGACTTCGCCGTTCACAAGGAGGTCGCTACGGCGATCCACCGTCTGATGGCACGCGACGCGGTCGTGGACGCCGACGGGCTGATGGAGAAGTCGTCGTTCGGCCTCTGGGTCGGCCTGCTGCGTCCGATCTTCAATCCGCCGGTTTGGATGACGCGGCTGCGTACGGCATTTCCCGCTCTTCCCGTTACCGAAGGCCGTCACGAACTGGCATCGCTGGCGTCGCATGCCGCGAACCTGCGCAATCGCATCGATCACCATGAATTGCTTATCGGACTCGATCTATCCACCGATCATGCCGACGTCATGACGCTTCTCGGCTGGATCGATCGGTCGTTGGCCGCCCGCGCCCGGACGACCTGCACTGTGCGGCAACTGCTGCGCGCAAAGCCCTAGATCAGTGGTGGGCGCAACCAGTCAATGGTCGCAGGCCGAGACTATCCTGGCGTTCGATGTCGCGGTCAGGAACGGCAGGACCCGCTCCCACGACCCATCGATCCGCGATCTTTCGCGACGTCTGCGTGAAGTCGGGGACGAGTCCGTCGCGTTTCGTCATCGCAACACCCACGGCGTGATGTGCAAGGTGAACCGCCTTGTCGATCTCATCGAAAGGCGGACGCCTTCTGGTGGCGCCAGACTTGAGAAGAGCGTCTTCGACGAGTTCGCCGGTCGACCGAAAGCTCTCGCGACGGCCGTAGCCGAAGCCAACACCCTGCTCGCCGCCCCACCCCGCCTGGAGCCGTCACGCGGCCCACCCCCCGCCTTCGGCAAAGCGGTCGTCGTACGCCATGATGGTCCGACCTACGTGTATCTCGCGCGATTGCACGGCGTCGTCCTCGATGACGGACGACTGCTGGCGAAGATCGGGCGAAGCGCCCAGGTCGCACGCCGCATGAGCGAGCTGAACGGCGGCCTGCCCGCCCCGCTGGGTGTTCGCTGGCAGTCCTTGGCGACATGGCAGTACCGCGACGCGATCGCAGCGCATCTCGCGGAGCAGGATCTGCTGGCGCGATGCGCAGCCGACGGCTGTTCGGCAGGAGGAGAGTTCCTCGCCATCAGTGCGTGCGCCCTGGACGGCATCGTCGAGGCCGGCCCCCGGATCACCGGACGATCCGACCGGCAGCCGTCGCCCAACGGCCGAGTTCGGCGAGGGTCGCGCGCGGCACGAAGGACAGATCGCGCTCCACGGCGAGATTGAGCGCGCCCCTCAGCGTCGCTATCTCGGCCAGATCGAAACTGCCGATCTCGGGCACGCCGATGCCGATGTCCGCTAGTCCGTAGGCGATGTCGGCGTTGCGGGGATCGAGTTCGCCGACGAGCCAGACGCCGGGGCCGTCGGGCTGGAACAGTCGCGCCATCGGTATGATCGCCTCGTCGTCCAAGGCATTCGCGCCTGCGTCGAGGAGCCGCGCCCGCTCGGGCTGCGTGAACCAAGTCTTCATCTTCTTTTCTCCGGATCACCATGATCCAGAAAAATCGAGGCCGTGGCACCACCTCTTGAGGACGAAGCCGACGTCGGAAGGGACGGTTCGCTAAATTCTCAGGTCGTCCATGCGGGCGACCATCTCACCCCAGGGGATCGTCCCGGTGTCATGCGACCAAGATAATCTCACCGTTCCAGCGACCTCCTCGGGGTCCAGCCCCATGGCCAGCATGACGTGGCTGGGTTCGTACCGCGCCGACGTGCATGCGGAACCGTTCGATATGGCGACCAGCCCCTTCAGGGCGACCATGACGGCTTCGGAGTCGAGCCCGGGAACTGCGAAGCTAAGGATGTTCGCCAGCGGATCGCCCCCGCCGTGGATGGTTGGCGTCAAAGGAGCGAGAGCCGCCAGCGCCTCAGCCCTAATAGCGGCGCAACGCGTCGTGCGCCCCCCCTCTTCCGCGATTGCGAGTTCAGCGGCGAGACCGAAGCCTGCGATCAGCGGCACGGGTTGCGTGCCAGGCCTTATTCCGAACTCCTGCCCGCCCCCTACCATCAGAGGCGTGAGCGGCGGCCTCCGCATCCCCCGCCGTCGGGCGACCAGCGCGCCTATCCCTTTTGGCCCGAAGACCTTGTGTCCACTAAGACTCACGAGGTCGATCCGAGCGTCCCGCAGCTCGTCCGTGCGGCGGCCGAGCGTCTGGGCCGCGTCGACGTGCAGATAGGGACCGTCCCTCTCCAGTCCGGCGGCAATGGCGGCGATGGGCTGGACCGCGCCGGTCTCGTTGTTGGCATGCATGACGCTGACGATCAGCGTATCACGACGGACGGCCGCCAGAACTTCCTCCGCCGACACGACACCGGCGCGGTTCGGCGTGATGCGTGTCACGGTGAACCCCCTCGCTTCGAGACGCGCTAGAGGCTCGAGGACCGCCTTGTGTTCGATCGCCGTGGAGACGATGTGACGACACCCGGTGGCTTCGCCATGATCCGCCAGGCCGAGTATGGCGAGATTGTCGCTCTCGGTCGCCCCGCTGGTGAATACGATCTCGTCGGACGATGCGGCCACGCAGGCCGCGAGCCGGTCCCGCGCACGGGATACCTGCCTGGAGGCGTCGAGCCCGAACTCGTGCGTTCGGCTTCCCGCGTTCCCGTATTCCAGCGTCATCAGCTGCATTATCAGATCGCCGACGCGAGGGTCCGTCGCAGTGGTCGCGGCATTGTCGAGGTATACGAACTGAGACGAACTATGCATGATAAGGATCCGAATTTCGCTTCCCACGTTGACGAAGTAACGGTGTTTTGGTAGCATAGCGGCCATGGTACGAGTACGATAGAGGCGAGATGGACCCCGCTTTCGAATATGCCTTTCCGGCAATCCGCGGCGTGCAGGCCAAGCGACAATTCTACGTGTCGATGTGTCCCTTGCGCCTGATCCCGCGCCTCTTCCTCTTCAACGAAGCGGAGATGGTGCCCGAGCTACGAGCGCAGAGGCAGCTGAACAAGCAGCGTCTGCCGGAGATCGCGCGCTACATCGCCGAAAACCGGGACAGCTACGTCTTCTCCGCCATCACCGCATCGGTGGATGCGGACGTGCGCTTCGATCCTCACGAGGGCTCGACCGATCTGGGCGTGCTCCACGTGCCGATGGATGCGCGCTTCATCATCAACGACGGGCAACACCGCCGCGCCGCGATCGAAATGGCGCTCGCCCAGTGCCCCGATCTCGGAGACGAAAGCATCTCGGTCGTGTTCTTCATGGACCGCGGGCTTGAACGTTGCCAGCAGATGTTCGCCGACCTCAACCGCTATGCGATCCGACCATCGACGTCGCTCAACGTGCTGTACGATCAGCGCGATCGCAAGGCGCAGTTGGCGAAGCTGGTCGTCGAGCGGCTGCCCGGCATGAAGCCTCTCGTGAACCTCGAGCGCTCGAACCTCGCCAAGGGATCGAAGCATCTGCTGACGCTGAGCGCTCTGTTCACCGCGACGAACACGCTGCTCGATAATCACGAGCTTGGTGACGAGGAGGAGGAAGTCGTCGTGTCGTTCTGGTCGGCCGTGCTGGGCGAACTCGACGGTTGGCGCGACGTCGGCGAGGGACGGATGACGGCCGGCACCTTCCGCGAGACCAACCTCCACGGACAGGCGGTCGTTCTGGACGCCCTCGGCCGGGTGGGCAATTCCCTGCTCGGCGATCCGCGACCTTGGCCGGAGAAGCTGAAGGGACTGGGCGAGATCCGCTGGCGTCGCGACGATCCCCAGTGGGAGGGTCGCGCCATGATCGGCGGCGTCGTGAACAAGGGTCGCCAAAGCGTCATCATGACGGCGGCCGTCATCAAATCCAGGCTTGGCCTACCCCTCGGCGCAGACGAGCGTCGAGCCGAACACGCGTTGAATCGAGGCGATCTTGTTGCTTGAACCATCCTCCTCCCCCCGCGTCGGCGCGTTCGCCGCTCTGGGTTTCAAGGCCACGGTCGCACGGCTGATCGAAGAGATCGCCGATCTGTATCAGGCCGACGCCATCCCCTGGGTCATCGGCTACAGCGGAGGCAAGGACTCCACCGCCACGCTGCAGCTAGTTTGGATGGCGTTGTCCCGGATTCCCGTCGAAGCGAGGTCGAAACCCGTATACGTCATCAGCACGGATACGATGGTCGAGAACCCGGTGGTCGCCGCATGGGTCGCGCGCTCCCTCGACCACATGGCGATGGCCGCGATCGAGGCGGGCCTCCCCCTCACCGCCCACCGCCTCACCCCCAAGGCGACCGACACCTTCTGGGTGAACCTGATCGGCCGCGGCTATCCTGCGCCGCGCCCGAAGTTCCGATGGTGCACCGAACGCCTGAAGATCAACCCGTCGAACCAGTTCATTTCCGATGTGGTCAAGGCCAACGGCGAGGCGATCGTGGTGCTGGGCATGCGCAAGACCGAAAGTCAGGCCCGGGCCAGGGTCATGGAGCGTCTCGAAGGCGGACGCGCCCGCGACCTCCTCTCGCCGAACGCCAGCTTGCAGAATTCCTTCGTCTACACGCCGGTCGAGAACTGGACGAACGACGACGTCTGGACGTTCCTGATGCAGGTGCGCAACCCGTGGGGGTTCGCGAACAAGGATCTGCTGACGATGTACCAGGGTGCCTCCGCGGACGGCGAGTGTCCGTTGGTGATCGACTCGTCTACCCCAAGCTGCGGCGACAGCCGTTTCGGATGCTGGGTCTGCACGCTGGTCGAACGCGATCGATCGATGACGGCGATGATACAGAACGACCAGGAGAAGGAGTGGATGCTTCCTCTGCTCGAGCTGCGGAACGAGCTGGACGAGGACGACCGCCATCTGCGTGACTTCCGCCGCATGAATGGTTCGGTCCAACTCTACAAGGATCGCGTCATCCCCGGTCCATACACGCAGGCCGCGCGCGAGCACTGGCTTGCGAAGGTCCTGCAGGCCCAGCGTCACATCCGCGATCACGGACCACCCGAGATGGATGGCTTCGAACTGCTCACCCTGGAGGAATTGACCGAGATCCGCAGGCTGTGGGTCATCGAGAAGCACGAGTTGGAGGACAGCCTTCCCGGCATATACGAGCGCGAGACCGGCGTCGTGTTTCCCGGTGGCCGTCTCGACGACAACATGGCGCTCGGCGCCGAGGAAATGGCGCTGCTGCGCGAGATCTGCGACGACGATCTGCACTTCCAGTTGACGCGCGAGCTTCTCGACGTGGAGCGTCAGCACAGGACGATGGGGCGGCGCCACGGACTGTTCAAAGCACTCGATCAGGCATTCCGTCGCGGGGCGCACGACAGTGCCGAGGAAGCGGAGAATCGTGCGCTGGACCGTCGCGGCATTCTCGACGACGTTCGCGCCGAGGCCGGGGAGTTGGCCCTGCCGTTCATGGTCGGGTTGTCCGACCTGAATGGAGCCGTCCAGTGATACTGGACGAACTCGTCCTGCACGATTTCGGTGTCTACGGCGGGCGCCAGTCCTTGACGCTTACGCCGAGTTCGTCGGACAAGCCGATCGTCCTCGTCGGCGGCCTCAACGGCGGTGGAAAGACGACGATACTCGAGGCGTTGCAACTCTGCCTCTTCGGCGGAGCGGCCCCGTCGGCTGCAAGGTCCGCCGGCGGCTACGAGGAGCATCTTCGGCGACGCATCCACCGCGGAACGGGTGTTCAGGAAGCGGGGGTCGAGCTCGCGTTCCGCCACACGTCGAACGGCGTCGAGCAGTCATATCGCGTCGTTCGGTCCTGGGCGGTCGGGCGCGGTGGATCGTGCCGGGAGACGTTGGAGATACTTCGCGACGGAAGGATCGACAGGCTGGCAACCGACAATTGGCCGGAGCAGGTCGAGGAATTCATGCCCGCGCGCATCGCCAGTCTGTTCCTGTTCGATGGCGAAAAGGTTGAGAGCTACGCGGATCCGGAGGAGGCGCCTGCGCTGATCGCGACGGCCGTCCATAACCTGCTCGGATTAGACATCGTTGAACGGCTCGGGATGGATCTGTCGGCTCTCGAGCGACGCAAGCGCGTCGACGCGACCGGTCCGCAGGTTGTCACACCGGCGGACGAGGCGAGGGACGACCTCGAAAGGCGACGCGAGCAGCGGCTCGCGCTTCAACGTGAACTAGCTGCGAACAACGACGCCCTGGATCGTGCGAACCGAGACTTGAGGACGGCCGACGAGCGCTTCCGACGTGAGGGCGGTGATCTGTACGCGGTACGCGACACGCTCGAGGCGAATGCCGCGGCGGCTGCACGGCACAGATCCGACGAGGAGCGGCAATTGCGGGAGACGGCCGCGGGTGCGGCCCCGTTGCTGATGGTTCACGAACTGCTGGCGGCCGTCGCCGAGCGGGACCGTCACGAACAGGACACGGCCGGGGCGGCCGGTCTGGCCGCCATCCTCCAGGACGAGCATCTGGCAATGCTCCGACTGCCGCACATCGCGGCTCTTAAGGCATCCGCCCGTTCGGAGATCGAGACGGCCCTTTCAGGTCGTCGTGAACAGCACGCGCTCGTCGGCGCGCGCGACGTTCACCTGGCGTTGTCGTCCGAAGCCCGGCTTGCGCTGGTAGGGCTGACCGGTGACGAGCTCGGGGAGCTTCGCCACGACGTCCAAGCCGCACTGGCTCGTGCAGCGGACGTTCGGCGGGCTGACGAAGACGCCGGCGCGGCGCTTGCGGCGATACCGAGTGCGGGCGCCCTCGAGGATTTGTCCTCGAAGCGGACCGGGCTGCAAGCGGAAGTCGCAAGACTCGAACAGGCCAAATCGGCGTCGGAAGCGGCGCTCGCGGATGCCGATCGCGATATCGCCCAGCTGCGTGAACGAGAGGCCAAACTGGCGGAAGCGGACGCATTGGAGCGGTTCAAGGGCGAAGATGCCGACCGCGTTCTGCTGCATTCGGCACGAGTGCGCGGCACTCTGCTCCGCTTCCGCGAAGCGGTCATCGCGCGGCACGTGTCGCGCATCGAGACCCTGGTGCTGGAGAGCTTCCAGCGTTTGGTCCGCAAGCCTGGACTGATAAGCGAACTGGCAATCGATCCCGTCACCTTCGCCCTGCAACTGACGGCCGGCGACGGCCATGTCATGGTACCTGGCCAACTGTCGGCAGGCGAACGCCAACTGCTCGCGGTGGCGATCCTATGGGGCTTGGCGAAAGCTTCGGGGCGTCCGCTCCCGACCGTGATCGACACGCCTCTCGGACGTCTCGACTCGCATCATCGTTCGCGACTTGTGGAGCGCTACTTCCCCCACGCCAGCCATCAGGTGATCCTGCTGTCCACCGACGAGGAGATCTCCGGGCCGTACCACGCCGCGTTGCTTCCCTTCATAGGTCGAAGCTACCGGTTGGAGTTCGACGAGGCCGCCCGCAGGACGGTGATCGAGGATGGCTACCTCAACGGAGACACCCGCCTTGTCGCTTGAACACATCCGTCTGTCCAAGCAGGCACGGGAACAGCTCATCCGGCTCAAGAGGCATACCGGGATCGAGCATTGGAACGTGCTGTGCCGCTGGGCCTTCTGCCGATCACTCGCGGAACCGAACGTACCGCCGCCGTCGCGAATACCGGCGGACAGCAACGTCGAGTTGTCGTGGCGGGTGTTCGGCGGCCGAAACCACGAGATCTACCTGGCCTTGCTGAAGGAACGCTGCCTGCGCGATGGCTTCGAGCTCGACGATGAGACGCTTGATGGCCAGTTTCGTTTGCACCTGCACCGGGGAATCGCCTATCTGGCCGGCGACAAGCGCATACGTGGCGGGGTCGCCGCGTTCGTCGGACTGGTATCGGACTGAGGACATAGGCGTGGACATCGCCCGCCACCGCACGGCCCTCATCAGGAACGACCTGTCGCGCCCCCTGAGGATCACGATGGCCGACGGACTGCTAGGTGATGACCGGACCTTCCAGGACTACGGTTGCGGACGCGGCGGCGACGTCCGGCGTCTCGACGATGCCGGCATCGACAGCGTGGGATGGGATCCGGTGCATGCACCCGACGGACCGCGTCGGCGTTCCTCCGTAGTCAATCTTGGATACGTCGTGAACGTCATCGAGCGGATCGACGAACGGCGAGACACGCTCAGGCTCGCCTGGGCTCTTGCCGAGGAAGTACTCGTTGTTTCGGCACGCCTGGTGGATGAGCGTCCGGAACGCCCTGCCGCGACCCTGGAGGACGGCGTGGTCACGCGCCTCGGCACGTTCCAGAAGTTCTTCGAGCAAGCCGAATTGAAGGCGTGGATCGACGAGGTGCTCGACGTGCAGAGCGTCGCCGCGGCCCCCGGCGTGTTCTACGTGTTCCGACGGGACGACGCTCGCGCTGGCTTCCTCGCGCGACGGTTCCGCCGGTCGAGTTCGGGTCCGCACATCCGGGTCTCCGAGAGACTGAGCGTACAGCACCGCGACCTTCTCGATGGGCTTGCCGCGTTTCTGATCGAGCGAGGGAGGTTGCCGGCGTCGGACGAACTGCCTTGTCATGACTACCTCGCGGCAGCGCTCGGAAGCGTCAATCGGGCCTACCGTCTTCTCGTCGCCGTCAGCGATCCGGCTGGATGGGAGGAAGTCCGAAAGGCGCGGGCCGAAGATCTCCTGGTGTATCTAGCACTCGCGAAGTTCGACGGCCGGCCGCGGCTGGGCGAACTGCCGTTGGACATGCAACGTGATGTGAAAGCGTTCTTCCGCAACTACGCTGGGGCCTGCGATGCGGCCGACGAGCTTCTCTTTTCGCTCGGCCAACCCGAACGCCTCGCCGCGGCCGTTGCGGCGGCGCACATCGGCAAGCTCCTGCCCACCGCGCTCTACGTCCATGTCGACGCCGTCGCGGAGCTGCCGGTGCTGCTGCGGCTGTACGAGGGCTGCGGTCGGGCCGTTCTCGGTTCGGTCGATGGCGCCACGCTCGTCAAACTCCGACGCGACGAACCCAAACTGTCCTACCTGTGCTATCCGGGGTTCGAACGCCTGGCTCATCCCCCGCTCACGGAATCCGTGTCGATGCACTTGCAGACGTTCAAGGTGCGGACACGCCACTACGCAAAGTCCACCAACCCCCCGATACTGCATCGCAAGGAGACCTTCGTCGGATCGACGCATCCGCTGCGTTCCCGTTTCGAGCGGCTGACGCGGGCCGAGGAGAAGGCCGGTCTTTTCGGCGACACGGCCCGGATCGGCAACCTGATGGGCTGGCAAACCCTACTCGATGAAACCGGCGTCGATATCATCGGTCACCGCGTCGTGCGTCGTGCGGCGAAATGATGATCGGCAGAGTCTCAAGTCGCGCCGCTCGTTGATCGAAGACGGGGCTGCAACAGCCTTGGTTTCAGGAATTCGTCGGAAGCCGGCACCTCGTTCGTCTTGACCCGCAGCTCCGGCCTGGTTCGAAACGAACGTCGGACGAACTGATTGTGGTAGCGAACGAGCCAGAGGTACTTCGGCAGAACCGACGGATTCGAAGTGAATTTGCGAGCTTCCGCGACGACGAACTCGCGAATTCCGCCCAGCGCCTTTTCGACGACCTCCGAGCCGTTGACGACCCGTGCGCTGTTCAGGAAGTCGATGAACCACACACCGTCGTCCCCGTGCCTGACGTGGTCGCGCAAGTCCGCGATCAATGCTCTGCGCTGGGAGACGGGTCGAGACCGTACGTGCGAACGCAGATCGGCGATGACGGATGGATCTATGACGATGCGGGGTGAACCCGCCAATGTGGACTCGAGGCGATATGCCCTGACGAAGGCCGGACCGAATGCTCGGCCGTTGGTCATCGACACATCGCCGACGGTGGTGCCGCCACGGACGAGCACCCCGACCTGAAGAAGCATCCACTGGGCTGTTGCCAGTTCCTGTATCTCCTCGAGCAGAGCGTCATAGATCGAGTCCGATCCGAGTTCACGTGCCCTGATGACGCTGTCGGAGAACTGTAGCGCGGTCGTCCCGCTACTTTCGGCATCCAAGGGAAGACCCGCTGTCTGAGCTATGGCGTCCAATATTTCGTCCACCTCGGCGGCCGTCGTTTCGTGGACCAGGTCGGCAAAGCCGAGAATGTCGACGAACGTCACGACGGATCGACGGTATTTCATGTTTGACGTTCTCGCCTGCTATCGAATCGCGTCGGGGATCGACGGACGATCCACTGTGAAGGGGCAGCGCCCGAAGTTTTTCGCGACTGCGTCATGGAACGAAGACCTTCACGGCGAGATCGATCATCGCGGCGGTACGCGCTTTCGCGGCCGCCGCGTTCCATTCGGTCAGCGCGCCGATATCGCGGTTCATCCTGATCTTCGATTTCTTCAGCGTGGCGAGCTTTTCGGTGAACGTCTTGTTGGCCGCCTTGCTCTGCTCGAAAGGTGAAAAGATCGTCAGATTGCCCAAGGTGTCTTTCAGCGGTTCGAGCGTCGCTATCTTCTCCCCCGCCTTCGCCGACCTTGGATAAATGTGTTCGATGGTCGCGTTGCCGAAATCGACGACGTTCGTCTTGTCCTTGCATTTCGGAACGCCGGCGGCTCCGTCGTCGACCCATTCCCGGTAGTCCTCCAGCGCAAGAAGCATGTAGCGGATCGACGAGTTGCCGCCTCGGGTGGTGTATTGCGTCTCCTTCAGCTTCGCGCGGAAGAGTGATTCCGGCATGTTCTTGTTGAGAAGCTCCGTCAGCTGGTCTCGAAGGGTCTTCAGCTTGTAGGTCGTCGGCGCGTCGCGGATGGCTTTCGCGTTCCGATGATAGATCTCCGTCATCGGACTGATATGTGCGTTCCCGATCGTCTTGTAGCGGAAGACGAACCGTTCGATCATGGAGACCGCTTCGGCAAAGCGGGGAGGCGTCAGTTTCGTAAGCGCGAGCAGGAGCGGCATGGCGTTGGTTTGGCGCAGTTGAGTGACCAGCATTCCAAGACGATCGCGGTCCCATTGAGTTACCTTGACATCCGACTTCATCGGCCATTCGCCGTCGCCAATCGTTTGAAGCATCGCGAATGCTTCGCTCATCCCCTTCATCTCCTTGAGTACGGCAGTGGCTTGGACACCGGTCATTGCCTGATCGTCCTGCAACTTGAAGCGTACGCGCATGAAATCGTCGGCGAGAGCCGAGGAGGACGGACGCTTTCCTTCGTGGCTTGAAAAATACCACCGCAGGTAGTCGTCCACGTCGCCCGGTTCGAACCGCAGAACCTCATCCCAGCGTTTCGCCACCTTGTCCTGCGTGGCGAGCAGCGATGGAATATCGAGCAGTTCCATGGTGCGGGCGCGAAGGAGATCTCCGTCGGTCAGTTGCACGCCCCGGTCGTTGAGTACCTGAAATATCTGATAAGCTTCCCGTTTGCTGTCTGCCGCCATGAAGATGACGCTGCAATCGAACTCGAGAACCTCGTTGACGAGTATCCTGACCCTTTCTGCTCCAGCCGTATCTCCGCCCTCGAAGATGGTGTCGTCGACGAAGGCGCCCATCAGGGTCCAGGCCGTTTCGAGCCTCTCGTGCGATGCCCGTTCGCTATCCAACGGCTCTCCGTCCAGCAAAGCCTGGAAAAAGCTCCCGTCGGCTTCCGACAGCACCAGCTTGGGCACGTCTATGTAGCTCATGCCGAAGTTGTCGCGGTACGAAAGGTACAGCCGCTGGAGATGCTTCAACGTTTCGCTGAGGAACTTGCTCGCTAGCACGTCCGCCTCGCCTTGCTCGTCGTCGGCGGACGCGCCGTCGATGACCTTCGCGATCTTCTGACTGAGGCGGGCGGCCAGCAACACGAAGGACGCCAGCCGCTGCTGCCCGTCGATCACCTCGTACTGGGTCCGGTTTGAGTCCGGCACGTCGGTCTTCACCGCCACGATGCCACCGAAGAAATGGCTGCTGCGGCTTCCCGCTTCGCGGGCCTTCAGACACCGTGCGATATCGGAAAGAAAATCGGTTACGGCCGGGTCTTCCCATGCGTAGCCGCGCTGATACTTCGGCACGCGAAAGCTGTGGTTCTGCTCGAACAGAACCTTGATCCCATGCTGTGTCGGCTTGATGCCCATGTTGCCCGCCTTTGTTAATTCATCCGACCGGAACGACACCGATTCGCCTCGACGTCATCCTACATCGCAATCCTTCAGCGGGAAGTGTTTGACCCATTTCGGACCAATAGAGAGAAGCTAACGCCGCTTGAAGCGACGGTGGCGTAGGCTCGTCAGCATGCCGTTAATTGAACGCGCTAAAGCCAATTTCGGAGGCCTGAGCCATTTGTCTTCGAGGAGGTCGGTCACTTCTCGGCCTTGCGACCGAACGGGTTTAAGGCTCCAGATGCCGTAGACGCTCCATCGATGGCCTGGCCGTTGAACGGCTCTTGCGCGGGTCTCGGAAGCCGGTGTTCGCGGCCTTGGACCGCCATCGCACGCGAACCCGGTAGCGCGACGGAGCTGGCGACGAAACCGCTAGATTTGAAACTCGGGCAACCCGGTTTTCGACGTCGCGTCGATGCGGCGTTCCACGATGATGCGCCCACCAAGGGGCGATGGCCTTGCGATCAGCAGGTCGCACGGCCAACCAACGTCAGCCGGGAACTGTCGTATCGCGTCCTCGACGCACATTTGAGCCCATTCGTCGGCGGCGAGGGACCCCTGACCTTGCAATCGATTTGCGTGGTTCTGAGCAAGTTGGGTCAGTACGGCGGGATTTGTTCCGATCGCGGCGATGGGCCCGTTGACCGATGATCGATTGCCGGTGTGGAAATCATAGGCCCAAAGGGTGCCGTTCGAACCTGTGGTCGTTTCCGCGACGAGGATGGTACCGTTCGTGCCCGCTGGCGGCGTTACTTGGGATAAATGCAACGGACGGTGCGTCCTATACAATGCGTAAAGTGCCTGCTCCGTCGCGTGAGCGGCGTGGCCGCGCCTGTTGCGAAGATCGGCGATCAGGCCGCTTTGGTGAGCGCCGTTGCCCGCCTGACCGAGAATCACCTCATCACTCCATGAGTGGATTTTCTGCACCGTCAAAGGGTACGTCGATCCGCGCCGCGTGTCGCTCGCCAGGAAGATGACGTCGTTCTGAACGAATGCGAAGACGGCCGTCATGCTTATTCCTTTCGATATTGCGTACGCTGATGCGAGCCCAGCTCGTCATGCCGTGGATATCGAGCGTGTGCACGCCCGTTTCGATCGGAACTGGATCGTCTAGACGATGTTACCGAGGCCCCCTATCGTTCGTCGCGCAACTAAGTAGCAGGGTCATTTGTGCCTCGTGCCCAGCAAAACTGACGACCTTCTCGACTGGATGACGGTTAGGAACGTTCCATCGCTCCTTTCCTAAAGATCCGGGTCGCCTCGATCGTCATCACCGAATGCGGAAACGAGGATTGGGGGACCACGATCACGGCGAGTAACGTGCAGACGCTGCGACTTCATCAAAGGACCCGATGTTGTTAGCGGCCGTAGACGCAACCATGACGCGGCAACCGGCTCGGAGTGTTGGACCAACGTCCGGAACGGTTACGCTTCGCATAAACGCGGCATGCAAGGAGGCGTGGTGAAACCACCGTTCGCGGATATGGCGACCAATCCTGACAGGGTTGGCTTTTGACCGATCCCCTCGTCGCCCTCCTCGACGGCGTACGCGGACGCCTGGCTCACTTCGACGACCTGCGACTGTCGCCATCTCCTACCATGGCACCGACATGCAGCGTATTCAGTTTCACCGGGCTGGACGAGCTTCTAGTATCTCGTCTGATCGCGTGGCTACTGGCCCCCGATGGCTCCCATGCGCAGGGAGCCCGTTTTCTGCACGCCTTCTGCGACCGGCACCGGATCGCCAGGCCGCCGCATCGACGGCTGCGAGTCGAACTCGAGGTTCCAACCAACCTGATCGACCGGATACGTCGCCGGATCGACGTCTGCGTCCTCGACGACGACTGGTCGCTGGGCATCGAGAACAAACCGGTAGCGGGTTTTCAGAATCGGCAGCTTGCGGACTATCTGGATCAGCTGCGCCGTCGATCTCCGTCAAACGCCACACTGGTGGTCCTGAAGGGTTGGGAAGGCGATCTTCCTGCTGATCAGATGAAGGAGGCTGGCATGCGGGAGGCGCTCCGAGACGGCTCCCTGGTCAACGTCGACTATGCGGATGTTCAACTCTGGCTCGCCGAATGCGCCGGATTGTCCGAAGCCTCATACGTGACTAGCCTGATCGACGATCTGAGAAGCTCTCTGCAACGTTGGCTTTCGGGAGGCATGGACATGGAACGGCAGCGGATCGTGGTGGGATCCATCCTGGACGATGATCTGCAGCGCGATGCGGCGTTGGAGCTCCTGGCTTCGACGGACCATCTGCTGGCGTCACTGTCGGACAGGTTCGTTCGTGATCTTCATCGTGAACTCGCACCGACGAGGTTCCGCATCATGCACGGAGCAGCCGCGACTCGGATCGACCTGCCGCGAAAGGAATACATCGATCTCGAATTGGACGAAGCGCTTCCGTTCAAGTTCTCCATCGCGTTCGACAAGGCCAACCTCCGCCTGCCCTACGTTGGCTTGCGTCCGCGCCTGGACACGATGGCGACCGGTAGAATCTACGCGCGCCTCCGTCGCGAACTCGCCGCAGCGGGGTTGCCGTCACAGACTAGCTACCTGGAATGGTGGTTCTGGTGGACCTACACGAGCCGGCAGCGGTTCGGTTTCGAGCACGATGACACGATTGCAGTCTGGCAGTCGCTGGGAAGCGGCGCGTTCGCCAGGAACGTCGTGGACGTGGTGGAGGATCTCCACGACCGGTTGGGCGGAATCGGGGCGCTGGACTGGGCATCGTTTTCGAGGTCCGGGACGGGATCGAAATGACGCTGAGACCGGACTCCGACACCAGCGCGGCGCCGGAGCCGGAGCCGAAGCTTCCGGACGGCGAGGCGTTCGCCGGGGCGGCGATGGACTGCGACGTGGTGATGAAGGGCGGGATCACGTCTGGGGTCGTCTATCCCTATGCGATCATCGAACTCGCCCGCCGCTACCGCTTCCGATCCATCGGCGGCACCTCGGCTGGCGCGATCGCCGCGGCGTTTGCCGCCGCCGCCGAATACTCCAGATCGGTCCGCGAGGACCCTGCCGGGTTCGTACGGCTTCAGCAGAGATGCGAGGAGCTACCCGAACGCCTCGTCCATCTTTTTCAGCCTCGGCCCCGCTTCGCGCCCCTGATGGCGCATTTCCTCCGATCGCAGCGGTGGGGGCGGTCGTCGATCATCTGGGCGCTTCCCCTCGTCTTCCCGTTCGGCTCGTTGTTCGGCGCTGCGCTAGGGGCCCTGGCGATGTGGTCTTTCGACGGCGCGACGTCCGGCATTGTGCTCGGCGCATTCGCGGGTCTCCTGTTGTTCCTCGTCGTGCGGGCGACGCGTCTCGTTCTGGTGGATTTCCCAAGGAGTGGCTTCGGCCTTTGCACGGGACTTTCCGAACCGCACGGGAATGGGCCGGCCATCACCGATTGGATGCACGAGGCGCTTCAGTTCATAGCGTTCGGACAGGACCCGCGGCGGAAGCCGCTGACTTTCGGCGATCTCGCCGGCGCGGATCCGGCCAACCCTATCGTCAACCTCCGCATGATCACCACGAACCTCTCCATGCAGCGGCCTCACACGCTTCCCAGACTCGGTTTGGAAGCCGGGATCGACATCGAGGAGTGGAGGGAACTGTTCCCGCGCGATGTGATCGATCACATCGTTTCCACGTCCGAGGCCGCAAAGCATTTCGACGACCTCCTGTCCGTCCCGAACCCCGCCGATCTGCCGGTGGTGGTGGCGGCTCGAATGAGCCTGAGCTTCCCTGTTCTGTTCACCGCCATCCCGCTCCACGTTCTCGACTTCGCCACCGCGACGTTGGCCAGAGCGACGGGGGCTGAACGCGTTCCTCAGCGGACGAGGATATTGGTGGCTGACGGTGGCATCAGCAGCAATTTTCCGATCCACCTGTTCGACGCCCTGCTCCCCGAGCGTCCGACCTTCGCCCTTTCGCTGGATCGTCTGCCCAACGGTCCTCTGGGCGAAGAGCGGGTGTTCATTCCGGACGCTGCCGGACAAGGCGTGGGATTGCCGATCAATCCCATCGGCGGCGTTGCGGACTATGCCGCCAGCGTGTTGGCCTCGGCGAAGGATTGGCAGGATCAGCTTCTGTCCACGATGCCCGGTCAGCGCGAGCGCATCGCCCACGTTTTGCTGTCGAAGGACGAGGGCGGTCTCAACCTGACGATGCCCCCGATACGATCGCGGGCGCTGATGGAACGCGGTCGGGAAGTCGGGCGGCGGTTCGCCGATGGCGCGCTCGACTTCGACGAACACCGATGGCGGCGGGCCCTGGTCGTGTACGATCAGCTCGAGGATGCCGTGATCGCGACCGGGATGACCTGGTCCGGTGGTTTCGGTGAATGGCTACGTGCGTACATGGATCATCCCGGAAGCTACGAGATGCCCAAGGGTGATCGTGCCCGCATTCACGAACGTCTCCAAGCGTTCGCATCTCTCATGCCGCAGTTCGAGCCGATCGTTGGTGGTAAGAGACGCAAGCTTCCCAATCCGCGTGGCCGCCTTCGCATCGATCCCGACTACTGACGCTTGCGGCAGGCCTGATTTGCGTTCGGCGTTTGGTCGGTCTGACGACGATGGGACATCGATCCCCCTGTTACCCGTCGCTGACTCAGAGCACCGAAGCATGCGGCAGGCTGAATACGATCAAGATGAGCAGCGTAACGAGTACGAAGCTGAGCAATCCCCGAGCGATGCGCGCAGCCGCCGATTGAACGTCCAACGTGAACACGACGGCGGCGGCGAAAATCAGAAAGTTGATGAGCAATGCCGTAGTCAGATTTAACCCGATGTTAAACGAATCAACCATTTTTCAACCTCCATGTCTGAACCGAATTTCCTCTCCGCCGCGCAGTTCATCACAGCGCTAATAGCGATCGCCGTCGCGCTCACCGGTTGGGTTACGCTCATCCTGACGAACCGCAGGATGCGCGCGGAACGGGCCATTCCGGTTATCCGGAAGGTGAAGGGCTGGAGCGCGGGCGGATGCGAGATCGTCATCGAGAACGTCGGACTCGGCGTGGCGATCAACGTCGTCGTTGCATTTGACGACGACGCGAAGGTCGTCGCCGGCGGCCTGCGTACCGGAGAAAGCGTCGTGGCGAGGTTGCCGGGCGTCGGCTGCGTCGCCGTTCGCTATCGCGACGCCATCGGGATCGAACGACGGATCCATGCCGTCATCATCGCGAGCAGCGATGGACCATTCATCGCGCCACCGGAGAGGTCAGGATTGGCGAAGCGGGTCCTGAACAGGATGGGCGTGCTTGCCGCCAGCTGACGCTTGGCAAGTTCTGGCCCCTTCGAGGCTGCGAACGTCGCCGTCATCCTACCCTACGTTTCCGCGTCGACAGACAAATTCGGGTAGGCGACCGGCCAACGCTAATGTTCACCGCAAGTTCCTGATGCCGTCCAAGACCACCCGCGTGGCGACGCAGTCGTCCTCGTTGTAGTCGACTATGCGTTGGAGGACGGACCGATCTCCCGTCTCGATCCATCGATCGAACCATTCGATGGAGGCGGCCCCCGACGGATCGGTGTCGCGCCAGGCGAACCCGAGAAACTTCGCGAGCGTCTTGATCGAGTGGTTCCTCGTGGGCCATTCGGTCGCCTTGGTCACGACGTCGCAGTAGAGGTCGATCGAGCGCGGCTGCGTGAAGAGCTCCTCCACGTCTTCGGCCGGGCAGACGTCCGGATAGCGGCGCTGCAGCTTTCGGTACGCGGTCCGCTCGTACTTCGAATAATAGTAGATCGTCGCATTCGGATGCGCGGCGACGTGCGCCATCGCTTCGGCGAACGCCGTCCGCTCCGCGTCCGCGGTCGCCTCCTCCGCCGTGAACGCGACGAACCGCTCCGTGGCCTGGTCGCCGTCATGGCGGTGGAGGAAACCGTGCAGGTAGACGCAATCGCGCATGGGGTCCGCCTCGATGTCGAAGAATATCTCGTGACCGATCCCGGGCAAGGCGATCGGCGCCTTCAGATATCCGGTCGCCCCCGGAGTCGTCAGCAACTTCGCCCGCGCGACGAAGGTTCGCAGTCGTTCCTGTCCTACACCTCGGAAGACCGTGCCGCGTCCGTCCATGCAGCCGTCGGGGTCGAGCTCGGCCAGTTCCGAAACGCGTCCGACGATCGGCGCGATCGCGTCGCGGGCCGCACGTCCGAGCGCGGGAACCAGCGTCAGGTCGTCGAGCGCTTCCAGTTCCGCCGTGCAGACCGCGCGCCAATGGCACAGCCCGCACGACGCTGCGAGTGCACCGAGTGTGCTGTCGGGAGTGGCGAGGATGGACCGAACCGCATCGCGAGTCTCCTCGTACAGGTCCCACCACGTCGATGCCGTCCTTGGCCCACGCCGGGACGACAGATCGTATTCGACCCGTCGTCCCCGCACGTCCCAGATTTCCGCGATCCGGCCCGCCGACCGATCGAGCCGCTCCAGCACGTCGCAGTAGAGCGCAACCTGCACGGCATAGGATGCCTTGGGGCGACCTTCGCCCTCGTCGTCGTCCCCGCCGTCGTCCCCCCTGCCCGACTTGATGTCCGCCGCGACGTACGCGCCGTCGCGACGGACGAGGAGATCGGGGTCGCCGAGCAGGTCGCCGGAACTGATCCGCCCACCATGGATGAGGGCAGCACCCCCATCCATGGCCTCCATCGTCAACCTCTCCCGCTCGTCGCCGGGAAGCCCCGCGAGAAACACGCAGTCGCCCGGCAGACGGGCGACGACGTCGGTCTCGTGAGATGCGCCACGACGCCAGAGCATCCGGATGAACGGACTGAGCTCCGCGCGCAGTTCCGTACTCCGGTGCGCATCGAGATCCACCCGACGAGGACAGGCGATGTGGTCGTAGAGCTGTGAGGCCGTGATCATGACGCAAGCTTCCATCTGAAAACACCGGCGATCGGTTTGTTCTCGAGAAATGAGCAATACCTGATTTTTGCTCTTCTAAAAGGTTTAATTGCGGCGTATTGCTCTCCCATCGAGAACGCTGAGCGGTTGGCGGTTCGTTGGTCATCTCACGACCGCGAATTTCCAGCCGGCGGCGGCGATCAACGCGAACTGGGAGATCGAATATGATCAATGGGAAGGAAGCCGCCCTCATCGAGGACATGGCGATGCGTCGTGCCTGGCGTGACCTGGCGATCAACTGGGAGCTGGATTGGCGCGAGCGCCGCATGCTGCTGCCCGCCGGCGGCGAGGATCAGCCCTTTCCGCCTGCGGATACCGAGCGCCGCATGCGCATCATCATCGAGATCGGGCATCGTCTCCGCTTCGACGACGACGCCGCTCTCTGCGAGTGGCTGCGCATGCCTTCGGAGCTGTGGTACTGGTTCTCGCCCCTGGAGGTGATGGGTGGCCCGCTTCCCGATCTGCGCAGGTTGCGCCAGTTCATCGAACTGGGTCTGGGCGAATGACCGCCGGCGCAGAGATGCCGCTCGTCGCGGTTCTGGCCAGGTGGGACGCCATCGTGTTTCGCTGGGACCTCGATCCGGAGGAGAGATCCGCCCTCGTCGGGGGATTCCGCGACGGCCCCGTCGACCGCGTGGAGTCGTACGAACTCATCTGCGGGGAGCGCCGGATGCGGCTCATCGTGGATCTCGAACCGGTGCTCATCAAGGTCATCGGCGACGAGGAGCGCATCCGTGGTTGGCTCCGCGCGTCGAACGCGAACCTGGGCGACCGAACGCCCATCGACGTGATGGCGAGTTCACCGGAATGGATGAGCTGGATCATCGCCCACCTGGGACTGGCTGCGTGATCGCGGACGGCGATCCGCCCATGATCCGCCGTCTCGAGGATGTCGAAGGGGGTGCCGACGTTCTTGGAAACGCGACGTCGCTACGGATCGCGGACTTTCTTCTCCGAACGGAGGCGGAACGGCTGACGCTGTTGCGGACCTATCTGCGTGCAACGGTCAAGCTCACGTCGCCGCTTCTGCTGGAGCTCGCGTTGCTGGAAGGCATCTCCCTCACTCGGACCGTGGAGCGCATCCGTCCACCCGAGAACTGGCCATGGCGTCCGATGGACGATCACCTTCCATCAGTGATCCGCTCATTCCAACGGCCGAAGGCGTGGCTCCAGACGCCGTACAAAGGCGAGGTTCAACGATTCGCGCGCTCGTTCGCCAGCCCCGGGGTCGTTGTGCGCGACGCCGATGACCCCCGCGGCAGGTTCGGCGTGCGGCCCTATGGCTCGGTGCTGGGTTTCTGCGCAAGCGTCGGTCCCTGCATGCTGAGCGTCTTCGGGCGCTCGGCCATCATGAAGCTGCCCGAACCGTTGCCGGACACGCTGACCGCGGCGATGCCCGGCCGCCCGGTCGGTGCGATTTTCGACCATCCGATGTTCGCCGCACGGGACTACACGATCCGCCGGGTCATGCCCGACCTGGCGGACGGGTCGCCGGTGTTGATGATCCGGGTTCCGCTCGTGCCGTTCGAGATGCCCTGGTCGGAGGACGGGTTGTGAACGGGAACCCGGTGCAGAAGCGCCTGACCGCAGCCCCCGCCCCGCCCCCGGGCGAAGCGAAATCCATCCCGCCGCGTCTCCGGCCGATGGGGGGTCGCACCTTGAGCCACGCGGTCGATAGTCCGGTGATCACCAGTCGCCGCTACGCCATTCGTCGAGCCGTCCCGGATCTGACCGACGGGGTTCCGGCGATCGAGTACCGCGCTCGGCTCGTGCGCTTCGACATGCCGGCGCCCACGGGATGGCCATGATGCGAGGCGTTTCCGCGGATCTGGAACGTGCGATCGAGTTCGCGACCGACGTTCGCGGCGAGCTGGTCGGCACCGGCCATTCCTTCTCGATGATCTACCTCGACGCCGCAATCCGAAGCATGCGCCATGCCCGCGCGGCGCTTCTGCGCGCCGCGATGGCGGAGTTGCCCGGAACCTCGGCGGAGGACTCCTGGCGGCGCATGGTGTTCGCCGACGGGATGCCGACGCCCGTGCACTTGCGCGCCGATCCGGCCGAGGAGGTGTGGATCCGGGGCTCCGCAGGCGTCGACGGCGTCGAGCCCTGCGAGGGAGTCGAATGCGAATGGCGACGGCCCATCGCGATCGATCTGGGAGCGGACCTGCTCGCCAGTCCCCTCGCCCGGGAACTGGCGGGCGGCGTTGCAGGGGCGTCACTGCTAATGGACGCCTTGGCGTACCAGACGTGGTTCCGCCCCGATCATGCGACTCGCTGGACTGCGGGCGTGGCCTCGGCGCGATCGATAGTCACCGCCCTGTCAGGCGGTGCCGCGGTGTCCGCCCTGGCGCCGGCGATCGCCGGGCGGTTCGTCGATCGTCAGGTTCTCCTCATGATTGAGGAGCTTGGGTGGCGGCGCGATCCAGCAGCGCGCTGGCGCGTCCGCGCTGACGACGGCGGCCCAGCGCCGGCGACGGCTTGTCGGGTTTGACGCTTCTCTTCTCGACCGCCTCGATGCGGCGTTCGAGCCCGAAGATGGCGACCTGCTGCGCCGCGATGACGCTGGCCTGCTGATCGATGATCCTGTCCTTCTCCGCGATCGACCGGCGCTCTTCCCGGTCCGCCAGCCACGACTCCTCCCGCGCGCCCTTGCGCGCTGCCTCCATGGCGGCGAGTCCGTCGAGGATCGGTTTCAACCGCTCCTGGTTCGCGGCGATCGTATTGCGCGACGCGGGCGCCTCGCGTGCCAACGCCGCATCCCCGTACTCAAGTCGGCCCGACCTGAGGAGTTCGCGGTTGCGCTCGTTCACGAGGGTCTCCGGATTACGCGCCTTGAGCCGGCCGAAGGCGGCCCAGAGCCGCCTGTCGACCGGGCTGAGCCTGATGCCGGGATCGAGTCCGGCGGCCTTTAGTATCTGCGGTAGGGCGTCGTCTGTCACGTAAGGATCTCCTCGTCCGGGGGAATGCGCGTCTCCAGCCGCATGAGCATCGTTCGTGCGATTTCCGCCTGCTGCGCATGCGTCCACGACTCGCCTTCGCGGCCGAGCCGCCTGCTGGTGAGAACCTGTGCCCTGGCCGCGACGTAGCGTGAGGTCCAGAAGCGGAGATGGTCCGTATCGACGAGACAGCATTTGCAGTTCGCGCAGTGCTCATCGCTCCGGTTCGGGTGGGGTTTGGTCTGCCACCACCCTGCGGTACCGGCGACCTGGTGGCATAGCGCGTGGCGTGGCATGAGGCGGAGGCCACATTTTCCGGGCCCAGCCGCGAGCAGTCCGAGTTTCCGCTCGAGCGCCCACGACTGGACGATAGCGATGGCGGGCTCGCCGGATAGTCCGCGCGTCAGTGCCCTGATCTCGTCCAGGTGCGGTTCCATCTTTTCACCCAGCCACCCGACGACCTTCCGCTCGCCCGTAGAGATGCTGACGAGGGTCCGCGCGAGCGTTCGCGCCATGGCGTCGTCGACCTCCTCCAAAAGACCGGGATCCGTGTCCTGGTAGGCCTCGTTCAGGACCGTGTGGACCTTGTGCCGGAGCCGCCGCGCCAAGGGTAGCGTCATCCGCCCGTCGATCCGGAGCATGAATTGAACGAGCGTCTTGCGCCAGGCGCGGGGAGTGACGTTGCTGCCGCGGGCGCGCTTGTAGGGCGAGAGGTCGGATCCGTCGCGCGCGTGGTCCGGCAAGGCGTCCCAGTCGATTGCGCTGCTCACGAACCTGATCATCCAGTTCCGCATGACGCCGTAGCCCATGGGACTGATGCTCTCAGGTTTGCGCACGCTGAGCACGCCATTGCCTGGCGAGACGAGGAGGCGGGACGCGGTCTTCTCGCCGCCGAGGCGGCGAAGCGGTTCGAGTATGCGCTGGATCGCGATGATTGCCTGCACTGCCTCGGGCGGTCTGTCGTCTCCCGCCACAGTGCAGCCGATCAGCCATTCGTCCGGCTCCGGCTCGTCGTCCGTGAGCTTTTCCCTGACGGCCTTCATCCAGTAGTGATCAAAGAGCTGCGATGCGGACGCGGTTCGTTCCACGCATGTCGGTAGGCCGGTCACGACATCGATGCCGGAGGCGGCGGACATGAGTTCGCCCGGCCGTGGAACGCCGCAGGCATAGATCATCATGATGTGGGCACCTACGACGAGCCGCACGCCGTCCAGGATGATCCGTGCGCGTACCCTCAAATCTGAATGCTCGGGGACTGCGAGCCATGGATCCACATCGTCTTCCAGCGAGGAGAACTGAAGCGGGGCAAGATCCTTGTTCTTGTTCCAGTTTGCGCTGCGGAGAAGGCGCACGGCCACATAGGCTTCAAGGGCCGACGCGATCTCGTCGCTGGCCGTTCCGGCAAGCCGCGCGGCTGCATCGACGAGTGGCACCGCGATTTCGTCGGGCAGTGGCCTTACACTCCGAAGTTCCGCCCCGCTCAGCTCTTTGGCGATCGTGGCGGCTGACTTCTCTCGGAACGGGTCGAACGTGAGGGCGTCGATGCCCGACTCGCGCATCGACGCCGCCTGATCGTGCAGCACGGTCCATGGCAGCAGCCGCCTCAGGACTGGTTCCCGTGTCTGGCGGTCCGCGCCATTCGCGACGAGTTGGCCGCTCTCGACCAGTTCGTCGAGCTCATCGACGAAACAATCGAAAAGGTCCTCGTCGACGTCGGCGAGTTTGGCGTTGCACCGCGTCACCCACGCGAGCACCTCATCGAGGCATCGCATTTTCAACATCACCGTTGCGATCGTTGGCGGCTCGTACCCTCGCGGATCGACGAGCGCCGACCAGACCGCCACGCGCGCGGCCTCCTGGAGCGCCGTCGGGACGTCGCGGAAGTCGATGGACATCCGCGAGGCAGCCGCGCCGTCCTGGTCGAGCAGCCATCTTTCGGAGTTCCACGTGCTTCCCAGGCTGACCGGTGCATCGGTCTTGGCCATGGCGGCGGGATCGACGGGTCCGCGCGGCGTCGCCGCGATGATTTCAGAAGTCCTGGGCACTGATCACCTCCATCATGGGGCCGATGTCGAGCTCTGCGGCCTGGGCGGTGATCAGCGGCGCAGCTTCGAACTTCGGAATGTATTTGAACGCCAGTTCGTCGGCGATCGGTTTCCAGGTGCCCTCCCATACGTCGGGGGGCATGTTGGGCTCTGATCGGAGGATCGCTTCCAGGAGCAGTCCTACCCGCTTGCAGGATACGGGGTCGTCGAACCTCGGTTCGCCGTTCGGACACGCAGGGCACCAGCCGTAGGCCGCGCAAGGTCTCCGTCCCGACTGCCCGCTCCCGGCGGGCGGATCGAAGGGATTGCTGCACCACCAGCCCGGCGTCGCGGCCATCACGTCCTCCTCGGGTATGTAGAGGCGCTTGTCGGGAGACGCGCCGTGATCGAGTCGGTGCGAAGTGAGGAGCAAGAGCCCCACTCCGTAGGCGTCGTCGCCCCGCGCGGCCGCCTCCGAGGTATCGTAGTGGTCGAGATTGACCTGTTCGGTGTGGGCGCCGATCCGGGCACGGGCGGTGGCGTCCCCCGACGACAGCATGTCGCCAAGTTCGATTGCCAGCTTGCGTGGGATGCTGGTCGTGATCGCCGGCAGGCCGTTGCGCGCGCAGAACTCCTTGATCGCACGCCCTATTCCCCCCTTACCGGCGATGTCGTTTGCTTGTTCCGCGCCGAACGGCGCGATGATGAACTGGAGGTCGCCGGTCTTGCCGCCGGTGGCGGCACGCAGGTCCCGACTCCATCCGTCCAGGAAGGCAACGAGCTTCTCGGGGCTGTGCCAGTGGGCGCTGAGGGCTGCCGTCAAGGTCTTCCAGTCCTTGACCTTGCTGCGCCAGACCTTTGCCTGCAGCCGGTCGAGGCCGAGCGACTGGATGACGCTCAGATTCTTCGCGAGCAGATCGCTGATCATCTGCCCATCGAGGCGTAGCGCGATCATGAGGACGATGCAGAAGGGCGCCAATGCGGACAGCGTCGGCAAGTACGCCGAGGCCGCCCGCTTGGCGTCCTCCCAATCGCCGCCGTGGCGCTTCGCGATCCGAGTGCAGATGGCAACGCCCGGCGGCGTGTGGCCGTACTCCGCCCTCATGTCACAGGCGATCAGCAGCGTGCGTCGCGTCGTATCGTCCTCTCGCAGAGGATGCGCCGGATCGTTCATGGCATCGTGAAGCGTCATGGTTTCCCGGATCTCGCGCAGCGCCGCGAGGAGCAGGCTGCGTGCCTCCTCGGGCTTCGGCACCCGACGGCGAGGCGTGCGCTTCGCCGTTCGCAGGTTGCGCCCCCCTACGCTCGAGTACGGACGTTTGATGAAATCGATGTGCCCGCATGACCCGGTCTGCCGGAGTATCCTCTGAACGATGCGCACGGCGTTAGAGCGCGTGCCCTTGTTGCGCACCGCTGACCCGTCGGCGTTGCGGCTGTCCAGCCAGTCGATGAACCCCGACAGGTGCCTCCGCTCCAGGTTCTCGAAGTCGATGCCCGGCTCAGACCGAGCCACGCTCTCGGCAAATTCGCCGAGGTATCCCCAGTAATTGGCGACCACCTTGGCGGGACGGTTCGAGCGGAAGCAGGACGTGAAGGCGAGGGCGAGCGCCATGGTGAGAGCGGGCGTGCGGTTCAGTGCGGCGGCGGAAAGGATCAGGTCGCCGCCATTGGTGCGGATCCGTTGGTAGGTGACCGACACGAGCTTGCCGTCCGCAGCGGCGAACACGGGCTTGCGCTCCAGCCGCGCGGACGGCTTGCCCGCGGTAGCGGCGAAGTGCTTCTCGTTGATGGACTTGCGACGCGAGCGCACGGCGTTCCGCACACGCGGCTTACGATCGTCAGCCATAGATCAGGGCATCCATTCCAGCCGCGACGAGGTCGGCGGCGTAGGGTTCCGATGTTCGCGAAACGTCTAAATAGATAGCGCGGGTCGTCTCGACCTTGCGATGCCCGAGGCGGCCCTGGATTATGTCCCAGGGTTCCTTCCCCTTGTCAGTCAGCTTACTGAACAGGCGCAGGGCGAAGGTGTGGCGCAGGTCGTGAAGGCGGAACTTCGGTCGGGCGTATAGCCGCTCGCCGGCTTCGTCGACGATCGAGATCCCCTCCGTGGGGAGGACCGCGCGCACAGCCTCGCGGAAGATCACCGACAGCTGCTGCGCACGCATGGCACGCCCGGCGGTAGAACCGCTGTCCGTGCCGTTCACGAAGACGGTCCCCGGGTCGGCATTGCCGTTCGCCGCCCCGGCCGCGACCGCGGCGGCGCGACCTCGCGACGCGTATAACTGGATCTCGCGAACTAGCGCGTTGGCGACGAAGACTGGCCGCTCGTATCCGCCCTTCGTGTCGCTTAGGAGGATCTTGGTCCATCCATTCCGGTTGGCATCGGTAACCTCTACGGTGAGAAACGGAGCCAGAGGCATTCCTGCAAGCTCGCCACCCCGCATGCCGGTGGTGACGCCGATCTCCGCGAAGAGCCTGTTGCGACCCGTCGGGGCTCTCTTGGGCTCCGCCGCGGCGTCTGGGTCGCGTTCGGGGAGTTCTGATGGCAGCGGCCCGAGCGCTTGGGCTATGAGCGCCCAGTCGGCATCGTCGATGAAGCGTATCGCGTTGCGCCGCTCGCCGGCGACCGCATCTTCGTTCTCGGCGTCGAGCGCCTCCCACAGCTCGGCTAGGAGATCTTCGGAGTCGAGATCGACATCGGAAATCTTCTTCTTGTTCGTGTAGACGTAAGCCTGGATGACGCGCCGGACGCGCCGGTCCAGCGTCGTCGGGTCGAGCCCCTCGCCGGTGAACCAGTGTCGCCGCTCGCAAAGCCGGTCGATGTAGTTGAACAGCACTTCCTGATCGGCCTCGTCCCAGCCGATCTCGAGCCATTGCAGGTATTCCAGGTAGGGCTTCAGCTCGCCGGCGTACGTGTAGGCCGTGTTGCCCGCCCGCCGACGGCGGCGCTTCCTCGCGGACTGCTTGCCGACATGACCCAGGAAGATCGTGGTTTCCCGGTGCGGAATCTCCGTCTCGCAGTCGACCAGGAAGGCCCAGTCCGCTGGCATCGGCATCTTCGTGCCGCGAAGGTCGCGCCAGAAGGGCACAGTGACGGCGTGGGGATTGTAATGCAGAACGCGATAGGTCATATCACACCATGTAATTTATAGTTTTTTTCGATAATAGATTAGCTCAAGAAAAGTGAGCAGCCTTCAATTGGCGTAGATAATCACGTTTATTCACTCTCCGGAACGGTTTGCTCAGTTTTAGAGCGCATATTCGGTCCGTAATTTTTCTTAGCGTGATCAGCATTGTCAGGATTTACGCCGAGCTTCTTATATTCCGGGGGTTGCGACCTCCCGACTGGCGCCTCTGGGCTGCTCAAATCGCGATATCCGGAGAACCAACTGCTCAGTTCCGTCTTCCGACCGCATACTTCGCCGCCGACGTCGAACAGCGGGGGCGCGCGCTTGCCGGCCTTCCGCCGATCCATCCAGTGATACACCTTCCGGGGGTCGACCCCGATGAACTCTGCCACCTTGCTGGCGCCGAAAAGCATGTCCGCCCTCAAATCCGTCATAGCCTCACTCCTTGTCATCGATGGCAACGATTTACGCATTGTCGTTTTCAATTGCAAGTTGCTATCGATGGCAACGATGGCAGCTCCACTTTCAATGAGACTGAAGGTCGTCGAGGAGATCCTCGCAGAGACCAACGACGTTCCGCCAAGCGCGGACAAGGCGTTCAGGTCACGTCTGGCGCATCTCCAGCGTTCGGGGTTCCCGGCCGCATCGCGTGTCGGGAAGTTCGCACGTGCATCCTATGGCCTGGACGAGCTGCTGCAGCTGTCCGTGGTGTTCGCACTTGTGCAGGCCTACGTCCCACCGGTCGTCGGCCGCCGGATCGTGACCGATTTCTGGCCGGAGATCGCCCGGCTGCTGCTGGCGGCCATGGCGGAGCGCGAGTTCGAAGGCGTCGGCCAGGTGCCGCCGGATGCGCCCTTCGTCATGACGATCCTGCCGCGGGCGCTGCGCGACATGGGGAACGACGACCGTAGCGGTGGCAAGGGTGGCGTGGATCAAGGCAGCTTCGGTGTTCGGTTGCATCGTGGCCGGGAGAAAGCGTCCGAAGGCGATGCGACGGCGCTGCGGTCTCCCGGCCACAACGCCGTCGACGCGGCGCCGGTCGCGACGATCTCGCTGGACTTCAGGACGATGGCGGATCGGCTGATCGCCGTCCTGGGGGCGGCTCGCGCCGACGCTCTGGCTGCGTCGTTGCAGGACTTGGCGGCGCGTTTCGGCTGGCAGAATTGAGCGCGCCGAACACTGGGCGCGGCTGGTACACCTTGCGCGCACTAGCCCTACTGGAGGGTCACAATCCGGCCGATCCCGGAACCATGACCGACGTCGACCAACTCTATCTTCGATACATCAGGCGCCCGGCGCCTGTGGAACAGGTCCAGGCCGACGTGGAGGTCTTCGGACGGGTCACGTTCGCCTCCGCTATGCGTGTCCTCTTCGAGAACATGGGCTTGGTGCCGGTCGAGGACACGGTCGAGACGTTGGTTTCGTCGGCCAATAATCGCCTGCGGCACGGACTCGGCGTCGATGACGACGGCTTCGACGTTGCGCTTCATGAGAAGCTTCTGCAACTGGCCGTGTCCGGTTTGGCGGACGGCTCTTCACCGGGGGCGCCGTAGAGCGGTCTGTCCGTTCACTTAACGACGATCCTTCGATCGCGGTTCATAGCTCGATTCCCAAAGCAAGCGACGCCGCCGTGCTCACCCCGACGCCAGTCGGATGGCCTTCATCTCGAATTCGGTGCAGGACATGGTGCGCCACGGCGCGCGCCCTCTCGAACATGAGGAATCGAACGATATGATGATCTCGCGGCACCGGCATATGGTTGTTGGCGACGCATGCGAAACCCGTGATCCCGGATACGGCGGAAAGCAATCAGGGACCCGAACGAGGTGCGCGGACGGATCAGGACCCACCTATCGATGAGCGACATGACCTACGTCATCAACTACAGGACGCTACCCCCGATCGAGAGGGCTGCACGGCAGACCATGGTCGATCACCTGGAGCGCGAGCAGGTCGAGTGGAAGCCGTTCCTTGACAAGCTCGCGAGCGAATACGGGGATATGCAGATCCAGGCGGCGCGTCAGCCGATGAGAGGTCGTCAACTGGCTACGGCGTTCGATCAACTTCGTGCGATGCTCGCCGATCCGGACGGGTTCGGACGCATCACCGCGAACTCGTTTCGGAGGGCGACGGTAGCCCCTCCGCCGAGCGGGTCGACCGAGGGTCAGCTCGTGCTGGGCCTACACGCCGCTGGTCGAACCGGTGATGCCGCCGCTGCATATGCCAGATTCGTCGCGTTGGAGCTCGGTACGGACGATGGCGTTCACCGTCCTGCGGAAGACTTCGCCGCCTTCCTGAAGCGTGGCGAGATCCTTCTGGCCGCCGGTCACGTCGCTGCGGCTCTCCCTTCGTCGAAGCTCGCGTCTTCGGGCATCCGCACTTCGAAGGCGAGGGCGCAGGAACTACTTGCTGCGCTCGACGGCCGCGTTGCCGAAGCGGCCGAAATCAATGCGGATCATGCGACCCACCTTTCGAACATGCGCGATCTCACCGCCGCCGGGATCGTGCGCGTCAGAAGGACGCTCCTGCGGGCGGAGCGTGCGCGCGACCGACGCCAGCGTGCGTGGCGAGCCGACGTCGAGGCGGAGGTGCAGAAGCGCTTCGGCGAGGCGGAAGCGCGGTTGCAGGCGCTCGACCGTCTGGGAGGCATGCAGCAACGATCGCGCGAGGAGTCCTTCGACGAGCTGAAGGCGCTTTTCCATACTCAACTGCGCCTTCGGGCGCCCGTGGCGCTGTGGGAGCAACGCTCGGAGACCCACAGGTCCCGTGCGGTCACCGCCCAACGGCTGTTCTGGCTCGCGACGTTGTTCGCGGTCCTCGTCGGGATTGGCGCGCCATACTGGTTCGGCGACTACATCGCCGGGAGCTTCCACGTTGGCGGTTGCCGCGCCGGAGCGCGGCCCCAGTGCGTCGGGCCGTTCTCCGCCAAGGGCCCCCTCACGGTCGCAGGCCTTCTGTTGACCAGTTCACTCATCCTGTGGGCGACCAGGTTGCAGTACCGGATATTTCTCAGCGAAAGGCATCTGTCTCTCGACGCCGAAGAGAAGAAGGCCTTCGCGGAAACCTTCATGGCGCTGAAGGAAGGCGCGTCGGTCGACACCGCGAACGAAACCATCGTGCTGGCCTCGCTGTTCCGGCCTACGCAGGATGGCATCATCAAGGACGAGCCCGGCGGTTTCGATCTATCCGCAGCCGCCGTGCTCGCCAAGCAGATGGCGCGGTAACCCGCAAGCCATATGCCGCATATGAAAAGGGGCGGTTGCCGTTACGAAACGCCTACCACGCTTCGATCGTCTGATGACCATCAGGCGGCGTTGCGTTCCGCTTGATGGTCTTCGACCGGGACGTCATCGTTCATCGGCTTGCGATCGTTCGCCGCGGTTCTCGATACTACGGCACGACGCGGCTACCTGGCTGGTTCGTGCCCTCAAGCCGCCCAAAGGCGCCCTGTTTCGGCATGAAAGTTCAGCATGTCCGGCGTGCAGCTGAGCGTACCGATCTTTCCCTTGTCACCGGATGCCGACGTCACCCGGACGTTGTTGCCGAATACCGGGTTCGCCAATACGTCGCTGACGCGCTTCCCCTCGACGCCCTTCAACGCGATTGGCGAGTTCCGAAAGTACAACCGACCTTCATTCCAGGAACCGCCATCGGCAAGGTTCAGCCAGCCGAAGACCTGCCCCTCCTTCCAGTATAGCTGAAACGACCGCTCCTCCGCTGGGCCTCCGCCGATGTCCACGATCCGGTCCTCCTCGGTGGCCAACCTGGCGAGGACCTCGGCCATGTCGTGCCCCGCTGCCACCAGCGCGTTCACGATGACCGCATCGATCTGCCCGGTGGCACCGACCTCTTCGAGTGCGCCGGCCAGGCGTGCCCGCGAACTCTGCTCATCCTTCCATGCCTCGAAGACCTCGGTGACATCTCCGCCGTTGAGTGCTTCGATCCGCGAAAGTTGAAACCGAAGATTCTCACCGAGCGTCTCGACCAGGACCTCTGTGCAGACTTCTCCATGGTCGGAAGCCGACGGCACCGGCGTCACGGAAACCAGTCGGTACGGAATGCCTTGACGGCGGCCCTTCGCGACTTCCCTGCGCGCTGCGGCCTTCACGTCGGCAAGCATCTCGATGATCGTGATCCGCTGAGCATGCATTCTGCTGATGGTATCGGCCATCTGAAACGCGATGTCGGTCAACGTCGTCAGATCGGTTGCTTCCTCACCCCACCAGATGTGATCGACGTCCACCGTGACGGCGCGATCGATCCTGATGCCGACCCGGAGCTCCTGCGACTGGTTGGCATGCTGCTTCTTATCGAAGAGGCGGTAGTCTGCCGGCACCGGCGGGGTGTCGATACCGTGGTCGGCCTTGAGAAGCTTCGAGGTCATGAGCGCGACGAGCTGCAGGTCGTCAGCGGGATTGTATTCTGCTTTCATGAAGGTCTCCTCGATGCGCGATTGAGCGCATCTATTTTCCTCCGCGACATTGCGGCTCACCGGTTCACCAATCTTGAAGATCAACGGTTAAAACCGCTGGTGCACGGGAGTTCGCCGCCGTTTCGCCGGATGTGGAACGAAGGACTGGCTCGTGACCAGGCCTTGGGCCCCCCAGTTCACTGATTCGCTGGGTGCTCGAACTGATTGCTGCACGCTCAGCGATACGCCGGTGGCTGGTCGGAGTGGCGAAGGCTTCCAACGGCCATCCTGTCGTCCCCGAGAAGGTACGTTCACGGGCACGCCCACGATGGCCGCTCTCCATGCCAGAATGCAGGCACGGATCGAAGACCGGCCGTCGGCGGTACGCAGGCATCGGCAACCGTTCGATCGCCTGCGCAATCACGGCTTCCCCAGCCAGTGAATGCGTGGAAACTAACCAGCCGGTCTTCGGATTCGGTAATGCATGACGACTCGAAAACGCGGTAATCGACGTCACAAGGATGACGTAACTAGACGGAGATTTTCATCCGACGGTCTCAGTAGCGGATCGCGGGACGACCCGCCGTGATCACCGAAATGCCTTCGAGGACGAACTGCTGTTCGAAATCGACGCCGCCGTCGAGGAAGACGTAGTTTGCCCCCTCGGGAGCCTTCGTGGACCCATAGCGTATCGCATCGTATCCCGCGGACAGCGCGCAGTCCGCAACGAACCTGGAAAAAACGTACTGGGAACGCATCCAGCCGGCGGTCGTCCGAGGAGCGGCCATCAACGCCGAATTGGAGATGGCGGCCAGGATCTCGAACGACGCGCGGTCCTCGTCGACGTCCACGAGATCGAGGATCCTGAGAGCTTTGATCGCCCGCACGGCCGCGACCAGGCAGATGTCACCCTCCCCTGCGACCTCCGCCGACGCCGTGAGCGCGTCGCTTGCCGCGTAAAGCATTGGCGAACCGGCGTGGTTGAACCGCCCCTCCACCACGAATTGGGGCGGCGGAGCGCCAAACGTACCGAGCGCGGCGGGATCTTGTCGATGCTCGAGCACACTTGCCTCCGCACGGGCGCGATAGAGGGTCGCATCCAGCATTACCGACGGTGTTCCGGAGATGTGGGTACGCACCGTTTCCAGAACGCGACGCGCCAGCGGGTGCTCGAGAAGAAGGAAGGGGGTACGCTCCCCCAAAGCTATCAATTCGACGACCTCCCTCTCGAGCTCGGCGACCCCGGTAAAGCGGTGTTCGTAAATCCAGACGTGCCAGCGGATGTAGGTACCGCAACGCGGGCATTGCACGAAGTGCCGCAAGGTCGAGAGTTCGGCGGGACTGTACAACCCGACCAACCGGAGATTGTCGACGAGCCAGCCTATCTCCATCGCCTGGGTCTGGAACTCGATGGACCGGAACGTGATTCCGGGCCAGCGCTCGCGGAAATCATCGTAACAGGTGTCGCAGCAACCAATGCTCGAGCTGAAATCGGAATCGATCTCGTCACCCACAATCTCGTTGAACACGTCAAGGTCGTGGGACGAAACGGGGAGGAATGGGCCGATGTCATGTTCGGGAACGATGGCGGGTACCGGCAACGGTATCGTGATCGTTCGCAGGCCGGTCACGAGGCCGACGGTGACGACATGCCGGGTTGCATCAGACCTTCGATACGGTCGACCTGACGCGGCATGTCATCGTCATAACGCACGTTAGCAGGGTCTGCCGAAAGCATCGAACGCGCACCGGGGCGATCGGTCAACACGCCTCCGCCGCCATCGGCGCGCATCACTTCGAAGATCTCACCGCACGCCGTCATCGGTTTCAGGGCCGTTCGCTGTGGACTCACCCATGAGTAACCTTCAAGCACCCGCCAAGACCTTGAGGCTCGAGTCTACGCAACGGAGATAATCCGGATGGCTCAGTTTCGACCAGGGTTCCAATCGACTACCGCGGATCAATTCGTCGATCAATATCCGAGCCTTCTGGTAGTCGGCGAACAGTGCCGTACCGCCGGCCAGGTGGGGCAGTGCGGAATCCCGGTCCTGAACGAGCCAGTCCCTGACGCATGTGATCGCCTTCTCCGGCTCGCCGCCATGCGCGCTGAGGTCCAAGCCGCTGAGGTCGGACGTTGACATGTCATATTGATGCTTTTTCTCGTCGAGCACTAATAGTCGCTTGAGGCGCTGACGCGGCGTCCCCGTCCACTTGATGCCGAGGGATATCCCGAGCTCGAGCGGCATATTGAATCGAGGCATCTTCGTATCCGGATCCAACGTGACGGCTGACAGGTCGTGAATGCCCCGGTCGCAATCGACTATCAGATTCGTGATCTTCTGGATCCGGCTCTGCCCCGAGTCGCTGACATCCTGCGCAGTACGCGGCATGAACCCGCACGCCTTCACGGCAAAGATGATGGCGCGGAAGACGTCTAGGTATTCGGCATCGAACGGACAGTTGATGAAGACGTCGTTATTCAGCGTGCTATTCGCCAACGAGGTGATTCTTCATCGCTATCTCGCGCATCGCGTCCTCGAGCTGCCGTGACCGATCGTCCTCCACGAACGTCGGCTTTATTTTGAGACCGCGATAAAGGAACATTCCTGTTCCACTGCCTGCCGCCAAACCGGCAGGTTTCCTCCCTTTCGTGAAAAACCTCCGCTTCGTCAGACTTCTCCGTTTTCCGGAAGAAAGGACGCCGGTTGAACGTGCATTAGCCATCGATCGATTATGGGATCGTCCGCGAAAGTCCGCAATCGTTATTCGGTCGGTTCGACGATGCACCGGGCCGGATCGCCAATTTCTTGAATGCCGTGACGAATTCTCGCCCTCCACGCGATGTCGGCCTTGCCGCCCATGACCCACGATGTCTTGATTGAGCGGTGGTCCCGAGCACCGCCGTTGAGCCGTTCCAATGCCTTATCGGCTGGGCGGTCCCGGATCGGTCCGTTCTCGTTCCGTACATCGACCGCGCATGCCAATTTCCACGTTCCCTCCGTACTCGACATGACTGGAAAGCCGTCGGTTCGGATGACCGGCAGGTCCGGTACACCCGCGAAGGATGAACTATGGCGGCGTGTTCGCTGCAGCGCGGGTCTCCTTCGTCCGCTGCACCAAGCCATCGACGACCTCGTGCGAAGCGGCCCATCGACTTCACGGGCTATGACGGCCACGATGCCGCTAACAATTCCGCAATGTTTGCAGGCGAAAGACCGGGCGCCGCTACGGGAGGGTTGCGCATTGTTTCATCGACTTCGGAAGGTCGCGGCTGGTCTGGTAGTTGCTGTAGCAACGGGTGTCACGGCGTGGACTTCGGCTAAATCAGCTCTGCCGCAGCCGCCAGTTCCCGGACCTGAGGCCATCTTGTCGTATCTCGTTAGTGGGCGTGATCCGCTTGCCGTCGCGACGGCGATCCTATCCGCGGTCAGCGCCGGCTGGTCGTTCTGGGAGATGTTCCAGCCTCAACCTGCGTCGATCGACGAGCTGAAGGAAGAGACCAGCATTCTGCAAGGTCAGCTCGAAGGCGTACTCGTCGCAGGCGACCGTCACGCAGTATCCTCAGCCGAAGCACTGGAATCCGTCGCGATTATGGTCCGTCGCCTGGTGGAGCAAGGGGCGAGGGCGGAACAAGCCGAACTCGCCGGCAGGACAACGGGTGAGCTGATGGCTTCGGACGATCATGACGATCGTCGGATTGGTCAGAACGTCCTGACCAGCTCCCCGCAAGAGGCTGCCGAGCAGTTGCTCCGCAGAGCGGAACTTGAACGAACGAGGCAGAACGAACGATTTCGACAAGCCGCCCGGCTTTTGGCACCTCTGCAGCCATCACGAGCCATCGCCGCCTACGAGCAAGCGGTTGGCGTCGACGCTTCGGACTCCGCGTCCTGGATGGAGATGGGGCGTCTTCAATCTCAAGCCGGACTGCGTGTCGCCGCTGCCGCAAACTTGGCAAGGGCAGCGGAAACGGAAGCCGATTCAAGAGAGAAGTCGTGCATAGACTCGGAGATCGCCGCCCTCCTCATCAGCGACTGGAAATTCGACGAAGCGAGCCAGCGCTTGGTCAACGCCATCCGGGCGAACGACGAACTGATTGAGGTCGAGGGACGGACCTACCTTCTTCTCCACGATAGATCGGTGTTCCTGATGCGATTCGGCGATCTTGCCCTGGCCCGGGGAGAAGCGGCGGATGCTGAGCGTTTCTTTCAATCTTCCGTCGACCTTCGTAAACAGCTGCTCTCTGCATTTCCCGATGACGACGATGATCGTCGCGAGTTGGCGATGGCGAAGGCGAAGCTAGGCCGCGTCGCCTTTATGAGAGGCGATTTAATTCGCGCAGCGGACGTCTACTCCGGAGCGCTGATGACCTTCCGAGAGCTTATTGAACGAACACCGACCAACGAACTGCGCCGCAATGTTGCGATCAGCCTGAAGTTCCTCGGCAAAGCCGAATGGGGGAAAGGCAATAGATCCGAGGCCATTACCTACGCGATAGAATCTACCGCCATATTCGGCACCTTGGTGCAGGTCGATGGCGGGGCGGGTGGCTGGGCCAGCGATTTCGCCGAGAGCGTGCACGATCTCGCGAAGATGACCGTTGCGACAAGGGATTTTGCGGGCGGAGCGCAACATCTGCGCCGGGCGGTCTCAGTACTTGAGCCGATAGCCGCGGCGATGCCGCACGAACGAGGCATATATTCGGATCTGACGGCGGCGATCGGTTTTCTGGGGAACATTGAAATTGCTTCTGGCGATGTCGACGCAGGATCGGCGAACATCATCAAGGCGTTCAAGATGCGTGTTGAGGTTTACGACGCCGACCGTAGTTCCCTGGAAGCCCTGAGCAGCCTTGCGACCGGGCGCGCCGACCTTGCCATCATGGAGCTTCAGAAGGATCCTCACCGTGCGTACACGCAGATATCGGAAGCGATCTCGATATTCGAGGAGCTGGCCGAACAAGCTGCGGACAGGCCGGGTCTAACTCTGGGCCTTCCATCGGCCTTGAAAACGAAGGCTCGGATCGAAGAGCACTGGCCTCAAGTCATGGCTAACTGAGGACGATACTCAATCCCTTTTGCCATGGCGGTGGCGTGGTCGGCTGGAACGACGTCCGCTAAACAGGCAACGTCACCATGGAACTCCAGCGTCGCCACTATACCGCCGATCAGATCGCCAAGTTGTAGGAGCGGCAACGTGCTGCGGGTCTGGCAAGCCGCGATCGACGCGCGAAAGCCGGACGCGTGACGCTGGCCGGCACATGATTGGGGATGCTCTTGGGCGAGCCGCATGGACGACGATCGGGCACGTATTCCGTGCAAACCGGCGCAACGCCATTGCCTATGGTTACAATAGGAATATCTTCGCACCCATCACGTCCGGCATCGAGTCGTCGGCCCGGCAAGTGTCTCGCAACCCTGATGTCCTCGTGGGAGCGCACCTATGACCGTGTGCTATCCAGCTTCGATCGATTCCCAACACTCGGTGATCGTCAGGGTAAAGGGCGATGCTACCAGCGCCTCGTTAATGCTAACTCTCGAATTGGATCTGGCGGAATTCCAGGCCGGTCGCTGGGCATCCCAACTCGATGCGGTCTTCGCGTGCCGCCGCGAACCTGCCGTCATCATTGCGCAAGGGGTCGCATGCCTCGCTGTCGCGTGGTGGGCGTGATTGTCGCCGCGAAGCTATCTCCGCTCGGTCAAGGGTGCACTGTTCCTGTCTCCGCTTACCGTCGGCTTCGGCCAGGAGGCGATTGCGGCTGCGGCGCGGCAAGGACTCTCGACCCATCTGCCCTTCCCGACGGTGATCGCTAGTGCATCCTATCCGTTCATCGACAGGCTGCTGGCCGTCGCCGACGCCTGGGGTAGTCAGATCATCGAGATCGGGGCGGAACCAGCGGCCTATCCCACCAATCGACAGGCGGTGCATACCGAAGACACCGCGCGGCTCCTCGTCCTTCTCCCGTTGCTCCAAGGGGCTGCATCGGATGGTCCACTGACGTCGGTCCATGTCCCCCCTGCCGATGCTCGTTTCGATAAGGCGCGTTAGCGTAGCGCCGACCCTGAGTTCACGCCCGTTGTCGCGCAGCCAGCTTGCCTATGAATTTTTCCCTGAAGCTGCGGGCGACGCCAACGGCCTTGATGACGATACCGACCTCGGCATAGGGGTCGGTCGGATCTGCGGACAGAAGGTTCTGACTAGTAATGAGCAGATCGTCGTCGTCCCATGCCAGAAACTTGCCGTGCATCCTCGGCTCTCCGACGGGAATGATCGATACGCCCGCAGAGGCGTATTCCTCGATGAGGCGCTCCGCCGCTTCATGGGATACGCCTTCAGACAATTCGTCGTAGTATAGATGCGCGGCGACGAGTCCGTCACGTACCGCCGCAGCCGCTGGCGACAAGGCCAAGGCCCGAGCACTTCTACCGAGTTTGTGGCTACCTAGATCGATCTGCTGCCGAGCGGCGTCGCGCGCCGCGAGCACGTACTCCGCATGCTGGGGTCCCAAAACAACTTTCAGTTCTCCGCGCTTCGCCAAGCTGGGCACTGTACGGCGTCGGATGTTGACTGCGGTTCCGGCGAGCCTTGCCGCAACGCCGCCGTTCAGCCCTGTCACCCGGTGCGCCATCTGCGACAGGGTTTCCATGACGTCGCTCACCAGCAACGGATCCGTCAGCCGGACCGACGCCTCCATCGACGTGAACCCCGATGACAGCCAGTTGCACGAACCGACCGCAGCGGCCCAGCCGCCGCGCCCGTGATCGGCCACGATCATCTTCGCATGGGATCCCGTCGAAAACGCGTGGGCGCGTATGAATTGATCCAAGCCGGCCGTCTTCACATCGGCATTGATGCGTTCGCATGCGGCCCTCGTCGTGTTCTCCTGCTCCGGTCTGTCGCCCTTGCCCCAAAGAATGTCCGACTTGACCCCTTTGTCGCGAGCCGCGACCATCATCTCCTTCACGATCGACTGATAGTCGCCGGTGCCGACAAATGTCGAATGCACGACCACAGACGATCGCGCCGCCCTTATCATCCCGACGAGGAGTTCACGGTGCGCCGGACCGCCGACGACGAGATCGTCGTTCGAAAAAGTCGCCCGCCTGTTGGGCATCGCAATGGAAGCTCGGGGGACAGGAGGTAGACGGACTTTCTCATCACCGGTCCGAGGAAGCGACGCCGCCGCCGCAATGACGGCATCCCTCAACTGCCTTGAACTTCCCGTAGGAAGGCCTTTGACCTTCTGGCCGTTCACACTGAGCAGCGCGAAACCACTACCCTGCCGGGCGGTGTTGGGCACGAGGCCTCGAAACTCCTCATCCTCCTGCAGCATGGACGCAACGACATCCGCCTGCCGTGGTTCGGGTAACCTTGCCGCCGGCTGGATGACACGTACGTCGCGGTTGTCCAGGGACGCGAAGCGTGCGGCCCAAATGAAGTCCAGTTCCCGGTAGCGAAGAATAGATCCCCCTACTTGCTCCACCGCGTAGCGCACCGACCTCTTCGTCAGTCGGGTCACGACAGGGAGATCGTCTTGATCGACGACTGCCCTGCCCCCGGCCGTTGCCGCGAAAACGCTGCTGCGCCCCTCGGCTCGCAGTTCGATCCAACCCGCCCGCATTAGGTTTATGAACGCTTCGACCACCATGCGTTCCGGCAGTTGCGCCGATAAGGCCAGGTCCTCGGCAGTGCGTGGCAATCGGCAGACCGCGTCGAGAAGCAAATGCTCGACGACGCTCCAACGGCGGCCCTTGGCGACATGGACGGTTACGGTACCGACGAGCACGGGCAGCGCGAATTCTATCATCCTCATCGACCGGTCCCCGCGAAACCAGAAGACGGAACGACCCGGACACCTTCCGACACGGTGCCATCTGCGGGAGCGAGAGCTTCGACGAACCGGCGCACGAAGCCGAGGTCGGTCGTTTCCACCGCGCTCGTATCGCTCGCCGCGGCTTTGAGGAAATCGATGCTGCCTGCAATGATCAGCCGCCATTTCGCCCGGCTCAAAAGAACGTTCATCCGGCGGGGGTCTCCGAGAAAGCCCAGCGCGGTTCTCCCCGTGCGACCGTTGTTGCGTACGGTCGAGATGAAAATGACGTCGGCCTCGTTACCTTGAAACGAGTCGACGGTGCCGACCCAGTCGGGCAGCTTTCGGCTGAACCCTTCTAGAGTTTTCTGCACCTCCTCGTCGGACGACACGAGGTCTTTGAGAAGTTTGACCTGGCGACTGTACGGCGAGAGGATCGCAAGACTCGGGCGTGTTCCCGGAGTCGGCACGAGTTCTCGCAGTGCGCGCATGATCAATTGCCCTTCCGAGGGATTACTCCATGCCGGTCTCTTCTCGGGAATCGATGCACCCTTGGTCGACTGGACGTAGGGCGTGTCGATGAAGACCAACGGCTGGTCCGGCAGAATGTCCGAATTGCGCGACGAGACCGGCGGGGTCCCGGCGAACCTCGCTCTGGTCGATTGCGAGGTGACGATCTTCGATTCGTAGAAGACGTCGGAGATCACTTTGCCGAGGACTGGATGCATGCGGTGCTGTTCGAGGAGTTGGCGCCCGATGGGGCTACCCTCCGCATTTTGCGGCCGCTTGATGACGTGGGGCACTACCAAGGTTTCGAACAGGGATAGCATACCGACAGCTTCCGCGCACAGGCGCTCGTCCACCCTTTCCTTCAGGGTCTCCAACGCATCTTCCATGTCAAGCTTACGGAACACTGGTACGATGACGGACCATCCGGCCTCCAAGGCGGCCTTGACCATCTTCGGGTCGCCGAGGATCGCGCTCAGCCTATCGGCATCGAATGCCGGCAGCTGTTGGTGATCACCTATGAGCAGGCGCCGGTGAGATAGCATCATCGGCGCAAGGAGTTCGACGCCGGTGGCCTTTCCCGCTTCCTCGATGATCGACCAGTCGAAATGGCCACGCTGCTCCAGTAGCCGCGCGAGGTCGGATGAGTTCGTCGTCGCAAAGACGAGGTTTGCCGACCGGAGGAGAAGACTTTCAAACGAGCGATCCATGCGATCCATGCCGGACTCGTCCGCTCCAGCCGCCACGCCTCCAGTTTCCATCTCCGACACCTCGTCCCTGTCGATCTTGACTCGGCCCTGCCGATAGCGCTCGGCAAGCCGCACCGCCTTTCTCCGCAACGATGGACGAGCTGCCTTGACGAGGTCGCTGGCGGACAGCGAACCGGATATCCTCGATGCCTGTATTTCCCGATCCCAGTCGGTTCTGGCTTCGGCTTCGACGGCTCTGCAACGTAGCGGCAGAATCCGGCCACTACCGCCGCCGACGGTGTCCGCAATGCTCTTCGACACCTCTTCGAGAAGATGATCCACGGCGGAATGACTCTGGGCCGAGAGCAGTATTCGATCCATCGGCGCAGCGGCTAATCTGCGACTGACTAGTCCCTGCACCAGTCGGGTCTTTCCGACCCCCGGCGGTCCCTGGACGAGGTAGAGCGGCAAGTCGCTCCAAGCGCCTTCAAGAGCGCCGAACTTGGAGGCGTCCAGTTCGTCCCGGAGTTCCTCGATGGCTCCCAGATCATCGCGGGACGGACGTCGTCCCTCGGTGGGATCGGCGATCATGTCGAGCAGCTCACCATGCTCCCCAAGCGACTTCAGAATAGACAGGCGACGTTCGGTCTGAGCATCGTCGCCACCACCGCCCAATCTGAGAAACAGATCGGCATCAAGCTGCAGGCCTGATCTGCCGGAGGGAGCCTGGAAAAGATAACGGGTTTCAGCCTCCTTCTGCTCAACTTGGACGAAGTTCCAGGAAGTTGCTTGTCCTCGCACTTTCCCCATCGTGGCTTCCGAAACGAGTTGCCATTCACCATCGATGCGAATCGCCTCTTCACCGACGGCTCGTAGGAACCGTGCCGCCGGTCGTCCGATCCCAAGTGCATCGGACAGCGCTCCCAATATCCGGTCATCCCGACCTTCGACCCTCAAATGGACCATCGATCCGTCGTCCTCCAACGATGTTCTTCGCACCGGCCAGATCTGTGTGGCACGCCACAGCATGTCGATGGCTTGGACCAAGATCGCCGCTGCATACGGCCCACCCTTCTCGACGGCCATGGCTAGAGGATCTCTGATCGGTGATCGGATCACCGCGTCCCATTTCGTGGTCTTCCCCTGAAGTCTCGGTATCCTGCGCCGCGCGTCGCCGACGTCGGTGACCTCGACCTCCCACCCTTCGAGCGATCCCGTCCCTTCCACGAGGGCGGCTGGCGGCAATTCACCGAGAAGCGTCCGGCATTCCGCGACGGACCATGTCGCCTCGCCTCCCCGACTCGCCGCCATGGCGGTCACGGGCAGGACGAACCGCGCGCAACTGAGCTGATATTGATCCAAACCGCCTTTAGAGCTGATCTTTACGAGCGTCGGACGTTCGAGCAGGGCTTCGCGAACCAGACGCTTCTGCCCTTCGTAGTCCGTGAGCGAGATCGTCATCCCACTGATCCGGCGCAGCGCCTTGGACAAATCTCCCATCTCATCCAGACGAAGTGCCAACACGAGCTTCGGATCCGTGCCCTGTCGTTGCTGATCCAGCGTGGGTGTGATCAGGTCGAGCTGTTCGGCGACGACGTCGGCGTCCAATCTGCTCAGCGGATCCGCCGCTATCAAGGTTCGGAGCAGATCCTTCTCGGGTCCGGTCAGGAAGTCGATGTTTGCAGAGGGATCCGTCCGGTACCTTTCGCCGGGCTTAGACGACGACGGTATCTGGAGAACCTGCGCAAGCAGATGCCCGAGTGCCCGCCAGTCCTCGTAGAAGGAATGGACCGCGCCCTCGCTTCTGCTTCGCCGGGGCGACGCGGAGGAGATCAGTCGCATCGACCATTCGAAGCCCGTCAGCAGGAAGTCCGCTTCGCCTTCGCCGCCGGTCATGACTGCTGATGCGTCGATGTTTCGGTGCAGGAGCCCCTGACCGTGGAGGATGCCGATCGCGCACGAGAGACGGCGGACCTCTGCCCACAGGCGAATGCGACTGCCGAGCGAGCGCGGAGCTGCAAGCCAGCCGCGTCCGCGCCCGGTACCGATGCGCTCAGCGAGCGGTACGCGGTCGCCGCAATCGAGGATCAGGGTGAAGGCGAACTCGTCTTCGAACGAGTCGCGAATGGTCGCCAGAAAGGCGGACGCCCGGGGCAGTCCCTTCAGCCGGTTCAGCTGCCGCACCTCGTCGTGCCATATCTCCCGCAAAACGGCATCTTCGACGTTCTTCTTGCGAGGCCACTGCTTGACGACCACGGGAGTGTCATTTGTTCCGTAAACGGCGCCCCCAACCGCTGGACGAGCGGTTTTGACATCCGAACTCTGCCACCAATTCTCATCTAGGTTGTAGTCGTCGAGCGGTCCGTTCCGCCCTCGTCGGGTGCGCATCTTTGCCATGCACGATGCATCGGCGAGACCATTTGAACAATCAAGGCGCGGTGACGACTATTTGGACAAAAGCCTCGTAGAACGGAATAATCGAAAATGAACCTGTCGACCACACGCTCGCAACCAATCGTTCTCGTAAGGCAGATCTAGAAACTCTCATGGGTCGCAGCCCATGCACGCAACGCTTCGTTCCTTTTTGCCGATCTGCGCGGCGCGAACGTTTCCCTATTGGGCGGCAGAGACCGTCGCGACCGTCCGTTGTTCCGCCGGCATGCTATCGTCATATCAACGAAACCGTCACGCCGATCTGTCGCAAGTGGTCGGCGGCTCCGACCTTCATAGTTCGCTCCATTGTCGGACGTAGCACGCGGTAGATTACGGGGAGCGGCAAAGCGCTCAGCGCGCGCCGAAGATATATGGCGTCTTGGAATTCCCTCGACCTTGCCGCGCTCTCCGCGTCAGGGCAGCCCTCCGATGATGCGACCTTCCAAAAGCGATCGGCGGCTGCCTTCACGTGTTCTAGCGCATCGGCTGCATCTCTCTGCCGGACACGTTCACGCAGTGCCCAAAATATGACCGGTGACGAGGGTGCAGCGAGAAAGACGACGAACTCCGCGATCGATAGGTCGTTCACCATTCCGAGGATGCAGGCGGTCACGGCGACGAACGCCGCGATGGCTGCCAGCACTTCCCCCGCTCGACGGCGCAGGCCGGCGTTGTACCAGAGGTTTTCCCGTTGGCAGATGATCCTTGCAAGCGGCAATGGGGCGTTCGCGATCTCGATCGGCTTGTACCACCCGCGCAGCTTTTCTTCATCACCTTTGAAAGCGGCGCATTTTGTTTCGATGAGTTCGGGATCTGGCTTCGAGCCGACTACGAACTCGTTCCAAGGTAATTCCAGAACGTGGCAGTCGAATATCTCGGAGATGCGGGCCGCAAGTTTGATGGCTGTCTTCTGCATCGGATCCAGGAACCAGACGTCGAGCAATGTGGCGACGAGCGCGATTGCGGCAACCCATGGCCGTATCTCCGGTAGAGCCAAACCAACCGCGGCGCCGAGCGCGGGAAGAGCTACGACGACGGCGATCTGAAGTTGTTGCCAGACTTCGGCATTCGCGTACGCCGCGCGTCGTCCCCGCATCAACCGAATCATCTCCGGCGAATTTTGCTTTGTGATTATCCCGTTCATCGAATGAAAGTAGACCACCGGGGGTGATGGCGCATACCCCTCTTGGATTCTACCGTGTCGTTCGCTACTAGTACACGAGTCGCTGACAATCAGCCGAGATATGCAGATCTCAAAGCTGCGACGGGCCAGAACACCAAGGTTAATGTCAAATTTCTTTGAGAAGCACGGCGACGAGTACGGCTATCGCGCTCTGCGCCACCGTCATCTTCTAGCTCTGAACAACCAGATGGGGTGGTTGTCGCTCTCCCGGACGGCATCGCATCCTTCAAGGGAATCGCTCAAGCTTAATGAAGCTCACGGCGAATATCACGAGCGAAACCATGATAGGCGTAGATCTGGCGGAGGGGGTTTCAGACTCACACGGCATCGATGACCGGACGACCAAGTTATCGCAACAAGCTTTCCTGCCAAGCTTGTTTAAGTTCATGGTCAGTCGGCTCTTGCTTTGGTCACGATGGAGGGTTGTTGCATCGCTTATTGCTGTTGCCGAGAGTTGCAGCGCTCGTCACTGGCATCGAAGGATGATTGGGCAAAATCCTGAGGTGAAGCTGGTTGCGCCGCGCTATGTGAAGCCGTTCGTGATGCGACATACGAACGATGCTGCCGATGCGAAGGCCGCGCGGCCCGAACTGCGTTTGGTCAAGCCCAAGCCTGAGGGTCCTCGCATTGTCAAACGGGGTCAGCCGGATCGTGAGGGCCTTCCGCGACTAACTGCTTCCGCTGTCAAATTTCCAACATCGAACGGTGCTTGAGGTGGCCGGAGCTTTCTCGGAAAGCAACTACGACCGAGACGGTCAGGGCTTTCCCACTGGGATCGCATTTCGGGAAAGTTATTCCCGCACTTTCGAGAAGTGCGGGACATCTCCAGGCATCGTGATCCAGCGGTGCATCGTCTGTTCCCACACAGATCGCAGGGGTGGTTGAAACTCGGGATTGGCGATGGCTCCTACAACGACGCCTATCATGGCCGGGTGCTTGCAGGCGCGGGCATCAACGGTCGAACCGCATGTCGAGCAGAAGATTATCTCGAACGTATTCCCGTCATCGGTCGGGCGCTGGTAGCAACTAGCGTCACCCACGAAGGTCAGTCCATCGGTGTGGTAGTCGGCCATCAACCCGAAGGGTGACCCGGTACGGCGCTGGCGAGTGATGCAATGGTATGCGACGCTGGCGGACGTAAGGCTGGGACCTCGACGGTCGACTGGCCGCACTGGCATTCTGCCCTCATGAACGGCTCCCTTAGCAGGTGGGCATACCTCACTCGATTTTGCCGGGTTAAACACTGAATCTTGGGCGCCGACATCTGTCCGGTGACGATCACAGTAGGGCGCCCGCGATGTCGAGCGCCGCGACACCGAGCGCTTCGTCGGCAAGCTCACCCGCCGACCAGAAGGACAGGACGCCGCGGAAGGCGAGCGCCAGGTGCCGCGCAAGATCGCTCGCAACCGCCTCCGTATTCCCGTCACCAAGGTCGAGCGCGAGCGCCCACAATGCCTGCGACCGCGCCAGGGCGTCACCTCGAGCCGGTCCGCCCGTGCCCATCCAGCCCATCACGGCGCGGTTCACCGCCGGTTCTTCCAGCATCACCGTGACGGCGGTCTCAACCGCCAAGGCAACGCGCGCTGCGATGTCGGTGGGGTGCGGCAAGGCGGCGAAGCGCTCGGTCATCGTGTCGATGCGGCGTCCGGACAGGGCGTGCATGATCGCCGCCTTGCTGCCGAACTGGTTGAACGGCGTCGCAAAGCTGACCCCGGCCTTGGTCGCCAGGTCGCGCATCGAGAACTCGGCTTTACCATCGTTCAGCAGCCGCTCCGCTGCATCGAGCACGCGCTGGCGGACGGGTTCGCCGCGCGCCGGCTGAGAACGATCGGGCTTGTCACGCGTCATCAGAGATCTATATCATGATATAGACAATAATCTAGTGGAGTCGTCACGTGCCCAGCAGCAAAACCTTCCTCATCACCGGCGTCAGTTCCGGCCTCGGCCGCGCCTTTGCGCTGGGCGCGCTCGATGGCGGACATCGTGTGATCGGCACAGTGCGGCGGCAGGACGATGCCGACGCCTTCGCGGCGCTCTCTCCGGATCGTGCCCACCCACTCGTCCTCGACGTCACCGACTACGGCGCGATCCCCGCTGCAGTTGCTGACATGGAAGCGCGCGTCGGCCCGATCGACGTCCTCGTCAACAACGCCGGCTACGGCCACGAAGGCGTAATGGAGGAGGCGTCGATCGATGACTTCCAGCGTCAATTCGCCGCCAACGTGTTCGGACCAGTTGCGATGATCAAGGCCGTGCTGCCGGGAATGCGCGAGCGTCGTCGCGGCCACATCGTCAACGTGACCTCGATGGGCGGATTCATCACCATGCCCGGCATCACGTCCTATTGCGGGAGCAAGTTTGCGCTGGAGGGAATCTCGGAAGCGCTGGGCCAGGAAGTAGCCGCTTTCGGTATCCGCGTCACCGCGCTTGCGCCTGGCCAGTTCCGCACCGACTGGGCCGGCCGCTCGATGGATCGCACGCCGCGTAGCATCGCCGACTATAACGCGGTGATGAATCCAATCCGTGCCGCGCGGCAGGCCAAGAGCGGCAATCAGCCGGGCGATCCCGCCAAGGCGGCGCAGGCGCTCCTCACGATCGTAGCCTCAGACACGCCTCCGACGCGCCTGTTCCTGGGCGAGGACGCGCTAGGCTTGGTCGACAAGAAGCTCGCCGCCATGAAGGTCGAGCGTGACGAATGGGACGCGCTCTCCCGCTCCACCAGCTTCACCACCTAATATCAGGCACTAAGTTCCAAACCGATGGCCTAAACCGACGATCGGCCGACACCGACCTTCTACCGCCACTGCCCAGCCAGTGCCGACATTCCCGATTGAGGATGGTAATTTGAGAATTGCCGTGCGTGATGGTCGGTGGCGAGTGGGTACGCGCGCCTCGTGCGCAATCTACTTCGATTGGTTCGTCACTCGCGTGAGCGGCACCGACGTCAACGACCGTAGGCAGAAATCAAGTGACCGGGTTGATTCTTGTCGACCAGCACGGTCATTGCCTTGCCCCGGTCCATTGTGAAGAACTCGTCCGAGCTCTTGGGGACGGTCACCACGCCGGTCGTGTCGATACCGCTCACCGGATCCTTGTACTCGACAGTTACCGATGCTTCGGCGGCGATATTACCCGGTCGATTGCCGCGCAACGGCGTAAGCAGTTCGAGCTCCGCATCGCAGCTTTCCCCGGCCACCATCGGACCATAGCCATCCGGCTCGTCGGCGATAAAGGTACAGCTGCGGACGATTCGTGAGATGCTGGCCTCCACGGGCCAATAGTGGCGGTTGTCGCGCTTGGCGAACTCGTGCGCGCCCCAGGCAACGCCCATGATCAGCAGAGCTGCTGCGGCCAGTCTCAACATCCCTCGCCCTCCCGTTACCGGCGAACGCTAAGGCAGGGAGACTTAAAACTTCGCTAGCCGATGCAGATCAATACGCCCGCCAGATGGCGAACTCCACGGCTTCGACCATCGCGGCCTTGGCCTTGCCGGTAGGGAAGCCGGCAAACGTTAGATCGGGCACTGTCCGTAATGCCGGGCACGGGGCCATCGTTTCCTCCACGCCGCAAACGCACGGCGCTTTCGGCGAAGGGAGGCTCTGCCCGCATGACCGAATTGTACCGATCCGGCTTTCCCGATCGGGATCGAATTTCGGGAATAAGGCTGTTTTGGTGTCATCGGCCCGGTAGCCGTTATCCGGCAGTGCAAAGCTACCGGACCGATCAACCTATCCCCGTAGAACTTCCGTCACGATCTTTTGGCGATCCGCGGGCGCGTTGTGCGGATCACCGGTGCCGAATGGCGGCTTTAGATCATATTCCATCGTCATTTTAACGGAAGCGGCCAACTCATCGCCCGCCATGTGGCCGCATAGCGCGAGACCGAGGTAGATCCCCGCCGTGACACCGGCCGATGTCCAATATTTGTGGGCTTTGGTAACTCTCTCGATCGATGATCAGGAATGGCTGAAATCAGGAATAGCTGGTCGGTGCTATCACTCACTGGCACCCTTCTAATCTCGCTGCTCGCAAAAGCCTGATGTGGCTCTTGAGAAGATTACTCGTGTAGCTCAGCCTCAGCGTTTACCGCGTCGGAGAATGATAAAGATCTCCACCCATCACCAGAGAATACGGTGAAGGTTCCATTCGGGTTTCTGTGTCCCCAGCCTTTTGACTTAAGCTCGTCACCGAGCTGCATTTCGCGCCGAGCTGACGTCCTGTCCCATCCTGTAACCGCCTTAATATCCTTGGGAGTAAAGGTGACTGATACCTCTTCCCTCTCGTTTTCCTTCGCGTTTTCCGCAAGCTCACGCATCCGCTTCGCGGTATCCTGAATCCCCATAAAGCACCTTATAGCGTTGCAACAGGTGCCATAATAAGCTGCCTTATAGCGACGTCAATACCGACATGACGCCTTTGAAAAGCTGGGATCGCCTAGTCCCCAAGTGCCGGTAAACGGCACCGCCTGACTCCCCGACGTTATCTCGCTCCCATTCATACCCAACCAAGGGTGCGGACAGGCTCTCCGGCACCGATATGGCCGCACATGCCTCTTCCCGATCCATATCCATCATTTATCCGGCTTTTCCGCCCTGCTAATGACGGTCAATAATCGCTGACGGTAGGGTCGCCAAGGTCAGCTTCCCACAAAGGAACGGCTGCCGGGAAGGGATCGGCGTTCTCGGTATCGATCGAATTTCGGGAATGGCCGGGTTGGGTGGTTAGTTACCGTCATCGCGCGCTCTGTCTCGCGCCAGTGCATTCACCTGTTTCCAAGCATCTGTTCGAAGCGCGTTAAACCTCTCATTGTCTTCTGCCGGGGCAATTCCACCGGATTGCAGAACCACGTCGTTCAGTGATCCCATTCCACCGTAGAGACGCAAAAGTCGATCGACGCCGTGATAATCGGATTGTGCGATACTCGATCTACACCGCTCAACCTTCTCGGCCCATCCGTTGTCACCGTGCAGCTTTAGCAATGTCACCATTGCTTCGAGTGTTCCAGCGAGCCGAGCAACATCAGGATGCAGTGCCATTTTACTAGCGTAGCGGGTCTCTCGGAATGACTGCAAGTCGGCGTTTTTGCTCGGGCCGGCTTCCTCGCGAGGGATGCTTAATCGGGAATAGACATACGTTCAGTCGAGCGCGATACGGAACGTAGATTCACTGCATCTTGCTGTTTGAGGACGAAAATGCGGACGTATGCAATGATCGTGGTAATCGCAGCTGCCGGAGCTGTGATGCCGGCTTATGCGGCTTCTGATCCTGCCCATCGATACTCTCGCGAGTTCCGTTCTTGCATGTCCGCAGCGACTGCTGCGGGAAATACCGATCATGATAACACCGCATGCAATTACGCCGAAATTCAGCGTCAGGATGATCGGCTAAACCAAGCATATAAGATGATTATGTTACGGTTAAATCCCGCGAAGAAATCGGTTTTGCGAGAATCTGAACGCAAGTGGATCGTTTCCAAGAAAGAGGGATGCCGTCGAGATCGAGGCGATGACGTGGGAGGGACGTTAGACGAGGTTATCATTAGTGATTGCGTCTTACGGCAAACTATCGAGCGAATAATCTACCTTGAGAACTATCATCCGTAACTGCCTGATGCAGTCAGATCCTGTTGTAGGCAGTGACGCACTGGCGGTCAGAATGAAGTCGTCACGCCTTGAGGAATTCCGCGGTTTCCCTTCCCGTTGACGATGCATTTCGGGAATGTCCGGGTTGAAGAGGATAGTGGACAGTCAGCTATTGCCAAAATCTAGTTCGATGAGCTTGGTTATAAGATCGTCGTCGAGATGCATTACTGCTTCCGCGACCCTATGATGGCCTTTCGCAACGGATAATGCAGATACGGCTGAGAGAAGCGTGGGTTGGTCCCAGTCTTCGTGACGATGTAGCGCAACGCACTCCGTCAGGCGCGAAACGGCATCGTTATAGGCAGTCGCCAAATCAACCGGAACTGGAGGCCCTTTTCCGCCATGGCGTGCAATCTCGATCGCGGCGGGTAGCTGGAAGAAGCTGGGATCTATTGCGCTTTTCGCGTCGCACGCGATCTCGACGATGTGCGGGAGGGCAGCGTAGGATGCTTCATACACGTCGCCCTGGTGGCATAGGCTCGACCAGAGCGTGAACCAAGGATCGCTGTCGTATCTGATGTTTGGACCGGTCGCGTCTGCGAGTTGGCGCAATAGTTCCGGGGTGTCGGCAGCGCTGCCGTAGGCATGCGACAGCTTCTCCCAACGAGGATCATGGAGTTCGATCATAGCCGAGCCTAAGCGAGGTGTCCCATGTCTGCAAATGGACGTTCTTTACCGGCCCGGCTTTCTCGCGAGGGAACGTAGAGCGGGAATTCGACCCATGCGATAGGTCTGACAACGACACGCGGGCTTCGTTTTCCCAAAATCTGTTCCCAATTCAATTTTCCCGAAAACGCCAATTTCGACGGAAAAACGGGAAAGGCGCTGATCGGTGATGCGCCAGTTTCGACGGTCGATCGGGACCTGCCATTGCAGGCCGCCGCCTTGAACAAAGCCGGATGCGAAAAGCTGTTCATCGACAAGGCGAGCGGCGCAAATCCGCTTCACGGAACTATGCCTTCCACGATGTCAAAGAATGTCAGGCGTCCGCCTGACGCACGAGTGCTTCGTCCAGCTGGCGTCGGCGACGGCGTTTAGGCAGTCGGCTAGAACCACCCATTGCCGGTACCTTTCAGATTGTCCTGGCGGCGTGTTCTGCGTGCCGGACGCCGCGACTCGGCAGGCGCCCATCTGCCCGTGATCAACTATCAGCGCGAACGCCTAGTCCCACGCGACCTGCGTCACACCGACAACCAGTCGGACTCCGCGTCGTCCACCGCAGCGAACATGTCACCCTCGCCCTGCATGGCGCTGAGATGCTTCCGAACGGCTTCCGGATCCCCGGTCCGGGGAAAGCGGCGGTCGGCAACGGCTCCGACCGCGAGCTGACCTACGAGATCGCTTCGGTCGTTCTGGGTCACAAGCCACCGGCCGAACGCTGGCCTCGGCTCCTTCTGGTAGCGATCGTGATCAGACATCTGGCATTCTTCTAATCGTTGACCCGGCTAATCGCATTAGAACAATGTTCCTGCAATGTTCTTGCGAATCATTCGGTATCATGCCTAGCTTGAGGCCCCGCCCCTCGCGGCGACTCGACAGTGATGGAACAAGAAAATGCAGCATGATCTGCAGCTGAGAGCGGCTGCCCGCGTGATATACTACAACGTCTATCCGCCCGCGGATCCCGCCCCGTTCAGCTTTGACGAGGCCGAACGGTTCGGGACCGTGGAGTACCGGCAAGCCGTCGGCGCTGCTCAGGACGCACGGTCCGTCCTGGCTGCGCAGCACGACCAGCTCCTCTTCGCCGCGATCCTATAGGTCATGCCCTCAACCAACCCGGGCCGCCCGGTCGTTGTCCCGCTGCACCGTCGCGACGACGCGCTGCGACTTCACGACGTCCCGTTCGAGCTGGTGCCGTGTGAGGTGCCTTTCTTCCTGGTCCACACGCCGGCAGGGTTCCCGTCGCCTGCGCAGGACGACATGCAGGAGCCGATCGACTTGAGCGCGTGGCTGATCGAGCATCCAGCCGCCAGCTATGTCATGCGCGTCGAGGGGCGGTCGATGGCGGGAGCCGGGATTATCGACGGAGATCTGCTCGTCGTGAACCGGGCTAAGGCGCCGCGAACGGGTGCCATCGTCGTCGCACTGGTGCATGGCGAACGGACCCTGAAGCGTCTGCGATATGTCGACGGCCGCCACTGGCTTGTCCCCAAGGCCGAAGGGTTCGCGGACATTCTGGTCGATGAGCATGTCGAGATTTGGGGCACGGTCGTCGGCGTGGCGCGCAAGATGACATGAGCACGCCGATCGCCCTGATCGACTGCAACAACTACTACGTCTCCTGCGAGCGCGCCTTCGACGCCAGCCTGGTCGGGGTCCCGGTCATCGTCTTGTCGAACAACGACGGGTGCGCAATCGCCCGATCGGCGGAAGCCAAGGCGCTTGGTATAAAGATGGGGGATCCGATCCATCACCTACGCGACAAGGTGAAGCAGCATGGCATCCAGGTGCGGTCGTCGAACTATGCGCTCTAGTAAGTTAGGTGGAATGCTCGTCTTCCGGTAGAAGGACGGCAGGATGGAGCGCGCGTCTATGCGTCGAGCAACGTCATTGCAGGTCGCCCTCGATCGGTATCCGCTGGTCGACGAATGGTTGCAGCTACTTGGCAACCTAGGCCGTTCGCCAGCCACGCTTGATGCGTACGGTCGTGGGGTCATTCACTACCTGGCGTACTGCACGTCATCGAGTGTCGCCGCCGAGGCGGCGACACTCGAAGACGTTTCGCTCTACGTCCGCGATTTGCTTCCGGATGGTTCTGCGGCTGTCGCAAACTCGACCCTTCATCAGCGGCTAACCGCGATCAGACTTTGGTACGATCACCTGATATTTCAGGGACTGTGTTCGAAAAACCCGGTTCCTCGCGGGCAAACTTCCACGTTCCGGCGCATTCCAGACCATGCCGGTTTTTCAAGGGGACTGGTGGCACGCCTTATAAAACTGCCGCATGTGCCTACTGAGGACGAGTGGCTCTCGATACTCAGAGCCGCAGCGAGCGACACAGTTCGAAATCGACTCATGCTCGCGTTTGCTTACTACGGGGCCCTACGGCGTTGCGAGCTTGTCGCTCTGCGCATCGGTGACCTCGACTTCGCTCATCGGTTGATAACATTGAGAGCCGAAACGACGAAGGGGAAACGCAGCCGAGTCGTCTGCTACAGCCCGGTAATCACATCTGTTTTGGCACGGCATTTACAGGATAGTCGATCCGTTACCGTGGACGCAGGGCCACTTTTCCGATCCGTGTCCGACCGCAATCATGGGCAGCCACTGACCAAATGGTCATGGAGCAAGACCGTGGAGCGCTGGGCCACGGCAGCGGGCGTTTCGGATTTCAGTACTCACAGCCTACGACATTTGCGCCTCACCCATCTCGCCCGATCGGGCTGGAAACTCCACGAACTCTCGACCTATGCAGGGCATCGTGACCCTAAAACCACGGTTGCCTATTTGCACCTGTCCGGGAGCGACCTGTCAGCACGTATGGCCGGATCCGTAGCGCATATCGACACGCGGATCGGTTCTCAACTATTCGGGGGTGAATAATGGATGCCACGATAGCACTGGGAACCACCGGCTATACGCCGTTCGATCGGACGCGGTATGATATGGTTGGTAATCTTAGTACAGCCGAGTTGGCGGCGATCAAAGGCAAGTCAGCACGATCGGATATTCTTGGCCTTTTAGAAAATGCAACGCGACTCGTCGAGCCTTTACTAGCTGTCGCCGAGCGTGGCGGTATATCAACGGTCAAGACTAAGATAACTATCGCTCGCGTGCTTATGATCGTTCACCAAACTGGCAAGCCATACTGGAATTGGGAGAAGCCAATTTGGCTGGCGTTACTGAATGGGCGGGGTCAGGCGCGCCCATATATGGGAGCGTTGGCGTATCACCTCGGCGGTTTTCGAGATTTCCGCGAGATCGAGAAATTTCGTCATTCCAGCGTTTATGCGGCAACGATTTTTGGTCGCGCTATCGTCGATGAGGAACATACAAGGCTCGCCTTGACGCTGAGAGAGCTGGGATATTCAGGGCGTCATCTCGAACTGTTTCTCACCAGCGTTCTCGGCAGTCTTATGCTTGAGAACGGCGATCCACGCCTAGAGACATTCACCACCGATCTGCTGCAACGTGGGCAAGATAGCCGCAACTATGCTGTCGCCAGGGCGGTCGGCAAGGTGTCGGCGGGACTGGCCGCGTTAGGCATTATCAAGCAGCCACTTCGCATGCGGAGTTATGTCGGGTGGAAAGACAAGAGCACCGACGGCGTGGCGCCCGAGTGGGCGGCATGGTGCCTGCGGTGGCGTGACACCGCCACGCTCCGTCCGTCGACCCGCGAGACGAATTATGGGTTTGTCCTTCGGATTGGCCTCTGGCTGACGCGGGAGCAACCGCAAGTTACATCGCCCGAGGACTGGGATACGTCCATTTGTGCTGCCTTCGTTGCAGCGTTGGATCGTTCGACGGTCGGGGAATGGCTGCTGGAATCGGCGCCCACCCGAATAACAAAAACGCACGGAAAACCGATCGCTGCCAACTCAAAGCGGACGTTTCTGCACGCGATGAGACGATTTTTCATTGATATAGAACTATGGGGGTGGGCGAAGCTGCGGTTCAGCCCACGCTACCATCTGGCGACCCCCGTCGCTGTGAGTTTTAACTCCGGCGTCAATCCCCGCGTCATCGACGACGCAGCTTGGCTCAAGCTGATATGGGCAAGCCTGAACATCCAGCGCGATGATCTTCTCTCGGAAATCCACTATCCCTTGGCGCTTATTCAGGCGATGGCGGTGATCTGGACGCACTGCGGGCTTAGGCAAAATGAGATTGCGCGTCTGACCCTGGGTTGCGCTAAATTGCAGGCCGAGGAGATTATCTCGGACGACGGGAGTACGGTCAAAGCAGGGACGCTTTGCTATCTCGACGTTCCGCCCAGCAAAACCTTCAAGGCGTACGTCAAGCCCGTCGCTGCCATCGTCAAAGACCGTATCGACGCCTGGATCGCCGAGCGTCCATCCGAGCAAGCTCCGATTACCGATGAACGTACCGGTGAATCGGTTCGTTTTCTGTTTCAGTATCGAGGGCGTCGGGTGGGTACGGCGATGTTGAACAACACCATCATCCCGATCCTGTGCGCAAAAGCTGGCGTCCCAATGACCGACAGTCGTGGGCCGATCACGAGCCATCGCGGACGCGCGTCCGCCGTCACTGCTCTGGCGAGCGTTCCAAAAGGAATGTCGCTCATCGAGCTGATGCAGTGGTCTGGCCATAGCTCGCCGACGTCGACCATGCATTACATCCGCATCCGGCCGACCCGCTTGGCAGCGTCATTCGCCCAAGCGGACCACATGGCTCACATGGTGTCCCTGATCGTTGACCACGACGTGATAGCGCGGAAAGGCAACGAACCTTACGCTTTCTATGACCTTGGCGACTCCTACTGCACAAATCCGTTTTGGAGCGGCTGTCCGCACCGCATGGCCTGCGCCGGCTGCGACTTCAATCTACCAAAAGCGAGCGCACGCGCGCACGCCTTGGAAAGCAAAGCGTCTATCCGGCGTTATCTGGAGGAGGTTCCTTTGAGCGCTGATGAACGATCTATTGTGGAAGGGGATGCAGTCAAAATCGAAGGATTTATCAATAAACTAAGCCACATCGCGACACCGGACGGACGAACGCCAGCCGAGATCATCAACGGCGCAAGCGATCAGGTCGTGAAAGCGGATTGTGAAAGATTGTAAGACGCGAAAACCATTAGAAATCAGAGATAAATGGCACGTCCCTGTCAGCGCTATTTGTCACTCGGCGCGCTCCTGCCGCTAGCGGGGAAATGGCGATAGAAGGTCGAAACCGACACGCCGACTGCTTCTGCTACGTCCTGCGGCCGATCGCCGGCAGCCAGCAGTTTGACAGCCATGTCTCTCTTTCGGGGCGTCATGACGGACTTACGCCCTCCGCCCCCGCCGGCCTTTCGTCGCGCGGCCAACCCCGCCATCGTGCGTTCGCGGATCAACTCGCGCTCCATCTCCGCGATCGACCCGAGAATATGGAATACCAGACGGCCCGTATGTGTCGCGGTATCGATCCCGTCCGTGAGCGAGCGCAACGCGATCCCGCGCGCTGACAGTTCAGCCGCCAGATCTACCAGCCCTTTCATCGACCGCCCGAGACGATCGATTTTCCAGATCACCAGCGTATCACCCTTCCGGGCTTTACCCAGCGCTTCGGTCAGACCTGGTCGTACGATGCTCGCGCCACTGGCCTTGTCGGTCGAGATGTGTTCGCAGCCGGCCGCGTTAAGCGCATCTATCTGCAACGCGAGATCCTGATCGGGGGTGGACACCCGCGCATAGCCAATGAGCATTCCGCTCCCTTCTCATAACTCCGTCAAAAATACGTATCGTGAGAAAGTGGTTTTGGGAACGGTTTTTGGGAAAATGGGAAACGGGGGTTTCCCGGCGTTGCCCGTAACCGCCTATTTGGGGGCGGTCATTCCTACGAGACGTTCCTTTTCAGGAAAGCTTGGGATAAACAAAGGCGCTCAAAGCCGTAGGCGTTCGCGCTGCTGGCATGCTCCAAAGCAAAATATTGGTTCACCTTTCTGTCCGGCGCACACGGACAGCGCCCGGTCAGTATCGCCGGTCGACTAACGTGGTGCTTGTTCACTTGCCGACAGTCGGGCACGCTTCCGACATGTTGCTTTCTCTCGTTCTCGCGGCCTTAACCTTGCAGGTACCGCAAAATCGAAGCCCGCACGACGTTCTTGCGGGCAACGTTCCGACGCAGACTCCTGAACAGCGGCAGCAGGTCGCACGACGCAGTGCGGCTACCCAAGCTTGCCATTGGCGCTTCATGGGTCAGGATTACTGGCCGCAGCCAGCGATCTGGGAGATCACAGATGCCGACACTAGGATGTTCCTGTTCGGCACTATTCATGTCCTCCCCTACGACCTCGCTTGGCGGACGCCACAGCTCGATCGCATCGTAAAGGAGGCGCAATCTCTGATAGTTGAAGGGGACAGTAGACCCGCCAAGCAGGTTGGTCAGCCTGTTAGCCTACCCCCGGTAGCAAACCGCCTTAACGGCGACGCCCGCGCCTTGTGGCTTGGAATGCTCGCGATGCTGCCCGAAGAACGCAATGTTTTCTTCGATGCTCTGCCTACTTGGGCGGTCGCACAGGCGATCGATACGGAGGCGCGCCGGTGGCGCGACCCGCCGCTGGTTCCAGGTGTGGACTTTCAGCTAATCGCCGAGTTCAAGCAAGCCGGCAAACAGGTCGAGCCGATCGAGAGCGGTGCGGCTGTCGACGCGAACCTGACTGCGGTGCCAGAGACAGAGCAGCGACAAATCCTGACTTCACAGTTGCACGACATCGTTCGCACGCGCACCGTCTCCGAACGCATGGCGTTATTTCACCGCTGGGCACGCGGTGAACGTTTAGCCGAAAACGGTCATTCGCGGCCGACTAAGGCTGGAGAACTGGCCCATCGACTGCTGAACGATCGCAACTCAGCCTGGGCCGATACACTCGTGCGGCGTATGGGAGAACCGGGAACAGTGCTAGTCGCAGTAGGCGCTGGCCATTTCGAGGGAGAACGGTCGCTGCTTGTGCAGCTCGCCGAGCGCGGCCTTCACGCCAGGCGTGTGTCATCGAACGGGCAACCCAGGCCGCGAGCTGATTGGATTCCGGTACCCGCCAATTGGGACGCGTGCAGCGATTACTTCATGGGGAAGACGCCGGTCCCGAATAGCAGCGATTGACTCTGGCCCTTGGGCTGATAGCCATAATTAGGCCGATAAGAACCGCCGCTAAAGGCAATTCCTAAGAAGCTGTCGGTGGGCGATGCTCTCAAGCACGAACATTCTCGAAATAGCATCCAGACCGTGCGAAAACTCGCTGGGTGATTCCACAAGGTTGCTGACGGGCGTATGCTGTAATCATGGCATATATCGAGGGTCATGCGCGCGACCAGGCGCTGCTGCTGCCGGCATCGGTAGAGGATTATGTGGCAGCGGATAGTCCGGTTCGGTTCATCGACGCGTTCGTCGATGACCTCGATCTGGGCGAGGCCGGTTTTCATCGGTCGCGGCCGAAGGCGACGGGGCGGCCAGGCTATGACCCGGGCGACATGCTCAAGCTGTACCTGTACGGCTATCTCAACCGGGTGCGGTCGAGCCGACGGCTGGAAGCCGAGGCGGCACGCAACCTCGAGCTGATCTGGCTGCTGCGTGGGCTTCGGCCAGACTACAAGACCATCGCTGACTTTCGCCGCGACAACCTGAGCGCCTTCAAGGCAGTGTTCCGCGCCTTCGTCGTCCTATGCCGCAAGCTCGACCTGTTCGGGCGCGAGCTGCTGGCGGTGGACGGCACGCGGCTGAAGGCGGTGAACAACCCGGCACGCAACTTCTCCCGTGACAAGCTGGCCAGGTATATTGCCGCGGCCGACGAGCGGCTTGAGGGGTATATTGCCGAGATGGACGCCATCGACCGCGGCGAGGATGGCCATGCGCCTGGCCGCAGCGGGGCACTGGCCGCGAAGATCGCCAGGGTGCGCGAGCGGCGTCAGGCCCAGGAGGCGATGCTGCACGAGCTGAACGCCAGCGGCGAGAGCCAGATATCGCTAACCGACCCCGATGCGCGCGCGATGGTCACGGGTCGAAAGACCACGGTCGGCTACAACGCGCAGGTAGCGGTGGATGCGAAACACAAGCTGATCGTCGAGCAGCACGTTACCAACGCCGGCACCGACATGGGTCTGCTGGCACCCACTGCTGGGGCGGCGAAAGACGCGCTAGACGTCGAGCAGATCGATGTGGTCGCCGACATGGGCTATTACAAAGGCGAGGACATCGAAGCATGCGAGGCGAATGGTATCACACCCTTCGTCGCCCGGCCGAGACGGGGCAGCGCCATCGCCAATGGCCGTTTCTCTAAGGATCTCTTTCGTTACGATGCCGAGGCGGACGCGTACCACTGCCCGGGTGGCCGGACCCTCGACATCAGCTATCGCGCGGTGACGCGCGGCCACGCCAACATCCAATATTCCAACCCCGCCGCCTGTTCGGACTGCGCAATCAAGTTGAACTGTACCAGCAGTCGCTGGCGGCGCATCAACCGTTGGGAAAACGAGGCGGTGCTGGACCGCATGGCGGCGCGCTTGGTTGCGCGCCCTGATATTCTTGCCGTTCGCCGCGAGACGGTCGAACACCCGTTCGGCTCGATCAAGCAATGGATGAACCAGGGCGCATTCCTGATGCGCGGGCTGGAGAAGGTTCGCGCCGAGTTCAGCCTGACCGCGCTCGCCTACAATCTAAGAAGAGCCATTACCCTCATCGGCGTGCCGGGGTTGATCAGGGCCGTACAGGCCTGATCAAGCTCGCCAAATCTGCTGCGCAGCGCTCAATGGCTTCCCCTTGAAGCCACCACAGCGCCACCAGAGCGCCACCACGGCAGTAACTCAAAAATATTTGCGCCCAGCTCCACCGTTTAACAAAAGACGTCCGTGCTCATGTGACGGCGAGTTCTCGCACGGTCTGGCATCAATTCCGAGAACACCCGCGCCGTCTCGCTGGCCGTTCTTAATCGGGAACGCGGGTTAGCTTGGCAGCAGCTTGCGAACCGGAAAGGCAGTGTCAGCGGGTTGTAGGCATCGATGGGGCTGGCCTGCCCGAGCGTTCGCAGGCTCGAACAGTAACCCGCTGTATGATTATGAACAGGACGATCAAGGCCGGTAGAACAAGCAGACTGGCTTCGGGGCCGGTGGTACCACCTGTCAGTAGCGGCGAGCCATTGACGGTAGCGGAAAGCAAGCTGGCCGGGGATTTACCCCCGCTGTTGTGAAACCCAAAGACGAAGCTCTGGCTGAAATTCCACGAGGCGTGGAAGCCGAGGGCGAACCAAAGGGAGCCCGTCCTCAGCAGGCTGTACGACAATGCCAAGCCAAGCAGTCCGGCAGCGACGATGCCAAGCACCGTCTCGCCTTCGTTTCCGACATGCCCGTACATGAACCAAGCACTGCTCAGAAGAGCGGTCGGCCAAAAGGAGATCGCACGAGAAACTTGCACGAAGGCATAGCCGCGATGCAGACCTTCCTCACCTGCGGCTTGAGCCAGCCACAAAATTGCGGAAATTATCAAACCCGAAAAAGCTGCTGACAAGGTGGGGGCGGCAATGCCAAACGTGACGGCACCGAACAGCCACATCACACCCGCAATGGCCGCGAGCATGCTGAAGCCGGTCGCAAGCCCCCACCCTGTGAGCCTTGGTGCGCTGCCGCATGCCCATGCCGAGAGATGAAACGGCTCCTTAAAGAACCTGAGAACCATTGCGGTCGGGAAAATAACTACCCCAAACAGCAATAATACTGCCCGCGCTGTCCCTGTTGCTGCGCCGCCTTGCGCGAGTTCAAGGAGTGATGCGCCGAGTAGGCGCTTTGCAAAGGCCGAGACGAGAAGCGCGCCGACGAGCGCCAGGACCAGGTAGGTGACTGCCTTTCCAAAGGCGGTTAGCCTTGAGCGGGAACCTGACCGAGTTGCCAAAAACGAACTGGTTACCATCGGTCCTCCTACCACGTCGTGCTAGCTGCGTGTATTACTACACCGCCACACGCTGCCTTCAATGACACGGATTAGGGATATGTCGCTCTTTCCCATTTTTCGATCGATTCCGAGAACGCCGATGCCTTATCGCCCGCCCTTCCTTTTGGGAAAGCGCCGGCCGTCTCGATGGCCGTTCCTTTTGGAAATGCCTCAATCCGCCCCGCGGCCAATCTGAAGAGACGGACTAGCCCAGTGAGAGTAAGGCCGCCAAGAAAACGTCACTATCCTGCCGTAAAGTTCTTTCATCAATACCCCGCCTACTGCCGGTGAGGCGAAGTGATGCGACAACTGGTGGGAGATTGATCCTTGCAGGTGAAACGGTACGTCTCGACGTTGCTACCCCTATCGCTGGTTTCTGTGGCTGTCCTATGCTCTCCAGCCCAAGCGGACGATACAGCAAAAGCATCGGGCAAGGTTTCGGTTGATCCGAGGCTGAAAAAGTCTGCCGACAGTGCTTGGCGAACGATCGTAACCGGGCGTCTCGGGAACGGCGTACGTTTCGCGATCTTGCCGCGACGATCCAACGAACCCGGGGTGGGCTTGCTCATGCGCAACGCAGGGGGTTTCATCGCAGAACGGCGACCTGGCGAGCGGGGTCTGGCTCATCTGATCGAACATATCGTATTTCGTAGTCCTACGACGGGCTCCCCGGACGATCTCGGGCATTTCCCGCACATCGGCCTGCCGCTGACATTTCCGGCGGCGCAGGTGGCGACGACGACGTGGCGAGAGAGCAACTGGTTCCTGTCGAGCAGGACCACGCGGGTAAACGATCTCGACCGCATCTTGGCTCTATTCCGCGAAGCCGCGACCGACCTGACCTTTCGTGCCGATGCGGTGAATATCGAGCGCGTCTCGGTGATGCGGGAGATGGCGGACAAAACTCTCGGAAACCGGATATACGCTGATTACATCGCCGCACTCGCGCCAGGATCGCCGAACGATGTGCTTGATGCGCAGAACTCCGACGATGTGCCGACCGCGAGCATCGATACGCTCCTCAGGCTGTACCATCGGCTCTACCGGCCCGAGGCGATGATGATCGTCGTGGTGGGCGACGTCGATCCAGCGGTAATCAGGGCCTTGATCGAGAAGCGCTTTGGTGACTGGAAACGCGAGAAACTTGGGCCGAGACGGAAGTCTGTACCCCTGTTCCAGAAGGACCGGTTGCGTCCAATCAGCTACTCCGCGCTGCCGCAAGGGCGCCGAACCGCGATACTCGGCATCGTGCTGCCGACGCCAAAGCTGGCGGTTTCGCGCGCCGCTCAGGCGAAGGCGATGCTGATGGATCTCGTTGCCGTACGCGCGGTCAGCGATCGTCTAACGGCAATGCAGCCGGGCGCTCCTGCGGATAAGACGGGACTCTACATCGAGAATGCTGAGCCAGGACACCGACAGATCGAGGTCTGGGACGGCTTCGCCACCGGCACGTGGCGGCCGGCCATCGCTCGATTACGGCGAGTTACGTGTGCGCTGAAAACCGCCGGCTTCACGTCCGCAGAGTGGCGAGCGGCCAAAGGCAGGGTGTTCACCGATCTCCAACAGCGCACGACGACCATGGCCAAAGTGCCGAACGTCGAACTGGCGAAGGACCTGTCCCATGCAATGGCTGATGGCCGCGCGCTGATTCCACCGGACGAGATGCTTCGCCATGCGCAGGTTCTGTTGCCAGCGATCGATGCACGGGAGGGAAGCGACTGGTGGCGACGGCAATGGCATGCGGGAATTGAGCATTTGAGGGTAGAATCACCTGAATTTGCGCAGTTGTCGGATCCGATCTCTACAATCCGTGCTGCGGATGATGCAGTCATACCGGCAGCTTGCAAGAAGCAGCAATATTAAGGCCACGATTGCTTCGCCGACCTCGCCATCCGTTGCCGGCAAACGGGATTCCCATTCCGCGATCGATTTCGAGCATGCCCGCGCCGTCTCGCTGGCCGTTCGTTTGCGGGACGAGCGAATAGATTGCCGAACCTGTTTCACTGGGTAAGGTAGCGGCATGCGTTTGCGTTCGCTGAGCCTCACTCTGCTATTGCTAGGCGCTTCCAACGCACCTCGCGAAATCACCGTCCCCGTGCAATATACCCTAGCGCCTGATTTATCTGGTGACTTGCTTACCGGGTTGCGCGTTCAAGTCCGCTTCCGTGCCAATCCTTCGGGCACTACCGGGTTCGGATGGGGCGAAGGTTGGGCCGGAGAGCGCAGGCTGTGGCAGTGGGCGCGCGACTTTGACGTCCAAGGGGCAACCGCTGTCGAGAAAGATCGAGACGGCCATTGGCGCATTCTTGCGGCTTCCGGCAAGGCGCTGACAGTGACCTACCGAATAGTATCTGCCTACGATCACGACCCAACCGTAGACGACAGCCAGCAGCCCCGACCTGTCATCAGACCTAAGTGGTTTTATGCGGTCGGCAATGCAATGTTCGGCTACCCCGATGATCGCGAGAACGCACCAGCCATGTTCGATTGGTCAGGCTCAAACGGTATGGGCTTCGCCTCCGACCTCGAACATCTTGCCGGTCGAAACCGCAAGGCGAGCCGTTCCGGCACCGTGGCCGACGTGTTGGAAAGCGTCGTTATCGGCGGGCGTAATCTTCGCACCTTTGCGGCGTCAGACGGCTCGGAGGTGAGAGTAGCTACCGTTGGCAGCTACTCGTTTGCCCCGGAGCAACTAGACAGCCTGGCGCGTCAGGTGATTACACTGGAGCGCGCCTTCTGGAACTCAAGCCGCCGTGCTCCCTTCCTTGTAACGGCTGCCCCGATTGTCGGCAGCCCAACGACAATGGGCTTCGCGGGCACCGGACGCGGGGACGCATTCGCGTTATGGATCGATCAGCGAACGCCTTCAGCGAGTATGAAATGGCTCCTCGCCCACGAGTATTTTCATACCTGGAATCCGGGGCAACTTGGTGCCCTTTCGAAAGATCGGGAAGAGCGGCCTGCTGCCTATTGGTTCAGTGAAGGCTTTACCGATTATTACGCGCGTGCCTTGATGGTGCGCGCCGGCCTGATAACGCCGACGGAGTTCGCATCCATCTGGAACGAAATGCTGGCGGCCTATGCCGGTTCTCCTGTCCGAACCATGCCGGGAGCGCAGGCTACGGCGGCTTTCTGGAGCAACGATGCGGCGCAAAAGCTACCCTATCAGCGCGGCGCGATGCTGGCGGCGATCTGGAACGAGCGCTTAGTGGCAGCAAGCAGGGGCGCGGTGAATCTGGACACGGTGCTGCACGCACAGATTGCGACTGCGCGGTCTTCGAGAGAGCAAGCGACCTTCCTTTTTGAGACGCTAATCCGCAAGAACGGTTTGAACATCACTGACGATGTAGCCCGCTACCTAATTAACGGTGAACCGATCCTGTTGCCGGCAGGGACATTCGGACCGTGCGCCAAGATCGTTACCGAACAACGCCCGTCGTTCTCACCAGGCTTCGACGCGGAGCTGACCGCAAACGCCGGGAATGTCGCAACCGCCGTTGATCGGTTGTTGCCAGCGTATGCGGCAGGGTTGCGAGATGGCATGAAGATACTCGCGCGAACGGAAGGCGAGCCGGACAACGCACTATTGCCTTATGCATTGTTAGTCGAAGACAATGGCAAACACCGTACGATCCGGTATCTCCCGCAGGGACACAAGCAAGTTACGGTTCAGCAGATTCATATAAAAAACGCCCAAACTCCCGACTGTCGACGTACGCTAGGGGGTTTGTAAACTTCTAGCGAACGCTACCTTAACGAGTAGAGGTTGAGATATGACTGTAACCCTGATGGTCGCCTTTTTTGCCGCATCGCCCAGTTCGACTATTGTCACTCCAACTCTAGTTAATTTTGATCTTGCGAAAGTTCGGCCGCGTGAACCTACCTGCATAGACAGAGGTCAATCTGACGAGATTATTGTATGCGCTCCTAAAGGCATGGACATTTGGATATCTGATACGGGCAGATTTGCCGCGCGTCCGATACGCGCCGAGTTCACCGGTCCGCTGAATGCAGAATCGACTGTACATGTCATCCAGCACGGCAGTCCTATTGGCGTAGCGCCTGCCGCAGCCGTCACTTTAAAATGGCATTTTTGAACCAGCCTTGGAAAGATCGAAACTTAAGCCAGATATTCTCTGAATTCGATCAATTCCGGAATGCCATCCGGCCACCTTCGCCCACCCCCAGCGGTTGGTGCGTGTGGAAGATAATACCGATAGCAGCGATGCGTCGATATTGACGCCCTCGATCTTTCGGCCAAAATCGCTCAGTGAAAATGCTTATCCAATTTTGGGTTACCGTTTTGGCGGTGATCGGCGGTGCTGCACCAACGTGCGCAGCGGATGTTGCCGGTATATGGGCGCTCCGCGCGCAGGGCTCGACGCTAATGCTTCTTGAAGTGTCGCGCAGTCGCAAGGGTTGGACCGGATCGTGGACGCAGCCAAGCAGCTACGACACCAACGGTGAATATTTCAACGACATCAAAGCTGACACTACTACTCGACGCTCTCGCGAGGCGCATAAAATTGAAGATGGCGTCGAGCTTGTCTTCGATAATCCTTGGCCTGGGGGAGCGCCGGATCGTATCGCGATCCATGCGGACGGAGCGAGTCACGCCAGCATGCAGTGGGCAGCCTTCAATTCAACCCGATATGAACTGACGCGGGTGGCGTCACCGATTGGGCTGGGTCCGTGGCAGACTGATCGAGGGTATATTCCTGACACCATTCGATCGACCAGTGAGGCTATGACCTCCATCTTTGATGCTGACCAAGCTGATCGCCTCGATCCGGCGCACATTGACTGGAAAGTCGTTCTCCCTGCGGATCGCGCCCGGCGAGAGCAGACGCAAAAACTGCTTGATAGTGGTCGATTGTCGAGCGGCGACGACTTTTATCATGCGGCGTTTGTTTTTCAGCATGGCGAGAAGCCCGACGATTTCATGAGGGCACACGCACTGGCGATGATTGCTATTGCACGCGGACGCTCAGACGCGACGTGGATCGGAGCGGCAACCCTCGACCGTTATCTTCAGTACAGCGGCCGACCGCAGATATATGGCACGCAGTTCACGCGACCGACTACCACATTCACACAGGAGCCGTACCAACGCGGCTTGCTGTCCGATGCCGTTCGTAAGGCCAGCAATGTTCCACCCTTAGCCGCCCAAGAAAATCAGCGCGCGACATGGGATCGTCGTATACCGCACGAAAAGACGCCATAGTCATTGCCGGTCGCTTCGAAGCCCCAGACCTGCCATTCTTGAAACACCATCGAATTTCGAGAATGTCCGGTTGCGGAGAAAAGCGGGATGGCGACTCTCGAATGCGGAAGGAAAGTGGCCTTAGGCGACGCGAATATCATCCAGTTCCAGTGAGGTAATCCCATCTTGAAGCGAGATGGTCAGATTGAGTTCAAGGTCAGAGCGACCATTCTCGCTCTCGCTCCAAAGCGGCGCTCGAACCGACCATCGCGGAGTTCCGTCAGACAGAATTGAAACCACATCCCAGTTCGCGAACGGCGGAGCTGAAAACCGCTCGCCATATTCACTGACCACTCGCGCAATATCAGCGACAGAACAGCGCGACACAGGGGCCTGCGATAGGGCAGCGAGATAATCGCCGGCCGACACAGCTACGATCATTTGTTGAATTGCGACTTCTGCGCTGACTGGAAGCATACCGCATGATCGCTGCGCCGATGCTCGTGGTCAACGCCTGCTATCAGGGATGCTTGAACTTGCGGCGGGCGCTCAGGTTTTGCGACTCCACTGCCCCCATTCCCACGAGGGATCCAAATCGAGAATGGGAAGACAACTAGCCGAGATGCTGCGCGGCGATGAAGGTGAGACAGCAGCGTCAATCAAGATGAGACTCCGTTTGGGGCTGTCGGCGTAGGGCGTAGCCCGGAGCCGACAGCCCCAAACGGAAGCCCTTTCGAAGG